>DATKOY010000135.1:0-2537 GCA_035524415.1 Solirubrobacteraceae bacterium | reverse complement strand
CCTGAATCCCGCGGGCGTCGAAGACGTGCTCGACCGCACGCACGGGCCGCTCGTGATCAGTCACACCAACCCGCGCCGCTTCCACGACGTCGAGCGGAACAGCAGCGATGCGCAGATGCAGGCCGTGGCCGAGCGGGGTGGCGTGATCGGCATCAGCTCGGTGCTGCTCAGCCCATCGAGCGACGGCGCGAACGCCGCGGCATTCGCGGATCAGGTCGTCTACGTCGCCGAGCTCGTCGGCATCGACCACGTCGGGCTCGGGTTCGACTTCTTCGACTTCATCTATCGCGCGATGCCGCCCGAGCAGCAGGCTGCGTTCGAGCAGAGCCTCGCGACCGTCCACCTTCCGCCGGACCTTCTCCACCACGGTGACGCTCCTCTGGTCACGCAACTCCTGGCCGAGCGCGGGCTGGGCGAAGCCGATATCGCGAAGGTGCTGCGCGAGAACTGCCTGCGCGTGCTGCGCAGCATCGACCATCGGTAGCGCACGGCAACGGCCCCGCGGTGAGCGGGGCCTGTTGTCGAGCGTGCCGGGCGATGATCGGGTCAGCGGGCGCGCTTCGCCTGAACTGCTTGGACGAGCCGCTCGTGCTGCGCCTTCCTGAGCGCGGCGTCGTACGCGTACCACGGGCTCGTCGGCTGGACGCTGCTGACCAGGTTGTGGTGCTCGGCTTTCCTGATCGCGGCGTCATACGCATACCACGGGCTCGTCGGCTGAATGCCGCGTGCGGCGATGCCTGCAGCCGGCAGGAGCGAGGCCGCGAGGACGACGACGACTGCGGATGCCAGACCGAGACGCTTGCGGGAACGGAACATGGTTGCCTCCTTGCAGTTCGTTGGCCGTGTCGCAACGAACGTAGGAAGCCGCCTCTAGAGCGAGGCAAGCTCGGGGCTAGAGCCGGGCTAGGTGTAGGACCCAAGCAGGTTGGTTCTGCTGGTCGGGGGTTGGTGGCCGAGGGCTGAGTGTCGGCGTTGATGGTTGTAGTGCCAGAGCCAGCCGTCAAGGGCTCGTGTGCGTTCTTGGCTTGAACGGTAGACGGCTGCGTAGGCCCAGCCGTTGAGCATGGTGCGGATGAAGCGTTCGGCTTTGCCGTTGGTTTGTGGCCGGTAGGGGCGTGTGCGGATGTGTCTGAGCCGGAGTTGGCGGCAAGCGACGGCGTGCACGATGCCGCGGTAGCAGCTGCCGTTGTCGGTGAGGATCCGCTCGACCTGGATGCCATGGCGGCGGTAGTAGGCGACGGCGCGACGCAGGAAGGCGGCGGCGGTCGAGGCTTTTTCGTCGAGCAGCACCTCGGCGTAGGCGAGCCGTGAGTAGTCGTCGACGGCGACATGGACGTACTCGTAGCCGACGGTGTTGCGGCGCTTGCCGGAGCCGTCGGTGAGCGTCGTGTTGTAGTGGTGCTTCGGTCCGGTCACCCGCCAGCCGGCGCCGCCTTTGATCCGGCCGAGCTTCTTGACGTCGATATGGACGAGCTCGCCCGGCCGTGAGCGCTCGTAGCGTCGCGCCGGCTCGAGGCCGATCCGGCCGAGCTTGCCGACACCGTTTCGGCGCAACACGACCGACACCGTCGAGAGCGGCATCGCGACTAACTCGGCGATCTCGGCCGCTGTCATCCGCAGCCGGCGAAGCGCGACGATCACCGCGACTCGCTCGACCGGGGTACGGTTGGCGACCCGATGCGGCGCCGAAGAGCGGTCAACGAGGCCGGCTTCGCCGGCCGCCCTGTAGCGGCCAATCCATTTCCGCGCGCAGCGCCTGCTCACTCCGGCCGCCTCGGCAGCCGCCGCGATCGTCCAGCCCTCGACAACAACCCGCTCAGCGAGCAGCCGCCGCCCGTTCCAACTGAGAGCCGCGTTACGGTGAAGCTTCATCCGGTGTCCTCCTTGGACTGAGGTGCTTGGCAGCTCTCAGCCTCCAAGGAGACCCGGATGAACCAACGTGCTTAGGAACTACACCTAGTCCGACTCGCGCCACAGGATCTCTAGCCGCTCAGGGCCCACGAAGCTGATCCCGCAGAGTCCGACGGAAGCTCGATGAGCGGCTAGCCCAGTGCTAGTCTCTGATCGGCTATGTGGCAGGCGTTACGTGACGCGTGGGGAAAGTGGCGCGAGGACAGGCGACAGTACAAGCTCGATCGCGCGCTGCATAAGGCGGAGGACCACGAGGCACGGCGGGCCCGTGAGGACGCCTCGACATTTGCCCGACGCCGATGAGCCACGCGCCCGCCGGCTGAGCGTGCCCGCCATGGACCGGATCGGCGACGCGTACAGCACCCAGCACCTTCGCTGACCTCGAGCCGTAGCGATCCGCGCAGCTTGCGCGCGAACCGCGTACGAGACCGTACGACTTTCACATCAAACCTCTCGATAAAGGCGGCGTTCGTTGCCATTCTGTCGCCACGCGCGTTCGGCGGCTATTGGCGCGTTGCAGCCCTAGAAGTGAAAAGGACCCGTTTCCGGGGCATTTGTCGAGAGCGGATGATGGGACTCGAACCCACGACCTTCTGCATGGCAAGCAGACGCTCTAGCCAACTGAG
>DATKOY010000134.1:0-51809 GCA_035524415.1 Solirubrobacteraceae bacterium | reverse complement strand
AAGCTCGAGAACACCCAGCTCTCGCAGCTCGGTCGCGCGCGCCGCGTCGTCGTCGCCAAGGACACGACGACGATCGTCGACGGCGCCGGTGACACCGACGCGATCAAGGGCCGGATCAACCAGATCAAGACCGAGATCGAGAACACCGACTCGGACTTCGACCGCGAGAAGCTCCAGGAGCGCCTCGCGAAGCTCTCGGGCGGCGTCGCGGTCGTGAAGGTCGGCGCGGCGACCGAGACGGAGATGAAGGAGAAGAAGCATCGCGTCGAGGACGCGCTGCAGGCCACCCGCGCCGCCCTCGAGGAGGGCATCGTGCCGGGCGGCGGCGTCGCGCTGCTGGCGGCTCAGGCCGCGCTCAAGATCGATGGGTTCGAGGATCCCGACGAGCAGACCGGCGCGAAGATCGTCGTCCGCGCGCTCGAGGAGCCGCTCCGTCAGATCGCCGAGAACGCTGGCCTCGAGGGCTCGGTCGTCGTCAACGACGTCCGCAAGGCGAAGAAGGGCCATGGCCTCAACGCGGCCAACGGCGAGATCGTCGACCTCGTCGCCGCGGGCATCATCGACCCGGCGATGGTGACGCGCTCCGCGCTGCAGAACGCCGCGTCGATCGCCAAGAACATCCTCACGACCGAGGCGATCGTCGCCGAGGTGCCTGAGAAGGATTCCGGCGGTGGCGGCGGTGGTATGCCCGACATGTCGGGGATGATGTAGCGCAAGCCGGTCACGGGCGACCGGACGCCGCCCGACGATGTCAGACCGCCGGACCGGATGTCCGGCGTAGCATTCCCCACAACAGGCGAGTGTTTTCACGAGGGCCCGGCGGCAGCCGGGCCCTCGTGTCTGTGCAAACGACCCCTTCCGAGGGGGACACGACCGTCGCGTGCTGAGGTCTGGCGAGTCAGCTCCGTCCTGCCGGCACGCGATCCCACCCCTGCCGCAGGCGGTCGAACTGCTCCCAGTCGATCGGGTCCCCGGGCGGTCGGGGAGGAGGATCGTCGGGTGGCGGGCCGCCACCGTGCCAGTCGTCGCCGCCATCCTCGCCGCCGCCCGGCCTCGGCGGCACGAACACGGCGTAACCCGACAGCGCTCCGCCGGCGATGATCGCCGGGAACGTCGCCACGGGCGGGATCACCCCGAGCAGCCCGGCGAGCAGGCAGCTCACTCCGATGATCCCGATCAGCCGCATGAGCCGGTTGTGGCGGGCGGTCAACGTCCGCAGCACGTTCACGCTCTCGATCACGGCCGATGAGAGGAACGGCAACGCCAACAGGAGCCATGCCGCGGGGACCGTCTCGAGCATCCTGCGACCGTACGTGTGCTCCGCGATGGAGGCATCCGCCCAGCCTGCGCGATCGCGCTCGGTAGATGTCCGCAGATCGCGCCGGACCGCTCGAGGGATACGACGTGCGCGTGGCATCGGGCGAGCAGGAGCTGCTCGGAATCGCGCAGGAGTTCGTGCCTGAGGCGGTCGTGATCGCGATCGCGGGCGCTCCCGACGTGTGCCGCCGGCTGCCGGCAGGCGGCGGGCCTCGGTTCCCCGAACCTCCGGTGGACTTCAGAACAGCGTTTGGGTGCCGGTCGTGCCGTCCGCGTAGCGCCACGCGATCGTCTTGCCGGCGAGGATGTGCAGCGAGCTGCCGACGACATCGGCGTGATCGTCGGAGAACTGATCCGCGGGGTGCCCCGCCCGGTCGGTGCCCTGGATCTCGGTGAACGCACCGTCGGACCCCGGCGGCGGTGTCATCGCCCAGGCGGCCGCGCCATCGCTGAGGACGACGATCTTGTCCACGGTCTCGTTCAGCTCCGCCGGATACCACCGGTCGTTGACGCGGTGATCGGGGATGTGCATGACGGTCACGATCGAGTGCGGCAGCGCCGAGGGATTGCTCGGGTCAGGCGCCGGGCTCGAGCTCCAGCCGACGTACGTGCCGCCGAGGGCGAAGTGATCGCCGGCCGGGGACGCGCCCTGCAACAGCGAGGTCTTGCCGCTCGCCCGGATGCACACGTAAGCGTTGCCGTGCCTGCCGTATACGCGGGCGTAGCTGTCGCTGGCCAGCGTTGTCGAATGGCTCGGCGTGCAGGTCTGCTTCGCCTGCGCCAGCGCGGCCGGACCGAACGAGGCGGCGAGCGTGGCGAGGGCGGCGAGTGCGAGGCGGGTGCGAGTGCGGTTGCGGATCATCGAGGGTCTCCTTTCTTGTCCGTGGGGTCAGTCTCCGCCCGCGAGCACGCAGCGCCGAGGCACCCAAGGGGTGAACCGTCCACCACCCCGGCCCGTCCGTCCGCCACCCCGGCCCGTCCGTCCACCACCCCGGCCCGTCCGCCCACCACCCCAGCCGGTCCGCCCACCACGTCGGCACGGCCGCGCACTACCCTGTTCACAGAGCCGAGATGGCCAGCACCAGCCGCGACCCATACACGACGCTCGGCGTCAGCCCGAACGCTCCCGACGCCGAGGTCCGCGCCGCATACCGGCGCCTCGTCAAGCAGTACCACCCGGACCACAACGGCGGCTCGGAGGCGTCCGAGCGGCGCTTCGAGGAGGTGCAGGAGGCATATGCCCGCATCCGCGAGCTGCGCGCGGCGCGGCCGGCCGCCGCGCAGACGCCGCCCCCGCGGCGCCGTGGCTCCGCAGCACCGCCGCCGCCACCACCGCCGGTCGACCCGGACGTCGAAGCGCGGATGGCCAAGCTCGAGCAGGAGCTGCGGGAAGCGCACGAAGCGCGCGAGCGCGCCCGGCGGGCGGCGGCCGAGGCGGCGGCCGCGAGCTACAAGCGGCCGACGGACGAGGAACTCGGCTACATCAAGACGGACGACAGCTTCTCCAAGATCCTGTCGGACGCGCGCTCAGAGCTCTCGGAGCGGCTGTCGGGCGCCCGCGAGCATCCTGTCGCACAGCGCGTGAGCGCTTTGATCGACGAGCTCGAGGACCTGCTGTCTAGAGGGACCCGCGACCGGCGCGAGTAGCTGCGCCCGGACGCGCCGTCGCAAGCTGCGCGTACACCCGCTCGGTGCGACGCGCCACCTCGGCCCAGTCGAACCGCAGGACGTACTCGCGGGCCTCGGCGATCAGCTGAGCGCGCGTCACGTCGTCGGTGAGGACCCGCTCGAGTAGCTCCCCGAGCGCGTCGGAATCGCGCGAGGGGAAGCGCAGCCCGACCGTGCCGTCGTCCGGCACGACCTCTCGCAGGCCACCGGTGTCGGCGACGATGCACAGGCAGCCGGAGGCCATCGCCTCGAGCGCGACGATCCCGAACGGCTCGTAGATCGACGGGACGATGCAGAGATCCGAGATGCGGTACAGCGAATGGAGGCGATCGTCACCGACCCATCCCAGGAACGATCCATGCGTGAGCAGCCCGAGCTCCCGCGCCTGCCGCTTGAGCTCGGATTCGGCCGTGCCCGTTCCAGCGACGAGGAAACGCACGCCGCCGTGCCTGCGGATCACCGGCGCGAGCGCGTCGAGCGCGAGGTGGAAGCCCTTCTCGTACACGAGCCGTCCGACGAGTAGGACGAGCAGCTCGTCGGGGCGCGCGTACCGAGCGCGAAGCGCGTCGAGATCGGACGCCACCGGCTCCAGCTCGCGCGGATCGATCCCGTTCGGAATCGCCGTGACCCGCGACGCCGGAACGCCGAACACGCGGGATACGTGTCCCTTCATGTAGCGCGAGCATGTGATCACGCGGTCGGCCTTGCGCACCATGTCGCGCTCGGCGGCGTGGATGTAGGACTGCGGGTGGGTCTGCACCCACCCCTGGTGGCGCCCGAACTCCGTGGCGTGAACCGTCACGAGCCACGGGCGCCGGGTCCGGCGGGCAACCGCCTCGGCGGCGCCGGCGACGAGCCAGTCGTGTGAGTGCACGAGATCGAACTCGAGCTGGTCGGCAAGCTCGAACGCGGGCCCGCGCATGTCGGCGTTCATCGACCGCACCCAGCGCACGAACGCGCTCACGTCCTTCGGAAACTGCGGCTCACGGACCCGGTGAACGGTGACGCCGTGACGATCCTCCTCGCGCGGCAGGCGGCCGCCGCCGCGGGTGAGCACGTGCACCTCGACTCCGTCGCGGACCAGCTGCTCGGAGAGCTTGCGGACGTGGCGTCCGAGACCGCCCTCGATCACGGGCGGGTACTCCCAGGAGATCAGCAGCACGCGCATGGAGCCGACCCGGGACCCTAGCGGAGCGCGCTGGAGCGTACGCCGCCGACCTCGAACGCGCCGCGGCGATGCGCTCAGACAGCGGTGAAACCCAGGATCAACTCGGCCGTTTCCAGCGGGACGTCGAGCTGCGGGCAGTGTCCGACGCCATCGAGCACGACCCAGTCGGCGGCCGGCAGCCAGTCGCGTCGATAGCGCTCCGCGCTTGGCGGCCAGGTGAGCAGCCTGTCCTCGGTGCCCCAGATGACGCGGACCGGGCACGTGATCTGCGCGGGGTCCAGCGGCCACCCCTCGTGCAGCGCGTTCTCGATCATCGTGTCCGCACCCGCGCAGCCCGCGCCGGCGCTGATCATGTGCGCGACGAGCTCCGCCGGGATGTGCTCGTAGTTCGTCGTGACGAACTCGGTCGCCCGGCGCCGGCCTTCGTCGGAGGCGGCGATCTGGTCGGCGTATGGGGCGGCCTGATGCAGCAGCGACTGCTGCTGGGTGAACCACGCGAGCACGTCCTTGTAGGAGTCGTCGCCCTGCGCCCAGCCGCCGGCGGGGGCCAACGCGACGACCGATCGCGCCCGCCCGCGCGAGGCGCCGTGGGCGGCAGCCTTCAGCGCAGGAGCGTCGCGGGCCCGGCACGCTCGAACACGGCAAAGCCGCGGTCGCCGAGGACGCTGTCGAGCCGGACGGCGCCGGCGAACGAGCGCTGCTCGCCGGTGAGGATGTCGTGCCACTGCCCGCGGGGTGCGTCGAGCGAGGCGTCGTCCACCTCCTCGCGCACCGCGACGGCGACGAGCAGATCGCCGCCGCGGACGTATGCGCAAGCGGACGGGCCCGCATCGAGCGGCTCATAGCCGCCGGCGAACGGCTCGGGCCGGCGGGCGCGCAGCGTCAGCAGGCGCAGCGTCAGGAACAGCTTGTAGGTCTCGTCGTCGGGGGGCGAACCGCCCATCAGACGGCGGAGCATCGCCTGGCGGAAGTCCCAGTCGACGGGGCGGCGGTTGTCGGGATCCACGAGCGCGCGGTAGGACAGCTCATCGCCCTGATAGGTGTCCGGGATCCCGGGGCAGGTCAGCTTCAGGACGAGCTGGCCGAGCGCCGCCCGCTCGCCGGCTGCGCCGACGCGCGCGACGAATGGCTCGAAGTCGTCGAGGAACGGGCGGTGCCCGTAGAGCGCGCGGCAGAAACGCTTCACCGCCTGCTCCCACTCCTCGTTCTGGTCGACCCAGTTCGTGTTGCGCTTGGCCTCCCGCAGCGCCTTTTCCATGTACGCCTCGATCCGCTCGGAGTAGATCGGCCACGCTCCGACGAGCGTTTGGAAGATGAAGTAGCGCTCGACGTCGTCGGGCGCCCCGCCGCTGCGCAGCGGCTCGGTCGCGTCGAGCCACCGCTCGACGTGCTCGCGCCACTCCTCGGCGACGGAGGCGAGCACGCCGATCCGGGCGCGCACGTCGCCCGAGCGCTTGGCGTCGTGCGTCTGCGTCGTCAGCAGGTTGCCGGGGAAGCGCTCCGCCCGCTCCACATTCGCGGCGTGGAAGCGCTCGACACCGATCCCGAACCGTGACGGGTCACCGCCGACATCGTTCAGCGCCAGCAGCCGGCCGTACCGGTAGAACGCTGTGTCCTCGACGCCCTTTGCCATCAGCGCCGGCGTCGTCTGCTGAAAGCGCGTGATGAATCCGGGGGGCGCCGGGTGCTCGAGCAGCAGGAGCGCGGCGACGGCCGGATCGATCTGCGCGGCGGCGATCGCATCGCGGTCCTCGTTGGTGACGAGCCGGCTCCACGGCTCCACATAGGTCCGGTACACCGGCATGCAGGCAAGCGCGCGGGCAAGTTGATCGACACCTCCCGGAGGATCGGTTCCAAGCTCTCGCCCCACCCGCTCGACATCGGCGCGGAACGGACCCGCGGTCTGCTCGAGCTTGGCGTCGAGCGCGACGGCCCGGAACGAGCGGCTGTCTCCGGAGAGCTGCTCCCACAAGGCGGTCATCGCGCGCTCACCCGCGGGATCGACGAACAGCGCGCAGACGTCATTGAGGAACTCGTAGCCGACCGTGCCGCTGACGGGCCAGTCGCGCAGCTTCTCATCGGGATCGAGGATCTTCTCGACCCACACCTGCGGCACTCCGCGCTCGGCCAGCCGCTCCAAGTAGCCGGCGGGATCGGCGAGGCCGTCGATGTGATCGATCCGCAGGCCGTCGACCGAACCGTCCGCGACCAGCGACAGCAGCAGGCCGTGGGTCGCTTCGAACACGTCCGGGTCCTCTTGGCGCAGCCCGGCGAGCTCGTCGATGTCGAAGAACCGCCGATGGCGCCCGGTCACCGGGTCGATGTCGAAGAACTTCTCGCGCCGCTCCGGATCGGCCCAGTATGGGTTGCTGTGGTCCGCGGCCATGTGGTTCGGGACGACATCGAGCACGACCCCCAGGCCGGCGTCGCGCGCGGCCTGCGCGAGCAGTCTGAACTCGCCGCCGCCGCCGAGGTCGTCGGACAGCCGCGCCGGATCGATCACGTCATAGCCGTGGCCGGAGCCGGGGCGCGCCTGGAGCAGCGGCGACAGGTAGAGGTGCGAGATGCCGAGGTCGCGCAGATACGGAATGAGCGTGCGGGCCTCGTCGAAACCGAACGTCGAGGTGAGCTGCAGCCGGTAGGTCGCGCGGAACTCGGCCCCGCCCGCGCCAGTGCGACGGGCTGTGCTCAAGCGACCCGTTTCAGAATGAGAGTCGAGCGCGAGATCACGGTGACCTCTGTGCGCGCGCCATACAGGATGCTGCCCGGCTCGGCATCCGGGTCCGCGGTCGACAGCTCGAGCGCCCACTGCGTTCCGAAGCGCCGGCGTGGGAGCAGGAACACACGATCCTCGGAGTGAGCGTTGAACAGGAGCATGAACGAGTCATCGCGGATCTTCTCTCCACGCGGTCCGGGCGTCGGGATCTCGTCGCCGTTGAGGAACATCCCGAGCACGGGCTCACCGCTCTGCCAGTCGCGCTGGGTCATCTTGCGGCCCTCCGCGCGGAACCACCACACATCGGGGAGCCCCGAGCCCTTCACCTCCGCGCCGCGCAGGAAGGCAGCGCGGCGGAACACCGGGTGGCGATGTCGCAGGCGAATCAGGCGCCGCGTGAAATCGTGCAGCTGGTCGCGCTCCGCAGTGCGGGTCCACTCGAACCAGGACAGTTCGTTGTCCTGGCACCAGCCGTTGTTGTTGCCCTGCTGGCTACGGTCGATCTCGTCGCCGCCAAGCAGCATCGGCGTCCCCTGAGAGACGAACAACGTTGTGAGGAAATTGCGCTGCTGGCGGGCCCTCAGTGCGCGGATCGCCGGGTCGTCGGTCTCGCCCTCGACGCCGTGGTTCCATGAGCGGTTGTCGTCGGTGCCGTCGTGGTTGTCCTCCTGGTTGTCCTCGTTGTGCTTGTGGTCGTAGGCGACGAGGTCGTGCATCGTGAAGCCGTCGTGGGCGGTGATGAAGTTGATCGAGGCGAACGGCTCGCGACCGTCTGACTCGTACAGGTCCGCGGATCCCGACAGGCGCCGGGCGAACTCACCGCAGTTGGAGAAGCCACGCCAGAAGTCGCGCATCGTGTCGCGGTACACGCCGTTCCACTCCGACCACAGCACCGGGAAGTTGCCGACCTGATAGCCGCCGGGACCGACGTCCCACGGCTCCGCGATCAGCTTCACCTGCGAGAGCACCGGGTCCTGGTGGATCACGTCGAAGAACGCCGAGAGGCGGTCGACATCGAAGAATTCCCGTGCGAGCGCCGCCGCAAGGTCGAAGCGGAACCCGTCCACGTGACACTCGACCACCCAGTAGCGCAGCGAGTCCATGATCAGCCGCAGCACGTTCGGATGGACCGGGTTGAGCGAGTTGCCGGTGCCCGTGAAGTCCATGTAGTGACGGGGGTCGTCGGGCATCAGCCGGTAGTAGGACGGGTTGTCGACCCCCTTGAACGACAGCATCGGGCCGAGGTGGTTGCCCTCGGCCGTGTGGTTGTAGACGACGTCGAGGATCACCTCGATACCGGCCCGGTGCAGCGCCTTCACCATGCCCTTGAACTCCCTCACCTGCTCGCCGCGACGTCCGGTCGCGGCGTACTCCGAATGCGGTGCGAAATACCCGATCGTGCTGTAGCCCCAGTAGTTGCGCAGCCCGCGCTCGGCGAGAAACGCCTCATCGGAGATGTGGTGTATCGGCAGCAACTCGACGGCGGTCACGCCGAGGTGGTGCAGATACGCGACCGCGGCGTCAGATGCGAGGCCGGCGTAGGTGCCGCGCAGGTCCTCGCGCACGTCCGGGTGGCGCATCGTGAAGCCCTTGACGTGCGTCTCGTAGATGACCGTGTCGGCAAACGGAATTCTGGGAGGGCGATCGCCCTCCCAAAAAAACGCATCATCGATGACCACCGACTTCGGAACGGCGGGCGCGTCGTCCTCGTCGTCCGGCTCGAGGTCCGCGTCGGCGTCCCCGTTGGGAACGTAGGGCAGCACGTTCGCGTCATGGAACCAGTCGACGACACCGTCGATCGCCTTCGCGTACGGGTCGATCAGCAGCTTGGCGGGGTTGAAGCGCCGGCCCTCGGTCGGCGCATATGGTCCATGGACGCGGTAGCCGTAGCGCTGGCCCGGGCCCACGTCCGGCACGTAGCAGTGCCAGTTGAGCGCGCGGCGCTGATCCATCGCGATCCGCGTTTCCTGCTGGTCGTCGTCGAAGAGGCACAGCTCGACGGCCTCAGCGTGTTCGGAGAAGACCGAGAAGTTCGTCCCGCCGCCGTCCCAGCTCGCGCCGAGCGGGAACGGCCTGCCCGGCCAGACGTCGCTCACCGGCTCACCATCCCGGGGCGAACAAGCTCGTAGTGGCCGAGATCAAGGCGCAGATCGTATCCAGATCGACACCGCCCCCGCCGCGCCGAGCACTGCGGCGCGCGGGCAGCCGCCGCGCTCAGGCGACATCCGGTACGAACCAGACGGCAGCCAGCGGCGGCAGCGTGATCTCCGCCGACACAGGCTGGCTGTGCCACGGGATCGGTTCGGGCTCGACCGCGCCGAGATTGCCGACGTCGCTGCCGCCGTAGAACGTCGAGTCGGTGTTGATCGCCTCGCGCCAGCGCGTCGCCCGCGGCAGCCCGAGCCGGTATGCGGGCCGCGGCACGGGCGACAGATTCGCGACGAACACGACCACACGCTCGCCGTCCCGCGATTGCCGGGCGAACGCGATCACGTTGCTGTCCGCGTCGTTCGGCTCGATCCACCAGAAGCCCGCCGGGTCGGAATCGAGCTCCCACAGCGCGGGTTCGTCGCGGTAGAGCCGGTTGAGATCCCGGACGAGCGCCTGGACCCCCGCGTGCTCCCTGGTCTCCAGCAGGTGCCAGTCGAGCGAGCGCTCGTGACTCCACTCCTGCTCCTGCGCGAGCTCGCCGCCCATGAACAGCAGCTTCTTGCCCGGATGCGCCCACATATAGGCGTACATCGCGCGCAGGTTCGCAAACTTCTGCCAGCGGTCGCCCGGCATCTTCGAGAACAGCGAGCCCTTGCCATGGACGACTTCGTCGTGCGAGAGCGGCAGGATGTAGTTCTCGCTGAATGCGTACAGCAGGCTGAACGTCAGCTCGTGGTGGTGGAAGCGGCGGTAGATCGGGTCGTACGCAAAATACGCGAGCGTGTCGTGCATCCAGCCCATGTTCCACTTGAAGCCGAAGCCGAGGCCGCCGAGATACGTCGGGCGTGACACGCCGGGCCAGGCCGTCGACTCCTCGGCCGCCGAGATGATTCCCGGCTCACGGCCGTAGATCACCTCGTTCATCTGCTTGAGGAACGCCATCGCGTCGAGGTCCTCGCGCCCGCCGTACTGGTTGGCGATCCACTCGCCTTCCTCGCGCGAGTAGTCGAGGTAGAGCATCGAGGCCACGGCGTCGACCCGGATCCCGTCGGCGTGGTACTCGTGCAGCCAGAACAGCGCGCTTGCGATCAGGAAATTGCGGACCTCGTGGCGGCCGAAGTTGAACACGAGCGTGCCCCAATCTGGGTGTGCGCCGCGGCGCGGATCGGCGTGCTCGTACAGCGCGGTCCCGTCGAACCGCGCGAGGCCAAACTCGTCGCGCGGGAAGTGGGCCGGCACCCAATCGAGGATCACGCCGATGTCATTGGCGTGCATCCGCTCGATGAACCGGCGCAGATCATCGGGCGAGCCCTGGCGTGGGGACGGCGCGAAATAGCCGGTCACCTGATAGCCCCACGAGCCGGTGAACGGGTGGTACATGACCGGCAGCAGCTCGATGTGGGTGAAGCCCATGTCCTTCACGTACGCCGAGAGCTCGTCGGCGAGCTCGAGGTAGGACAGCGGCCGGTTGCCGTCGAGCGTGTTCAGCCGCCAGGAGCCGAGATGGACCTCGTAGATCGACATCGGCTGGTTCAGCGGCCTGCGCTCGCGACGGTCCGCGAGCCAGCGAGCGTCCTCCTCGGTCCACGTGTGGTGCGACTGGGTCACGACAGAGGCCGTCTTCGGCGGTTGCTCGGCCTCCTGCGCGTACGGGTCCGCCTTGAGCAGCAGCTCGCGGTCGGCCGTCAGGATCTCGTACTTGTAGCGCGTGCCGGGCTCCGCGCCCGGCAGGAACAGCTCCCAGATGCCCGAGGAGCCGAGCGAGCGCATCGCGTGCAGACGCCCGTCCCACGAGTTGAAATCGCCGACGACGCTGACTGCCCTGGCCGACGGAGCCCACACGGCGAACGCAGTCCCCCGCACACCCTCGTGCTCGCGGATGTGTGAGCCGAGCGCATCCCACAGCTGTTCGTGGCGGCCCTCGCCGATCAGGTGCAGGTCAAGCTCGCCGAGCGTCGGGGTGAACCGGTAGGGATCGTCGATCGTGTACGTGCCGGCCTGCCCGTAGTCGATCTCGAGCTGGTAGCTCAGCGGCAGCTCGGCGCCCTCGACGCGCCCTTCGAACACGCCGCCAGGGTGGATCTGCTCGAGCTCGATCGTCGTCCCGTCGCTCAGCCGAGCCCGGATCTGGGAGGCCGCCGGACGGAGCGCGCGGATCACGACGCCGCCGTCGGTCGGATGGGCGCCGAGCACGCCGTGAGGGCTGGAGTGCTCGCGTCGGACGAGTGCGTCGAGTTCGGTGCTCGCCACCGCGGTCATTCGCTCTCCAGCAGACGCCTGATGCCGGCCACGGGGATCGATACCCAATCAGGCCGGTTGTCAAGCTCGTACTGGAGTTCGTAGATGGCCTTCTCGAGCTCGTAGATCGAGAGCAGGTTGACGACAGCGGCATCGCCGGCCGGGAGCAACGTGGGGTCGACCTCGGCGAAGTACTCGGTGAGGAAGCGCTCGCGCGCGCGCTGCTCGAAGTCCTCTGGGGCCGGCCGGGCGTAGAGGATCTCGACGGCGGACGTGACGTATGCGAACGAGCGCATCATGCTCGCGATGTCGCGCAGCGGCGAGCGCTTGGCGCGGCGCTCCGGCAGCGCCCGGGCCGGCTCGCCCTCGAAGTCGATGATCACCCACCCGCGCTGCGTGTGCAGGGTCTGGCCGAGGTGGTAGTCGCCGTGAGTGCGGATCACGCGGCCGCCCACACCGACCTGCGAGCGGGCTGCGAGGCGTTCGCGCACGTCTTGGCCGCGACCGGCGATCGGCGCTACTCGCTCGTCGTTTGGCAGGCGCAGGAAGATCCGCTCAATGTCCTCGTCGACGGTTGCGGTCAGCAGCGAGAGCGATTCCTGGCTCGGCTCCTCGGGCGAGAACGCCGGATCGCCGGCATCCGAGGCGAGCAGGTTGTGCAGGCGCGCCGTGACCCAGCCGAGGTCCCCGAGCTGGTGCAGGAAACGGTCCGGGTCGGTATGCATCTCCTCGAGCGCGAGCTCCCAGCCACCGACAGCGTCCGGGAGGAACTGCTGTGCGACCCCCAGCGTGGCGCTCAGGGGCGTGCCTTCGTACTCGTACCAGCCGTGCAGCGGCGCGATGTTCGGGAACTCGCGATCGGTGAGGAAGCGCAGGACCTCGAGCTCCGGGTTGATCCCCGCCTCGAGCTTGCGGAACACCTTGAGCACGAGCTGCTCGTCGATCACAACCGAGGAGTTCGATTGCTCGACCCCGATCGGGCGCACGGCCGCCGCGTCCGAGACCGAGGCGACGCCGTCGGCGCGGTGAAACGAGAAGTGGCCCTCGGTGGCCTCGATCTCGTCGCCGGAGTCCATCCGCCGGACCAGCTCGAGCAACCGCTCGGGTTCGGTGAGCGCGTCGTACGCGGTCCACCCGTCCGTCCTCGCGATCGGCCGCGCGACGGACTCCGCGCCGGCCGGAAGCAGCGCGAGCGGCAGCTGATAGCGCTCATGCGTGCCGGTCGCAAACCGCGTCTGGATCAACGCGATGAACAGGAACGGATCGCGGCTGAGCACGATCCCCTCGACCACGTCGATCCCCGCGACGGCGCGCGACTTCGACGCGTACCACCGCTGCCGCTGCACCCACTCGCGCAGGCTCTCCTCGTCCAGGCACTCGCGGATCTCCGCGGCGGGGATCTGCATGGGTTCACTCATCTTCGGGGGTCTTTTCATCCTCTTCCTCAACGAGCTGGAACCAGTAGAAGCCCCGGGGCGCGAGCGTCAGCAGGTACGGAAGCTCCCCGATCCGTGGGAACCGCGAACGGCCGAACAGCTCGACGGGATAGCGGCCCTCGTACGCTCGGAGGTCGAGCTCGACCGCCTGAGCGCTACGGGCGACGTTATGGACGCACAGGACGAGGTCGTCCTCGAACCGGCGCAGGTGCGAGAAGATCCGCGGGTTCGACGGCTCGATCGGCTCATACGTGCCGAAGCCGAACACGGGGTGCTCCTTGCGCAGCGCGATGAACCTGTGGATCCAGCGCAGCAGGGACGTTGCGGTACGCAGCTGCGCCTCGATGTTGACCGCCTGGAACCCGTAGACGGGGTCCATCAGCGGTGGCGCGTACAGCTGGGCGAAGTCCGCTCGCGAGAAGCCGCCGTTGCGGTCGCCGGTCCACTGCATCGGCGTGCGCACGCCGTCACGGTCGCCGAGAAAGACGTTGTCGCCCATCGCGATCTCATCGCCGTAATAGAGCACCGGCGACCCCGGCAGCGAGAACAGGATCGCCGTCATCAGCTCGATCTCGTCACGGCCGTTGTCGAGCAGCGGCGCAAGCCGCCGCCGGATCCCGAGGTTGAGCTTCATCCGCGGGTCCTTGGCGTACTCGGCGTACATATAGTCGCGTTCCTCGTCGGTGACCATCTCGAGCGTCAGCTCGTCGTGGTTGCGCAGGAACAGCCCCCACTGACAGTTGTCGGGGATCCGCGGGGTCTGCTCGAGGATCTCGTAGATGGGGATCGCCTCCTCGCGGCGCACTGCCATGAACATGCGGGGCATCACCGGGAAGTGGAACGCCATCTGGCATTCGTCCCCGTCCCCGAAGTACTGGACGACGTCGGCTGGCCACTGGTTGGCCTCGGCGAGCAGCACCCGGTCCGGGTAGCTCTCCTCGATCTCGCGCCGCACCCGTTTCAGATAGGCATGGGTTTCTGCCAGGTTCTCGCAGTTCGTTCCTTCCCGCTCGTAGAGGTACGGAACCGCGTCGAGCCGGAAGCCGTCGAGCCCGAGATCGAGCCAGAAGCGCAGAACGCCGAGCATCGCCTGCTGGACCTCGGGGTTGTCGTAGTTGAGGTCAGGCTGATGCGAGAAGAAGCGGTGCCAGTAGTACGCGCCGGCGACCGGATCCCACGTCCAGTTCGACTTCTCGGTGTCGAGGAAGATGATCCGCGCGTCCGTGTACCTGTCGTCAGAGTCCGACCACACGTACCAGTCGCGCTTGGGGGAATCCGGACTCGAACGGGACTCCTGGAACCAGGGGTGATCGTTCGACGTGTGATTCATCACGAGGTCGGCGATCACACGGATCCGCCGAGCGTGGGCGGCATCGATCAGCTCGTGCACATCGTCCACCGAGCCGTAGTCAGGGTGGACCTTCGTGAAGTCCGAGATGTCATAGCCACCGTCGCGCAGGGGAGACTGGTAGAAGGGCAGCAGCCAGATACAGTCGATCCCGAGCCATTGGAGGTAGTCGAGCTTCTCGGTGAGGCCGCGGACATCGCCCGACCCGTCGCCGTTGGCGTCGAAGAATCCGCGGATGTGGATCTCGTAGAACACCGCGCGCTTGAACCACAGCGGCTCGGCCTCGAACCATTGCCGGGTCTGCGCCTGAGCGGTGGAGTGGGCATCCGAGTCGCCGTCTCGGCCCTGCGCGTGACTCTCTGCGCGTGCGGTCGCGATCAGGTGCGTCAGCGTCGGCGGCCCGACGGAGCTCACGCTGTGGTCCCGATCCGGTCGGCCATCAGGACCCTACCCGCAAGATGTGCGCCTGCCGGACTCCCGGATCCATCCGGACGTAGTTCGGTCCGATCCGCCACTGAAAGTACTCGTGCGAGAGCAGGTCGTGGACCGTGAAGCTGGGACCCGTGCCGAGGTGGGCGGGCACCACGACGACACCTTGCTGCGCGTTATGCGGATCGATGTTCACGACAGTGACTAGGGTATTGCGCTCGGCGTGCTTGGCGTACGCGATCAGTGCGTCGTTCGCGGTCTCGAGGAACGTGACGTTCGAAAACTCCTGCAATGCGGCGTTCTCGCGGCGAATCAAGTTGAGCCGCTGGACGAGCGGCAGCAGCTCGCCGTCGAGCGCGCGGTGCTTGATCTCGTACTTCTCCGAGTCCACGTACTCCTCCGACCCCGGCCGCACCGCGACGTGCTCGATGTTCTCGAACCCCGAGTAGATGCCGTAGCTCGGGCTGAGCGTCCCCGCGAGAACGAGGCGCGCCTCGAATGCCGAGCGTCCGCCGTGCTGGAGATACGCGTGCAGGATGTCGGGCGTGTTCGCGAAGAAGTTCGGGCGGAAGTACTCCTGCTCGCCGGAGTACGCGAGCTCGGAGACGTACTCGCTCAGTTCCCAGCGCGAGTTCTTCCACGTGAAGTACGTGTAGGACTGGGTGAAGCCGATCTTGGCGAGGTGGCGCATCACGGAGCGCCGGGTGAATGCCTCGGCGAAGAAGATGACGTCGCGATCGACGGCATGGACCTCCTCGATCAACCACTCCCAGAACGGGAACGGCTTCGTGTGCGGGTTGTCGACGCGGAAGATCTTGATGCCGCAGCCGACCCACTGCAGCATGACGTCCCGCAGCGCCTCCCACAAACCCCGCCAGTCTGGGGTCTCCCAGTTGACGTTGTAGATGTCTTGGTAGCGCTTGGGCGGGTTCTCGGCGTACTTCAGGGTTCCGTCCGGCCGGTGGTGAAACCACTCGGGATGGGCGGTCAGCCAGGGATGGTCGGCCGAGCACTGAATCGCGAAGTCGATGCAGACGTCGATTCCGAGCTGCCGCGCGGCGGCGGTCAGGCGCGTGAGGTCGTCGATCGTCCCCAGCTCGGGGTGAATCGCGTCGTGGCCGCCCGTCTCGTCGCCGATCGCCCACGGCGACCCAGGATCGCCCGGTCCCGCCGTGAGCGCGTTGTTGGCGCCCTTGCGGTTCGTGTGGCCGATCGGGTGGATCGGTGGCAGGTAGACGACATCGAACCCGAGCTCGGCGAGCCGCGGGAGTTGCTCCTCGACGCCGCGCAGGCCGCCCCAGGAGCGCGGAAACAGCTCATACCACGAACCGAACTGCGCCCGCTTGCGATCCGCCGCGACTGCGAGCGGCTGTTCGAGCATGGCGCTGCCGTGACGCTCTTGTGTCCGCTCGACGGCGGCGAACAGCTCCGGTCCGAGGACGGCGTCGTGCTTGGCCGTCTCCGGCACGACGTCATCTTCGAGCGTGAGCAGCGCGTAGTGGATCAGCTGCCGGTCGCTGTCCTCGGCGGCGTTCTCGGCGGCGGCCCGCAGCAGGACGATGCCCTCCGACATCTCGCCCGCGAGGTCGTGCTGGCCGGCTGCGAGCTTGCGCTCGAGTTCGTCGCGCCAGGTGCCGAACACGTCGGTCCACGCCTGCACGTTGTATTCCCAGCGTCCGACGCGATCGATCGTGAACTGCCCGGCCCAGCGCACCCCGCCGAGATGGGCGTCGATGCGGTGCATCTCGGTTTCCCGCCAGCTCCTGTCGCCCGGTCCCCGGTGCCTGATGACAGCCCGGAGCAGCTCGTGGCCGTCGCGGAACACGTCGGCGGCGACGGTCACGGTGTCGCCGATACACCGTTTGGCGGGGTAGAGCCCGCCGTCGACCGCCGGCTCGGGGAGCTGGATCACGATCCGCCCTGGCGGCGGGCTCGTGACCGGCTTGGAGGCGCCCGCGCCCCGTCCGGAGCCGGCCTTCGCCTTGGCGCGTCTCGGTGTCGCGGGCGTGCTCACTGTCCACGGAAAATATCTGTCTGTCCCGGTCCGGTAAACCATCGGGTCGATGATTGACCTCGCACGGTCCAGCGGCGTCCAGCTGCATCTCACCTCGTTGCCGGGGGGCAAGCTCGGTCCGGAGGCCTTCAAATTCGCCGACTGGCTGGCATCGGCGGGGCAGTCCTGGTGGCAGGTTCTGCCGCTGGGGCCACCGGATCGCCACCGTTCGCCCTACAAGTCGCGGTCAGCGTTTGCCGCCTGGCCGGGCCTGCTGGAAGCGCCCGGGGCGCCGGTATCCGCGTCGGAGATCGCCGCGTTCTCCGAGCGCGAGGCGTTCTGGATTCATGACTGGGCCGGCTTTGCCGGCGGCGATGCGGTCGCCGACCAGGTGCGGTTCGATCGGGAGTGGGGACGGCTGCGCGACTACTGCGACTCGCTCGGGATCCGGCTGTTCGGCGACATCGCGATCTACGTCGCGCCCGATTCCGTCGACCACCGCGCCCACCCGGAGCTGTTCGTCGAGGATGCGGTCGCGGGAGCGCCGCCCGACGCATTCTCCGACGACGGCCAGCTGTGGGGCAACCCGCTGTATGACTGGCCGGCGCTGCGCCGGCGCCGCTACCGCTGGTGGGTCGAGCGGATGCGGCGGACGTTGTCGCTGTTCGATGCCGCCCGGATCGATCATTTCCGCGGGTTCGTCGCGTATTGGGCGGTGCCGGCGGGGTCCTCGACGGCCGTCGGCGGGCGGTGGAAGCGCGGGCCGGGGCGGGCGTTGTTCGACGCGATTGCGAGGGAGTTGGGCGTTGGGCTGCCGTTCGTTGCCGAGGACCTCGGTGTGATCACGCCGCCGGTCGAACGGCTGCGCGATCGGCTCGGGCTTCCGGGGATGCTCGTGATCCAGTTCGGCTTCGAGCCGGACGAGCCGCGCAGCGTCCACCGGCTCGCCAACCATGCCGAGCACCGGTTCGTCTACACGGGCACGCACGACCACGACACGGCGCGGGGCTGGTGGTCGTCGCTGGATCCGGAGCGCCGCGATCTGGTCATGCGTGATTTGGCAGATCGCCAAATCACACTCGATGCGGCCGAGCCGTGGTGGGCGTTGATCGAGCTGACGTTGTCCTCGCGCGCCCGCGTCGCGATGATGCAGGCGCAGGACGTGCTCGGGCTCGGTAGCGAGGCGCGGATGAACGTTCCCTCGCGCGAGGACGCGCGCAACTGGCTCTGGCAGATGCAGCCGGGGGCGCTGACGCCGGCGCTGGCCGCGCGGCTGCGGGAAGTGACGGAGTCAGCCGGACGCCTCACGCGCACTTCCTAGCGCTCTTCGCTCGAAACGTTGCGTCGACGGGGTCAGAGGACCGCGCGCGCCGCGAGCCACGCCGCCCGCGCGCTGACCTTGGCGTGGCGGTAGGCGTAGGTGGCGTCGGCGCGCAGCCGTCGCCAGCGGGTCGTCTCGTACGTGATCAGGGTCGAGGGCCGCACCGCGACGTGAACGCCGTCTGACGCGAGCACGGTCAGCGCCCGCTCGGCGATCGCGATCTGGCCGAACGCGGTCGGGTGCACGTGGTCGACCATCACGTGGTTGCGCGCGCCGAAGCCGCTGAGGTCGACGAGCAGCGCGGCGTGGTCGGCCGCCGCCGCGCGGATGATCGCGTTGAGCTCCGTGACCCTGGCACCGCTGGTGGGGCGGCCAAGGTCGAGCGGAGCGGTGAGGGCGATCGTCCGGACGCAGTCCTCGGTGAGGAATCGCAGCACAGTCCGAAGGTTGTCCGCGAACGCCGCCGGGTTCCAGTCGACCGCGCGCACATCGTTGACGCCGATGTACACGCATCCGATGTCGTAGCAGGCCCGCGGATGGGCGCTGTTGCGCTCGAAGGCCGGGATCTGCCGGTTGACGACGTCCGCGGCCCCCGCCCCGTCGAACGCGTAGCTGGTGAACGGCAGGCCGAGGGCGCGCGCGACCCACAACGCCCACGATTGGAGCGCGACGCCCCACTGAAGCTCGCCGCCGCCGTTCGTGATCGAATCGCCGAACGCGAGCAGGCCCAGCGCGAGCTGGTCGTCACCGCTGCGCAAGTCCGCGAGGGTAGATGACTGAGGCGGGGACTGAGCCCGGGACGCACAGCCTGCACTGGTAAAGCAGCGCGTGAGGTGATAAAAACCGGTGTGGTGACCGCGGGCGCGGCGCGACAGGGCGACGCCGGCGGTGGAGCGAGGGAGACGAGGTGTTGGGACTGGGGTCCAGCCGCAGGCACGTCGGACGCGCAGCGCTGCTCCTGCTGCTACTCGCAGCCGCGGCGATGGCCTGGCTGCTCGAGGCGGGGTCCGTCGGACATGCAACGTCCGGCGGCGACCCCTACAGCACGCCACTCGTCGCCGACACCAACCCGGACCCGAACATCGTCGAGACGACGCTGACGGCACAGACGGCGACCGTCGACATCGGCAACGGGGTCATGGCCCACGCGGAGACGTTCAACGGTGCAATCCCGGGCCCGACGTTCCAGCTCAAGGTCGGCGACACGGTGATCGTCCACTTCAAGAACAACCTGAGCGTTCCGACCGGTATTCACTGGCACGGGATCGAGCTCTCAAACGAAATGGACGGGACGCCGTTCACCCAGCAGCAGGTGCCTCCGGGCGGGAGCTTCCTCTACAAGTTCAAGGTCACCAGGCCGGGGATCTTCTGGTACCACCCGCATCACCACTCGTCGACCAACCAGGTGTTCGCGGGGATGTACGGCATGATCGTCGTCGCGGATCCGAATGCGGCCGCACTGCAGGCGGCCGGCACGCTCCCGCCGGCCGATCAGACCAAGCAGATCGTCCTCAGCGACACCACGGTCTGCAAGGCGGCCGGCACCAACGACACCGACACCTACCCGAACAGAGCGAGTCAGGGATGGGTCAGCAACGCGAACGGGGCACCGCCGACGCCCGTCCAGCTCGGCCCGACGCCGAAGACCCTGTGCGAGACGCCGAGCGCGATCGATCAGGACGGCAACACGCTCCCGACGTCGTACGCCGCCGGCGACATCCCTGCGATCCAGCAGAACGCTGCGGGCCAGGAGAACGAGGGGCAGACGGTCCTCACGAACGGCAAGAACGTCGGTGCGCGGGCGGGATATCCGGCGTCGCCCGGCGCGCTCGCGGCCGGCGCTTCGACGCTCAACGTCAGGCCGGGGCAGGGGTTGCGGCTGCAGATGGTGAACGCGTCCGCGATCCGGTACATGCGCCTGCACCTGACGACGGACACCGGCACCGATGTGCCGCTCCTACGCGTCGGCGGCGAGGGCGGGCTGCTCGACAGTGCCGTCCTCGAGGGCAACACCCAGCCTGTCCCGTCGGGCACGTTCGACACCGGCTACGTCCAGGGCGAGATCCTGCTCGCGCCCGGTTCGCGGGCGGACGTGGTGGCGGCGATCCCCGCGTCGGCGACCGGGGTGCTGACGATGTGGACCGAGGACTACAGCCGAACCGGCAAGGGGTTCTCCGATATCCCGACC
Organism: Solirubrobacteraceae bacterium; assembly: GCA_035524415.1. Lineage (GTDB taxonomy): Bacteria > Actinomycetota > Thermoleophilia > Solirubrobacterales > Solirubrobacteraceae > Palsa-465. Next base: position 31,836 of record DATKOY010000134.1, on the reverse strand, counting down.
GTTCCGGTGATGCACCTGCAGGTCGCCGGCACGCCGGTCAGCCCCGCCTACGCAATTGCGGACGGCACGCCGCTGCGGGCCGCGACCGGCGACCTCGTGCCCGTGCTGGGATCGCCGACGGGCACGCTCCTGAACCCGGCCACATTCAGCCCGCCGAAGGTCGGCAGCGCCTCATCGACGATCTCCTTCACGGCGGGCGCCAACAAGGTCGGGGTCGACAACGTGACGGCGATCCATGACGTCCCGAACTACGAGACCGCCCCCCACCTGGGATCGACGCGCTACGCCAAGGTCGGCGACACGCTCGAGCTGATGGTGACGAACGCCACCGCGGCCCATCATCCATTCCACCTCCACGGGTTCTCGATCCAGCCGATCGACCTCACGGAAACCGGGCAGCCCACGTACATGTGGCCGTATCACGAGTTCCGCGACAACGTCGACATCCCGCCCGGATACACGCTCCGGTTCCGCGTGCGGATCGACGACCGGCCGCTCCCCGACGGCACGACACCCGGCGGCGCGCTCGGCCGGTGGCTGTTCCACTGCCACATCTTCTTCCACGCCGAGCTCGGCATGCTGTCCGAGCTTGTCGTCGTGCCCCCGAGCGGCAAGGAACGCCCCGACATCAACGTCGATACGACGCAGGTGAACGTCACTCAGGGCCAGAAGGCGACCGTGACGGGGACGTACTTCGACGTCGACGGCGAACCGGTGACCCTCTCGTCCTCGGTCGGGTCGGTGCACGACGGCGGCGGCGGCAGGTTCACCTGGTCGCTGCAGACCGGCACCACCAGCAGCCAGTTCGTGTACCTCACCGCCACGAACACGGACGGCTCCAAGGGCCAGATCCCGTTCTTCCTCAACGTCACCGACGCCGGACCGCCGACGATCACCGTGCCGGGTCCGCAACGGGCGCAGAAGGGTGCCCAGCTCCGGTTCGGGATCTCGGCCGGCGATCCCAACCCGTTCGCGCCGCTGACGCTCGGCGCATCCGGACTCCCGGGCGGGCTGCGCTTCACCGACAACCACAACCGCACCGGGCTCGTGTCCGGGACGGTGACGGCTCGGCCGGGCGTCTACAACGCAAGGTTCACCGCCGGCGACGGCAGCCATCCGCCGGCGAGCGGCACCGTCCGGATCACGATCACGCCCGCCGAGCTCGCGCTGCTCGTCGGCCGGCGGGTTCACCTCTCGGGCGGCGCAATCGCCGTCGAGTGCAAGGTGCTGCACGCCACGTTGCGCACCTGCACGGTGACCGCGCTCGTGGGACGCAAGCGCATCGGCAGCGCCGCCGCGAGCCTGCACAAGCGCGGAACGCGGACGCTGACGATCAAGATCAAGCTGAACGCGGGGACGCTGCGGACGATCGGTCACTCGCGCAAGGGCGTGACGGTGACGATCGTGCTTCAGGCGACCGAATTCGGCTCGAAGACCCGGCTCAGCGCCCAGGGCCAGACGACCGTCCTTCCGGCCGCGAAGCGCCGCTGAGCGCTCAACGCGCCGGGACGTCGAGATCGAACACGCTGCGCAGGCGAACGCCCCGATCGGTCCGCCCAATCACGGCGATCTGATTCTGTCCTGTCGTCAGCGTGACCGGGCTCGCGAACGTCCCCGGACCGAGCCGCCGAACGCGCTGCGGGGTGATCGCACCCCGGCCCGCGCGGAGCGTCACGACGATCTGGCGAATCCGCTGCTGCTCGTCGAACGCGCCGGTGTAGAAGGTCACGAGCAGCCGGCTCTGGCCGGCGCGCTCGGGGTGCGGCGAGATCCTGATCAGATTGTCGCTGTCGACGAGCGTCGTGTACGTGGGCGCCTGTCCGGCGATGTGCTCGACGGAGAGCTGTTGCGGGGGGCCGACGGGGTCGAGCTCGAGCGGAACCTCGACGGATCCGCCCACGTTCGCGATCAGCGTCCGCACGCCCCAACGGCCGTCGAAGGCCAGGTTCGCCCCTGACCCGACGTAGGTGCCGTCCGGCGCGGGCGACAAGCCCAGTGTCGTCGATGCGACCCCTGGGTCGTCGAGCGGCGTGAACAGCAACTGCACGCTCGCGCCCTGCACCGGGGTGCCGTTGCGAACGTCGGCGATCCGCGCGACGAACCGGTTTCGCCCCGGCTCGTCGGATGCCGCGTGGAGCTGGACTCGGACGCGTCCGCCGACGTCGGTGCCGGACGCCGACAGCCCGGCGAGTCCGGCGGTGCGTCCGGACACGGGAGGCGCGAGCGTCCCGAGCAGGGCGGCAAGCGCGATCGCGAGCGCGGCGAGCGCGAGCTCGGCTCGCGAGCTCCGGCGCAGCGGTCCGAGGTCTCCTCCGGCCGCCGTCACGCCGCGCGTGCGGCTGCGCGTCGCGATCGCCGCGATCAGGCCGACCAGCACAAGCTTCGCGAGCACGGCTCGCCCATAACCGGTGCTGAACAGGTCACCCCAACTCCGCAGCTCGCTGATCGCGCGCGCGACCCCGGTCGCGACGACGACCGCCAAGGCGCCTGCCGCGACGATCGAGAAACGCGTGATCGCGGCGGTCTTCTGCGGCGACGGCGCGCCGCGCAGTCCGAGCACGAGCGCGGCGAGGCCACCGATCCAGACGCCGGCGACGGCGACGTGCGCCGACTGCACGACGACGGTCAGCGCTGACGGCCACCTGCTCGCAGCCGCGTGCCCGCCCGCGACGTGCACGACGACCGCCGCGAGCCCGGCGGACCCCGCGATGATCAGCCCGCCGCGCCTCGCCGCAGGCACGATGAGCGCGACCAGCAACGCGACGCCGGCCACAGCGAGCGCGACCCCCCGCCAGATCAGCGCGTGGCCCACGGGCGAGCGAAGCAGTGCTGCGAGCGTCGAGTGCGCGCTGCCCCGCTGCGCCGCGCCGAGCAGCAGCAGCCCGATGACCGCCAGCGCCCATCCCGCTGCGGCGAGCAGCAGATCAGTTCCGTCCTCGCCGCCGAAGCGCAGCGCGGCGGCGCTCGCCGCACCGAGCAGAGCGACGAGACCGCTCAGCAGCAACCATCTGGCCACCAGCTCGAGCGGCGAGCTGACCGGAGTCGTCGTGCTGCTCCGTGACACGGCGCCGGCAGACGGCGCGACGAGCACGCCGAACTCGTATGTCCCGGTCGTCGCGTGGCCGTCGACCGCCGAGTCGACCCGCCAGCGAACGGTGTAGACGCCGCGGCTCAGCGGGTGCAGCGGAACCTGAAACGACAGCGGGTCGCCCGCGACCGGCTGCGGTGGGGCGGTCTGATAGGCGACGCCGCGGGCGTCGACGACGGAAGCCGACGACAGCGCCACGTCCGGCCGCTCGGAGAACGACAGCCGGATCAGGGTGGGCGTGGCGCCGAGCGTCGCACCCGGCGCGGGATCGGCGCTGAGGAGGCCCACATGCGCCGACGCCGGCTGCGCGGCGCATACGCAGATGAGCCCGGCCAGCGCGAGGGCGGCGGCAGCGCGGCGAACCACTTGCTGCTGGCGCCCCCGCGGCGACTAATGCCGCTTGGGCTTGGGCTTGGGCTTCGGCTTCTCGACGAGGGTCAGCGCGACCTTTGTCCCCGCAGCCCGCACGCTCCCCGCGCCGGGGTTGGAGCGGCTGACGATCAGCGGGCGCAGCCGGTGGTGCTTGCGGGGCTTGGGCTTGGTCACCTTGCCGAGCCTGCAGTTGGCCTTGCGCAGGAGCGTCGTCGCCTGGGACAGCGTCTTGCCCTTGAGCTTCGGGACTCGGCACTTGGTCGCAGGCGGAGGCGTCACGGTCTTGCTCACCGTGATCTGCGCGTTCGTCGAGGCGGCGTTGCCCGCGGCGTCTGTGGCGGTCACGGTCACCGTGAACGTGCCCGGGGAGCTGAACGTGTGCGACACATTCGCTGCGCTCGCCGCGGCGCCGCCGTCGCCGAACGACCAGCTGATGCTCGCCACCGCCGAGAAGCCGTCGGTCGGCTGCGGGATCGAGAAGCTCACCGACGTCCCGGTCTTGCCCGTCGTCGGCCCGGTGATCGGGCCGACGTGTGGCGGCGTGTTGTCGTAGAACGCCGCCGAGATGCCCAGTGGCGAGCTCGTAACCGGGAACGCGGCGACCGCGTCGCCGGCCTGGTCGAGCGACAGCACGGGGGCGGCCGAGAACACCGCCGAGTTCGAGATCATCTGCGACGCCCCGAACGATGGCGATCCGGCCGGCTTGACCGATGCGTTTACGACGTTCGTCATCGACGTCGTGTTGAAGCCGTACCACGCGGCGATCAGCTCGCCGTTGCCGTTCCCGGCGAGGGTCATGCTGTCAGGGGTGCTCGTCGGGATCGACTTCACCTGCGCGGGCGTCGGGAACGCGGCCGGCGGCGGCGGGCGCAACGAGACCTGCACGGCAGTCGCCGTCGACCATCCGACCGCGGCGCCGCCGTTGTCGAGCATCGTGACCACCGGCCCGTGGGTCACAAGGTCCGCCGACAGGGTCGCCACCGTCGGCGTCGTGCCCCACCCGCCGGAGACCGTCCCGCTCACCGCTCCGACCGACGGACCGCTCGAGTTCAGGAACGCCGCGACGATCTGGCCGTTCGGATTGGTAGCGAGAACCGGACCCGTCAGGTCGGCCCCGGCAGCCGTGATCGCTGCGCCGGCGGCCGTCCAGGCCGTGTTCGCGGCACCGCCGGCGTGCTTGAGATCGTCGATCTCGTTGTGCACGCCGTTGTTGCGGGGCCACGCGACGATCGCGTTGCCGCTCCCGTCGATCGCGGCCGATGGCGCGCCATCCGCCCCGGCGGTGAGGTCGAACTCGGCCGCGAACGTGCCGGCGAGGCCGTGGCGGGTGCTCACCTGGACGGTGTTGCCGCCCATCAGCCACGCGACGACCGCATCGCCGTTCTCGTTGATCGCCGCACTGATGCCGGCGTCGGTGCCCCCGGTGGCGATCGCCACCGGAGCCGAGACCGTGCCATTGGACTTGATGCTCGCGATCTCGATCTCCTGGGCGGTCGGCACCAGCGTCGTATGCACCCACACTGCGAGCCCGTTGCCCGCTCGGTTGAGCACGACGAATGGCGACAGGCTGTCTCGGCTGAGCCCCGCGGAGAAGTCGGGGAGCGCCTGGAAGAAGGGAATCCCGACCGTGTGGTGCGCGCCCGGGACCGTCGTCGGACTCGCGCCGGAGTTCTCCCACGCGGCGATCGTGTTGCCGACGCCGTCCATCGCGACAGACGGATTCACGTCGGTCGACTGATTGACCGCGCCCGCCTTCAGCCAGCCCGCGGCGGCGGCGACGCCGGGCATCAGCATCAACAGCACCGCGAGCGTCAATCCCGCTGCCCAACGATATGTCGCACCTCGAAGCATGCTTACCCCCTCTGGCTGACCCGGGTTAGCAGACCCGGAACTTCGCGCTGGTTGTCTTGGTCACAGTCACGGTCTTATGTCGGTGGTGCGGCAGCGTCAGCGTCTCCCTGTAGGAGAGCGTGACGTTCAATGTGTGCGTTCCGGGCGCAAGGCCCGCGAGGCGCAGGGTCACGGTCGCCGGAAGATGGTGGACGGTGGCGTTCGGCGTGTAGAGAACGACGGTCACCGTTCGCGTGCGCCCGTGCGCCAGGTGGCGGACGCGCGTGTGCGTGTGCTTGATGCCCTTGTCGATCGCGAAGGCCGCCGCGGCGAAGCGGAGCTGCGCGCGACGGGAGTGCGGGATCGCGGTCGAGGTGAGCGCCGCGCTCAGGGTCTTGGTGGCGGCCGTACACGTGAGCGTCGAGGGCGTCGTCAGCGTGATCTGCTGGTTGCCGAACGTCGCCGCGGTCGATTGGGTGGGCGGCGCCGACGTCATGAACGTCTTGACGCCGCCGTTCACCGTCCCGGAGCCGTTGTCGGCGACCACCTCGTAGTAGATCGTCGTCGCGGGCGGGAGGCCCGAGAGGCCGGCCGTCACCGGCGAGGACTTGGTGCTCGCGGGCAGCGTGCCGGCGCTGACGGTCGAGCCGAGGGCCGGGGTCGTCCCGTACTGGAACGTCACCGTCGTCGGCGCGCCGAACGGCTCGACCGATCCGGACACCGTCGCTGTGGAGGTTGTGATCGCGCTCGCTGCGCCGGTGCTCGCCGTCGGCGGAAGCTCGAGCGAGACCTTGCCGATTGCGTTCGCACCCCGGTCGTTGAACCAGATGTTCCCGTCAGGCCCGTTCTCGAGCTGATCGCCGTCGGCGTTCGCGTTCGGCAGCAGTCCGTTCGTGAACTCGGTGATCGTGCCCGACGGCGTGATCCGTGCAATCGATCCCGGCGAGGGCGGCATCCCGGGGTTGGCCTGCTCGACCCACAGGTTGCCGTCGGCGCCAACCGTGATGTCGTCCTCGTTTCCCGTGTGGGTCGAGGGGAACGCGAACTCGGCGATCTGGTGGGCGCTCGGGTTGGAGGGCTTGACCGTCCCGAGCTCGCGACTGGTCGAGTACGCGTCCGTGAACCAGATGTTCCCGTCGGGGCCTACGGTGATGCCGTCGGGAATCCCGTTCATCTGCAGCCCGTTGCCGAGCCCGTAGAACGTGTACGTGCCGGTGCCCGGCGCGATCCTGCCGACGACCTCGGCGTTGTTGTCGGTGAACCAGACGTTGCCGTCGGCGCCCGCCGTGATGTCGGTCGGAAGCTTCAGCGTCATGTCGGGGAACTCGGTGATCGTCCCGGTCGGCGTGATCTTGCCGATCCGCGGCGGCGCGCCGCCCTGATCCGTGAACCACAGGTTCCCGTCCGGCCCGGACGCGAGCGCGTTCAGGTGTGCGCCCGGCATCAGCCCGTTCAGGGTGCCGAACTCGTCGAGTTGCCCGGTGCTGGGGATGACCCGGCCGATCTTCTCGACGCCTCCGTCGAGGAACCAGATGTTCTTGTCCGGCCCGACCATGATCGTGTCGCTCGACCCCTGCATCGGGTACTCGGTGATCGTGCCGTTCGGGGTGATCCTGCCGATCGCGTTCGTCGTCCCACCGATCTCGCTGAACCAGACGTTCCCATCGGGACCGGCGGTGATGTCCGCCGGCTTGCCGAGATTGAGGCCCTGCGTGTACTTGGTGAGGCCGCCGGCAGGGGTGATCTTCCAGATCGCCTTCGCGCCGGAGTCCGCTGCCCACAGGTTGCCGTCGGGCCCGGCTGCGATTGCGAACGGGTCGCTTCCCGACGGGAGCGCGAACTCCCGGATCGAGATCGCCTGCGCCGCGGACGCGAGCCCCGCCGTCCACGCGGCCGCAAGGCACGCTGCGAGCACCGTCCGCCGCCAGATTTGGGCAGTCATCCTCACCTCACCCCCCGGGTTTCAGCCGTTCAATGGTTCGGCCAGACTAGACGGACGGCCTGTGCCGCGCAACGGCACCAACGGGTGGTCACCACCACACCTCGGCCGCCGCTTGCTGACGCTGGTCTGCACGGGCCGGCGTGCGTGCGATGACCGGTCGATGGCCCTCGCGACAACGACGGCGCGCAATCATTGATAATCCGAATCCTTGGCCGATCCAGTTGCCACTCTCAGCGCCGGGCGCGAGGACGTGAACCGCGCAATCGCGGATCTCGTTGCCCGGATTCCGGAGCCGCTGGCACCGTTGGCAGAGCTTGCCTACAACTACCGCTGGTCGTGGACGATCGGCGGTCCGGAGCTGTTTTCCGACGTCGACCCCGCCCGCTTTCAGTTCTGTCAGGGCAACCCGGTGCGGTTGCTGCAGGAGGCGCCGCTGGGCTCACTGCGGCGCGCTGCGCAGGACGGCGCGTTGCTGCAGCGCGCCGAGGTGCTGCTCGCGGACCTTCGCGCCGAGCGCGAGCGCCCGCCGGACGAGCGGATCGATCCGGCAGCGCCGGTTGCGTTCCTGTGCGCCGAATACGGCATCCACGTGTCGCTGCCGATCTACTCGGGCGGCCTCGGCGCGCTCGCCGGCGACCTCGTCAAAGAGGCATCCGATCGCGCGCTGCCGTTCGTTGCCGTCGGGTTGATGTATCGCAAGGGCTATTTCCGCCAGCGGCTCGACGCGGCCGGCTGGCAGCACGAATACTGGATCGATACCGATCCTGAACGGCTTCCGGCGGCGCTTATCACCGGCCCGGACGGCCGTCCGCTGACGGTCGAGGTGCCGATCTACGACTCGATCGTGACCGCCCGGATCTGGCGTGTCGATGCCGGGCGCGTGCCGATGTTGCTGCTCGACACCGACTGCCCGGAGAACGGCCCGCTCGATCGTTGGATCACCGCCCGGCTGTATGTCGCGGATCCCGAAACGCGGCTCGCGCAGTACGTCCTGCTTGGGATCGGCGGAGTCCGCGCGCTACGAGCCGTCGGGATCGAGCCGGGTGTCGTGCACCTCAACGAGGGCCACGCGGCGCTGGCGCCGCTCGAGCTCGCCGCGCCCGGCCTGCGCAACGGCGAGAGCCTCGAGGAGGCGATCGCGGCCGCTCGCGAGCGCACCGTGTTCACGACGCACACCCCGGTGCCGGCGGGGAATGACAGCTATCCGGCCGATCAGATCGAGCGCGCGCTGGGCGGCCTTGCCGCCGAGCTCTCGATTCCCGTGAAGAAGGTGATCGCGCTGGGCCGCACGCGGCGCCGAAATCCCAAGGAAGAGTTCGGCGTGACGCAGGCGGCGCTGCGGATGAGCAGGAACGCAAACGCGGTCAGCCGCAGGCACGGCGAGGTCGCGCGCGAGATGTGGAAGGAGCTCTGGCCGGGGCGGCGCGTCAAAAACGTGCCGATCGGCCACGTGACCAACGGCGTGCACGTGCCGACGTGGATCGGGCGCCCGATGCACGAGTTGCTCGACTGCTACTTGGGGGAGGGGTGGAACGAGCGTGCCACCGACCCGTCGGTATGGAGTCGCATCGACGAGATCCCCGCGGCCGAGCTGTGGGCAACACGCCGGCGCCAACGAGAGCAGCTTGTGGGGTTCGTGCGGGAGCGCAGCACGGCCGACCGGCTCGCGCGCAGCGACACGCGCGAGTACGTCGAAGCCGCGGCCCACGCCTTCGATCCCGACGTGCTGACGGTCGGGTTCGCCCGCCGGGTCGCGACATACAAGCGGCTCGATCTCCTGATGCGCGATCCGGAATGGACGGGTTCGCTGCTCGGCGGCGAGCGACCGGTCCAGGTCGTGCTCGGTGGCAAGGCCCACCCGCGCGACGACGATGCCAAGCGGGCTCTGGCGGCCCTGTTCGAGCTCAAGCGATTCGAGATCGTCGGCGAACGGGTCGTGTTCATCGACGACTACGACCTCGCGTCCGGCGCGTGGATGGTGCAGGGCTGCGACGTCTGGCTGAACCTGCCTCGTCCGCCACTCGAGGCGAGCGGCACGAGCGGGATGAAATCCGCGATGAACGGCGGGCTTCAATTGAGCGTGCTCGACGGCTGGTGGGCGGAGGCCTGCGAGTCGGGAAAGAACGGCTGGGGACTGCCGGGCGATGTCGACCCCGACCACGCCGCGCAGGACAAGCGCGACGCCGACGCGTTGCACGCGGTCTTCGACAGCGAGGTGCTGCCGTCGTTCTACGAGCGCGATGCCGACGGGCTGCCGGCACGGTGGATCGCCCTGATGCGAGCATCGTTGAAGACACTGGGGCCACGGTTCTGTGCAACGCGGATGCTCGACGAATACGTTGAGGGTCCTTACCGCGGCGCCTAAGCTAGAGGTCATGCACCGGGTCACCCCCCGGCTCGCCGGGGAAGGAAACCGCCCCAAACGGCGTCATTAATCTGAACGGCATGAATACCTCGATTGACAACTCCGACCTGAGCCCGCGGGAGCTCGCGGACCTCTCCGCCCTGGCAGACGGGACGATCGATCCCCGGCGCCGCACGGAGGTCGAGGCGAGGATTGCCGCTTCGCCCGAGCTGACCGCGCTGTATGAGCGCGAACGGCGCGTCGTCGAGCTCGTGCACGATGCCAACGCCACGGTCCGCGCGCCGGCCGCACTCCGTGCGCGGATCGAGGCGTCCCGTCCGAGCCGGCCGGTGCGGGCACGTCGCCGAATGGTCTACGGCGGCTCGCTCGTAGGGGCGCTTGCGGCGGCCGTCCTCGCGCTCGTGCTGCTGCTCCCCGGCGGGACACCGGGCGCGCCATCGGTCAGCCAGGCCGCCGGGCTTGCGGTGCTCGTGCCCGTGAGCGGACCACCCGTGCCCGACCAGGGTTCGCCGAATCGGCTCGAGGCGACGATCGAGGGCGTGTACTTCCCGAACTGGGGCTCGCGGCTGCACTGGCGTGCGATCGGCCAGCGGGTCGATCACATCAACGGCCGCAGTGCCGTGACCGTCTACTACGAGTGGGGCGACAAGCGGGTCGCGTACACGATCGTGGGTGCGCCGGTGCTCAAGGTTCCCGCCGCCGAGGTGACGCGGGAAGACGGCGTCGAGTACCGGACGCTCATGCTGGGCGACCGCACGGTCGTCACGTGGCGGCGCGCCGGGCACACGTGCGTGCTCTCCGCCAAGGGCGTCCCGGCCTCCGACCTGCGCCAGCTCGCCGCCTGGAAGCCCGTCGTATAGCAAGCCGGGTTCCCGCCTCAGTCACGACTGGGGCGTCTGCGGCGAGCGCGGCGCCGTGGGCTTCGACTCGGCTGCGACCAGCGCGCTCGCAACCCGCTGGCGCGCGCGGTGCAGTCGCGTCGTGATCGTTGCCTCGCGGACCTTCAGCACCTGGGCCGCCTCGCGATACGACAGTCCGACGACATCAATCGCGACGAGCGCGTCGCGAAAGTCGTCTGGCAGCGCTGAAATCGCGGCATAGAGCTCGGCCGATTCGATCCGGGCCTCCGGCTGGATCGCCGAGCGATCCTCGATGATGTCGAGGTCCGCGGGCAGTGGTGCGGTCTGGGGGCGACGGGCTGCCGTTCGTCGCTGGCTGAAGAATGTGTTACGCAGCACCCGGAGCAGGTAGCCGAGGTCGTCCTCGGAGCGCAGGATGCGCGGCTTGCGCAGCACGCGCGCGAACGTCTCCTGGACCAGATCCTCGGCTTCCTCTCGCGAGCCGCACAGGCTCCACGCGGCGCGAAACAGCCGATCGATGTGATCGCCGAGCGCCTCGGGATCGAGCTGACGTTCGGGGGGCATGGGTGGCCGGGCTCAGCATACGGCGCGGGCACCTCGCACGACCGCGCTCAGCCGCGCTCAGCCCGTCAGATCTGAGAGCGGGCGCGGGCCCGGGCCGATGTATTTGGCGGTCGGGCGGATCAGCCTGCCCTCATGCTTCTGCTCCATGATGTGGGCCGACCAGCCGGCGGTGCGGGCACAGGTGAACATCGGCGTGAACAGCTCCGGCGGAACCTCCGCGAAATCGAGCACGACGGCCGACCAGAACTCGACGTTCGTCGCGAGCACGCGATCGGGCCTGCGCGCCTGAAGCTCGGCGAGTGCGGCGTTCTCGAGCGCCTCGGCGACCTCGACCCGCGGGGCGCCGAGTCGCTTCGCGGTGCGGCGCAGCACCCGTGCGCGCGGGTCCTCGGCGCGGTACACGCGGTGTCCGAAGCCCATCAACCGCTCGCCGCGGTCGAGCACTTCCTTGACATAGCGGTCAGCTTCGCCCACCGCCGCGACCTCGTCGAGCATCTTCAGCACCCGCGAGGGGGCACCGCCGTGGAGCGGGCCGGAGAGCGCGCCGACCGCGGCGCTGAGGGCCGCCGCCACGTCGGCTCCGGTCGATGCCACGACGCGAGCCGTGAACGTCGAGGCGTTCATGCCGTGCTCCGCGGCGGAGATCCAGTACGCGTCGATCGCGTCGACGTGCTGCGGATTGGCCTCGCCCCGCCAGCGGATCAGGAACCGCTCCGCGATCCGGGTCGCCTTGTCGACCTCGCGCTGGGGCACCGGCGGCTTGCCGATCCCACGTGCCGACTGCGCGACGAACGACAGTGCCATCACCGACGCGCGGGCCAGGTTGTCACGCGCCTCCTCGTCGGAGATGTCGATCAGCTGTCTGAAGCCCCACTGCGGCCCGAGCATCGCAAGCGCGGACTGGACGTCGACGCGAGGGTCGCCGGAGCGCACGCTCAGCGGGTGCGGCTCGGCTGGGGGCATCCCCGGCAGCAACTTGCCGTCGACGAGCAGGCCCCACACCTGCCCGAATGGGACCCCGCCGACGAGCTCCTCGATGTCGACGCCGCGGTAGCGGAGCGCACCACCTTCGCGGTCCGGCTCGGCGATCTCGGTCGCAAAGGCCACGACGCCTTCAAGGCCTGACTGTACTTCTGCGTCTGCGGTGGCGGTCATCTCAAGAGCTCCTGGGGCGGCAGTTCGGGAGCACAGAACGTTAGCTGCCACGCCTGGAAGGTCCCGCCACCACGGCGCTGCGCGATGATCCCGATGTGGTCAGCGATCTGTACGCGTCGCCAGGTGTGGGCAAGCTCTTAACGAAGCTAGCCGAGGCCGAGCACCGCGCGCATCGGCTTTGGCACGACGCCGAGGCGCTCGGCGTCGGCGGTCCCGTGGCGTGTGGTCATCGGGATCTCGAGCAATTCAGCCTCGTCCCAGGTGGCGAACGCGGTCGGGCCCATCAGCAGCTCGGTCAGCTGCAGCGCGCGGCGCACGACCGGCATTGGGACCCGCACGATCGGCCGGCGCCGGCGGAACGAATGCAGCGCGATCTCGACGATGTCGTGGTGGGTGAGCGTCTCGGGGCCGGCGATCTCGTAGCGGACGCCGTCTGCCTCGTGCTCGCTGCGCCCGCCGGGAAGTGTCGCCATCACGCAGTCGGCGACGTCCTCCGCCCAGATCGGCTGGAACGTCGCCCGACCGCGACCGGGCATCGCCATCACCGGGAGCCACGACATCCGCTGCAGCAGCGTGAGGTACGGGTCGCTCGGCGAATAGATGATCGACGGCGCGAACACGGTGTGGCGCAGAGAGGACTCCATCACCGCCCGCTCAGCGACTGCCTTGGCCCGCATCAACCGCGAACGGCTCCACGTCGATGAACCGAGCGTCGAGAAGAACACGAAGCGCTCCACGCCCTCGCGCTCGGCGGCACGCACGAGCCGCCACGTGGCCACGCCCGCGAGCTCCTCAATCGAGCCGCGGGGCTGGTCGCGGATCGTCGAGGCGAGGTGCACGACCGTGTCGACGCCCCGCAGCGCGTGCCGGAACGACAGGTGGTCGGAGAGGTCGCCCAGCGCGATCTGCACGCGCACGCGCTCGTGCCCGAGCCTCCTCGGGTCACGTACGAGGCAACGAACCGGGATCCCAGCAGCCGTCAACCGCCTCAACAGCGGACGGCCGACGGTTCCCGTGGCGCCTGTCAGCAGCAGCACCGGCGGGAGGCTATCGAGGCCGGCGCGCGGCGCGGCGGCCGCCGGTACGCCTCCGTACAATGGGCCGCCCTCCCCGGAAACACCAGAAAGACAGGAAGAAAAGACACTTATGGCCTACGTGATCGCCGAGCCGTGCATTGGCACCAAGGACAACTCGTGCGTCGAGGTCTGCCCGGTCGACTGCATCCATCCCACGCCCGACGAGCCCGACTACGACCAGGCCGAGATGCTGTACATCGATCCGGAGGAGTGCATCGACTGCGACGCCTGCGTCGAGGCGTGCCCGGTCGACGCCTGCTTCGCGGAGGATCAGCTTCCGGAGGAGTGGCAGAAGTACATCGAGCTCAACGCGGGCTACTACGCCGCTCGTCGCTGAGGCGCGACGGCTACGCCATCGGCAGCGACATTCCGACCGGCTTCGGCGCCGCCGCCGGCGATGGCGCCTGCATCACCGGCAGTTCGATCGGCGAGAGCGCGATCAGGCCGCGGGCTCCCTGGTAGAGCGCCTGCGAGGCCGGATCGTCGGGATCGGAGAGCACGACCGGCGTGCCCGAGTCGGACTGCTCGCGCAGGGCCATCGTCAGCGGAACCTTCGCGAGCAGCGGCACCTCGAGCTCTTCGGCGAGCAGCTGTCCGCCGCCCTCGCCGAACAGCTGGTAGCGCTCGCCGGTCGGCGCCACGAACCCGGACATGTTCTCGATCACGCCCGCGATCTCGAGCTTCAGCTTGGCGGCCATCTCCGCCGAGCGGCGCGCGACCTTCTGCGCGACCGGCTGGGGCGTGGTGACGATCAGGAACTTGGCCTGCGGCAGCAGCTGCGCGAGCGTCATCGAGACGTCGCCGGTGCCCGGCGGTAGGTCGATGAGCAGGTAGTCGAGCTCGCCCCATTCGACGTCCTCGAGGAACTGCTGAAGCGCCTTGTGGAGCATCGGTCCCCGCCACACGACCGCGGCGTCCTGCTCGACGAAGAAGCCGATCGACATCACGCTGATGCCGTCATGGGCGGTCAGCGGGATCAGCTTGCGCTCGGCGTTGACGCGCGGGCGCTCGGCACCCAGGCCGAGCATGCGCGGCTGCGAGTAGCCCCAGACGTCCGCGTCGAGGATACCCACCTGCTTGCCGTCCGCCGCCAGCGCCGCCGCAAGGTTTGCGGTCACGCTCGACTTGCCGACGCCGCCCTTGCCCGAGCCGACGCAGATGACGTTGCGGACCTGCGCGAGCGCGCCCTCGGGCAGCGTCCCGCGCCCGAGCTTGCGGCCCAGCACCGCCTTCTCGTTGTCCGACAGGACGTCGAAGCTGACGTTCACGCCGGTGACGCCCTCGAGACCGCGTACCGCGCTCGCGACGCCGGTCTGGAAGTGGCTGCGGATTGGGCAGCCCGGCGTCGTCAGCGAGACCATCACGTCGACCACGCCGTCGGCGTGGATGTCGATCGATCGGACCATCTCGAGCTCGACGATGTCGCGGCGAAGCTCGGGGTCGATCACGGTGCGCAGGGCGTCAAGTATTTGGTCTCTCGTTGGCATGCGTCCATTCTGGCAGACCGCATATCGGCCCCGGGGCGGCCACACGCCAGGGCATCCGCCGCTGCCCGTTAACGACCGACGGGGCGCCACTTCCGTGACGCCCCGGCGGTTGAGGGAGGAGAGGGTGCTGCATTCGCCGGCGAGGATATGAGGCCGGCGAACCTGTCCCGCTGGGTCGGCGCTCTCCTGGTCGCCGCCGCGGGGGAAGTCCTGTTACGGCAGGCGGCCCTGCGCGTCCGACACGAGCTTCTCGACCCGTGAGGTCAGCACGGTTGACTGGCGCTCGAAGTCCTTGCGGACCGCGCGCACCTCGCGCTCAAAGCGGCGCCGGTTCTGGCGGACGGTCCGCTCGACCCGAGTGCGACGCTGGCGCAGCTCGCGCTCGAACCTTGTGCGGGTCTTCCGCACCTGGCGCTCGAAGCGGTTGCGCGCGGTGGCGCCGCGACGCTCGTAGCGCTTGAGCTCGCGCTCCAGCGAGGCCCGCGTGCGGTACTTCGTCGCGAGGCCCTTGACGCTCGACACGAGGTTGTCGCGCGCGACGAGGCTCGCGCCAACGGGGACGAGGACCACGCGCTCGGCCATCTCCTGAACCTGCTCGACGGGCGTCTTCGGTTGGGTCGACGTGGTCGTCGAAGCGGGCGGCTTGCGGGTCGCAGCCGTCTTTCGCGGTCTTGCAGGCTTACGCCCGCTTGGTGTGCTGGTGGTAGCCATAGTCGGTGCCTCCGCTCCCGGTAGGTCTAAGGATATTACTTCTAAGTTCTTTTCGGATTCCCATTATGCCCGAACATGTGTTTGTAAACCAGGGGGGCGCCTTCGTTACAGTGCTGTAGGTCAGCGGGGCTGCGCTTCAGCGATCGTGGGCGGCACGCGCTCAAAGGCGTGCCGGACCGCTGGCACCTCTACGCGCTCGAGCGCTGAGCCGGCTCGTTGCCGTGCGGGCCCTCGAGCCCGACCCGCCGCAGCCATGCGCGCGGATCCTCGATCTCGGCGAGCGCGGGGAGTGCCTCAGGCGCGGAGAAAACGTGGTGCAGCGCCTCCGCGCCGGCCTCGTTCACGATCGTGTCGCAGAAGAACTTGCCGCGTTCGTACTGCTTGAGCTTGAGCTCCATCCCCAGCAGGCGCGCCAGCAGCCGCGAGAGGCCCCGCTGCGAGCGGCGCCGCTGGTCGATCGCGGCGCGGAGCTTCGGCAGCGACGGCAGCAGATCCGGCGCGACCGCGTCCATCACGTGCTCGGCGTGGCCTTCGATCACGGCCATCACGGCCTGGACCCGATCGAGCGTCTCCCGCTCAGCCGTGTTCGTGAGGACGGACACGAGATCGCCCTGACGCAGCGCATGGACGATCCGCCGGGCCTCGTCAGCGGTCGGCATCCGCAGCTTGCGCGGCGTGTCGACGCGCAGCTCGGCCTGCGCAAGCAACTCGCGCACGAGACCAGCGACGTGCGGATGCAGCCACGGCACGCCCGCGAACTGGACCGCGTGCGTGACCTCGTGCAGCGTCACCCATGTCATGAACTCCTGCTCTTCGGCGCCGAACGCCTGCACGGCCTGGCCGAGGTTGGGCATCACGAACAGCAATCGCGGCGGGCAGTCCTCGACCGCCTCGTCGAGTAGGACGAGCTCGTACTGGCCGAGCACCCGCTGCCCGAGGTAGCCGAGCACGACCCCGACCTCGGTGCTGAGCACGAGGCCGAAGCCGATCTGGACCGCGGGCTTGAGCGGCCCGAGGCCCTCGCCGGCACGCGCGAGCACCGGGTCGAGCAGCAGTCGCATCGCCGAAACGTTGCTGGCGACCCATTCCTTGCGCGAGATGCCCTCGGGCTCCGGCAGCGGGCGCGCGGGCTTGAGACCCGTGTACGCCGTGACGCGCGCCTCGGACTCCGCCGCGAGCGCGGCGAGGTCGACCTTCGGCGGCTCGGCATCGCCTGTGCCGGCCACGAACACGGCGATCCGCTCGGCGATGATCCAGTCGATCACCCTGGGATCCTCTCGAGCTCGCGAAGCGTGTGAAGCGAGCGCGCGGCAATCACCGGCGATGTCGGCGCGGCGTCGAGCGGCGCGGCGAGACGATCTTCGTAGGCGGGGAAGCTGACGTGGCCGCCCGCCTCGCGAACGATCAGCTGTCCGGCGGCCGAGTCGACCCCGCGGGCTCTGCGCAGCGACACCATGCCGTCGAAGCGGGCGGCCGCAACCTGGCACAGCGACGACGCGATCGTGCCGAGCGCGCGCAGGCGGTACGCCGAACTCTCGAGCCGCTCGATCGATCTCGCGACCCAACGGGGATCGGCCGACTCGATCCCGAGGACCTCGAGGCGGCCGTCGTGCGCGCGTCGCTCGGGAAGCTCTGGGTCGAGTCGGCGTCCGTTGCACCACGCGCCCTCGCCCAGCCGTGCCCACCATTCCTCAGCGGGTCCGAAGTCGTGCACGAACCCGAACACGACGTCGGCCATCGTGTTGCCGTTCGCGACGGCGATCGAGAGCGCATGATGGGGCAGCCCCCGCTTCGCGTTCAGCGAACCGTCGATCGGATCGATGATCACCCGCACGGACGCGTCGCCGAAATCGATCTCGCCGCGCTCCTCTGACAGCGCGGTGAACATGAAACCTTCCCCCCGAATCGCCTCGAGTTCGGACAGCACGACGGATTCGGCGGAGGCGTCGATCACGAGCGTGCGGTCGCCGCCGCTGCCGCGCGAGCCGGTCTCCTTCGCCCGCTGTTCGGTCGTCGGCGCCTGCGTGAGAATCTCGGTCAGGCCTGACACCGCACGACGGCAGGCGCCGAGCCAATCGGCGTCCAGGGCTGAGCGGGTCGAGGTCATCTCGGACCTATGCTGTCAGACGTGACGCTCAGCCTTGACGGAGTCGCCGGCGGATGGCACGACGCCGTCGCGTACGCGGGGGGTCCGCTGCTCGTCCTCGGGGCCGCCGGCACCGGCAAGACGAGCCTCATTCGCGAGCGGTTCTGCCACCTCGTCGAGCACGGCTGCCGGCCCGAGCGGATCGCAGTCGTGACGCCGTCGGCGGCTCGCGCCGACGCGCTGCGCGCGCGCTTGGAGAGCGCGCTCGACCAGGGCTACGACGAGCTGTTCGTCCTCACGCCGGTCGAGCTGGCCGGGGTGGTCCTCACCGGCGCGAGCGGCGCCGAGATCGCCGCGACGACGCTCAGCCCCGGCGATCGGCTGGCGATGCTGCGCGAGCGGATCGACGAGCTCTCGCTCCAGCAGCACGACTTCGGCGGCAACGCGAACGCGTTGCTCGGCAGCTTCATCCGGACGATCGACCGACTGAAGGCGGAGCTGATCGGCGCCGAGGAGTATGCGGACTGGGCGGCCTCGCTCGACGATCCCGCGCGCGCTCCGCTCGAGCAGGAATTCGCCGACGTCTACCGCGCGCACGAGCGGATGCTCGCGGAGTCCGGCGCCCGCGACGACGGCGATCTCGTGCGCGAGGCGCTGCGGCTCGCGCGCGAGCGGCCGGGGGGCGCGGGCCGCTTCGAGCATCTGCTGGCCGATGACGTCCAAGAGCTCGACCTCGCGGCCGCCAGTCTCCTGCGCGCGGTCGCCGGCGCAGGACTGACCGCGGCGGGCGATCCGGCCGCGGCGCTGCGACGATTCCGGGGGGCCGGCACGGCCACCCTCAACAGCTTCCGCGCGACCGCACCGCACGTGGTTGCACTGGAGCGTTCCTGGCGCTGTCCCGAGCGCATCCTGCGGGCCGGCGCCGCGGTGCTCGGTGAGCTGCGCTGCGAGCCGGCGGCCGCCGGTGGCGAGGTGGCGTTCTGGCGCTGCGGCAACGAGCGCGCCCAGGCCCAGTCGGTCGCGGCCGACGTCGAGCGCCTGATCGCGCGTGCGGGCGTCGCCCCGGGGAACATCGCGATCCTCGTCCCCGCGATCTCGCGCGACGGCCAGGCGGTGGCGGTGGCGCTCGAGGAGCGCGCGGTCGCCTGCCGCCTCGTCGGCGAGGCAGCGTTCTTCCAGCGCGCCGAGATCCGCGACGTGCTCGCATGGCTGCGGCTGCTCGCCGATCCGTCCGACGCGCCGGCGGTCGTGCGCGCGCTCGCCCGCCCGCCGATCGAGCTGCGCTCGGTCGACATCGCGCGGTGCACGCAGATCGCGCGCCGGCGCAGGCTCGACATGGTCGCCGCGCTCGCGGCGGCCACCGAGTCGCCGCAGGTTCCCCCCGAGGCGCGCGAGCGGATCCGGGTGTTCCTGAAGCTCTACCGCTCGGGCGCCGCGGCGATCGACACGACCCGGCCCGATCTGTACGTGCACCGGCTGATCGAACGGCTCGGGCTGCGCCGGCAGCAGCTGTTCGCCGCGCAGGCCGACGTCGTCGAGCGGCTGCGTGCGCTTGCCCGCTTCGGCGAGCTGGCGGCCGCGTACGTGCGCCGCGCGCCGCAGGCGACGCCGCGCGAGTTCGCGCGCTCGATCGCGGCCGTCGCCGACTTCGGGCTGCGCGAGCAGGAGGAGCCCGAGCTGTCGGGGGCGGCGGCGGTGCAGGTGATGAGGTTCGATGCAGCCGGCGCGCTCGAGGCCGACCACGTCTACCTGCTCGGGTGTAGCGCCGGGGTGTCGGGCGTCGGCGAGCCCGAACCGATCCCGGATCCGCTGCTGCACGAGCCGCTGGCGCCCGATGACGAAGAGGGTCGCCGGCGCGCGCTGCGCCAGGCGCTGTACGTGGGCGTGACGCGCGCGCGGGCACGCGTCGTGCTCGCGTATCCGGCGGCGAGCGATCGCGGCGCGGCGCTGTCGCCGCTGGGGCTGCTCGACGATGCGAGGATCGCGCTGGGCGCCTCGTGGGAGGACCGCGAGGAGGAGCTGTTCGGCCCCGCCGAGACGCTGCACTCGACCTATCGGTTGCTCCGCGACGAGCTGCTGGAAGGAACGATGCGCGCCGGCGGGCGCCTCGCCGAGCTCCGCTTCGATACCGATCTCGACGTCGCCCACGCGGTCGTGCGCTACCTCGAGCTGCTGAAGCTGGCGGCGCTGATCGCGCGGCCCGAGGGCCAGAGCACCGCCGAGGCACTCCACGACGTCAATTCCCGAATCCTGCAGGCGGTGACGGCCGAGCAGCGCGAGATCTTCACCTCCTCGGCGCTCGACGACTACCTGCTGGATGTGGAACGCGACGCGCGCCGGCGGGCGCAGGCGATCGCGGCGCGCGATGAGCCCTCGCTGCAGGCGTTCCTGCCGCTGCGCGGCGAGGGCGTCATCCTGTCCGCGTCCGACATCGACACATACCGAACGTGTCCGCTCAAGTACAAGTTCGCGCGCGTGTTCCGGATCCCGCAGGAGCCGACGATCCATCAGCGATTCGGGATCGTCGTGCACCAGGTGCTCGAGCGGTTCCACGCCGCCGAGGGGGCCGGCGCGGCCGGCCTCCCAGGGCTGCTCGGCCTGCTCGATGCAGCGTGGAGGCGCGGCGGCTTCGGCGACTCCGAAGAGGAGCGACAGCTGCGCGGCAAGGCGGCGAGCGCGCTGACGCGCTACTACGAGCGCTCGCTGCACTCGGAGTCGGAGCCGGTGTGGTTCGAGCGACAGTTCACGTTCAAGCTCGGGCCGCATCTGCTGCGGGGCCGCGTCGATCGGGTCGACGTGCTGCCCGGCGGCGAGTACGAGCTGATCGACTACAAGACGGGCCGGCCGAAGACACCGGCGCAACTCGTCGACGACGTGCAGCTGTCGCTGTATGCGGTCGGCGCGCGCGAGGCGTGGAGCCTCGAGGCCTCTCAGCAGGCGTACTACTACCTCCTCGACGACGAGAAGGTGACGGTGCCCGCCGACAGCGGCGACCGCTCCGAGTGGGTGCAAGCGGTCGCGCTGGAGGTCGCCGAGGGCATCCTCTCGCAGGGCTTCGAGCCGACGCCGTCGTTTGCCGCCTGCTCGATGTGCGACTACCGCCTCGTCTGCCCCGCGGCCGAGCGCTGAGCTGGGCTCAGGCTGGGCCGGGCGGGTCGTCCTCGCCGCGCTGGCGCAGGAACCGCTGCAGGTCGCGCGCGATCGTCTCGCCGGACGGCAGCGGGCCCGGCTCGGCCTCGGGGTCCTCGCCGGCGGCTTGCTCGAGTCGCTCGACGAACGCCTGCACGTCCGGATCGCTCTGCACGGCGAGATTGACCTGGCGCTCGTAGTCCGCGGCGGCGGACTCGAGGTCCGCGGCGTTGACGGCGACGCCGACGAGGCCCTCGAGCTTGCGCACGAGCGCGAGCGCGGCCTTCGGGTTCGGGGCGGCGGCGATGTAGTGCGGTACCGCGGCCCATAGGCTCGCCGACGGGAGCCCCGCCTCCTGGCAGGCCGAGTGCAGGATCCCGACGATCCCGGTCGGCCCCTCGTAGGAGGAGGTCGCCAATCCAAGCCGGGCGACGAGCGCGGGATCGGACGCGAGCCCTGTCACCGACACCGCCCGCGTGTGCGGGACATCTGCGAGCAACGCGCCGAGCGTGACGACGAGTTGCACGCCGATCGCCTCAGCGACGTCGACGATCAACCGGCTGAAGCCCCGCCAGCGGAATGACGGCTCGCTCCCCCCGAGCAGGATGAGGTCGCGTGGGGCCCGCGGGATCCGGGCCTCGTACAGCTCGACCTCCGGCCACACGATCTGCCGCGTCTGGCCCTCGACGAGCTTGATCCGCGGACGGGTCGCCTGGAAGTCATAGAAGTCCTCGGGATCGATCGTCGCGAACCGGCGCGCACCCAGCGCACTGCCGACGAACGTGATCGCGGTCGAGGCCGCGTCCGCGGCGTCGTTCCAGCCCTTGAACGCGCAGATCAGCGCAGGGGCGCGCAAACCATCGGGTCGATACTCCCATTGCAGCGGCTGCATCCGGTTCACCGTACATCATGGGCGGATGGCGTCGGAACAGACTGTGAGCCTGCTGCGCCCCGGCGAGGACGTCCGAGGCGTGTTCGCGTGCGTGCGCAAGGATCGCCTGACGACCCGGACCGGGTCGTCGTACCTCGCGTTGGAGCTCCGCGATCGCACCGGCACGATCTCCGCCCGCGCCTTCCGCGACGCCGATGCGCTCGGAGCGCGGTTCGACCGCGGTGATCTCGTCCGTGTGCGCGGAAGGGTGGAGCGGTTCCGGGACGAGGTGGTCGTCGAGGTGGCCGAGATCGGGCGGGTCGCGCCGGGGTCCTCGGACGCGGACCCGTCGCTGTTCCTGCCGCGCGCGTATCGCGATCTCGACGAGCTCGACGGATTTCTGGAGCATCTCGCGCGCGAGGTGTATGACGGTGGCTTCCGAGCGCTGCTGGAGTCCGTACTGGGGGATTCGGCGCTGCGCGCCGAATGGCGTCGTGCGCCGTGCACCCGGGCCGGTCACCACGCCTACCTCGGCGGCCTGCTCGAGCACACGGTTGCCGTCGCGACGCTCGCCCTCGAGGTCTGCCAGCAGCATCCCCGGCTGAACTCGGACCTTTTGTTGACCGCGGCGATCGTCCATGACCTCGGCCGCACGCGCGAGTACACCTATGGCGCCGAGATCGGGCTGACCGATGAGGGCCGCATGCTCGGCCACCTCGTGATCGGCGAGCGCATGCTGTCCGAACGCGCCGGCAGCCTGGACGACGAGCGCCGGCTCGCGCTGCTGCACTGCGTCCTGCACCACCATGGGCCGTCGAGCGCGCCGGGCGGCCGCTTCGCCTCGGCCGAAGCGCTCGCGCTCTACCGCATCAACGCCCTCGACGCCGCCGTCAAGGGCGCGCTCGAGCACGGGCTCGGGCCGGCCGGGCCGCCACTCGCCGCGTAGCATCCCCGCCGGCGCGGCACGGGCCTGGTGGCCCATCCAGTCTTCAAAACTGGCAGGGCCGGGCAGCCCCCGGCTTGGAAGGTTCGATTCCTTCGCCGCGTCGTCGCTGGAGATGGGCCGTCTTCGGATCGATGCGCTCGTCACGGCTTCGGCGCGGAATTCGGTGCGTGTCCCCAATATGTGCCCAGATCGGCTCTTCTTCGCTGTCATGCAAGGCGTCACGGTCCGGGTTGCGCGCAAGCGCGGCCCGGTCTGGTACGCGAGGTTTCGACTGCAGTCCGGGCGGCGGGTCCAGAAGCTGATCGGCCCGGCGTGGGCTGAGCGCGGCCGGCCGCCGGCGGGCTACTTCACAAAGCGGACCGTCGAGGTCTGGCTCCGGGCCGTCCTCGACGAGGCCCGAAGCGGGCGTTGCCCGCCGGGATGGTCCGGACGGGCGTCACGTTGTCCGAGGCAGCGGCCGAGTGCGTTCGGCGCCACAAATGTCCGGTCGGATCCCGACCCTCCGCAAGCTGCCGTCACCGAGCATGGCGACCCGGGCGGCGTGTCGCTGACGAGCGCCTTGCCGAAGCAAAAGCAGGCTCGAGCTCGTTGCCGCGTCGGATGCGATCGTCAGCTGGAACTACCGGCGGCGACCAAACGCAGCCACGTGAGCTCGCTCTGGATCCGCTGCGCTGACTGCGGTACCGCTCCGTAGGCAATCCGAGCGTCTCGGCGGCGCGGCCTCCAGGACTGCGCGTCCAGCCTCTGGCGTGCTCCTTGCTCGGAAATGCATACCCGATCGTTTCCGATCGTTTCCGCGGAGGGTTATCCTGCCTCGTCGATGATCTGGCGGTAGCTGCTCGGTTGGTGGTGTGTGCTGAGGCCCGGCACCGTCTGGAACGCGGCGTGCGGGTCGACAGCAGCGGTTGTGCCGGAAGATGAATTCGGCGAGGTAGGCGAGTCCCTGCTGGCCTCGGCAGCCTTTTGAACCATCAGAGAGGGCTCGTGGCCGACGAGCTCGTCAAGCACGTTGCACACCTGCCAGCCGCCGGTGCGAAACGCGGGTGTCTGGCTCGGTCGTGCTGCTGATGAAGGTGCACAGCGAGCGCCGGTGACGCTTCGACGGAAACGATCGGGTATGCACTTGCTCGGAGAGCGCCCGTGGCGGGAGGCAGAGATGTCGCCTGACCCGCTGCGGGTGGTGCCCGCAGTCGGCGCCAGCCGCTGAGCGGGCCGGCCATGACTGCGCCCGAGCTGGCGAGGACGGAGGCACCTCCCGTAGTCGGGATCCGGATCTTCAGCTGCGAGTGGCAGCGCCGCAGGATCGTCCTCTGATCTATGGCCGACACCTGCTCGTCGGTCACAAGCGCGAACTGCCCGTAGAACACGAGCGAGCCCGCTTGTGGCGGGTAGTGGCTGGGATAGTAGGTGGGGTAGCGCAGCGGCGAGCACAGCCGACTCGATCCCGTCGGAGAGTTCAAGTCGTCGTAGGTCCGGCCTCCAGGTGAGATCGCGTCAGGTATGAGGCTCCCGGTCTGGATGTTCTGCAGGTATGGAACGTCCGGCTCGTAGAACTCCACCTGCTGATTGGAGAGGATCTTCACCCAGTAGCGGCCGATGCTCACGACCCGGCAGTAGCCGGGGCACTGTGCAGAGATCGCGAACGGGGTCCACTGGCCGCGGGAAATGTCGTAGAGCCTGTACGTGAAACCAGGGGTGTCGAGAACCCCGCACCCGACAATCAACCACGGCCCGTCCAACTGCACCTGATCGCCAGGAGTGTTGATGAAGCAGTTCGATGGCGTCAGCGTCCGTTGCTGATGCGTCTGCTCGTCGATCAGGGTGAGCTCCCGGCGATCGCTGTCAACGATCACACGAAGCGATCGTCAGCGACGGCACCTGACAGGGCCGGCGTGGCCAACGAGATGCCAGCCCGGATCGACGAGCACCGCAGGAGCCGCACCGACAGCCACACCGGCCCGCAGCCCAACCGCGAGCGCGAATACGACAACAACAACCCGGACAACGACGCGCATCCACCCCATCGACCAGATCCTCCCACCGGCGCCAGGCCCGTCCATCCGCGCGCCGCCGACCTACGACGTGGTGAAGACTACGCAGCTGGGCTTGCCGGAGACTACGCAATCGCCCGCAACCATCCAGCCGCCCCAAGGCGAACCTCGTCTACGCCTTTTGGGGTCACCTTGGCGCGGCTGCTGCTTCGCCGCGCGTTTGCGATAAGCACGCCGGATTGGCGCGACGCTTCCCAGATCGTTCCGTTCCGACGCGGTGGAGCAGCGAGCGTCGCTGGTCGTGGCGATGGCGAAACTCGACGCGACCGGGCCGACCGGCACGTTCGTTGAGGAGAACGGCACCGTTCCCCGGGGAGCGTTGTGGCGTAGGCCGCGGCTGGTCAGCCGCAGCGGGCGAGTCCCAGATCCTGGGTGTCGAACATGCGGCCGAGCTCGAGTGGGCGGCCTGCGGGCGCGGCGACGTCGAGCACGACGCTGCTGTCCGCCGTCCGGCCGGAGAGGAACCGGACAAGCCGGGAGTACGGGAGCTCTCCGGTGATCGAGGTTCCGGTGCGAAGCCGATGCTCGCGGTCCGCGAGGTCCGCCCTGGCCGCATTGGCGTCTGGGTACGCGAACACGACGTGCCCGCGTGCCGCCGAGCGGGTGACGGTGATCCCGAAGCCGAGCGCCGCGTACGGTCTTGCGGGCGGGTAGAGCTTCTCGGCGCGCGCCAGCGCCGCGGGGGTGGCAAGGCGGCCCACGAACAGCAGCGGGTTCGACAGCCGTGAGCAGAACCCTGGCCCGACGCCGGCAGCGATCGCCTGGTCACCGTTGAGCTGCGCGAGTAGCGACGTGAGTCCCGGCGCTGCCTGGTTCGCGTCTTTCGCGCTCAGCGCGGCCGTGATGACCGTGGGCGAGCCAGACATCAGCACCGTGTGGTTGGCGGCGTCGAGGGCGAAGTTCGTTGCGGTCGGGATCCGGTCGCCGAACGGGCCGGCACATTTCGCCACCGCCTGCAACGAGGCGGAGTACAGACTCGCACCGTCGACCTTCTTCGACGTGAAGCCGCAGCCGGCGAGCGTGCGTCCGACCGACGAGAGGTCGAACGACGGCTGGAACCCCGTCATCGTGAGCGGCGGCGACGAGGTCGTTGGGATTTCGGTCGCGTCCCACGCCACGTCGGGCGCGGACCACAGCCGGGCCTTCCCCGGCGGCGCGAGGTCATAAGGCACGTTGCCACCGGGAACGGCCGTGCGCTGATCGATCCGGTACAGGGGGGCCGCCGCCCTCGCCGAGCGCAGCTGGCTCGGCTTGATCCCGAGCTGACGCTCGATCGCGTTCCAGTCGGCGAACTCGAACGAGTAGCTCGAGCCGGGCGTGCCCGGCAGGTAGGCCGTCGCCTGCGCCAGGTGGCCGCCCGCTCCCGAGGAGGAGCCGGCACCGCCGCAGCCGGCAAGCGCGATCGCCGCCGCTGCCGCCAGCTGGATCCCTCGCGCGCGTCGGATCATCGGACCGATGGGATGCTAACCGTCCAGCCTGTCCGCGCGAGGTGGCCGGGCGGGCGACGGGCAGGCGGCGGCCTCGGATGGCCCTCGCCGACGGCGGCCACTCGTTCCGCCTCGTCGGACCGCGCGCCGCTACGGCAAGACGATGCTGCTGCGCCACGTGCTCGAGGCGGGCGGAGCGCAAGAGCATGGCGACGGCGCTCGTCGATCTGCAGACGTCCCATCGATCGCCGAGATCGCCGTCAGGATCGAGCGCAGGTACGAGCGAGTGAAACGCACTGCATTCTCCACACCGAGCCCCTGCTCCGGGCAACCCGACCGAACGCGCAGGCCCGGACGGCACCTCAGGTCGAGATCTTCATGCCGGGACCAGCCAGAGCGCTGGCCAGCCCGTGCTGAGGACCGCTCGCCACAGCAAAGCGGTCACGATCTTGCGGCCGCGACCAACGCTCGCAGCGACTCCTATCGGAGCATCCGGGTCGCGGAGCGACGGGCCCTCCGGTCGCAGATGTCGAAAGCCCCACACGCGCTGCCGCTCGACGCCTTAAGCGGTCACGCTGGGGCGACTACCGGTCCGCGTGGTGAGCGGAAGCGCGGGGGGGAATCTGGCGCGCTGACTTATCGCGTCAGGAAGGCACACCGCGAGGATTTGCGTGCCTGCGTCCGTGCGATGGCTCGGCAGCCGGAGCCTCAGCTGCGCTGGCGTACGCGCGGACGTCGGCCTGGCGCATCACAGCACAATCTTGGTTCCGACGCTGCTCATCACGCACGCGTCTGGGAACCCTCTGGCAATTCGATCGAGCGCCCTGCATCCTGTGCGGTGTCCGGGGACCACATCGTTCCCGGCGAGCCGACACGCGTACCGAACCGCGTTGACGATAGCCGCGTGGCCGCAGCCTCGCTCAGGAACACCAGCCAGCGCTCGCCGAGGCTGAGGACGAGCGCTTGATCGTCGAGGATCAGCGGATCGGCTCGCCATCCATCCTCGCGTAGAGACTCGTGTCCCAAAACCCGGTCGCGAACGCTGTCGTGCGGTCGACTTCGCAGGTGATCAGCACGGACCGGCCGGGCAAGAACGACGGCTGACGCTCCTCCACGGTCGCGACCCCCATCTCCTCCAGCGCGGAGCGGCTGTCGAGGGCAACACTTGGCCGGCTCGAGCCCGGAAAGGTGACCCCGGCGCCTGCTCCAAAAACTCTGGATGGTTCACTGTCAGCAGCCGAGTGCGCCCGAGCTCTCGCACCGGGCCCTCCATTCCCGTGACGTGATCCGTGGCCGGATTACCTCCACGTCAGCCGCCGCAATCCCGAGCCGGATCACGTTATCCGTCAGGACGCTCGACCGGCTCAAGCTCGAGGCCGTCCACCGCGCCCATGCACGTCCAATCGCAGGATCCTTGCAGCCGGGCCAGCCACCCTCAATCGCCACCCGACCTCATCGCGGCTAGTTCGTGATCCGAGAGCCTTGACTTTCTTCTGTGGTCGGAGCAGGAGCGGCCGGCTTTCGCAGTGCTCCGACGCGGGGCAGGATAGTGTGGCCGGGTGGAGGTTCCTGAGACCCGCTACGTGCGCAGCGGTGAGATCGCGATCGCCTACCAGGTGCATGGGTCGGGCGAGCACGATCTGCTCTTCAGCGGGACCACGACCGGCAACATCGAGACCGTCTGGGCGCTGCCAGAGGCGGTGCGTCTGTTTGAGCGACTCGGGCGTTTCGCGCGTGTGATCCGCTTTGACCGGCGCGACTCCGGCATCTCCGATCCGATCAAGAACGACCTGACGATCGAGGCGCACGCCGCCGACGCGCTCGCGGTGATGGATGCCGTCTCCGCCGAGCGCCCGGCGCTGCTCGGCGGCGAGGAAAGCGCACGGGCTGTCGCGGTACTGGCCGCCACAAGCCCCGAACGAGCGGGACCGCTGATCGCCCTAGCCGCGACCGCCAGGGGCGCCGCCGCGCTCAACCCTTCGCTGGTCGACGTGGTCGTCAGCAGCCTCACCTCGCTGGACTGGCCCGGACAGATCCTCGGGTTCTTCTCGCCGTCGTGGGCGGCCGACGCGGTGCGCCGGGAGCGGATGATTCGTTTCATACAGACGTCCTCGACGCCCCGCCAAGCCGAGCGACTGCTGCGGATGTCGCTGACGAGCGACCTCACCGCCGTGCTGCCGCTCGTCCAGGCGCCGACGCTGGTGCTGCACCCACGCGACTGCACGAATCCCCCGTCTGAGCCGGTCCGCGAATTTGCGCGCCTGATCCCCGGTGCGACGTTCCGCGAGATCCCCGGCCCCGATAGCTTCATTTACGCGCTCGACGTCGACCTACTGGCCGACCTAATCGAGGAGTTCGTGACCGGAACTGCGCCAGCGCCCGTGACCAACCGCGTCCTGGCGACCGTCCTGTTCACTGACCTCGTCGATTCGACGCAGCGCGCCGCGCAGGCCGGAGATCGTGCGTGGGCAGATACGCTCGAGCGCCACCTCGCGGTCACTCGCATCGCGATCGCCGCCCACGGCGGCGAGACGATCAAGACAACTGGTGATGGTGTGCTCGCGACCTTCACCGGCCCAGCCCAAGGCGTGCGCTGCGCTCAGCGCATCATCAGCGACGCCGGCGACCTTGGCCTACGCCTCCGCACCGGCCTGCATACAGGCGAAGTCGAGCGCACCAGCGACGACGTCGCGGGCCTCGCCGTGCACCTTGCCGCCCGCATCACGAGCCTCGCAGGCACCGGCGAGATCCTCGTCTCACGCACCGTCCGCGACCTGGTGATCGGCAGCGAACTGCGATTCACCGACCGCGGCGAACACGAACTCAAAGGCGTCCCCGACCACTGGGCGCTCTACGCCGCCGTGGCCTGAGTACCAGGCGATACCAGGTCCTACCTACGCCCGGAAGCCGCTCGAGAAGGTCCAGCACCGGACTGCCCTTCTCGATCTGGGATCGCCGCCGACGCGCTCGGGAGACTGACGAGATCACGCGGAAGCGAGCGCTGGGCCACGGGTGTGACAGAGCGCCGGTTGCGCGATCTCTGCCCAGGCAAACGCAGATTCGAATCGGACTTCGGCTGGCTCGGAGCCCGAGTCCTGCCTTCGCGATGCGGGTCTGGCGCCTGCGCTCGCAGGGACGGGCGGGCTGCCGGATCGCCTCGACGCGCGTCGGGCCGGGTCGTGATGCTCGGCGTGATGACTAGGCTCCCGCGTGTGCGTTCGGGCTGCCCGCGCTATCGCGTAGATCACCGCGAGCAGCGTTGTGAGCATCTCCACGTCGATGGGACGTTTGGGGCGAGGATCAGTCCCGGCAGCTTTGAACTGGCGTTCGCATCGGGTGGGGCGGCGTGCGGTCAGTCCGGGGCTGGCGCCGCCGGAGCGTAGGCGTTCACGTGGGGTCGTGGTCGTGAGGAGGAGTCCTTCTGGATGGATGGAATCTTGCGGTCGTGGATCGAGGGCGAGGCGGAAGCGATCGCGCTTGCTGGTGGGGAGCCCGCCCGCGAGTTGGTGCTGCGGCTGCTTGATGCGTTGGACCGGGCGGCCGAGGCGTTGGAGGCGGTGGCCGGGTTGCAGGAGCGGATCGAGGAGCTCGAGCGGCAGTTGAACCGGACCTCGCGCAACAGTTCGGTGCCACCGTCCTCGGATCCGCCGCTGACACGTGCGCAGCGTCGTCAGCTCGCGCGCGAGCGTGCGAAGAAGCAGTTGGAGCGTGAGCGCCGCGAGGCGCGCAAGCAGGGCGGGCAGCCTGGTCATGAGGGTTCCAGCCGGCCGCCGGCTGAGCCTGAGCAGCTGACTGGCGCCCCGGTGGAGTGCCTGCCTGAGCGGTGCG
Source organism: Solirubrobacteraceae bacterium (assembly GCA_035524415.1). GTDB lineage: Bacteria > Actinomycetota > Thermoleophilia > Solirubrobacterales > Solirubrobacteraceae > Palsa-465. Next base: position 2,048 of record DATKOY010000134.1, on the reverse strand, counting down.
GATGCGGGCACTGGTTCACCGGCGAGGAGAAGCGCTGAGCGCGTTCGGGCCGCGGTTGCACGCGCATGTCGCGGTGCTGGCCGGGGTGTGCCGCCTCTCGCGTGAGAAGATCGTCGAGCTGCTCGGCGAGTGCTACGGGATCGAGCTCAGCAGCGGCGCCGTGGACATGATGCTGCGGCGCGCCAGCCGCGTGCTGCACGACCCGTGGCGCGAGCTGCACGAGGCGATCAAGCTCGCGCAGGCGGTGCACGCGGATGAGACGACGTGGCTGTGCAAGGCCGACCTGTGCTGGGTCTGGACAGCGACCACCGCCGCGCTGGTCTGCTACCGGATCGACCCCAGGCGCACCCAGGAAGCCGCAAAGAAGCTGTTGGGCGAGAACTTCGGCGGGTTCGTCACCTCGGACCGCTACGTCGGCTACCACTGGCTCGATGGCCTGCGACAGCAGCTGTGCTGGGCTCATCTGGTCCGCCGGCTGACCGAGCTCTCCGAACGTCCGGCGCGCCCGGCAAGCTCGGCGCGCGACTGCTCGAGATCGCCGGCCACGTGTTCGGCGTCCATCGCGAGCACCTGGGCGCGCTCGCCGGCGCCGACGCTCCCGAGCACCCGGCGCTGCTCGCGCTGCGCGAGCAACTGCAGCCGCTGCGCAACACCTTCGGAGAGCTGCTCGAGCAGGGCGCCCGCAGCCGTCACCCGAAGACCGCCCGCTTCTGCGCCGGGCTGCTCGAGGAGCAAGCGGCGCTCTGGACGTTCTGCGAAGTGCCCGGCATCACCCCGACGAACAATGACGCGGAGCGCGCGATGCGCGGACCGGTGATCCTGCGCCGGATCTCCGGCGGCACCCAATCCGAGCGCGGCGATCGCTGGATCGAACGGATCCTCTCGATCATCGAGACCTGCCGCCGCCAACGCCGCTCCGCATCCGAGTACCTACACGACGCGATCGACGCCAGCCTCCACTCCCGGCCGATCCGCACCCTCGTTCCCGGCTGACGCAGCACCGTCATCCGAACCGGGCGTAACGAGTTACAGAAGGAACCCGCGCCCACCTACCGACACCACGTGAACGCTTGCGCCGGAGCGGGCTGCTCTGACGGGCTGCGACAATCAGGTTGATGTGGATCGGGGAGTCAGGGCGCGGTGCGAGCCGCAGTACGTGGCGCGGTCTGGTGCGGCGCGTCGTCTGGCTGGTTGCGGCGGTGCTGGCGCTGGCGGCGATGGCGGCGCGGACGGCGTCTGCGGATGTGACGGTGCGGGTGTCGACGGTTAAGGATCAGGTCGTGCAGGACAGCCAGTGTTCGTTGCGTGAGGCGCTGGATTTCGCGAGCAGCTCAAGCGAGCCGGACTGTGGTTCTTTCGCGGGTGGGGTGGTGACGATCGTCGTGCCGGCGGGTTGCTACCGGCTGAGCAGTGGGCTGGCGCTTTTCTTGAACGTGAACTCGCCCGTGAGCCAGGTGGTGATCGCGGGAGCCGGCGCGGGGCCGGCCGGGTGCGGTGGGGGCGGAACGGTGATTGACGCCCAGCACACGGGGACTGTGCTCTCGCTCAGCGGCTCGCTTGCGTCGGTTGCGGTGTCTGGCGTGACGCTGACAGGGGGGCTCTCGTGCGGCGGCACGCTGGGTTGTGACGGCGGCGGGATCAGCAATGGCGCGTCTCTGTCTCTGAACGCGGTGACGATCACCGGTAATGCGGCCGGTGCTGGAGCTGATCAATCGATTCCGGGAACCCCGGGCGGCGCTGGTCACAACGGTGGCGGGATCGACAACCTCCCTAGCGGGCGGCTGACCGTGACGGGGTCGACGATCAGCGGCAATGCCGCCGGTGGTGGGGGCGCGGGCGCGGACGGGTCGGGTAATAGCGGCGCGGCCGGGGGCCGTGGCGGTGGCGGCGGTGGGATCTATAACGTCGGCGGCACGGTCACGCTCGTCAGCTCGACGATCAGCGACAACACGGCCGGCGGGGGCGGCACCGGCGGCACCGGCGATCAGAGCAACCCGGGTGGGAACGGCGGCGCGGGCGGCGACGGCGGCGGGATCTGGAGCGCCCCC
>DATKOY010000133.1:0-2586 GCA_035524415.1 Solirubrobacteraceae bacterium | reverse complement strand
GCCGAGACACCAGCGCTTGGCTGGCGCAACAAGGCGCGGCGCAAGTTCACCGCGGAGGAGCGACGCGCGATCGTCGAGGAGTGCTTCGCGCCGGGGGCGTCGGTCTCTGCGGTCGGCTTGCGACACGGTATCAACAACGCGCAACTCTTCAAGTGGCGCCGCCAGCACCTGGCGGCGATGGCGCCGGAGCCGAAGCCTGCGCTTCTGCCGGTAACCATCGAAGCGCCGCCGGCGATGACGGCCGAGCTCGTCCCGGAGTCCTCGGGCGATCGCCAGGTAGGCTCGATCGAGATCGAGCTGTCGGGCGCCCGGATCCGTTTGCACGGCGCGGTCGACCCGAAGGCGATCACAGCCATCGTCGCCGCGCTGAAGTCGCGATGATCGGCCTGCCGTCGGGAACGCGGGTCTGGCTGGTCGCCGGCGTGACCGACATGCGCAAGGGCTTTGACGGTCTGGCCGCGCTCGTGCAGTCGGCAACCAACAGCACGCCGTTCGGCGGTCACGTGTTCGTCTTCCGCGGTCGGCGCGGCGATCGCATCAAGCTGCTCTGGTGGGATGGTCAAGGTTTGTGCTTGTTCGCGAAGCGTCTTGAGCGCGGACGGTTCATCTGGCCGCAAGCGCAGAAGGGCACGATCTCGCTCAGCGCTGCACAGCTGTCGATGCTGCTCGAGGGCATCGACTGGCGTGCGCCGGTGCGCACGCACGTCCCGCAAGTGGCAGCGTAGCTCGCGATTGACTCGATCACGCAGTCGTCGTGATCGAGCAGGCTCGGTACAGTGACGATGTGTCGAGCGACGACGATCTTCCCGACGATAACGAGGCGCTAAAGCAGGCGCTGCGGTCGGAGCGTCTGCAGAAGCGCGAGCTGGCGGTGCTGGTCGAGCACCTGAAGCTGCAGATCGCTCGCATGGTGCGCCGGCGCTTCGGACGCTCCTCGGAGAAGCTCGACGACGGTCAACTCGATCTGCTGGCGCAAAGCATGCTTGCGGCCAACGACGCGATCGCGCCCGAGGACACCGCCACCACCACCGCCGGCGGCAGCGGCAAGCAACCCGAGACCGACGCTTCGAGCGAAGAGCAACCGGCTCCAGCTAAGCGGCGGCGCGGCAGCGTTCCCGCGCATCTTCCCCGAGACGTCGTTAACCACGCGACCGTTTGCGCCTGTCCAGACTGCGGCGGCCGGCTGCGCCGGTTGGGCGAGGACGTCTCGGAGCTGATGGAGTTCGTGCCGTCGTACTTCCGGGCGATCCGGCACGTGCGGCCGAAGACGAGTTGCGTGAAGTGCTCTCGGATCGTCCAGGCGCCGGCGCCGAGCCGACCGATCCCGCGCAGCTTCGCCGGCCCGGGCTTGCTGGCCCACGTCCTGGTCTCGAAGTTTTGTGATCATGTTCCGCTCTATCGCCAGGAGCAGATCTACGCTCGCCACGGCGTCGATCTGGATCGGTCGACGCTCGGCGACCTGGTCGGCGCCTCGGCAAAGCTGCTCGACCCGCTGATCGAGCGCCTGGCCCGATACACGATGGAGCCGGGCAAGGTCCACGGCGACGACACGCCGATGCCGGTGCTCGACCCGGGACGAGGCAAGACGAAGACCGGCCGGATGTGGACCTACGTTCGGGACGACCGGCCCGCCGGCAGCACCGAGCCGCCGGCTGTCCTCTTCCGCTACTCCCCCGATCGCAAAGGCGAGCGTCCCGCGGCCCACCTTGCCGGCTTCAGCGGGATCTTCCAAGCCGACGGCTATGGGGGCTTTAACCGCCTCTACCGCGACGGCAGCATCGTCGAAGCCGCCTGCTGGGCGCATTATCCCGAGCGCCGTTTTATCTAGAGTCATCTTCCAAGCAGAAGCAACCATGCGGCTCAGTGCCCCTTTAGACTCGACATAATCTACTCGTTCTCCGTTGCGACCGACCGCGTATTGTTTGCCGCGCACGCCCGAGAGCGACGCTTGGGTCACTCGGGCACGACTCCGGCTGATGCCTCTGGTCCAAGTCGGGCGTAGCCGTTCGGAATTCTTCAAAGCGGTGACTTTATGTCGAGCGAGCGCGCGAATGTTCACGAGGAGACGGCCGTGGTCGACGGCCGCCATGTCCAGATAAGACGGCGCTCGGGATAATGGGCCTTATGTCGAGCTCCACATAAGGCGCACGTACGACGCAACTTCTTCGACATCCACGAGCACAACGCCTCGCCGATCGCCGCCGAAGCGCTGGGCCGGATAGCCGCGCTGTACGCCGTCGGGAAGGATATCCGTGGCAAACCGCCCGATCAGCGACGGGCGGTGCGCCAGTTGCGAGCACAGCCGCTGCTCGAGGCGATACGGACCTGGATGCTCGATACCGTGGCGAAGCTCTCGATGAAGTCGGACCTGGCTGGCGCGATCCACTACGCTCTGTCGCGTTGGCGAGCGCTGGTACTCTACTGTGAGGACGGTCGGGTCGAGATCGGTAGAGTCGAGGTGTGGCGCGGTGGCGGTAGGCTCGGCTTGTCTGTTTCCGCCCCTTTCGTCCGGCGGTGCCCGAGTAGCTATGCCGTGGCTCCGTTTCCACACCCCGCTCATCGAACCGGACGTGCGGATTTCCCGCA
>DATKOY010000132.1:0-100396 GCA_035524415.1 Solirubrobacteraceae bacterium | reverse complement strand
GGCTGTTCGACGCCGGCTCTGGGATCGGATGAGAATCACGGCGACCACGCCGGCCGTCGCGTCGCGAGCGGTGAAGATGACCGGGTGAGGCGCCTCCGACCAGCCGAGCCGCGCGCTCGGACTGCCCGGTCTGTCGGCCGAGCGACCCCGATGCCTGCGAGGCGTTGTAGGTTTTACTAGCAATCGCGACGTTTTGCGCTACAACCTAGATCGGCGGCGCCGGATGACGCCGCCGGGCGAGTGATGTCAGGACCATCGGGGCAGATCGACGATCTCTTGGCGGCCGCGATCGCGCACGGGCCGTGCGGCTTTCTCGTGGTCGACGACGACGGGCGCGTGCTTCGCGCCAACCGCGCGGCGTGCGAGCTGCTTCGCCGCGTCGAGACGGTCCTGCTCGGGAGACCGCTCAGCGAGCTAATCGATCCCACCGACCGCGGACCGATCGAGCTGCGGCTCGAGCTGCTGATCTCCGGCGCGATCGACCGCGTCCGCCACGAACTGCGGCTCGCCGATGGCGCGAGCGAGACGTGGGTCGAGCTCGCGGTGCGGCGCACCGTGCTCCCTTCGCTCGCCGGTCAGTGCTTGGTGGCGAGCGTCGAGGATGTCAGCGATCGCGCCCGGCGCGATCGGGAGCTTCGGCGACTCGCCGACACCGATCCGCTCACCGGCCTGTGGAACCGCCGGCGGTTCATCGCCGAACTCGAGCTGCACCTCGCTCGCACCCGCCGCTACGGCGCCGCCGGCGCGGTAATGCTGCTCGACATCGACGAGCTCAAGCACATCAACGACACACACGGCCACGGCGCGGGTGACGCGGCGATCACCGCGACCGCCGCGATGCTGCGCTCGCGCCTCAGGTCCAGCGACGTGATCGCCCGGATCGGCGGCGACGAGTTCGCCGCGCTGCTACCCGCGGCCACCGAACCCGACGCCGCGTCAGTCTGCACAGCGATCGTCGACGCGGTCAGAACCGCGCCGACCGCCGCCCCGCGAGAGCTCCCAACGCTCAGCGTCGGCGTCGCGCTCGTGACGCCCAGCGATCTGGACCCCGCGGGAATTCTCGCGCGGGCAGACCAGGCGATGTACCAAGCCAAACGCTCCGGCGCCAACGACCTCGCCATCAAACACGGCGCCGACGCATGGCCCCACACCAGACCACACAGAACTCCTGCGCCAACCGAGCAGCACACCGAGATCAGCCTGCTGACAATGTTGCAGACGCTCGCTGACCTCGGTGAGGCGAGCACAGACCTGATCGCCTGGGAACTCGACATCGACGAACCCGCCCTCACGCGCGCGTGGTCGGCCGCCATCCGGGAAGGCCTGCTCGACTGCGTCCGCTACGACAAACTCGAACGACACTGGATCTACACGCTCACACCCGCCGGACACCACCGGCTGAGCGCCCTCCTCTCCCAACCAGACCGCGACAGACTCCCTCCCACGCCACCGCCAACGCCGCTCTGAACGGCGGGCCGCAGCTCAACGACCCAGGACCCACGCGTCCCGATTCCTGCCGAGCCCGCACAACGACCGCCTCTCACGCCGGCCAGACGCATGCTTGGGGCGTCTCCCCAACGACAGGCGCGCGCGCCGTCCGAGGCGCCCTTCAGCCCGCCTGCTCTGGCAACAGATCGCCGCGCGGCGTACGTCGACGGTCGAGACGATCTTCCGAGGATGCTGATCGGTCCAGTTGTCGACAGGAACCTATCTACAGATGACCTCACCCGCGCAGATCATCTCGGCCGTCCACGCGCGGCGCGCACCGATGATGCACGCAGTGCCAGCCTCGCCCCGGAGACGACCCGTGGGGCCCACGATGCCCTCCCACGGCCCGGCCAAGCTCAGCCCCCGCAACCCGCGAAACTGGAGATCGCCGCAAGGCCGCCCGCAGCCAACTGGCTGCGGCCGCCTCGATGCGAAACGCGCAGCGCGACCGCTACCGCCGGGACCAGTAGCCAGCCATCACGGTTCCTGCTCGTCCGACACGACAACGCCGCGCACCCCCGACGACCTACACGATCGCAATGCCAGGCAAAGCAGCCGCGTCGGCTCGACCGCGGCCGTCGCTGCGCTTGGGCGATAGGAGCAGCGCGCGATTCGGGGGTCGGCGCCGTTCGTCGCGACCTTGGGACCAGCATGGACGCCCGCGCGGACTGCTGCATGGATCAGGGCGCTAGCACGGAGGCTGCAAGCACCCGATGCGCGGTTCTGGCGAGGGACATGTCACTGGCGAAGTCAGGATCGGACCGGCACGTGCGTTCGTGCTTGCGCGGGTATTCGCGGGTGACGGCGTTGGCGTCGGCGTCTATGCCTGATTCCAGAGCGGTTCAGGGGACGGGGCGTCTGGGCTGTTCGCCTAACGGCAACGGCGCGGGTCACGGGTGAGTCCGGTCGTACGCCCGGGCCGAGCCGCCCGTTCTCCATCGTCACGCGGCTCCGCGGTCCCGCGGTCAGTCGGTACACGTTCTCGGCGGCGCGTTTTCGTTGACAGCAGCGTTCGACGCGTCATCTGGCGAGCCTCTGGATGTGATTGGGTGAGAGTGGTGATCCCGGAACATGCATCGCGGAGGATCGACTTGGGCTTGATGTTCGGTGTCGGCGGGCGTAGGGTCGCGCTGATCTATGGGGGCGGTGCTTCTGGTCTCGAGGCTCCTGCTGGCGTGTGTGTTCTCAGTCGCCGGTGTGGCGAAGCTCGCGGATCGGGCCGGGTCGCGTCGCGCCGTCGCCGAGTTCGGAGTGCCCGAGCGTCTGGCGGGCGTGGTGGGGCTGGGTTTGCCGGTGTTCGAGCTGCTCGTGGCGGTCGCATTGATCCCGAGCGGGTCAGCCCGGTTCGGTGCGCTCGGCGCGCTGCTCTTGCTGTCGGTATTCACGGTGGGGATCGTCGTGGCGCTGAGGCGCGGGACGCAAGCGGATTGTCATTGCTTTGGGCAGTTGCATTCCGCGCCGATCAGTTGGCGCACGCTCGTTCGTAACGTGGTGCTGGCGGCGGTGGCCGGGTTTGTGGTGCTGGCAGGCTGGCGGCACCCGGGTGTCAGCGCGACCGGGTGGGTGGCCGGGCTGAGCGCAGGGTGGGCGGCGGCACTCGCGCTCGGGCTGGTGCTCGCTGTCGCGATCGGGTTCATGGGGTGGTTCTCGCTACAAATGCTCTCGCAGAATGGGCGGATCCTCGCGCGCCTGGAGGCGGTCGAGGCGGTGCTCAGCGGAACAGCCGAGCCCTTGTTGGGTGGCGGCGGGCTCGGTGAGGAGCTGGGCGCTGGACTGGGTGATGGCGGGTTGCCGGTCGGCGCGCCCGCTCCTGAGTTCGCGTTGCTCTCAACTGATGGTGAGCGCCAGGAGCTTGGGGCGTTGTTGGCGCTGGGTGTGCCGCTGCTGTTGGTGTTCTCTGACTCTGGCTGCGGTCCGTGCGATTCGCTGCTGCCTGACCTGGCCGGGTGGCAGCGCGAGTTGCATCTGCGACTGCGGATCGCGCTGATCGCAGGCGGCGATCCAGACCGCAACCGCGCGAAGGCCGAGCGGCACGGTCTCGAACTGGTGCTGCTGCAGGCGGGGCGCGAGGTCGCGGACTCCTACGAGGCGGAGGCGACGCCGATGGCGGTCCTGATCGGCCCCGACGGACTCGTCCGGAGTCCTACTGTCGGCGGGGCAGAACAGATCCGAACGCTCGTTGCGCGGGCGAGTGCGGCGTCGTTAGCGGTCGCGCACGTGCCCTTGTTGGGCGGGGACGGCATCCCTGTGGCGGCGGACAGCTCACGCGTCGGCGAGCCGGCGCCAGAGCTGGTGCTGACCGACCTCGACGGTCGCGGGATCGCGCTGCGCGATCTCTACGGCGAGCGGACGCTCGCGCTCTTCTGGAATCCAGGCTGCGGGTTCTGCCAGAGCATGCTCGCTGACCTCAAGGCACTCGAGCGCGACCCGCCGGCGGGAGCTCCACAGCTGGTCGTGATCAGCGCCGGTGACCCCGATCAGACGCGCGAGCACGACCTGCGCTCGCACGTGCTCGTCGACCCCGACGGACAGGCGATGGACGCGTTCGACGTGCACGGCACGCCGATGGCCGTGCTGATCGAACACGGACGGATCGCCTCGCCGGTCGCCGTGGGCGCAGGCGCCGTGCTCGAGCTCGCGGCCGAAAGCCCAGTGCTCGAGCTCGTTCACGCCGGCCCGGCGCCGGAGCGAGCCGCCCCACCCCGCGAGCGCAATCGCAACGGGAGCCGTCGGTGAGCCATTGGCTCGACGATGCCGCCCGCGGCCTGGCCGAGGGTGCGTTCACCCGCCGGGCGGTCCTGCGGCGCAGCGGAGCGGCCGCTGGCGGGGCGTTGCTCGCATCCGTGACCGGACCGCTGGCAGCGTTCACGCCCGTCGCCCGGGCCGCGGGCTGCCCGAACGTTCCGTGCCAGCCCCCGGAGGTGTGCTGCGGGGGCAACACGTGCTGCAACAGCGCCACGCACACCTGCTGTGAGGGCCTCTGTCTCCAGGATGGTGGCCGGGTTGGATGCTGCGGCGGCCGGGTCTACGCCCGCAGCAAGGTGACTTGCTGCGGGGAGGCGCGCTGCAACAAGTCCACGCACTTCTGCTGTGGCAACCAGTGCCACCGTCGAAGTCCCGATATCGCGTGTTGCCGCGGCCAGGCCTATAACCCGAATCGTGAGACATGCTGTCCGCAGCCGGCGCGCGGTCGCCACTTTTGCGACAAGGGCAACACGTGCTGCGGAACGAGCGAGTGCTGCACCAAGGGCGAGCAGTGCTGCAACTCGGGCAACCTCAGCTACTGCGCCCCCAAAGGACGCTGCTGCCCCAAAGGCCAGCACCGCGTCAGCTGCGGCACCGGCAAGCACCTGTGTTGCCCCCAAGGCCAATACTGCTGCGGCGGAAAATGCTGCAAACCCGCCAACTGCCAGAACGGGGTGTGCAGGAAGGGCAACTGCGGGAACCGCCAGTGCCCGCAGGGCCAGAAATGTTGCAACCCCGCGATGGAGTCATGCGTCACGCCGTTCCCCGCCGGCCCATTCTGCGTCGGCGACTGCGACGGCAAGCCGGGGGTGCAGGTGACCTGCTGCCCAAACGGAGGAAGCGACGCGTGCGGCTCCGCCACCGGTGAAAGCCACCCCGCTTGCCGAGGTGGGCAGGCCGGCTGTGTCTGCAGCAACGGGAACTTCTGCCCGCAGTCGGGGTGTTGCAACATCAACGGCGAGTGCCTGGACCCGTGCCCGTTGACCTCGGACGCAAGGCTGAAACGGAGCATCAGGACGCTCCGCGGAACGGCAGACCGACGTTGACTGACGAGAGCGTGATGTCGCTGGTCAGGCGGCCACGCGGCGTTTCCTTCGAGTGGAGAGAGGACGTTCAGTCAGAGCACAGCGGCAAAGATCTCGGCGTGATCGCCCAAGAAGTCGAGCAGGTCTTCCCCGAACTCGTGCACGTCGACCACCGTTGCTACAAAATGGTCAACTACGCCGGGTTGATCGCGCCGCTGATCGAAGCGGTCAAGGAACTCGACGCCAGGATCACCGCGCTCGAGAACACCCGCGAAACGCACGACAGGTAAGCGGCCTCGCCGTTCGGAGCTCATCGTCAGGCCGACGGCTGACTGCCGCATCACCCGCCGGGAGCGACCGCTTCCGATTGCGCGCCGACGAGATGACTACTTCGGCAGCCGAGAAACCCAGCCATAGCGCTCGTCGAGCATGCTCCCGCCGCGAGCGAGGCAGGACACGATGTGGGACACCGAGTTTCCTGCGTTGCGCGGAACTCGAGACCGTCGCCGTCCGGGTGCTAGCCAGGAAACTGCAAACGCTGCGGGCCGGAGACTCGCCCTTGCCGCGCAAACCGAGGCTGTTGTCCTGTCCGGTGAAATGCCTGTGCGATACAGGAGCAGGGTTCGGCGGGGGATGAGACCAGGGTAGGTGTGCTGCCGCTGCATGCCTGACCCGATCATGGTGTTCGTGCGACCGGTTTGCGTTGTGCTGATCAGCGCGGACGGCGGCGGGCCGGCGGGGTGGGCCGGCGCTGGGGTTAGCCGCGGATGCGGCCGGGGCGGAGCGGACGGGCGTGTGTGCTGACTTTCTCGAGGGCCCGCGTCAGGGCTTTGATCTCGTTGTCGGTGAGGTGTTGGGCGAAGTGTCGTTCGATTCCGTCTCGGTGGTAGCGGCGGGCGCGGTGCATTGTGTCGGTGCCCTCGTCTGTGAGGACGACGAGGATTGTGCGCCTGTCGTGCTCGGGGCGGACGCGGCGGACGAGTCCGGCCTGTTCCATCTTGTCGATGAGGCGCGTGAAGCCGCTCTTGCTGTGCAGGATGTTTCCCGCGAGCTCGCTCATCGGAATACCGTCGGGCGATTCCTCGAGGTGGATGAGGACGTCGTACCAGCGCAGCGGGAGGCCGGCCTGGTGCTCGAGTTCGGTGTCGAGCACGCTCTGCAGCGCCAGGGCGCTCTCGAAGAACAGGCGCCAGGCTCGGAGCCGTTCGGGCGAGGGACTTGACAGAGATTGTTCTCTCTGGGATAGTGCGTTTTGCAACTGTTCTGCCATGGACGTTTGCAAAGCTTATCAACCACCGGGGAGAGGAAGTAAGAGATGACTACCATCTCTGCAGAGCGAGCCGAGCTGGGTTACGCGCTGGGTGCGAACGAGGGCGAGGCGATCTGGTTGCTCGGGATGCTCCAGACGATCAAGATCGGCCGCGAGGACACCAAAGGCGCGTACGGACTGATCGAGGTCGTCGTGCCGGCTGGCGTCGGCTCGCCGTGGCACGTCCACCCCGAAGAGGACGAATGGTTCTACGTGCTCGAGGGCGAGGTGACCGTGTGGGTCGCCGACACCAAGCTGTCGCTCACGCCGGGCTCGTTCGCGTTCGGCCCCAAGGGGGTGCCGCACACCTTCTACGTCGAGACCGGTGTCGCAAGGATGCTCGTCGGGTTCGCCCCGATGCAGTTCGAGGGGTTTCAACGCGAGGTCGGCGAGCCCGCCCTCGAACGTGTGCTGCCCCCGCCGGCCGAAGGCCCTCCGGACATCGCGCGGTTGATCCCGATCGCGAAGCGCAATGGGTTCGAGATCCTCGGACCTCCCGGGCCGCCGCCCGGCCACTAGCCCGCCACGACCAGGAGCGCGCCACACACGCCGCGAGCCGGCGCACTCCTCACCGCTACCAGCACCATCGGCGGACCCGAGGAACCGGCTCCGGCTCCGCCGCTCGCCAAGCTGACAACCAACACCAAGAAAGGGCGAACACGAATGTCCGTAACAGCCGTAGTGCGTCACAAGGTCGCCGACTACGACGCCTGGCGCACCGTCTACGACACCCTGGCTGACGTCCAGACCAACGGTGGCGTGACCGCCGAGAGCGTCCACCGCCTCGTCGGCGACGGAAACGACCTTCTGGTAGTCCACAAATTCGAAACGGCCGGCGCAGCGCAGGCGTTCTTCAAATCCGGCGAGCTGCGCGACGGGATGGAGCGGGCCGGCGTGCAGGGACCACCCACGATCGACATCTTCCAGGACGCCTGAGCAACGAGCGATCCGCTCCCTGCCCTGGCACCGCAGGGAGCGGGTCCCAGTCTATCCTCGCTGCCGCATCATGGAACGAACCGCCGCCGAGTGCGAGCGACGCGCGGTCCAACCAGTCACGATCTCGGCATCCCCGGCACCGCCGTGCGCTGCTGCAACCGGACACACGCGGTCACGAAGCCCGCGCCACGCTCCCATATGCCCGCGAGCATGAAAGTTGTCATGTGTATGCCGTCCGACCCGACGTGTAAGGACCTCCTCAGCTCAAGCGCGGAGTGTGTCCGCGCAGGCTTGGTAACCGTGGAGCTTGAGGAGGCCCCTTGTGAGCATCGTATTGGGACTTGCTCAGCATCGAGGGCAGATCACTGGCGAGTGGATCGACACCGACACTGGCGAGGTGCAGCGCACGCGTGTGGCGCCGGCTGATCGCGCTGGCGTGCGGAAGTTCCTTCAGCGCTTCCGCGGCCGGGAGCTCGAGGTCGCGTTGGAGGCGACGACCGGCTGGCGGTTCGTGGTCGAGGAGCTCCAGCGTGTCGGCGCGGTGGTGCATCTCGCCGAGCCGGCGGAGACTGCGGGCTCAGAGGCCCGAAGAAGCGCGCGAAGGGTGATCGTGCGGACGCCCGGCATCTGCGGGAGCTGTTGATGGTCAAGCGGCTGCCGGAGTCGTGGATCCCGCCCGATCACATCCTCGATCTGCGCGCCCGGGTCAGGCTGCGCCACACGCTGTCTGAGCAGCGCTCGGAGTGGCAGCAGCGGATCCAGGCGACCTTGTATCACCACGGCTGCCAGCGGCGGCGGCAGCTGATGGTCGGCGACGGGCGCGAGTGGCTTGCGGCCCAGCCGCTGCCCCTTGCCGCGCGCGAGCAGGTGACGATCGCGCTGGCGATGATCGACGCGGTCGAGGCGCAGATCGCGCCGCTGGACAGGGAGCTGCGCGCGTACGCGCGCCGCCAGGCGGGGTGCAAGGGCGCTGATGGCGCCCTGTGGGGCCGGGCCGCTGGTCGCGGTCACGATCCTCGCCGAACTGGGCGACTGCACCCGGTTCTCCTCCTCCCGGCATGCGGTCCGCTACGCCGGGATGCACCGTGCTGCGGCCACCGAGCCGAAGGTCAGCGCCGCGTTCGGTACGGCTAATGGGCGTGGCGGCGTCAAGTGAAGTGACATCTGGCCACCGTCTCTGGCGGCTTGATGTAAGGGCAATTCGACGTGCACAGATCCGAGTCCGGCGGCCCGCACAGACCGGCTCGAATGGCGGCCGCGCGGAAGCGCTCGACGTCCGGCTCGTAGTCCGGTGGCCAGAGAACGTCGATGTCCGCCGCCATCGCCGATTCATGGTTGGACTTCTTCGGCTTGGCGGGACCGCCCTTCGCGATGCCGTTCTTCGTCCAGCCCTTTGGACACTGGGCGAAGTGGTTGGCCTTCAGCGGACCAACTCCAGATCCGTGTCCTTGAAGCCCTTCGCACAGGTGCTTGTTGTCCTGTTGATGGTCGCCGATTTTGTGCCAGCGGTCGTACAGGTCCTGCTGCCCGGTCTCGCTGCGAAAGCCGACCGTGAAGTGGTAGCACGCGCACTCGTCGTCGAGGATCGCGTACAGCCGCTGGAGCGCGGCCTTGAACTCCCCGTTCAGCTTGTCGTATCCGTGGCCCGTGCCCTTCTGCGGTCGGCAGCGCGTGCAGCAGTTTCCGGTTGTCGGGTCACAGCCCTTGTCCGCGTCGCAGCAGACGCCGCCGCGAATTCCCTGCGAGTCGACCGGTTCGGGCGCCAGGCATGCCCTCTGGCCGTCCTGGCAGCAGTTCCAGCCGTCGGTGCACACGTACCCCTGCATGCAGCAGGGATCCGCGTAGAGGGCCGAGCTGCAGCAGGTGGTGCCGGTGGGGCAGCAGTGCCCCGCTCCGGGTGACTGACACGTAATGGAGAACTCCGAGTGCGGGTTGCGAGGTGTGTTGCAAGAGATCTTGTCCGGCCCGTGACAGCCCTGCGGACAAGGGCACGGCTGCGCCCAGGCGACGTTCGGCCAGCGGCTGCCGAGCGCGAGCCAGGCCGCGGTCGCACCACCAACGCCGATCAGACGGCGGCGCGAGAAGGAAACGCCGGCGTACGCACGTGCGAGCGTGTCCAGGTCGCGCCTGGGCGGCTGCGGATCCCTCGACGGAACCGCCGTCCCACGCACGATGTCGCGGCGCGACGTGCGCGAACTGGCAGACGCCGTGCGCGCGAGGCGCTCGATCAGGTTAGGCACCGGCGACCTCCTCGATCCGATCATTCCTGCGGCCATCGCCATCTTGCAAGAGCCTGAGCACCGCGTCCGCTCCGGCGGCCACCTGCGTGGCGATCCGTCGGTCGGCGCCAATCCGCACCGCCATCGGCGTGCCACGGGCGCCCAAGCGCCGGCCGATGGCGAAGTCGGTGTCGAGCGCAACACACGAACGGAGCCCCAGCGCCACGTTCGCCTCGACGCTGCCGGTCGAGATCACGATCAGCTGCGTATCGCCAGGCGCGCGCCGTTCCTCCCATTCTCTTGGATCGCCGAGCATCTGCCGGCAGAAACCGCAACCGGGATTCCAGAACAACAGCGTGGTGGCCGCCAGCTCTCTCTAGAGGAGGTCTCGGCCCCATCGATCGTCGGAAGCGCGAACTCAGGCACGGGGTCGCCGATCCGCGCAGCCGTTCGATCAGCGCCGTTCACCGACCCGCCGGCGACGGGCGGACGCTGGACCAGGAACGGCCGGCGGACCGCTTCACCTGCCAGCGCGGCCACGCGTGAGGGTCCCTGCGCAACTCCGCTCGCGATCGTGCCGTCGGTGGCGATCAGGACCGCGGACGGAGTGCCAAGGCATTCGTATGCCTCCGCAACCTCGCGCTCGCGCTGCACCAGCACCGTGCACAGCCCCAGCTCCTGTGCCCGCGCGTGGTTTTCCTCCATCGAACGCTCGCCGACCACGGCGATCGTCAGCTCAGCCGCGAGGTCGCGCTGCCAGCCAGCAACGCGAGGGAGCAACTCCGTGCACGGGCTGCAGTTCGGATCGCTGAAGACAAGCAGCACCGGCTTCTGGCCCGAAGCAGGTCGGAAAGGTTCACCCGCACACCGTCGAGTTCATCGAGCGCAAACTCTGGAGCGCGGTGCCCGATCGGCAGGCCGGAAGTCGCGCCGGAGCCGCTCGACCGATTCGCACGGAGGGCGGGACGGGGCACCGGCAGCCCGGCTCCCGCAAGCGCCGCCTCAAGCGCATCGACTCGAACGAGCAGCCGGCCGTGATTGCGCAGCAGCGCGACGGCGAACGCTGGGAACCCCGCGATCACGGTCACCCCCACGAGCGCACCGATCGCCACGCCAAGCTGCGTCGAGCTCAGCCGGCTGATCCACGCTGTTGCGCTGCCCCCCGGCCCTTCTGCCACGACGATCGCCGCGGCGGCCGCGAGCACCAAGGTGCGCGCGAGCGTCCCACGCCCGGCTGGGATGGAATGAAGCTGACCGAAACAATGACAATCCGGGGCCTCGCCGCGCCGCCATGGTGCGCCCTATTGCCGCTGAATCCGGCGAGCAGCAACAGCGCGCCGATCGCGCCGGCTCGCGCCGCGCCCGTGATCAGCAGCGCGCACGCTAGCACCAGCTCGCACGCCGGCAGCAGGACCGCGCCGGCGCCGACAAAGCCCTCGGGGACACCGAACGCGATCAACGCATCTTGCGATCCCGGCCGATCTAGCAATTTCGCAATGGCAGCGACGCCGAGAACCGACGACAGTACAAGCCTCAGCGTCAGCAGCAACACGTCCCGGTCCAGTCTCGCGTCGCCCCCCGCCGCCAGCCACATGGCTGGCACAACATGAGCGCAAATCTACCAGCACGCGCAAGGCATGTGGAACCATCGGGCCGCTCCGCGAACCAGCGGACTCATACACGCCGCAAGCATGATCGCGACCTCGCCCAGATGGCTGACGCCAAACGAACACACGAGACGCTGCTAGCCAGAACTCGAAGAAAGGGCAAGCAGTGCAGCTCAAGCGACGGGCCGGCGTCGCCCTGCGCACGAACCGGCGAGCAGCCACGATCTGCACCCTTCCAAGCCTCTAGCCATGACTGCAATCGGACAGGAGGAACCGCCGGGTGAGCGAGCGGGTCGCGTCCCTTTGGCGCTGTAAATTCGCCGCGGGCTAGGTTCCCGGGTTGGTTCAGTCTATGCGGTGGTCACCTCCTGGGAGCAGGTGCTGGGTGGGCGCTGGGGGTGTCATTTTCGGGGGGAGGGGGGGGTGGTATCGGTCGCGGGTGTTCGCGGGTGTTCGCGGGAGGGGCCGAGAGGGGCTTAGGACGCGTCGGCGTGCAACCCCTCGGTTTGTGCTCCGGCTCGCAGCAGCTGGCAAGCGCCGGCATGTCGCAGCAGTCCGTCGCGACGGGCTTGCGGGCGCGGATGATCGCGGCGGCCGCGTGCTCGTGGACGCGGTGGGTCTCGCGGATCTCGATCCCCTCGAACCCGGCGCTCTGCAGCGTGTGGCGAAACTCGGTCTCGGTCAGGGCGCCCGCGATGCAGCCGGTCCATGCCGCCATGTCGGCTTTCGTCTGCTCGTCCATGTCGAGGTCGGCAATCACGTCGGAGACCGCGAGTCGGCCGCCCGGGCGAAGGACGCGAGCCGCCTCGTGGATCACTTGCGGCTTGTCGCCCGAGAGGTTGATCACGCAGTTGGAGATCACGACATCAACCGAAGCGTCCGTGAGCGGCATGTCCTCGAGGTAGCCCTTCAGGAACTCGACGTTCTCGATGCCGGCCTCAACCGCATTGGTCCGGGCAAGCGCGAGCATCTCATCTGTCATGTCCAGGCCGATCGCCTTCCCAGTCGCTCCGACGCGGCGCGCGGAGATCAGCACGTCGGCACCGGCACCCGAACCGAGGTCAAGCACCGTCTCGCCTTCGGCGAGGTCGGCCACAGCGGTCGGGACACCGCAGCCGAGAGATGCGTTGACAGCGCTCTCGGGGATTTCGTCGCTCGACGCCTCGCCGTAGAGCGCTGCGCCGAACAGTCCCTGCTCGTCGGCCGGGCTGCACGTCAGCGCCTCGGGTCCACAACAGCCGGCGTTGGCCGATTCGGACGCCGCTTTGGCCGCGGCTGCGTACTTCTCGCGAACACTCTCGCGGATGTCGGTCAGCTCAGCCATGCGGACAGCTCCTTCAGTGCATCGGGGATGACGTAGTAGTAGGCCCACAGGCCATCGCGTTCTGAGCCGACGATCCCGGCCTGGCGCAAGACCTTGAGGTGATGGGACACCGTCGGCTGGGAGAGGTCGAAGAGCGGCACGAGCTCGCACACGCAGACCTTGCCGGCATGCTTGCGCAGCACGTCGACGAGCTGCAGGCGAACGGGGTCACCCAGCGCTTTGGCGATCGTCGCCATCCGCAGCGCCTGGTCGCGCTCGACATCGGGATAGACGACCGGCTCGCAGCACGGCTCGCCGGCCGGCCGCTTTGTCTTCGGCGCAAGTTCCAAATCGACAGCCATCTATCTACATATATCTATTGAAGTGACATCTGTCAATGGATATGCTCCGGCCGTGTTGCGCCTTGGAAGCTGCGTCAGGCCAGCCGGTGAGAGTCCGGTCCGGGTGAGCGCCGGAGCGTCCGGTAGCAGGCGCCGGCTTGAGGGGGAGACTCCGAGGGCTGAGCGGAGTGTCGAGAGCCTCTTTGGAGGGAGCGAGCGCGTGGGCTGGGATTGCAGCCTCGTCGGAGAAACGATCGGGGAGCCGAGCCGCTCATGTCTCGGCGAAGGCCATGTCCGCCAGTCCTGGTTCCGGATCGGGTGCGGCGGGTCCTTGCGGGGTACTGAGACTTGCAGGCGCGCAAGGTTTGTTCGCGGAACAAGGGAGACCGGTCTGTCCAGCCTCGTCAGCAAAGATCGTTCGTATAGGCCGATGGTGAAATCGGGCGGAGGGCAGCGGGAGTCCGACGGGGTCGTGGTAGTGATGATCGGCGTCCGGCTAAAGGCGCCAGGAGCGAAGGGCGCTGGCTTTGGTCGTGGTTGTGGTGGAGGTAAGCGTTCGGGCATGATCGGGGTCGCTCGATCCAGGTCCCCCGGCGGGCTCTCGTCTGCCGACCCTGTCGAGGCGGTGCAGCTTGAGGCCTTGGGCGGGGATGTGCGAGAACTTCAGCGCGAGCTTTGGGTGGCCGCCGGGCGGTCGCCGGGTAGGTGGAGTGCCTTCTGGGCGAACTGCAATGTGACCTGCGCGCTGGGAGCTACCGTCCTGAGCTGGTCCGGCGGGTGGAGCTTCCCGAGCCTCAGGGCGGCAAGCGGCCGTTGGGGATCCCGACCGTTCGCGATCGGGTCTGCCAGCGGGCCGTGCGGCTCGTGCTGGAGCCCATCTTCGAGGCCGATTTCCTTGAGGTGTCGTATGGGTTCAGACCACGGCGGAAGGCCACGGATGCTAAGGGAGTGCTGCGCCGGTCGTTCATCGACGGGTTTCGGTTCGTGTTCGAGGCCGACATCCGAGACTACTTTTCTGAGATCGATCGCGAGCGGCTGCTCGGGATGGTCTCTGAGCGGGTGTCGGACCGGCGGGTGCTGAAGCTGGTGCGAGGGTGGCTCCAAGCAGGGGTGATGGAAGAAGGGATGCTCCGGCGGACGATCGCCGGGACCCCGCAGGGCGGGGTCGTGATCTGCCGCAGCGAGGCCGAGGCCAGGGCGGCCCAGCGGTTGGCCGGCGAAGGAGTAGCCGGGCTGGGATTGGAGCTGCATCCGGAGAAGACGAAGGTGGTTGACCTCAGAGAGGGCCGGGAGGGGTTTGACTTCCTCGGCTGCCACTTCCGAGCCCGCGTGTCGGGTCGTATGCTGGAGCGCGGCGTTCGCCGCTACTACCTTCAGCGCTGGCCCTCGCAACGGGCGATGAAGCGCGTCCGAGGCAAGATCAAAGCTAAGACCGGCAAAGGGCGGGCGGGCCAGGACATCCGCGAAGTGATCGCGGACCTGAACCCGATCGTGCGCGGTTGGGGCAACTACTTTCGCACCGGTAACGCCGCTAAGAAGTTCAACCAGATCGACGGCTACGTTCTCGGCCGCCTCCGCGGTCTGATGATCACGCGCTATGGCCGCAATCTCAAGGCTGGCCAAACGTCGATCTGGACGCGCGAGTTCTTCGAGGCCCACGGCCTCTACCGCTTGCGCGGCACCGTCCGCTACCCGGGATACGCGTCGTGACCACCAGGAAGATCATCGGCAAGCCGTGTGCGGGACAACCGCACGCACGGATTGAAAGGGGAATGAGGAAACGGACCCGCCAGGAGCGGGCACCGCGCCTCTGACTACCAATGGAGCTGGGACTCGCCACATTCGCCGACCTGTCCTCGGGCGTCAGCCCGGAGCAGCGGATGCGTGAGCTGCTCGCGGAAGCCGAGCTTGCCGACGCGCTCGGGCTCGACGTGTTCGCGGTCGGCGAGCATCACCGCCCCGACTTTCTCGTGTCCGCACCCGCGGTGGCGCTCGCGGCAATCGCCGCCCGGACGCAGCGGATCCGGCTCTCGAGCGCGGTCACCGTGCTGAGCTCCGAGGACCCGGTGCGGGTCTTCCAGGAGTTCGCTCACGTCGATCTGATCTCCGGCGGGCGCGCCGAGATCATGGCCGGACGTGGTTCGTTCATCGAGTCATTCCCGCTGTTCGGTTACGACCTCGACGACTACGACGAGCTGTTTGCTGAGAAGCTCGAACTGCTGCTCGCGATCCGCTCCTCGACGCACGTGAGCTGGTCAGGCCGGCACCGGGCGGCGCTCGATCGCGCCGGCGTGTGGCCGCGGCCCGTCCAGGACCCGCTGCCCGTGTGGGTCGCCGTCGGCGGCACGCCGCAATCGGTCGTCCGCGCCGGCGTGCTCGGACTGCCGCTCACGATCGCGATCATCGGCGGCCAGCCCGAGCGGTTCGTCCCGCTCGTCGAGCTCTACCGGGAGGCGCTCGTCTCGGCCGGCCACGATCCGTCGATTGGCAAGGTCGCGATCAATACGCACGCGTTCGTCGGGGAGGACTCCGCGCAGGCTGACCGCGCCTTCGCCGCCCCCTATCTGGCGATGATGAACCGCATCGGACGCGAGCGCGGCTGGCCGCCGTCGGGACGTCCGGAGTACGAGGCGCTGCGATCGCCTCGCGGCGCGCTCGCGGTCGGCTCACCGGAGCAGGTCGCTGAGAAGATCCTGTTCGAGCACGAGCTGTTCGGCAACCAGCGCTACATCGGCCAGATGAGCGTCGGCGCCGTCGCGCATCGCGACGTCCTGCGCTCGATCGAGCTGTTTGGGACCGAGGTAGCGCCGGCCGTGCGCGCCGAGGTGAAGCGGCGCGAGGCGCCGCTCACCGTCCCCACGGCGTAGGTGTCCCGGCCGGGTGGAGGACCCGGCTACCAGCGGTCGTGGACGTGCGCGCGGATCAGGCGGTCGTACACGTCTGTGACCGCCGCCAACTGGTCCTCGCGCAGCGGCGGCAGCGACCCGGCGGCGGCGTTCGCGCGCACCTGCTCAGGATTGCGTGCGCCCGGGATGACGGTGCAGACGCCCGGCTGGTCGATCACCCAGCGCAGCGCGAACTGGGCGAGCGTGATGCCAGGGTCAGAGACGTCGTGACGCAGTTCGCGCACCGCGGCCAGACCGACTTCGAACGGCACCCCGGAGAACGTCTCGCCGACGTCAAACGACTCGCCGCGGATGTTGTAGTTGCGATGATCGTCGGGCGGGAATGTGGTGTGCTCGTCGTAGCGGCCCGACAGCAGGCCGGATGCAAGCGGCACCCGGGCGATGATGCCGACCCCGGCCTCGCGGGCGGCCGGGAGGACCTCCTCGAGTGGTTTCAGCCGGAAGCAGTTGAGGATGATCTGGACCGACGCGACGTTCGGGCGGGCGATCGCCGCGAGCGCCTGCGCGCACGTCTCCACGGAGACGCCGTACGCCGCGATCCGCCCGTCGGCCACCATCTCGTCGAGCGCGTCGAACGCCGCGTCGTTCTCGTAGACGCCGTCCGGCGGGCAATGGAGCTGGACGAGGTCGATCCGGTCGACGCCGAGATTGGCGCGCGAGCGGTCGTTCCAGGACAGAAACGCGGGAGCGTTGTAGTTTTCCGTCACTTGCTCGACGCGGCGACCCATCTTCGTGGCGATGAACACCTCCGGGTGCCGGCGGCGCAGCTCGCCGCAGAACTGCTCGCTGCGCCCATCGCCGTACACGTCGGCCGTGTCGAAGAACGTGATGCCCGCCGCCACCGCGGCGTCGAGCGTCGCGCGGGCGTCGTCGGGCGCGACCGAGCCCCAGTCGGCGCCGAGCTGCCATGTCCCAAGGCCGACGACGCTGACATCCGTGCCGAGCCGTTGCATCCGTCGCTGCTGCATCGCCGTCGCATCCTCGCAGGTTGCGGGTCCGGGCGTCCGGACAGAATGGGTTCCGTATGAGCGACGAAGGACTCACAGCGGCAGAGGAGAAGATGCGGGCCGCCGGCCACTCGGAGGAGGCGATCCGCAGTTTCCGCAACGCCTGTGAACGGCTCGTGAAGGGTGAAGCGGCGCTGATTCGCACCGACGAGCTCGAGCCCGCCGGCGACGTACCGCTGCTCGACGATCTGCCAGAACCGGTGGATCCCGCGGTCCTCGATGGCGTCGCGGTGATCAAGCTGAACGGCGGGCTCGCGACGACGATGGGACTCCAGCAACCGAAGTCGCTGATCGAGGCGCGCGACGGCCGCTCGTTCCTGGAGATCATCATCGGCCAGACCCTGTCGCTCCGTCGCCGGTACGGGGTGCGCCTGCCGCTGATCCTGATGGACAGCGAGGCGACCCAGGAGGCGACCCTGCAGGCGCTCGCCGCGCACGATGCGATCCGCGTCGACGGGCTCGAGCCCGATTTCCTGCAGAGCATGATCCCAAAGCTCGATGCCGAGTCGCTGGCGCCGGTCCGCTGGCCGGCGGCGCCCGAGCTCGAGTGGTGCCCGCCAGGGCACGGCGACGTGTACGGAGCCCTGCGCCGGTCGGGGATGCTCGCGGCGCTGCTCGAGCGCGGGTTCCGTTACGCGATGATCTCCAACGCCGACAACACCGGTGCGACGCTCGATCCGCGGATCGCCGCGCACGTGGCCAGGCACGAGATCCCGTTCCTGATGGAGGTGGTCGAGGGGACCGAAGCGGAACGCAAGGGCGGCCACATCGCGCGGCGGCGCGCGGACGGTCAGCTGGTGCTGCGCGAGACGGCGCAGACGCCCCCGGAGGACGAGGAGTCGTTCCGCGACTACCGTCGGTGGCGCTTCTACAACACCAACAGTCTATGGGTCGACCTTCAGGTTCTCGCGGACGCACTCGAGCGCCGCGGCGGCGTGCTCGAGTTGCCGCTGATCGTCAACCGCAAGACGGTCGATCCGCGCGACGCCGACTCCCCGGCGGTGATCCAGCTGGAGAGTGCGATGGGGGCGGCCATCGGGAGCTTCTCGGGTGCGGCGCTGCTGTGCGTCCCCCGCACCCGGTTCGTGCCCGTTAAGACGACCGACGACCTGCTCGTGCTGCGATCGGACGTCTACTCGCTGACCGACGAGATGTACGTCGAGGCCGTGCCGGAGCGTCGCGGCAACCTGCCGTTCGTCGAACTCGACAAGCGCTTCTACAAGCTGCTCGACGCGTTTGAACGGCGCTTCCCGGATGGTCCGGTCTCGCTGCGGTCGGCGGAGCGGTTCATCGTCCGCGGCGACGTCACGTTCGGGCGCGGCGTCGTCGTCCGCGGGGCGGTCGAGGTCAGCGTCGATGAGCCGTCGACGATCGCGCCCGGATCGGTCCTCACCGCCGAGATCACTGATTCCACGTCGGGGTAGCGGTCGACGCGGCCTCGGGTGTGCGTGCGCTGTGGCGGCGCCGCCGGGTGGCGTGGGCGAGGAGTCCGGCGGATTTGCGTGGAGCCGAGCCGCTCTGAACTGAGCCGACCGAGGTCCCGCTCCTGCGCGCCTGGCGCGATCTGGCCGAGGTTCCGCTCCTCCCGGCCCTGCACAACGTGAAAAGCGACGCGTTTGCCGCAACGTTTCTCCACGTAAGCCCCGTGGCGGTGGGTGGATTCGTCCGATGGACGCGACACGATCGGGTTGTGGGTGGGGACGGTGGTTGTGATCGAGTGGCGCCGAGGGGTCGCGTGTCGTGGGGAGGCCGCGCGCTGCTGGCGGCGAGTGCTGGGTGCGAGTGCTGGGTGCGAGTGCTGGGTGCGAGTGCGGCATGCGCGAGGTCCGGGGCGCCGCAAACGAAAGCGGCCTGTCCAGCGCACGGGAGCGGCGCTGTCACGGAAGCGATCTGCCTCACCTCGCGACGATTCTGAGGGTGTGGTCGTTTGTGTGCGCCGGCGGTGAGAAATCGTTCACGGTCCGCCAACCTGAAGCGACTGTGGCTGATTGTGTGCGCGCGGACGGCCTGCCGCAGCGCCAAGCGCCCGCCGACGTGTGCCCGGGCCTGGGCGATCGATCCTCATCGCCGGCACGGCCCACAGGGCGGGGTCGTGGCCGGCACTGGCAAATCTCCCGAGGGCGACGCGGACTTTTCACGTTGTGCCGGCCCCGGGGCCGGTGGCGGACGCGCCCCTTCGGCAGCGCCGTTCACGAGGCAGACCGCCGATCCGGGGCCGGGACGAGGCCCAAGGCCGCCCGAACTTCTAGCGTCTGTGGCGGCGCACGCGGACGCGGCGGGCGATCGGGCCTGAGACGGGGGGTAGGCGGGCTGAGCCAGTCCGGAGCGGCTCGGGCTACGGTGAAACTGCTCGGGGGGCCTTGGGCTACGGCGAGCAGTTCGGGGGGCCTCGGGCTACGGCGAAGCCGCTCGGAGGAGCTCGGGTGGGTTACCCCGCCAGTCCTCCGAACACCGAAAACGGGCTGAACGTCGTTCCGTAGGGCGCGTCCTGCGCGGTCTCGGCGACGCTGCCTTCGGCGGTCACCGTGGTACCGGGCGGCGCCTCCTGCCGGATGCGTTCGGCGAGCGCATTGGCGGCGTCTTCGTCGTCAGCGCCGGCGACGACGAACTGCGAGCGGTGGACCGTTGGGATGCCCTCCGCGGCCAGTTTCTCTGCGAGCTGCTCGGCGTCCCGGTGCGATTCGCATTGGACGCGGACTTCGAACATCGGAAACTTCTGTTCGCGCGACTCCTCGCGCTCGCTTTCGATCAGCTCGGCGTGCTCCTGCTGGCGTTCTGCGGGGGTGTCGGGCAGCTCCGCGTCGGGTGCCTCCCATCGCTCGGCCAGCGGATGCCAGCGCTCGAGATCGATCTCGATGGTCCACCCGTGCTCTTGCTTGAGTTTCTCGATGGCGCGCTGCGCGGCTTCGGCCTGATCGCGGCTGTTCGCGTAGCAGAAGACGATCGGCCCGTCGCGCGAGACGACGACGCGGTCGTGAAAGGAGCTCTCGAGGTCGTGCTCGAGATCGCGCGCCTGCAGGCGTGTCGTCAGCTTCTGGGCGGCCGTCTCATGCTCGAACTGCACCCTCAGACGCCAGTCCTCAGCCATGTCGCCGAGCCTACCGGATCGCCTGAGCGAGTGGGGCGAGCCCCACTCGAGGGTGGAACCGAACCACCCCTTGGGTGCCTGGCGCACCGGCCCGGCCGGGCTGATGATGGTCCGCGCGCACTCACATACCACTCTTGAGGAGGGGAAGTTCAATGAGTTCACAGATCAACGGCCGCCGGCGGATCGGCGGCGTGCTGAGGGCAACGGTCGCCGCACTCAGCTGCGCGGTCGCGATTGCGGTGATCGTGCCGGCGGGCGCCGGCGCACTGCCGATCGGGAACGGCGCAAAGCCGTGCACACCCGGCCAGATCAAGACCGAGAACGGCAAGAAGTACGTCTGCGACAAGAACGGCCACTGGGTTCACGTTCTCGACCTGACCGCCGGCGGGGTCGTGGTGGCGACGGGCGGCACGCAGGCCACGGGTCTGACCGCCAGCACCGGAGGGGCGACCGGCGGAGTCAGGATGATGGACAAGAACACCGGCGGCGGCACCGCCGTCACCTGCGGGGGCGGTGGCAAGCCCGGTGACTACATGGAGCAGCGCTCCTACATCTACCGCAACGGCCAGCGCATCGGCTTCACCACGGTGACCTACATCTGCGGTGAGGACGGTAACTGGCACACGGTCGCTCAGATGGTCTCGCAACCCGGCCTGGCGAGTATCGCCGGCGCGATCGCGGCGGCGGTGCAGGCGGTGAGGTCATGAGCGCCGCGGCGAGGCTCCGCGGCGTGTTGCCGGCGATGCTGGTCGTGATCGTGCTGGCGCTCGTCGGACCCGCGCTTGACCATGCGAGCGCCTCACCGAACCAGGGCGCGGGCGGCAAGGTGACGTGCGGTGGTGGTTCGGAGCCCGGCGATGTCCAAACCGTCCACACATACACGTACATCGGCGGCAAGCTCGTCAGCAAGAGCTCGACGAGCTTCATCTGCGGCAATGACGGCCGCTGGCACATGGTGGCCGAGCTGACAGTCTCGCCCGGACACACGTTCCCAGTCCTCAGCGGCACGACGCTGAGGATCGTCGGGTGACGGTGCCCCCAGCACAGCGCACGCGCGCCGGCGAGCCGGCGCGCGTGCGCGTTCGTTGCCGTGAGGATGCCTGGCATCCGTATTCCGTACTGAGCGCAAGGCCGAAGTCGCGACTGATGCGAGTGTCAACGCGTGGCGTATGGTGTGCCTCATGACTGTGTTAATGACTGGATTTCCTGGATTTCTCGGCAGTGCGCTGCTGCCGCGGATCCTGCGTCGCACCGACGGTGAGGCGCTGTGCCTCGTGCAGGCGAAGTTCGCGGAGCTGGCAGCCCGCCGCGTCGAGGAGCTCGTTGCCGCCGACGGGTCGCTGGCGGGGCGCGTACGGTTGGTCGAGGGCGATATCACCGTCCCGGGTCTCGGGCTCGAAGCGCAGGCGCTGCGCGAGGTGACCGAGGCCTGGCACCTCGCCGCCGTGTACGACCTTGCCGTCGACCGCGAGCTTGCGACGCGCGTCAACGTCGAGGGAACACGGCACGTCCTCGACGCGCTCGAGCAGTGCCCGCAGCTGGAGCGCCTGCACTACTTCAGCACGTGCTATGTCAGCGGCCGGTATGCGGGGCCGTTCGCCGAGGATGACCTCGACGTGGGCGCGCCGTTCAACAACTACTACGAGGAAACCAAGCACCTCGCTGAGGTCGATGTCCGCCGGCGGATGAGGGACGGCCTGCGCGCGACGATCTACCGTCCCGCGATCGTCGTTGGCGACAGCCGCACGGGCGAGACGCAGAAATACGATGGCCCTTACTTCATCATGCAATGGCTGCTACGCCAGCCGACTCGGGCCGTGCTCCCCACGGCCGGAGACCCGACGGTCACGCGCGTGAACGTCGTGCCGCGCGACTTCATCATCGACGCTGTCGCGTACCTCAGCGGGCTCCCGGCATCGGAAGGCCGGACCTATCAGCTCGCCGACCCGCATCCGCTGACCGTCGAGGAGATGACCGACACGATGGCCCGCGCGACCGGTCGCAAGGTGATCACGATTCCGCTGCCGCGAGCGATCGCCAAGGGCGCGCTGGCCCATGTTCCGCCGGTTCAGCGGCTGATGCGGATTCCGCCCGAGGCGGTCGACTATTTCGCGCATCCCACGCACTACCTCACCGACCACGCGCGCGCAGATCTTGCGGGAAGCGGCATCGATGTACCGTCGTTCCGCAGCTACGTGGCGCAACTGGTCGCGTTCTTCCGGGCGCACCCGGAGGTCGGCTCAGCCGCAATGGTCTGACCCACACCCGGCGAGGTGAGCGCTCAGCCGCGTGCGACCGGCTGGCGAATGATCGTGCGGAGCTTGTCGGGCGCGGAGCGACGCGGATCGCCAAGGTAGATCTCGTGGTGCTTGCCGACCGGCTCGCAGTCGCGCTCGGCGATGAATGCATGGAGCCTCCGGATCGCCGGCAGCTCGTCCGCGTACGGTCCGATGTACATCAGCTGCGCGGACAGACCTTCGCAGAACCGTTCCAGCCGTAGCTTGTCCGAGGCGGGGACGGTCCGTTTGTGGGCCGCGGCGACGACCGCGTCGGCGACCATCGGCGCCGTGATCTCGTCGGGCTGCATGATCATCGCGGTCCAACTCCACGTCGACTTGTCCGTCGTGACGACATCGACGTCGTCGGCGCCCCACCACAGCCCCTCGAGCGGCATCACGCCGTAGTCGAACCCTCCCGGAGTGCGCTTGAACGCGAACTTCAGCGTGAACGCGATCGAGAACAGGGTCGCGATCGCGTCGCGATAGTCGCCGCTCGTGTTCGGATCGCCGTGGCCGTCGATCATCAGGAACGCCAAATCGGGAACCTCGATCAACTCCGGCTCGCGCGTGGGGCGGTACAGCTCCGACAGCTCGCGCTTGAAGTCGATCTTGGCGCTCGTCATCCGCCGTATCCCGCCTTCAGCAGGTCGACGATCTCGCGCAGCAGCGGAATCCGCGGGTTCGTGCGGATGCTCGGGTCGCTGAAGGCGGCCTTCGCGAGGTCCGGCAGGGCGCGCTCGAACGCCACCGCGGAGATCCCGAACTGCGCGAGTGACCGAGGCTCCTCGACCTCGGCGAGCAACTCGTCGACAGCGGCGAACAGCCGTTCGCGGCGCTTCTCCTCAGACCGGCCGCCGAAGCCGAGAATCCATGCGGCCTGGGCGTACTTTTCCGGCGCGACGTACGCCGAGTAGCCGGGGGCGGGCATGAACTTCGTCGGCAGCGACGCGTTGTAGCGCAGGACGTGGGGGAGGAAGATCGCGTTGGCGCGGCCGTGCGCGATGCCGAAGTGCGCCCCGACGGCGTGTGCGAGCGCATGGTTGAGCCCGACGAACGCGTTCGAGAACGCGAGCCCGGCAATCGTCGCGGCGTTCGACATGGCGGTGCGCGCTTCGAGATCCGAGCCGTCGCGGTACGCGCGCGGGAGCGCCTCGAGGATGAGGCGAACGGCCTGCATGCAGAAGGCGTCGGTGAACGGCGAGGCAAAGATCGAGACGGCGGCCTCGAGCGCGTGGGTCAGCGCGTCGATCCCGGTGTCGGCGGTGATCGCCGGCGGCATCGTCACCGTCAGCAGCGGGTCGACGATCGCCATGTCGGGGACGAGCGAGTAGTCGACGAGCGTCACCTTGCGCTCGCCGACGCTGATCACAGCCGCGGGTGAGACTTCGGAGCCGGTTCCGGCGGTCGTCGGAACCGCCACGAGGCGCAACGCATGGGCGACCTGCGGGAACGCCGCGATCCGCTTGCGCGCATCGAGGAACGGGAGCGACAGCTCCCGGAGCGAGAGCTGCGGGTTCTCGTGGAACAGGCGCATGGCCTTCGCCGCGTCCATCACCGAGCCACCGCCGACGGCGATGATCGCGTCCGCCTCCGCTCGCTGCAGCTCCGCGATGCCCGCTCGGATCTGGTCCTCGGTCGGCTCGGGCTCGATCCCGGAGAACACATGCACCGCATCGGTCCCGAGCTGGCGGCGGATCTCGGCGGCGACGCCGCGGGCCTCGGTCGGCGCGTCGGTGACGATGATCGGTCGGGACGCGCGCAGCATGCGCAGGTTCTCGAGCGCGCCCGGGTTGAAGTACGTGTCCGACGGCACGCGGAACCACTGCGGCGGCGTCTGGCGGCGCGAGACCGCCTTGATGTTGAGGAGGTTTCGATAGTTGACGTTGTCGGTCGTGTTCGACCCGCCCCACGTGCCGCAGCCGAGCGAGAACGTCGGCGTCATCGCGTTGTAGACGCCGCCGAGCGCGCCGACGGCGGTCGGAGCGTTGACGAGGATGCGGCCCGTCCGGACCGCCAGCGCGAAGCGCATGATCACCGATTCGTCGGTCGCGTACACGGCCGAGGTGTGACCGAGCCCGCCGTGCTCGGTGACGAGCTCACATGCCTTGATCCCGTGCTCGAGCGATGGGGAGCGCACCACGCCGAGGACGGGCATGAGCTTCTCGGCCATGAACGGGTGGGCGACGAGCTGATCGAGATCGGAGGGCAGCGGCGCGAGCAGCACCTTGTCGGCGTCAGTCGTCTCGAACCCCGCCAGCGCTCCGAGGTTCAGGCACGACTGGCCGAGGACCTGCAGCTCGACCCGCCCGTCGTCGGTGAACGACTTCCCCGCGAGCGCCGCGGTCTCCTCGTCGTTCAGCAGTCGCGCGCCCATCCGGCGAAACTCGTCGATCACCGCGTCGTAGATCGCGTCGTCGATGACGCATGTCTGCTCCGCCGGACAGATCACCGACGAGTCGAACGTCTTCGAGACGAGGATGTCGACGACCGCCATCGGGATGTCAGCGCTGCGGTGCAGATAGACGGGGGCGTTGCCGGAGCCGACGCTGATGCAGGGCTTGCCCGCCTCGTTGGCGGCGGCGACCGCCTTCGGTCCGCCCGTCGTCCAGATAAAGTCGACCCCGGGGTGGTGGAACAAATACTGCGAGACGTCGAGCGTCGGGTCGGGGATGACCTGGATCGCGTGCGGCGGCAGGCCGGCGGCCTCGCCGGCGGCCTGCAGGATCTCGGCGGCCCGGATCGAGCAGCGCTGCGCGTTGAAGGACGGACGGAAGATCACGGCGTTGCGCGTCTTCGCGCACACGATCGACTTGAACAGCGTGGTCGAGGTCGGGTTCGTGATCGGAGTCAGCGCGAGCACAACGCCGATCGGCTCCGCGACGTACTGGATCCCGCGCTCGCGATCCTCCTCGATCACGCCGACGGACTTCTTGTCCTTCAAGTAGTCGTAGAGGAACTCGGTGGCAATGTAGTTCTTCAGGACCTTGTCCTCGAGGACGCCGAACTGCGTCTCCTGCATCGCGAGCTCGGCGAGCTCGATGGCGTGCTCGAGGCCGGCGACGGTCATCGCCCAGACGATCCGGTCGACCGTCTCCTGGTCGAGCGCGCGCATCGCATCCGCCGCCGCGCGTGCCCGCTCCACAAACCCGTCCAGCCGGGCAACCCACTCCCCTCCGGATTCCGAGGCTGATTCGTTCAGTGCGATCGCCATCGTCAGTGCAGGCTGACAGCAGCGGCGCTGCGGGACATCCGGGTAAGGCCGCATCGGTTGAGGGTGTTTTCCGCAGGACAATTCCGTGTGCCGCGCGGTAGCTACGACTCGTGGCATGCCCGACGATGCAATTGGGAGACGATTGATGGAGAGCCTTGAACACGTGCCGGTCGAAGCGATGGATCCGCATCGGTTCGAGTCGGTGCTGGCGCCGGCGCAGTACGCGCGACTCCTTGACCTGATCAACAACGGCGCGCGCGCGCTGCGCGGACGCGTCATCTGGAATGTCAATTCGACCGCCAAAGGCGGCGGGGTCGTCGAGTTGCTGCGTCCGTTGCTCGGGTACTCGCGTGGAGCCGGGGTCGATGCGCGCTGGTCGGTGATCGGTGGCGCCCCTCAATTCTTCGAGCTCACCAAGCGCCTGCACAATCGTCTGCACGGCTTTGACGGCGACGGCGGGGCGCTCAGCGATCACGAGCGCGCGATCTACGAAGGGACGCTCGCGGGCGCGGCCGGCGCGTTCGCGAAGCTCGTGCGCCGGCAGGACGTCGTGATCCTCCACGATCCGCAGACCGCGGGGCTGATCCCGGCCGTCCGCGCCACCGGCGCCGCCCTGATCTGGCGCTGCCACGTCGGGCTCGATCATCCGAATCGCCGCGCGCGCTCGGCATGGGACTTCCTGCGCCCGTACGTGATCGGCGCCGACGCATACGTGTTCTCACGCAAGACGTTCGCGTGGGAGGGGCTCGATCCGGCGAAGATCGTCGTGATCCAGCCGACGGTGGACGCGTTCAATCCGAAGAACGCCGAGCAGACGCGCGAGCAATCGCTGGCGATCCTCGCGCGCGCAGGCGTGGTGCCGCACGACGCCGTGGGGGACCCGATCTTCGTGCGCTCCGACGGGACGCCCGGCCGGGTCGACCGTCGCGCCCAGATGGTCGAGGTCGCGCCGCTGCGTCCGGGGGACCGGCTCGTCGTGCAGGTGTCGCGGTGGGATCGCTTGAAGGATCCACTCGGGGTCATCACCGGGTTTGCGGAGCACATCGCGCCTCATGTCGATGGACACCTCGTGCTCGCCGGCCCCTCGACCGAGTCCGTTGCCGACGACCCCGAGGGGGCCGGGATCCTCGCGGATGTCAACGCTGCATGGCATGCGCTCTCAGATGAGGTTCGCCGCCGCGTGCATCTCGCCTCGCTGCCGATGGCGGACATCGAGGAAAACGCGGCGATCGTCAACGCGCTTCAACGCCACGCAACCGTCGTCGTGCAGAAGAGCCTCGCCGAGGGCTTCGGCCTGACAGTCGCGGAGGCGATGTGGAAGAGCCGCCCGGTCGTCGGCAGCCGCGTCGGCGGGATCCAGGACCAGATCGTCAACGGCGAGTCCGGCGTGCTGATCTCCGATCCCCACGACCTCGCCGAGTACGGCTCGGCCGTGACGATGCTCCTGACCGATCCCGGCCGTGCCGAGGAGATCGGCAGCGCTGCTCACGTGCGCATCCGGGACGCGTTCCTGGGGCCGTACAGCCTGATGCGGTACTTCGGGCTGATCCACCGACTGATCACCGCGAGGCAGGCCGCCGACGGCGCCGAGCCTACCCGGGGCGCCTGGGAGCTGGCGGCCTCAGGCGGGCTCGGGCAGCTGCTCGACAACCCGTCGACGGCATAGCCGCGAGACCTCGTGCTTCTCCACATGTCAGAGCCGGGATCTCCACGGAGGTCACAGCGAGCCGCGGGAGCGACGATTCGGTCGTGTCCGGCCGCGCCGATCTCGATCTGTACAACCTCCTGCTGGGGTTTGGATGGATTCGCGAGCGCGCCGAGCTTGTCCGTGCGACGCTCGATCCCGGGTTCCTGCGTCGTGCTCGGCGCGCGCTCCTGCCGGTTCCGGGACTCGACCGGCCGCCGCCGCCTCCGGAGAACGTGTTTCCACCGCTGCGGCGCCGGCCGATCGACGCCCTCGCGGCCCAGCGGGTCGCGTCATCGCGGGCGGCGGCGCCGGGGCGTGCGTCGCGCTGATCGGCGTGCGCCGTGCGTTCGAGGAGGCGCAGATCGAGCCGGAGCTGATCGTCGGGTGCTCGGGTGGCGCGCTCTGGGGCTCGATGTGGGCCGCGGGCGTGACCGCGCAGGAGATGGCCGACTTCTCACTCTCATGGCGGCTCGAGGACTACCTCGACATCCAGTGGGCAAAGCTCCCGCGCTACATCCTCGGCGCGCTGCGCGACTTCACCGGGATCGCCAAGGGCGCCGCAATCGAGCGCACGTATACCGAGCGCTTCGGCACCCTCACCGCCGGCGAGTTCGAGATCCCGTTCAGCTCGATCGTCTATGACATGGATCGTGGGGTCGTCGACTACTTCGGGACAGCGACCACGCCGCGCCTCGAGATCGGGCGGCTGGTGCGGATTGCGATCGCCCTGCCGGTGTTCATCGAGTCGGTCGAAGTCGACGGCCACCTGTACGTCGACGGCGGGATCATCGACCTACTGCCGGTCGAGCCGGTGCTGCGTGAAGGCGGTTTTGACCGTGTGTTCGCTGTCAACTTCATGCTTCCGCCGCAGCTGGAGCCGGACGACATCACCGGCTGGCAGAACCACCGGATGGGGATTCTCCGCGCCAGCCGCCAGGCCGAGCAGGGCTTCCACCTCGAGTTCGCGCATCGCAGCCGACGGGCGCTCGGCGACGCGTTGACGGTGATCGACGCGTGCGATCACCAGCTCCTGCGAGGACCCTCGTTCTACGACCTGTTCATTGATCGCAGCCGCTGGCCGGCGCTGATCCGCGAGGGCCACGAGCGGGCGACGAACGCGCTCGACGCGTTCCGTTCAGGGGACCGAACGACGCCGACAGCGGCGGGCGGCGTGCATTAGCGGCCGGTTATGCCGGCACGCCCGCCGGCGCCGAACCTGTCATCGTGACGGCATGCGTTCAGCCTGCGAGCGGATCGGGCACGGCGGCGCAAGTGCGCTGGCTCCGGCAAACACCCTCGCCTCGTTCGATGCGGCGGCCGACGTCGGCGTCGACATGCTCGAGTTCGACGTTCGTGCCTGGAAGGGCGAGCTTGTGCTCGCGCACACGATCTTCCACGCCCACCGGGGCGGCAACGTGCGCCTGCGCGACGCGCTCGAGCATCTGTCCGGACGGCGGTTCGCGGACATCGGCCTGAACGTCGATGTCAAACACGTCGGCTGCGAGGCGCGGGTCCTCGACGGCCTGCGCCACTACGGCCTGCTCGAGCGAACGCTCATCTGCAGCCAGGTCGCGGCGGTGCTCGATCGCGTCCGCGAGCTCGAGCCGCGCGCGCGCACGGGCATCTCGGTGGGCGGCCGGATCGCCCGGCTCAGCCGCCGCTGGGGGGATTGGCGCCACCATGTGCTGGCCGGGCTCGCGGCCCGCCGCTGGGATGCGCTGATGGCTCAGCACAAGCTGATCGACGACGACCTGCTGCACGAGGTCGCGACGCGCAGCGCGCGGCTCTACGCCTGGACGGTCAACGAGCGCGGCACGATCGACGGCCTGCGCGCGCTCGGCGTGCACGGCGTCGTGACGGCTGATCCACGCCTGTTCGCCTGACGCCGCCTGAGGCGGCGTTGGTGTGTCGGCGGGTGGGTCACTCGCCTGATCGGCTCTCGTGGGAGGAGCGGGAGCGGTCCGTGTGCCGCACGGGAGAGCGCTCTGTCACGCAAGCGATCTTCCCCACCTCGCGACGATCGTGGGAGTGTGGTCGTTAGCGTCCGTCGGCGGTGAGCGATCGCGCACGGTGCGGCGACCCGGCGCGAATGTGGCAGATTGTGTCCGCGCGGATGGCCCGCGGCAGCGCCGAGCGCCCGCCGCTGCGTGCCCGGGCGCGGCACACCAACCCATCCCAGCCCCATCACCGAGCAGACCACACGACGGCGGGGCCGAAGGCCCCTACTCGGCGCCGGCCGACCCCAGCCCGGGCCGCACCCGCCGGCGCGGCACGGGTCGCCTCACCAGGGGCCGAAATGGGCGGCGTTGGCGGCCTGCATCGCCGCGACGTAACCGGCGCGCTCGTACTCGGCCGCGTCGGCCTCCGCCGGCACGGCGAGCATCCCGCGCACGTCGTCCACGGACGCGAACCCCTTGCGCTGCATCCACGCCGCCAAGTCCTCGAGGAGGTCGCTCGCGTATCCGGGCCCGTGACGCAGCAGCGCGGAGGCGCTCATCACCACATCCGCGCCGGCGAGGAGGTACCGTGCCACGTCGTCGGCCGTCTCCACTCCGGTCGTCGCCGCCAGCGAGGCCCGCAGGCGGCCGTGCAGCAACGCGATCCAGGTGCGCGGGAGACGGGCCTCGATCGGGTTCGAGAGCCCGACCGTCGGCACGACCGACAGAGTCTGGGGGTCGATCTCCGGCTGCAGGAAGCGGTTGAACAGGACGAGCGCGTCCGCGCCCGCCTGGTCCAGTCGCAGCGCGATCTCGCCGGTCGAGCTGAAGTATGGGCCGAGCTTGACGGCGATCGGCACGCTCACCGCCTCCTTGACACGGGTCAGTACGTCGAGATGCCGTTCCTCGACGTCGCGGGCCGAGATCTGCAGATTGCCGGGGAGGTAGTAGATGTTGAGCTCGATTCCGGCGGCGCCGGCGTCCTCCATCGCGCGTGCATACTCGGCCCAGCCACCGGGCGTGACGCCGTTGAGGCTCGCGATCACGGGGACCTCGACCGCGGCGGCGGCGCGCTCGAGCAGGCTCAGGTACTGGCGCGCGCCGTAGTCCTCATCGGCGGCCGCCGGAAAGTACGACAGCGACTCCGCGAAGCTCTCCGTTCCGGCCTCGGCCCGCCGCGCGTTCTCCTCCGCCCGCTGCAGCACCTGCTCCTCGAACAGCGAGTACAGGACGACGGCCCCGACGCCTCCGTCCGCCAGCCGCTGCACGCCGTCGAGCGTGTGCGACAGGGGTGACGGCGACGCGACCAACGGGTTGCGCAGCGTGAGACCCATGTACCGGGTCGAGAGCTCCATCAGCGCTCCTTCCGTGCGTCGGCGGGAAATTCACTCGCGCCCCGAGTGGCCATCTCTTCATAGGTCGCCCACCGCTGATCGGCCGTCTGCTGCGCGAGCTCGGCGAGCCGCTCGGCCTCGGCCGGGTCGCTGTTCGCGAGCGCTCGGAACCGGAGCTCACCCTTCCGGTAGGCCGTGAGCGGAAGCCGCGGCCTGGGAGAGTCCAGCAGGAACGGGTTCCCGCCGTCCGCCCGCACGAGCGGGTCGTAGCGGATCAGCGGCCAATGACCGCTCGCGACGGCCTTGTACTGCTGGTCGAGGCCGTCTCGCATCTCGATCCCGTGCGCGATGCAGTGGGCGTAGGCGATCAGCAGCGACGGCCCGTCGTAGGCCTCGGCCTCGCGGAACGCACGCAGCGTCTGCTGCGGATCGGCACCCATCGCCACCCGCGCGACGTATACGTTCGCGTAGGCGATCGCCTGCAGCGCGAGGTCCTTCGTCGGCATCGTCTTGCCGGCGGACGCAAACTTCGCGACCGCCCCGAGCGGCGTCGCCTTGGACATCTGCCCGCCGGTGTTGGAGTACACCTCGGTGTCGAGCACGAGCACGTTGACGTTGCGCCCGCTCGCGAGCACGTGATCGAGGCCGCCGGCTCCGATGTCGTAGGCCCAGCCGTCGCCGCCCACGATCCACACGCTGCGCCGGATGAGATGGTCGATCACGCTCCGCAGGTCGGCGACGAGTGCCTCGTCGAACGATTCGAGACGGCGCTGCAGCTCGGCGACCCGCTCGCGCTGCGCGCGCAGCTCGGACTCGTGCTGCTGCGGCGCATCGAGGATCTCGTCGACGAGCTCGGCACCGATCTCCTCGCGCAGCTCCGACAGGCGCCGGCGCGCCAGTTCCGTGTGGCGGTCGGCCGCAAGTCGCAGGCCGAGGCCGAACTCGGCGTTGTCCTCAAACAGCGAGTTCGACCAGGCCGGCCCGTGACCGTCGGCATTGACCGTCCACGGCGTCGTCGGCAGGTTGCCGCCGTAGATCGAGGAGCACCCGGTCGCGTTGGCGATCGTCAGCCGGTCGCCGAACAGCTGCGAGATCAGCTTCAGGTACGGGGTCTCGCCGCAGCCGGCGCACGCACCGGAAAACTCGAACAGCGGCTCCAGGAACTGGGTGCCGCGGACAGTGCCGAAGTCCACGCGCGAGCGATCGCTCACCGGCAGCTGTTCGAAGAACGCGATCTGATCCCGGATGCCGTCGATCGGCTCGAGCGGTCCGAGGTTGATCGCCTTGCGTCCCGGGTCGCCGGCAGCGGATACCGGGCAGGCCTGGACGCACAGCTCGCAACCGGTGCAGTCCTCGACGTAGACCTGCAGCGTGTACCGGGTGTTGGGTAGTCCGGGTGCGGTCAGCGGCGCCGACAGAAAGCCCTCGGGGGCGTGCTCGAGCCGCGCTTGCTCGTAGTGGCGGGATCGGATCACGCTGTGCGGGCAGACGAAGCTGCAGTTGCCGCATTGGATGCACAGCTCGGGGTCCCAGACGGCGACGAGGTCGGAGATCCGGCGCTTCTCGTACGCCGTCGTCCCGCTCGGGTAGGTGCCGTCGACGGGCAGCGCGCTGACGGGCAGATCGTCGCCATGGCCGGCCATCATCACCGCGGTGACGGTGCGGACGAACTCGGGTGCATGTGCGGGCACGACCGGCTCGAGCTCGCGGGTGGCCGTCGGCTGCTCGGGAAGGGTCACGCGGTGGAGCCCTTCGAGTGAGCGATCGACAGCGGTCTGATTGCGCCGGACGACCTCCTCGCCCCGTTTGCCGTACGTCTTGGCGATCGCGGTCTTGATCCGCTCGATCGCTTCGTCGCGCTCGAGCACGCCGGAGATCGCGAAGAAGCACGTCTGCAGAACCGTGTTCGTGCGACCGGCCAGGCCGGCGTCGCGCGCGATCCGCCCCGCGTCGATCACGTACAGCTGGATCCCCTTGGCGAGGATCCGCTCCTGGACCGGGCGAGCAAGCGCATCCCAGACCTGATCGGCGGGATGGTGGGTGTTGAGCAGCAGCGTCGCGCCGGGAGCAGCGCGCTCGAGCACCTCGTCGCGCTCGAGCAGCCCGAACTGGTGGCAGCCGACGAAGCTCGCCTGCGAGATCAGATACGGCGCGCTGATCGGATCTGGACCGAAGCGCAGGTGCGAGACAGTCTGCGAGCCCGACTTCTTGGAGTCGTAGACGAAGTAGCCCTGGGCGTGCAGGCGCTCCTCGTCGCCGAGGATCTTGATCGTGTTCTTGTTCGCCCCGACGGTGCCGTCCGAGCCGAGGCCGAAGAACACCGCGCGCACGGTCTCCGGCGCTTCGATGTCGAGCGAGCGGTCGTACGGCAGGCTCAGCTCGGACACGTCGTCGGTGATGCCGACGGTGAACCGTCGCTTCGGGTGCTCGAGCCCGAGCTCGTCGAACACGCCCGCGACCATCGCCGGAGTGAACTCCTTGGAGGAGAGGCCGTAACGCCCTCCGATGACGGCCGGCATGTGCGATCGTTCCCCGTCGGCATGTGACTCGCTCAACGCCGCCAGCACGTCGAGGAACAGCGGCTCGCCGAGCGAGCCGGGCTCCTTGGTCCGGTCGAGCACGGCGACGCGCTGGACGCTCGGCGGCAGCGCCCGAGCCAGCACGCGCGCCGGGAACGGCCGGAACAGCCGCAGCTGCGCGACGCCGACGCGCTCGCCGCGTGCCCGGAGATAGGCGACGGTCTCGCGGACCGTGTCGCCGCCGGACCCCATCACCACGATCACCCGCTCGGCCTCGGGGTGCCCGGTGTAGTCGACCAGTGCGTAGCGGCGGCCGGTGCGCTCCGCGAGCGCGTTCATCGCCTCTTGGACCACACCTGCGACCCGCTCGTAAAACGGGTTGACGGTCTCGCGCGCCTGGAAGTAGACATCCGGGTTCTGGGCGGTGCCGCGGATGAACGGCCGCTCCGGTGAGAGACCGCGTGCGCGGTGTTCGCGCACGAGCTCCTCGGGGACGAGCGCGCGGATGTCCTCGTCGGACAGCAGCTCGATCGTGTTCAGCTCGTGCGAGGTGCGAAACCCGTCGAAGAAGTGGAGGAACGGGACGCGTGTGCGCAGCGTCGCCGCATGCGCGACCAGAGCCAGGTCGTGGGCCTCCTGCACCGACGCCGAGGCCAGCAGCGCGAAGCCCGTCTGGCGCACGGCCATCACGTCGGAGTGATCGCCGAAGATCGAGAGCCCCTGGGCGGCGAGCGAGCGGGCGGCCACATGCATCACGGCGGCGGTCAGCTCCCCGGCGATCTTGTACATGTTCGGGATCATCAGCAACAGGCCCTGCGAGGCGGTGAACGTGGTCGCGAGCGCCCCGCCCTGGAGCGCGCCGTGCAGCGCGCCCGACGCGCCGCCCTCGCTTTGCATCTCGACCACCGCCGGGACGGCGCCCCAGACGTTCGGTTGACTGCGGCTGGACCACTCGTCGGCGAGCTCGGCCATCGGAGAGGACGGCGTGATCGGGTAGATGCAGCAGACCTCGCTGCAGCGGTACGCGACGGAGGCCGCCGCTTCGTTGCCGTCGATCGTCGTGCGGGTCATCGTGGCTCCGGGAACATGTCGATCGCGTGGACCGGGCACTGGTCAAAGCACGTCGCACAGCCGGTGCACTTGTCGTAGTCGAAGCGGTAGCGGTGGCCGGGCCCCAGCTTGATCACGGCATCTTCGGGGCACGCACCGAGGCACCCGTCGCACTCGCAGCAGTTCCCGCAGGACAGGCACCGCTGCGCCTCGAACGACGCCTCTTGCGGCGTCAGGCCGCCAACGACCTCGCCGAACCCGGCCAGTCGCTCGTGCGGCTCGAGTTCGGGCTGCCGCCGGCGGTCGGCATCGCCGAAGAACCACAGGTGCAACTTCTCGAAGGTCGCCAGATCGTGCTTCGGCGCGCTCGCTGACGGGATCTCGCGCAGCCACGCATCGATGTTGCGGGCGGCCTTCTTGCCGTGGCCGACGGCGATCGTCACGGTCCGCTCGCTCGGGACCATGTCGCCACCGGCGAACAGCCCGGGCGAGCCCGTCATCATCGCCGTCGACACTTGCACGGTCCCGTCGCGGTCGAACTCGACGCCGGGGACGGCGCGCAGGAAGCCGGTGTCCGTATCCTGGCCGAGCGCGAGGATGACGGTGTCCGCCGCAAGCGTCTCGAACCGCCCCGTGGGTTGCGGGAAGCCGGTGTCATCGAGCTCCATGACCTCGACCTGGAGCTCCGGCCCCTCGACGGCGGTGATCGTCCGCAGCCAGTTGATCCGGACGCCTTCGCGCTCCGCATCCTGCGCCTCCTCCGCGTGGGCCGGCATCTGCTCGCGCGTGCGGCGATACACGATCAACGCCTCGTCGGCCCCGAGGCGCCGGGCCGTGCGAGCGGCGTCCATCGCGGTGTTGCCCCCGCCGTAGACGGCCACGCGCCGACCGATCACGGGCCGCTCGCCGGAGGCGACGGTGCGCAGAAACGAGACCGCGTCGAGCATCGGCCCGGCATCGACCGCCGGGATGTCCACGCGCTTTGACAGATGCGCGCCGACGGCGACGAACACAGCGTCGAAGCGTCCCTCCTCACGCTCGGCGGCGAGGTCCTCGACGCGGTGGCCCGAGGTGACCTTCACGCCGAAGGCGACGATCCGCTCGAGCTCTGCGTCGAGCACGTCGCGCGGCATCCGGTAGGCCGGGATCCCGTAGCGCATCATCCCGCCCGGCTCCGCGCCGGCGTCGCGGATCTCGACCTCGTGGCCGAGCCGGGTGAGGTGGTAGGCCGCCGAGAGACCGCTCGGGCCGGACCCGATCACGAGCACACGCTTGCCGCTCGGCGGAGCCGGCGGATCGAACAGCCAGCCCCGTTCACGCGCGAGGTCGCCGAGGAATCGCTCGACCGAATGGATCGAGACGGCACTGTCGAGGTTGGCGCGATTGCATACCGTCTCGCACGGGTGGTAACAGACGCGTCCGTGGATCGCCGGCAGCGGATTGTCGGCGACGAGCTGGCGCCAGGCCTGCTCGTGATCGCCTGCCTCCGTGTGCGCGAGCCACGCCTGGATGTTCTCGCCGGCCGGGCAGCCGGCGTTGCACGGCGGAAGCAGGTCGACATAGACCGGGCGGCGGCTGCGGACCGGACCCGAGCGGGCGATGCTGTGCCGCAGGTCCGCCAGCGGCGTGATGTCGTGCGATGGCCCGTTCACCGTGCCCACCTCCTGGTCGCCGAGTTCGACCACGTACCGGAGCGATCGCTCATCTCGAACTCCTCTCGTCTCCTGCGCAACGCGAGGCTCTGCAACGTTCTCCCTGCATTCTCGATGTCAGGTGGCACGCAATCCCAGCCTACACCTCGCGGCCTCGCGCCGGGATTCTGCCCGGCTATCGCCGGGCAGCTTGTTCGTCTTCGTCGCTCTCGTCGAGCATTCCGTACAGCCCGATCACGACCACCGCGACCGTGATCAGCAGGAACACGACAACCGCTCCGACCATCCAGGCCTGCCCGCTGATCGCCAGCGCGATGATGAACCCAACCGTCGCGAACATCGGGATTGCGAACCCGTAGAACAGGCGCATGTCGGCACCGAGCGCGCGCGTCACCCGCTCATGGATCGAGTAGTGGTGATGCGTGTGTGCTGCTGTAGTCATCGCTTCCCTCCTGAGGTCTCCTGTGCCTGAGAAGGTATGCGCGGACACGCGCGGCGGCATCCGGGTGCAGCTACAGATGCATTGCGGGAAACCCGCAGTCTTGCGCGCCGGCGCGGGAGCGTGCGTACCGCTACTTGGTGCCGGCGACGCTCGAGACGTACTTCGCCACGGCCAGGGCCTGGGTGCCGGTGTACAGGTTCGCGGGCATGCGGCCGTCGCCGGTGCCGCCGATCTTGAGTGCATTGAGCACGCGCGCCTGGGACGGCTTCAGCTGGTCGAGGTTCGGGCCGACGGTGCCGCTCGCGCCGGCTGCGGCGAGCGTGTGACAGGCCGAGCACGTCTGGCTGAACAAGACCGCCCCCGCGGCGGCGCTGCCTGCCGGTGCCGCCGCGGTGGACTTGGCGTTGCCGCGCTTGATCGCGACCGCGGCGACCGGCGCGATCGCGATCACGGCGGTGCAGAACACCATCGCGAGCTGCCACTCGTCCCGGACGAGGTTCAGCTCGTCGCGCTCGCGCCGGTTGCCGCGTGCTGTCTGGATCACGTTCCAGGCGAACACGAGCTGGCCGAGGACGATCAGGGCGATGAACGCGAGCGACGCGATCGTCTGCGCGTCGTACTTCGAGGGCAGTACCGCCCACCTGCGCGGGGCGCCGGTCAGGCCCTGCGAGAGCCACAGGATGATCATCCCGTAGCCCCCGACGAGCGTGAGCCACAGGTGCCATTCGCCGAGGCGCCGGGAGTACCACTGGCGGTGCCACAGCTCGGGCACGAACTCGTAGGCCGCGGCGAACACGACGACGCCGATGTTGAGCAGCGCCATCTGATGGAAATGGCCGACGACCCAGAGGGTGTTGTGGACCTGCGTGTTGAACGTGATCGTCGCGTTGACCACACCAGACAGCCCAGCGGTGAACCAGCCGATCAACCCCGCCGCGAGGAACTTCGCGCCGATTGTCCACTCGAACTCCGAGCGCCAAATCGTCGCCGACAGGCTGAACAGGCTGAGCGCCGAGACGAGCGTGATCGAGAACGTCAGCGGCTGCGCGATCGTGTTGAGGCTGGACTGAAGCGTGTCGTTCGGGTAGTCGAGGTAGACGTGATGGGCCCAGATGATCACGTTGACGACGACCGCCATCAGCCATGCGACGGCGATCGCGTTGCCCGCGACGAGCGGCTTCTTCGCGTACCGGGGGATCAGGAGGTAGTAGATCGAGACGGCCGGGAACAGCAGCAGGTAGACGACGGGGTGGCCGAAGAACCACAGGACGTTCTTGGCGAGCAGCGGGTCGACCGTCACCGACGGGGCGAACGCCTGCACGATCATCTCGACCAGCAGCAGCGCCAGCGGGAGCGTCGCGATGATCATGTCGAGCGCGATCACGGTCAGCGGCAGGACCGCGTAGGGGAGCGGCTCGCGTACGGGGAAGCGCTTCGGCCAGAGGATGGCCATGCCGAGCGCGACGCCCATCCGGTTCAGGACGCCGCTCTTCTGCGCCGGCGACGACGGGCCGGTGGCCGCCATCAGCATCGACACGCTCCAGGTGATGATCGAGACGCCGGCGAGCAACACCGAGAAGGCGAATACGGCCGTGGTGACGTGGCCCCACTGGCTCGCGCTGTGGAACGGCAGCGGGTACAGGAACACCCACGAGCCGCCGAAGCCGAAGATGACCGTCGTGCAGACGATCCCGACGGTGCCGACGACCATCGTCCAGAACGCGGCCTGGCCGAGGCCGTACGCGAGCGGCCGCAGCTTGAAACCGACCGACTCGAGCACCCAGTACCCGAAGCCCATCACGGCAAAGCCGGCCCACGCGACGAACGCGCCGAGGCCGTGGGCCGTCATCGCCGCATAGAAGAAGTTGGGCGAGACGCGCACCAGGTTCGCCTGGCTCTGGCGCATGATCACGCCGAGCGCGCCCGCGGCGAACAGCACCGCCGTCGACGCGACGAAGTAGCGCGTGACCATCGCGCCGACCGCCTCACGGGAGACGAGCGTCTCGGCGCCGATGACTGCTTCGTCGCCGAATGCCGCGCCTGACTCCATCTACTGCGCCCTCATCGTCGCCGTCATCAGGTGGTGGTGAAAGCCGCAGAACTCGAGGCAGTCGATCGTGTACGTCCCGCGCTTCGGGAACGTCAACACGGCCGTCTGGACGTGCTCGCCGGCCGCCGGAACCTGGACCTGGAAGATCAGCTTGCCGTTCTGCTCGTAGACCCCGAAGCCGTGCTGGACGTCCTTCGAGGAGAGCGTGAACTCGATCGGAACGCCGGCGCGCACCGTGCTCGGCTGGATGTTCCACGCGAATTGCTGGGCGATCACGCGCACCCGCTGAGCGATCCGCGGGGCGCTCTTGCCGTAGGGGATGTCGACGATCGTCAGCGCGAGCAGCAGGACGAGCAGCCCGGTGACGAAGTAGCCCCAGTAGTTCTCGAGGCGCGCGAGCTTGCCGTGCTCGGTCTTGGCGCGATGCCGTGCCCCCGTCGACAGGAACACGGCCGCGAGCGCGGCGATCGCGAGGATCGACGCGATCGAGTAGGAGATCGTGATCAGGAGTTGCTTGCTGGTCATCGGCGCCTCTCAAACCAGCCTATGCAAATCGACCCGAGGTTGGCAACCAACATTTTCTGGACCACGCGTTACATTTCGACCAGTGGAGGACGTCCAGGCCCGGGAAGCCGCACCGGTTCGGTCGAGCGGCCGTCGCGAGGCGCAGGTCCTGCTGGCCTCGCTCGCGTGGGGGACGGCGCTCATTCACGTGCTGGCGGCGGCTCATCACTATCACGAATGGGCGCTGTACGGCGTGTTCTTCACGATCCTCGCGCCCGCCCAGGCGATCTGGGGTGGGCTCGTGTACCAGCACGGCGATGACCGTCGGGTGCTGCTCGTGGGTGCCGCCGCCAATCTGCTGGTCGCGGTCGTGTGGGCGCTGTCGCGCACGACGGGCATCCCGATCGGTCCGACGCCGTGGCAGCCCGAGTCCGCCGGGTGGCACGACGTGATGGCGACGGTCAACGAGCTCGCGATGGCCGGGATCGCCGCCGGGCTCGCGGGGGTGCTCCCGTGGCGGGTGTCGGACGTTCAGCTCGGCCGGCTCGCCCGCTGGATCGCGATCCCGCTGCTCGTCGTCACCGTGCTCGCGGCGTCGTTCGCGCACGAGCACTGATCAGCCCGCGAGCAGGCTGCGCACCTGGTGGGAGATCTCGAGATCCTCCCGGGCATGGACGACCAGGGTCCGCACCGAGCAGTCCGCCGAGCTGATCACCGCGTCGTCGTCGGCCGCCGCGTTCGCCGATTCGTCGAGCGCGACGCCGAGGAACGCGACGCCATCCGCGGCCCGGGCGCGGACGAGCGGCGCGCGTTCGCCGACGCCGCCGGTGAACACGAGCACGTCGAGCCCGCGCAGCGACGCGGCCATCGCCGCGATCGCCGCGCGCAGGCGGTGCACGTACACGTCGAGCGCGAGCGCCGCCGGTTCCTCACCGCGCTGCGAGCGATCGATCACCTCGCGCATGTCAGCCGTGCCCGCCAGCCCCAGCAGGCCGGATTCATGTTCGAGCGCCTCGGCGAGCTCGCGCTCGGTCAGAT
The DNA here is from genome assembly GCA_035524415.1 of Solirubrobacteraceae bacterium. Classification (GTDB taxonomy): domain Bacteria; phylum Actinomycetota; class Thermoleophilia; order Solirubrobacterales; family Solirubrobacteraceae; genus Palsa-465. The sequence continues at coordinate 60,719 of DATKOY010000132.1, read as the reverse complement.
GCTCGCGCTCGAGCAGCCACAGCAGCATGCCTGGGTCGACGCTCCCCGAGCGGGTTGCCATCACGAGGCCCTCGAGCGGTGTGAACCCCATCGTCGTGTCGATCGACGCGCCGGCCGCGATCGCGCACAGCGACGCGCCCGCGCCCAGGTGGCAGCTGACGATGCGCAGCTCCGAGGCCGGCACGCCGAGCAGCTGCGGGGCGCGGCGCGAGATCCACGCGTGTGAGAGGCCGTGAAACCCGTAGCGCCGCAGGCGCCAGCGCTCGCGCCATGCTTCCGGCAGCGCGTATGTCGTTGCGGCCGGCGGGATCGTCGCGTGAAAGGCCGTGTCGAAGCAGGCGACGGCCGGTAGTCCGGGGAGCGCGGCGGACACGGCGCGCAGCGCCTCGAGCGACTTCGGCTGGTGCAGCGGCGCAAGCGCCGTCAGCGCGTCGAGCGCGTGCTCGACCTGCGCGTCGACGCGGATCGGCCCGCGGAACCGCTCGCCGCCGTGGACGATGCGATGCCCGACGGCATCGGCCTGGTCGAGACCGTCGTCGAGGGCGGCGCGGAGCTCCGATCGGTCGATCTGCGACTGCGGCGCCTGCAGTTCGTGGTCGGCGATCAGGGTGTCGTCATCGCCGAGCAGGCGCAGCTTGACGGTGCTGGACCCCGCGTTGACGACCAGCACCCGCAACGTCGCTACTGCACGGGCGGGCCGGCGTCCGCTTGGCCGCCCGGCGCCGGCAGGCCGCCGGGCCACGTCCAGTCGCGCACCTCCGGCTGATCATCGCCGACCTCGCGCGTGTAGGCACGGGCGCGCAGACGCGCGTCGAACATCTTCTGGCGCAGCGGTGCGAGGCGCTCGCCGAGGCGCGGCACCCGGTCGATCACGTCGATCACGAGGTGATAGCGGTCGAGGTCGTTGAGCATCACCATGTCGAACGGCGTCGTCGTGGTGCCCTCTTCCTTGTAGCCCCGAACATGGATGTTGTGGTGGTTGGTGCGGCGATACGTGAGCCGGTGGATCAGCCAGGGGTAGCCATGGTAGGCGAAGATCACCGGCTGGCCGACCGTGAACAGCGCATCGAACTCGCGGTCGGAGAGCCCGTGCGGGTGCTCTGATTCGGGTTGCAGTCGCATCAGGTCGACGACGTTGATCACGCGGACCTTCAGGTCGGGCAGGTGCTCGCGCAGAAGCGCGGCTGCGGCGACGGTCTCCAGCGTCGGGATGTCGCCGGCGCAGGCGAGCACGACGTCCGGCTCCGCCGGCCCCTCGTTCGAGGCCCAGTCCCAGATCCCGATCCCGCGGGTGCAGTGGGCGATCGCCTCGTCCATCGTCAGGTAGTCGAGCGCCGGCTGCTTGCCGGCGACGATCACGTTGACATAGTCGCGCGAGCGCAGGCAGTGGTCGGCGACCGACAGCAGGCAGTTCGCGTCCGGGGGCAGGTAGACGCGCACGACCTCGGCCTTCTTGTTGACGACGTGGTCGATGAAGCCGGGATCCTGGTGCGAGAACCCGTTGTGGTCCTGGCGCCACACGTGCGAGGAGAGCAGGTAGTTGAACGACGCGATCGGGCGCCGCCAGTCGATCGCGCGCGTCACCTTCAGCCATTTGGCGTGCTGGTTGAACATCGCATCGACGATGTGGATGAACGCCTCGTAGCAATTGAACAGCCCGTGGCGCCCGGTCAACAGATAGCCCTCGAGCCAGCCCTGGCACAGGTGCTCGGACAGCACCTCCATCACGCGCCCGTCCGGGCCGAGATGGACGTCGCCGTCCTCGAGCTCGGCCTCCCAGGTGCGGTCGGTGACGTCGAGCACGGCGCCGAGGCGGTTCGACTCGGTCTCGTCCGGTCCCATGATCCGGAAGCGGTCCTGGTTGAGCCGCATCACGTCGCGCAGAAAGGCGCCGAGCACCCGCGTGGCCTCGCTCGTCTCCGTGGCCGGCTGTGCGACGTCGATCGCATAGTCGCGGAAGTCCGGCAGTTCGAGAGCGCGCAGCAGCAGCCCGCCGTTCGCGTGCGGGTTGGCCCCCATCCGGCGGTTGCCCTCGGGCGCGAGCGCCGCGAGCTCGGGCTTCAGCGCGCCGCCGGCGTCGAACAGCTCATCGGGCCGGTACGAGCGCAGCCAGGCCTCGAGCTCCGCGAGGTGTTCCGGGTTGTGGCGCACGTTCGCCAGCGGCACTTGGTGCGAGCGGAAGCTGCCTTCCGTCTTGAGCCCGTCGACCTCTTTCGGCCCGGTCCAGCCCTTCGGCGTGCGCAGCACGATCATCGGCCAGCGCGGGCGGGCGCCTGATCCCCCCACGCGCGCGCCGTGCTGGATCTCGGCGATCTCGCTCAGCACCTCGCCGAGGGTCGCGGCCATCAGCTCGTGCATCGCCTGCGGCTCGTCGCCCTCGACGAACACCGGCCTGTACCCATAGCCCTCGAAGAACGCCTTCAGCTCGTCGTGAGGGATTCGCGCGAGCACCGTCGGGTTGGCGATCTTGTAGCCGTTGAGGTGGAGGATCGGCAGCACCGCCCCGTCGCGCTTGGGGTTGAGGAACTTGTTCGAGTGCCAGCTCGTCGCCAGCGGACCTGTCTCTGCCTCGCCGTCACCGACCACGCACACGGCGAGCAGCTCGGGGTTGTCGAACACCGCGCCGTAGGCGTGCACGAGCGAGTAGCCAAGCTCGCCGCCCTCGTTGATCGAACCGGGCGTCTCCGGCGCCACGTGGCTCGGAATCCCTCCGGGGAACGAGAACTGGCGAAACAGCCGCCGGATGCCCTCTTCGTCGTGCCCGATCTGCGGATAGACCTCGCTGTAGGTCCCCTCGAGGTAGGTGTTGGCGACGAGCCCGGGGCCGCCGTGCCCGGGACCGGTGACGAAGATCGCGTTCAGGTCGCGCTGGCGAATCGCCCGGTTCATGTGGACGTAGAGGAAGTTCAGACCGGGCGTCGTGCCCCAGTGGCCGAGCAGCCGGGGCTTGATGTGCTCGGGCTTCAGCGGCTCGCGTAGCAGCGGGTTGGCGAGCAGGTAGATCTGTCCCACCGAGAGAAAATTTGCGGCGCGCCAGTAGGCGTCGATCAGGTGCAGGTCATCGGGCATGAAACGCGGTTCTACCCTAACCATCCCGCTCGCGGCGGAATGGGCTATTTCGTGACCGACAGCTGGGGGGCCCGGCTCGTGCGTACTACTAGGTCAGCGCGAGCGCCACCGCCGACCGCATCCGCGTCACCCGCCAGATCGGGTACAGCGCGCCGAGCGCGCCGATCGCGATGCCGATCAGCGCCGCGCGGCCGAGACCCCAGGCGGTGAGCACGGGGGAGATGAAGGCGCCGAGCCCGAGCGCGGCCGGGAGCAGCTTGCTTGCGGCGAGTCCGAGGACCAGGCCGAGCGCAGTGCCGAGCAGGCTGACCGCGATCGCCTCGCCGAGCACGAGGCCGCCGAGTTGCCGGGCACTCCAACCGATCGTTGTCAGCAGCGCGAGCTCGCGACGGCGCTCGAGCACGGCGGCAAGCATCGTGTTCGCGACCGCGAGCGCGCCGATGATCAGCGCGAGCACGACGATCAGCACCACCGCCTTGCTGATCAGGAGGCTGTTCGCGCCCGCACGGATCGCCTCGCTCGGGTCCGAGATCGCGGAGAGGCCGGGGAACGTCTTCGCCAGGGCGCGCCGCGCCTGCGGGATCGTCAGCTGTGGGGCGAGTCGCACCGCGATCGTCGTCGTCTCGCCGGCGGTGCGTCCGGCGAGTGCCTGGGCGTCGCGCAGCTGCGTGATCACGCCGAGGTCCTCATACGCGATGCCGGCGTGGTAGACCCCGGACACCGTCAACGTACGGTCCCCGATGCGCAGCGGCGCGCCGGGACCGAGGTGGAGCTGGTGCGCGAGCAGGTCGCCGACCATCGCCTGGCCGCGTCCCGCGGGCCCGCCCGAGGTCAGCACGAGCCGGCTCCACACGAAGCCGCGCGGGTCGAGGCCGAGCACGATCGCCGCGGGCGCCCGGTGCACGGCGTCGACGACGAGCTGGATCGGGGTCGCCTCGACGATCTCCGGTTGCGCGCGGATCCGCCCGAGCAGCGACAGCGGCAGCACGGACGAGGTCGGATCGCCCGCATCCTTCTGAAACAGCCCGAGGTCGGCGCGTCCGAGATGGACGAGCTGCCCCGCGGTCCGGTTCAGTCCGGCGGACAGCGCGAGCAGGGCGACGACCGCCGCGACGCCGACGCCGATGCCGGCGGCCGTCAGCAGCGTCCGCGCTCGCCGTCGCCGCAGGTTGGCGGCGATCAGGGCGAGCACGTCATCCTCCGCGCTACCGGCGGGCGGGCGCCTGCCGCCGTGCCGGAGTGCGCCGGCGCGCGTGGCCCGGCCTGCTGAGCGACTGGACCTCGCGCTCGAGCGAATCGGTGATGTGCGCGGGATCGGGGATCAGCGCTGCGTCGGTCATCAGGCCGACGGTGACCTCACCGCGATAGCTGAAGATGCTCACGCTCATCCCCATGTGGCCCGACGTCGGCGCCCACACGATCGCGGAGCGAACCGGCGTGCCCGCGAGGTACACGGGCTCACGCGGGCCCGGCACGTTCGTCATCACGGCCGTCGTCTTGGCCGTGAACATGTCGATGATCTTGCGCTCGAGCGGCTCGGGGGTCATCCCGGTGACGCTCAGCAGCCCGTAGGACACCGGACCGTCGCGTCCGTTCTTGATCTCCTCCATCCGGCGGTGCACCTCGAGCAGGCGGCGGTAGCTGCCGCTCGTACCGACCGGCAGCGGCAGGAACACGAGCCCGAACTTGTTGCCGAGCTTGCGCGGAACGGGCTGATCGAGTGGCCGCAAGTTGAACGGAACCATCGCCTGAACTTCGGCGACGGGGCCGCCCCGCTCCTGCAGGTAGTGGCGCAGCGCGCCGCTCACCGCCGCCAGCAGCACGTCGTTGACGGTCGCCTTGTGCGAATGCGCGATCTGCTTGACCTCGGCAAGCGACAGCGGCTCGCTCCAGGACACGCGGCGGCTGATCCCCGGATCACCCTTGATCGCCGTGGCGGCATCGGCGGGCGTCAGCACCAGCCTCACCGCGGTGCCCGCGTCGCGACCGATCGCGCCTGCAAGCCGCGCCGCGTGCGCGGGAGATCGCACGAGATCGACCCCCTGCCGGACGGCGGCCGATCCGATGCGGCCGACGCCGGACACCAGCTCGACGGCCGAACCGGCGATGTCCGGCAGCAGCCCGCGCGGGGCGCTGTCCCCGCGCCACTCCTCCAGCGGACCGATCCCGGCATCGGGCTCTGCGTCGGTGAGCGAGAGCATCACTCGCGCAAGCGCGATCCCGTCGGCGATGCAATGGTGCATCCGGCAGATCATCGCGGCGCCGTCGCCGAGGCCGTCGATCATGTAGGTGTGCCACAGCGGTCGGCTGCGGTCGAGCGGCATCGTCATCAGATCGCTGACGAGCTCCTGCAGCGTCGCGGTATCGCCCGGTGCCGGGAGCGCCAGATGGTGCATGTGGTGCTCGAGTGCGAAGTCCGTGTCGTCGACCCACTTGGGCGGTCGCAGGGGCAGCCGGCTCTCGACGGCGCGCTGGCGGAAGCGCGGGTACGCATCGACCATCCGTTCCTGCGTGAGCTGCCTGACACGCTGCCAGTCGACGGGCTCGTCGAACAGCAGCACGGTGTTGATCACCATCAGGTTCGTGGGGCGATCCATGTGGAGCCAGGCCGCATCCGCGCTCGAGAAGCGCGTGCTCATCGTTGACCTCCTTGTTCCTCCGCGTAGAGACCGGCGAACACGTCGGCGTACTTCGTGTAGACGAAGGCGCGCTTGACCTTGAGCGTCGGCGTCAACTCGCCGGCCGCCTGGCTGAGGTCGTGGTCGAGGATCGTGAAGCGCTTGATCTGCTCGATCCGCGCGAGCCTCTCGTTGACGGCGTCGACGTCCTTCTGGATCTCGGCGTGAACGCGCGGGTCGCGGGCGAGCGCCGCCGGATCGGGGTCGACTCCGAGGCGGGCGGCGAGCTTGCGCGCCTGATCGGCATCGAGCGTGAGCATCGCCACGAGGTAGGGGCGGTTGTCTCCGTAGACGACGGCCTCGGTGATGTAGCGGCTGTCGCGCAACTCGCTCTCGATGTTCACCGGGGTGATGTTCTTGCCGCTCGAGGTGATGATCAGGTCCTTCTTGCGTCCGGTGATCGCGATGAACCCATCCTCGCGGACCGCACCGAGATCCCCCGTGCACAGCCAGCCCTCCGGCGTGAGGGCCGCTTCGGTCGCGGGTGCGTCCTTGTAGTAGCCCTTGAACACGTGCGGCCCGCGGATCAGGATCTCGCCGTCGTCGGCGATCCCGATCTCGGTGCCGGGCAGCGGCCTGCCGACGGTGCCGAGGCGCGCGGCCCGATGCGTGTTGAGCGTCGCCGCCGCACAGCTCTCGGTCATACCGTAGCCCTCGAGCACGAGCACGCCGCACGCGTCGAAGAACTCAAGCAGCTCGCGCGCGACCGGTGCGGCTCCGACCAGCGCCATCTGATGTTCGGGTCCGAACACGCTGCGGATCTTCGAGAGCACGAGCCGGTCGGCCAGACGGAACTGGAGGCTCGTGAGCACGCCCGGCTCGGTCCCCTCGCGCAGGGCGTTGCGGGCGCGTGCGCCGGTGCGCAGCGCCCAGCCGAACAGAGCACGGCGGACGCTCGGTCCGTCCTGCGCCTTGCCGAGCGCAGCGCTGTGGATCTTCTCGTAGATTCGGGGTACGGCGGGGAAGTGCGTCGGTTGCATCGCCTCGAGCTCGCCGACGATCAGCGACGGGTCACCGCTCCAGAAGCACGCCCGCGCGCCGGCTCGGATGACGACCGCCTGCGCGACCCGCGCGAGCACGTGCGCGAGCGGTAGGAACTGATAGAGCGTGTGCGTCTCGTTGATCCCGAGCTGCTGCACGTACATCCGCGTTGTCTCGAGGATGTTGGCGTGCGTGAGCATGCACCCCTTCGGTGGTCCGGTCGTGCCGGACGTGTAACAGAGCGTCGCGAGGTCGTCGGGTTCGGTCGCCGCAAGCCGCGCGTGCACCGTCTGGACCGACGCCTGCGCCGCGTGCTCGCGCAGCTGCGCCAGCGTGATCGCGCCGTCGAGCACGCCGTCGAACAGGACAACGTGCTCCAGCTTCGGGCAGCGCGCCCTGACCCTGGTGATCTTGGCGGCCTGAGCCGGGTCCTCGCAGAAGACGAGCCGCGCTCCGGAGTGCTCGAGCACGTATGCGCACTCCTCCGGGGAGTTCGTGTGGTAGATCGGAGCCACGACCGCGCCGGCACAGAACGACCCGTAGTCGGCGAGCGTCCACTCGGCCGAGGTCGACCCGAGGATCGCGATGCGATCCCCGGCATCGATCCCGAGCGCGATCAAGCCGCGCGCGATCTCGGTGACGATCGTTCCGAGCTCGGGGTAGGTGACCGTGACCGCCGTGCCGCCCCGCTGGGACTCGAGCGCGACGCCGCTGAAGCGCTCGGCCGCGTTCAGCACCATCTCGCCGAGCGTGCGCGGCCCCTCGGCGAGGGCCGCAAGCGAAGCCGGCGCGGCGATGCTCGCCGCGCCGGTGGTTGTCGTTGTCGGTGTCGGTGTCACGGGGGTCATCGAGCCGCTCCTACTGGTGCGCCGGACCGGGCCCGCGGTGCGGGAGATGCAGCCGCGGCGCCCGGGACCGCCGGTCCGCACGGCCCCGCTCGCGGGTCTCGGACGGGGGGCCGCCCGAGGTCGCACTGCGCGTCGGCCACCAGCCAAACCGCCCGAGCAGCGCCGCCGCCGCCGGCAGCAGCACGGGACGCAGGATCAGCGCGTGCAGCAAGGCGGTCACGCCGACGCCGACGGCGAGCTCGCGGATGTTGATCAGCTCGGTCGTCGCGAACGGGATCAGCGCTCCGACCATCACGAGCGATGAGCCCGTGGCCGCCGCGGCGGTCTCGCGCAGACCGATCTCGACGACCTGATGGCTGTCTGCTCCGGCGGCGAACTCCTCCCGGCAGCGCATCAGCAGGATGATCGTGTACATCATCGAGACGCCGAAGGCGACCGTGAAGATGCTGATCACGGAGACCGGATCGAGATAGCCCGGGCCGCCGAGCGGCGGGTTGTCACCGCCGAACAGCAGCTCGACGACGCCGAACGCGGCGGCGACGAGGAGGAGGTTGAACGCCACCGCGACCGCCGGCAGGACGACCGCGCGGAGCGCCAGCGCGAGCACCAGCATGAGCGCGATCGCGATGACCGCGACGTCGACCCAGATCTTCGCCTTGGTCGCGCTTGTCAGGTCGCTGATGCTGCCGCCGGGACCGCCGACTGCGACCTGGGCGTTGTGCTTCTTCGCGAACGCGGTGCTCATCGCCACGAGCTGCTTCTGCAGCGCGGTGCTGCGCGGATCAGTCGACGGGTACTTCGAGATGACGACGATCTGGCCGGCCGTGCCGCCCCGCAGCAGGTTGACCGCGAACGTCGCCTGGTTGCGATCGGCGCCGCGTGCGCCCTCGACCGCGGCGAGCACGAAGTAGCCCGAGCTGAACATGCCCGGCGACTGCTTCATCAGCGTCTCGAGATCCTTCGTCGAGGGGACCTGGCCGCGGGCCTTGATCACGGCTGCCTGCATGATCCCCAGACCGGACGCGATCTGTCCTGCTCCGGTCGGCGCCGGGGCAAGCCCCGAGGCGAGCTGACCGGTCCCGGCGTTCAGCAGCGCGAGTCCGGCTTCGAGCTGGCCGGCGCCGCTTGTCAGCTGGCCGAGGCCGCTGTTGAGCTGGCCGCCGCCGCCCGCGAGCTGGGCGATGCCGGCCGCGAGCGCAGCGTTACCGTCGCGCAGCTGCGCGATTCCGTTCGCGAGCTGGCCCATGTACGTGTTGATCTGGCTGATGCCGTTGAGGAGGGCCGGCGTCTGGGATGAGATCAATGCGGCCATGCCCTTGGCGCCGACCGCCGTGCTGCTTGCGGTGCCGATCGCGCTGGAGACGCCGCCGGCCGCGCTGCTCGCGCTGTTGAGCGCCGAGAGCGCCGCGTTGTAACCAGGGTCACCCTGGGCTGCGGGTCCCATCGACTTCAGCGCGTTGATCGCCTGGCCGATCTCCCCTGAGAGGCCCGACGCTTTGGTCGCGGCCCCGGCGACCTCATTGCTGAGGGTTGCGGTCGTGCCGGCGAGGCCGGCAAGCGCAGGGCCACTCGGCTTGGCCGCGGACTGGAGCTTGCCGACGCCGGCGACGAGCTGATCGGCGCCGTTCGCAAGCTGAATCCCGCCGGCCTTCGCCTGGTTGGCGCCCGCGAGTGCCTGGTTCAGCCCGGCAGCGAGCTGCTGCGAGCCGCTGCTCGCCTGAATGAGCCCCGATCGCAGTGCCGCGGAGCCCGCATGCGCGGCGCCGGCTCCACCGTTGAGCTGCTGCGCCCCGCTGACCGCGGTCTCGAGTCCGGCGCGCAGCTGCTTGGAGCCCGCGCCGGCCTGGCCGAGGCCGTTGATCAACTTGAGCAGGTCCTTCTTGCTCTGCTTGGAGATCTTCGCTGAACGCACCAGCGAGGGTCCAAACTTCTTGAGCTGCAGCGAGGTCGAGTTGATCGCCCCGGGGCCCGTGACCGACGCGACGGTCGCGTTCTTGGCGATCTGCTTCTGGAAGGTGTCGATGCTCGCGAGCATCGCCGGCGTGGTGACCGCGCCGTTGTTTGCGACGACGATCACGTTGTACGGCGTCGCCCAGCCGTAGCCCTCGCCGGCCTGACCCATGACCTTCGTGATCTCCTCGAAGGCGATCCGGGCCTTGGCGTTCTTTGGCAGCTCCTTGACCGACGGCTGCCCGGTGTTGAGCGAGAGCGCGGGCAGCGCGATCGCGGCGAGCAGAGCGGTGGCGGCGAACCCGGTGTACACCGCGTGACGGGTGACCCAGTTGCCGCCGTCGAGGAGGGCGTCCCACATGCGCTGCAGAATCCGCGGCGCGGGGAAGCTGAGCACGTCGAGCCAGCGGCCGAACAGCACGAGCGCCGCCGGCATCACGACGACCGCGCCACCGGTCGCGAACGCCGCGGAGGTGAGCGCCGCGGTACCGACGGAGACCATCAGCTCAGTCGGCCCGACGATTGCGACGAGCGCGAGTGCGAGGACCATCGCGCTGCCGCCGATCAGCACCGCCTTGCCGGTCGATTGCAGCTGGAGCATGGCGGCGGCCACATCGTCGCGCGGCGCTCGACCGTCCGCCGACTGCTCCCGGTGGAAGCGGTCGAGGATCAGCAGGCCGAACCCCACGCCGATCGCCATGCCTGTCATCGAACCGGCGGCGACCCCGATCACGTCGAGCTTCATGAAGTGGCCGAGCAGCGCGACCTCGCCGAACGCGGCGAGCATGCTGGCGCTGGCCTTGAGCGTGATGATCAAGGCGGGAAGCGGTGCTCGCAGGCCGATCAGCAGCAGCAGGAAGACGATGCCGGCGGCGATCAGTTCGTGGCGGCGCAGATCGTTCAGCGCCGCGTCCTTCAGCGAGCGGTCGATCGACGGCTGACCGCTGATGAATGCCTTGACCGGAGCCTGACCGATCTGCGTCGCGACGAGCTTCTCGATCTGCGCCTGATCGGTGTTGACGACCTCCTTCTCAGGACGGTCGACCGACACGACGATCATCGCCGCATTCGGGTTCGGACGCAGCGTCGCGCTCGCGCTCCCCGCATCCCACGCTGACAGTACGCGGGTATGCGGGCGCTTCGTCAGCGCGACGACGAGCTTGGGCCCGACCGTGTTCAGCTGTGCCTTCTGGCCCTCGAGCAAGATCGGCACCAGCTGCGTCGGGCCGAACTGCTGGTCGGCGAGCTGCTGCGCGCGGGCCGACTCCGTGCCTTTCACCACCGTGACCGATGGCGACATCGTCTTCGACACGCCGAACCCGATCCAGATCAAGAGGCCCGCTGCAATCAGCCAGCCGATGAGTGCGGTCTTCGGATGCCTGATAGAGAACTTCGCTAGCGAAATCATCCCTCCACCTCCTGGTGGCGTGTGGCGACCGAACACTGCGGTTGGTCGACGGCGAGCGTAATCGTGGGTCTAGTTGGGCACGGTACGTATCGCCTCCGGCGCTGCCATCCGGAGCTGAAGGCAAACCTGCTCAGTAGTAACGACGTATTTACAAGAGCTTGGAGCTTTGACCACGTTTCACGCCTCGCCCCACGCGAGAATGCCCGCGACATCGAGCGTCGAGAGCATCCCGACCGGGCGCTGCTTGGCGGGGTCGATCACGAGCACATGCGGCGTCCCGTGCGTGAGCATCAGCTCCGCCGCTTCGCGCAGCGGCGTCGACGGCGCGACGGAGACGATCGGGCTGGTGGCGATCGCGGCGGCGGTCTTCTCGGCGCCGCCCGAGATGCCGGCACGGACGACGTCGAGGTCGGAGATGATCCCCCAGACGAGCGACTCGCCGTGCACGTGCGAGATTCCCATCACCGCGATGCAGTGGACGTGGTGGGTGGCCATCATCCGCGCCACCTGGGTGAGCGCGGCATCGGGATCGCAGGTCATGATGCCCGGGTGCATCGCGTCCGCGACAGTCGCGTGCGCGATCGACGGCATCAGAAAGCTCCCGTGATAGGTCGGATCGGTGGTCGCGGACATCGCTCGTTGCCTCCTTCGTCGTTACGCACGATGGACGCTAGGCCCAGGTGAGAGCGGTTTCATCCGGGCACTGCGCGCGAAGCGGATCCGGAGTTAACCCCGCCGTCCTGCGGCATTTCCCCCCGATGGAAGAAACGCCGATCGGTGCTGACGTTGTGGCGAGAGTCCTCACCTCCAAAAGGAGCCATCATGGCCATCGTCGAGTCCTCGATCTTCGACGCCCCGGGTCAGCCCGGCAGCCCGGTCGAGTTGAAGGATCGATACGAGAATTTCATCGGGGGAGAATGGATCGCCCCCACCACGGGTGAGCATCGCGAGAACCTCACGCCGTGCACCGGCGAGCCGTTCTGCGAGGTCGCCCATTCGGGCGAGCAGGACATTGAACTCGCGCTTGACGCCGCGCACGCAGCCAAGGACGGCTGGGGCACGTGCTCGCCGGCCGAGCGGGCTGCCGTCCTCGACGCCGTCGCGGATGCGATCGAGGCGAACCTCGAGATGCTCGCGGTCGCTGAAAGCTATGACAACGGCAAGCCCGTGCGCGAGACGCTCGCCGCGGACATCCCGCTGGCAATCGATCACTTCCGGTACTTCGCCGCCGCGGCGCGTGCGGAGGAGGGCCGGATCTCGGAGATCGACCACCAGACCTACGCGTATCACTTCCACGAGCCGCTGGGCGTCGTCGGCCAGATCATCCCGTTCAACTTCCCGTTGCTGATGGCGGCGTGGAAGATCGCGCCGGCCCTGGCGGCGGGCAACTGCACCGTGATCAAGCCGGCGAGTCCGACGCCGTGGTCGATCCTCAAGCTTGCCGAAGTGATCGGCGAGCTGATCCCACCGGGGGTGCTGAACATCGTCAACGGTCCCGGCGCGGAGATCGGCAAGGCGCTCGCGTCGAACAAACGGATCGCAAAGGTCGGCTTCACCGGCGAGACCGTGACCGGTCGGCTGATCATGACCTACGCCGCGCAGAACCTGATCCCCTCGACGACCGAGCTCGGCGGCAAGTCGCCGAACATCTTCTTCGAGGACGTGATGGCGGCCGACGACGCGTTCCTCGACAAGGCGGTCGAGGGTCTCGTCCTGTACGCGTTCAACAAGGGCGAGGTGTGCACGTGTCCGTCCCGGGCGCTGATCCACGAGTCGATCTACGACGCGTTCATCGAGCGGTGCCTGGCGCGGATCGCCGCGATCAAGCAGGGCGATCCGCTCGATCGCGAGACGATGATCGGCGCGCAGGTCTCGACGGCGCAGCTCGAGAAGATCGAGGGCTATGTGAAGATCGGACGCGAGGAGGGCGCCGAGGTTCTGATCGGAGGTCGCCGCACGCCGATGAGCGGGCACCTCGCGGGTGGCTACTTCTTCGAGCCGACCGTGCTCAAGGGCCACAATAAGATGCGGGTCTTCCAGGAGGAGATCTTCGGTCCGGTGCTCGCGGTGACGACGTTCACGGATGAGGCGCAGGCGCTCGAGATCGCCAACGACACGATGTACGGGCTCGGCGCGGGCGTGTGGACGCGGGACGGCAGCCGCGCGTTCCGGATGGGCCGGGCGATCCAGGCCGGGCGCGTGTGGACGAACTGCTACCACCAGTACCCGGCACACGCGGCTTTCGGCGGGTACAAGAGCTCCGGCGTCGGTCGCGAGAACCATCGGATGATGCTCGAGCACTACTCGCAGACGAAGTGCCTGCTCGTCAGCTACGACCCGAACCCACTTGGGTTCTTCTGAGATGACATCGGGCCCGGAGGCTGCGGTCACGGCAACCCGGGCGGCGCTCGAGGTGATCGATCGCCTCGAGGCCGCCCACGGGCCCGTCATGTTCTTCCAATCGGGGGGGTGCTGCGACGGCACCTCCCCGATCTGCATCAAACGTGGCGAGCTCCCGATCCAGTCGAGCGATCTCGAGCTTGGGGAGATCGGCGGCGCACCGTTCTACATCGACTCCGAGCAATACGAACGCTGGGGGAGGCCGCAGTTCCTGATCGACGTCCGGCCCGGAGCGGCAGAAGGGTTCTCGCTCGAAGGGCTCGTCGGGGTTCACTTCGTCACGCGGACTCCGTAAAGTTCGTGTTGGATGTCAACCATCCATGTGATCGAGCGGGGCGACTTCGATGCGCTGTTGGGGGCGCTGTCCCGCCGCGGCTACACGATTGTGGGCCCGACCGTCCGCGATCAGGCGATCGTCTTCGACGAGGTTACGAGCGCGAGCGATCTCCCGATCGGGTGGACCGATGAGCAGGACGGCGGCACGTACCGGATGCGGCGCCGCGACGACGAGGCGCTCTTCGGCTACGCCGTCGGCGCGCACTCGTGGAAGCAGTACCAGCTGCCCGCGACCGTGACGGTGTGGCGCGCGCGCGTCGGCGATGACGGCGCGCTGGCCGACTTCAGCGAGCCGCCACGCGAGTCGCCCCGCTACGCATTCCTCGGAGCCCGCTCGTGTGACCTGCACGGCATGGGGATCCTCGATCGGGTGCTGATGCGCAGCCCGCACCCCGACCCCGCCGACAGCGCCCGCACCGACGGCGTGTTCGTGGTGGCCGTGCAATGCGGCGAAGCAGGTGGGACGTGCTTCTGCGTCTCGATGCACACGGGACCGGTCGCCGAGAGCGGCTTTGACCTGGCGCTGACGGAGATCCTCCAGGACGGCCGTCACTACTTCACGGTCGAGGTGGGGTCCGAGCGCGGCGCCGAGGTGATGGCGGACGTCCCGCACCGCGACGCCGGGGATGAAGACCGGACCGCCGCCGGCGCCGTCCACGCGCGCACCGCTGCGAGCATGGGCCGCGAGCTGGACGTCGCGGACATCAAGGGCCTGCTGTACCGCAACTACGACCACCCGCGGTGGGAGGAGGTCGCGGACCGGTGCCTCACGTGCGGCAACTGCACGATGGTCTGCCCGACGTGCTTCTGCACGACGGTCGAGGACATCACCGACCTCGACGGTAGTCACGTCGAGCGCACCCAGCTATGGGACTCGTGCTTCACCGTCGACTACTCGCACATCCACGGCGGGGCGGTCCGCGCGACGCCGAAGTCGCGCTATCGGCAGTGGATGACCCATAAGCTCGCGACCTGGTGGGATCAGTTCGACACGAGTGGCTGCGTCGGTTGCGGGCGCTGCATCACGTGGTGCCCGGTCGGGATCGACATCACCGAGGAGGTACGCGCAATCCGAGAGAGCGAGGAGGGACCACATGCAGACGCTTGAACATGAGATCGCTGAAACCGCGACGTTCGCGGGGCTCGAGCACTCGCAGCTCGAGTTCATCGCGGGCTGTGCCCGCAACCAGCGCGTCCCCGCAGGAACAGTGCTGATGCGCGAGGGCGAGCCGGCCGACAGTTTCTTCCTCATCCGCAAGGGTGCGATCTCACTCGAGCTGCACGGTCCGACCGGCCCGCTCGTGATCCAGACGCTCCACGACGGGGAAGTGGTGGGCTGGTCCTGGCTGTTCGAGCCCTACCGCTGGCACATGGACGGCCGTGCCGTGGAGGACTCCGCGCTCGTCATATTCGATGCGGCCTGCCTGCGCGGCAAGGTGGAGGGTGACCACGAGCTCGGCTACCAGCTGATGAGCCGCTTCGCCGCGAGTCTCATCGACCGGCTACAGGCCACCCGCTTCCAGCTCCTGGACATCTATGGCCGTGCTCCAGCCTAGGCTCGCGCCCGACGTTCTCACGCGGCCGGGCCCGATGGTGCCGGAGCCGTTCACCGTGATCGAGACGCGTCAGGACACGGAGGACATCTGGACGTTGTGGCTCGAGTCGAGCACCGGCGAGCCGTTCGCGTTTGCGCCGGGACAGTTCACGATGCTCTCCGCCGCCGGTGCCGGCGAGGTCCCGATCTCGATCAGCGGTGACGCTGATCGCCCGGGTCAACTGATGCATACCGTCCGGGCGGTCGGGCTCGCGACGGAGGCGATCTGCGCCGCCGAGCCGGGGCAGGTGCTGTCGGTACGAGGGCCGTTCGGCTCGAGCTGGCCGGTCGAGGAGTTCGAGGGCGCCGATGTCGTCATCGCGGTCGGCGGGCTCGGCCTGCCGCCGCTGCGCGGTGCGATCCTTCGGCTGCTCGCCCGGCGCGAGCGCTACGGGCGGCTGGTGCTGCTCTACGGCGCGCGCACGCCGGATCAGCTGCTGTTCACCGACGAGCTCGAGGAGTGGAAGCAGCAGGGACTCGAGGTGCTCGTGACCGTCGACGCCGCGGGACCCGAATGGCTCGGTCCGGTCGGCGTCGTCACCCGCCTGATCCCTCGTGCCGAGATCGACAGCGACAATCTGGCGGCGCTGACGTGCGGCCCCGAGGTGATGATGCGCTTCGTCGTCGCGGGCCTCGCGCAGCGCGGCCTGCAACCCGAGCGCACGTACGTCTCGATGGAGCGCAACATGCAGTGCGGGATCGGCCACTGCGGCCACTGCCAGCTCGGGCCGTCGCTCGTGTGCCGTGACGGTCCCGTCTACACGTGGTCCGAGGTCGGGCCGTGGCTGGCGATCAGGGAGCTGTGATGGCGGAGAAGAAGAAAATTGCCGTGTGGAAGTTCGCCTCCTGTGATGGGTGCCAGTTGAGCCTGCTCGACTGCGAGGATGAGCTGCTCACCGTCGCCGGCGCGGTCGAGCTGTCGTATTTCCTGGAGGCGTCGCGGGCGGTCGCCGAGGGGCCCTATGACGTGTCGATCGTCGAGGGATCGATCACGACGCCCCATGACGCGGAGCGGATTCGCGAAGTGCGAGCTGAGTCCAAGGCGCTGATCACGATCGGGGCGTGCGCGACCTCCGGCGGGGTGCAGGCGCTGCGCAACTTCGGCGATGTCGAGGAGTTCACGCGGTACGTGTATGCGACGCCGGATTACATCTCGACGCTCACCTATTCGACGCCGATCAGCGCCAACGTCCCGGTCGACTATGAGCTGCAGGGATGCCCGATCAGCAAGGAGCAGCTGCTCGAGGTGCTGAACGCGTACCTGCACGGGCGACGCCCGCGGATCCGCGCGCACAGCGTCTGCGTGGAGTGCAAGCGGCGCGGCAACGTCTGCATCATGGTCGCGCACGGCACGCCCTGCCTCGGGCCGGTCACGCACGCCGGCTGCGGCGCGATCTGCCCGTCCTACGATCGCGGCTGCTACGGGTGCTACGGCCCCAAGGAGACGCCGAATACCCCGTCGCTGAACGGCTGGGTCGATCTCGAGGATCACGACCTCGTGCGCGTGTACCGAACGTTCAACGCGGCACGGCCGCACTTCCGGGAAGCGAGCGAGGCTCATGAGCGTGTCTAGCACGAACCGCACGATCCGCACCGACTACCTGGCGCGGGTCGAGGGCGAGGGCGCGATGTACGTGCAGCTCGAAGGCGACCAGGTCGCCGAGGTCAAGCTGCGGATCTACGAGCCGCCGCGGTTCTTCGAGGCCTTCCTGCGCGGCCGCGGCTTCGGCGAGGCCCCCGACATCACCTCGCGGATCTGCGGGATCTGCCCGATCGCCTACCAGATGAGCGCGATCCGGGCGATGGAGGACGCGTGCGGGATCGCGATCGACTCCGGCCCGATCCGAGAGCTGCGGCGCTTGATCTACTGCGGGGAGTGGATCGAGAGCCACGGCCTGCACGTCTACCTGCTCCACGCGCCAGACTTCCTCGGCTACGACGGCTTCGTCGAGATGGCGGCCGATCACCCGAAGCTCGCCGAGCGGGGACTCCAGCTCAAGAAAGTCGGGAACACGATCGTGACCGTCGTCGGCGGGCGCGAGATCCATCCGGTCAACCTCCGGATCGGCGGCTTCTACAAGGCCCCGACCCAGGCGGAGCTGCGCGCACGCCTCGGCGAGCCGCTCGAACGCGCGCGGGAAAGCGCCTTGGAAACGGTACGGTGGGCCGGCGGACTGACCTTCCCGGATGTCGACTGGGCGCCGGAGCTCGTCGCGTTGAGCGAGCCCGATCGTTACCCGATCGACCTCGGCCGGATCGTCTCGAACCGAGGGCTCGACATCGCTCCGTCCGGGTTCTACGACCACGTCGTCGAGGAGCACGTCGAGCACTCGAACGCGCTCCACGCCCGGATCAAGGAGCGCGGCAGCTATTTGACGGGTCCGTTGGCGCGCTACAACCTGCACTCGGACAAGCTCTGGCCGCTGGCGCGCGACGCCGCGCACGACGCCGGGATTGGTGCGCAATGCACCAATCCCTTCCAGAGCATCGTCATCCGCGCAGTCGAGATCCTGCAGGCCTGCGACGAGGCACTGTCGATCATCGAGCACTACGAGCAGCCTGACCGGCCGTCGGTGCAGGTCACGCCGCGCCACGCGGTCGGGCACGGCGCCACCGAGGCTCCGCGCGGGATGCTCTACCACCGCTACGAGATCGACGAGCGGGGAACGATTCTCGACGCGAAGATCGTGCCGCCGACCTCACAGAACCAGCTATCGATCGAGGAGGACCTGCGAGCGGTCGTCGCGCGGCACGCGGAGCTTCCCGACGACGAACTGCGCAACCGCTGCGAGCAGGCGATCCGCAACCACGATCCCTGCATCTCCTGCGCGACCCACTTCCTCGAGCTCACGGTCGATCGGCGCTGAGCGGCGCCATCGCGGTGATCGGGGTCGGCAACGACCTGCGCGGCGATGATGCGGCCGGACTCGAAGTCGTGCGGCGTCTCGGCACCCTGCCCGGAGTGCTGGTGAGCGAGCATCACGGAGAGGCGGTCGATCTGCTCGATCGCTGGCAGGATGCGACCGCGGTCGTGCTCGTGGACACGATCCGCTCCGGGGCGGCTCCCGGCACGATCCACCGGATTGACGCGAGCGCCGAGGCGATCCCGTCGCGGCTGCGCCGCGCATCGAGCCACACGATCGGCGTGGGCGAGGCGATCGAGCTCGGCAGGACACTCGGCCGGCTGCCCGAACGCGTCGTCGTCTACGGGATCGAAGGCGTCCGGTTCGAGTCCGGCTCGGAGCTCAGCGAGGAGGTGCGCGCCGGGATCGGGGAGCTGATCGATGCCGTCGCCCGCGAGGCCCGGGCGCTGAGGTCCCGGCCATCGACCGGGACGCATGGATGAGCGGTCTGGCATAGGCTGGTCGGGATGAGTCATGCTCGTGCAGACACCGGCGACGGTCCCGTGGCGCCGCCGCACTTGCGCCGGATGATCGTCGGCGTGGACGGTCACCCGGAGGGCCGCGACGCCACCGCGCTCGCGGCGGCAGTGAGCCGCGCGACCGGCGCGGAAGCCGTGCTCGTCGCGGTGCTGGCCGATCCCCTGATCGTGCCGCTCACCGGCCTGAGCTGGAAAGAGCTCCACAAACACGCCGAGCAGATGCTGGCGCAGACGCGTGACGAGATCGCGCCGGACGCCCGCGTGGCGATGGAAACCGATTTCTCGGTCGCGCGCGCGCTGGAGCGGGTCGCCGCGCGCGAGCACGCCGATCTCGTGGTCCTTGGGTCGAGCCCGCAAGGCCCGACCAGGAAGGTCCGGATCGGGTACCGCACCCGCCAGCTGATCGGCGACGCGCACTGTGCGCTGGCCGTCGCTCCGCGCGGCTTTGCTGAGGCGGGCGCCCCCGCGATCGAGCGGATCGGCGTCGGCTATGACGGCGGTCCTGAGTCCGTCGCCGCGCTCGCGCTGGCCGGGACGATCGCGCGTGCGGCCGGCGCCGAACTCAGCGTGCGCGCGGTCGTCGACGACCGGATCCCGACGTTCGGGCTGCGCGGGTCGCGCGGTGCGCGGATCGTCGCCGAGTGGGAGTCGCTCGTCGCGGGCGACGTCGAGGAGCTCCGCAAGCAGGCTGTTGAGGCGGCGAAGTCGGGAGGGGTCGACGCGCACGTCGAAGTCCTGAGCGGCCGTCCGGCGGAGTTGCTGCTCGAGCTCTGCGAGGAGGTCGACCTCCTCGTGATCGGCTCGCGTCGCTGGGGGACGGTCGCCAGGCTGCTGCTCGGCAGCACCGGCGAGGCCCTCATGCACGGCGCGGCATCGCCGGTGCTCGTCGTCCCGCGCACCCACGCGACTCCGTAGTCTCCGCTCGGCCGATCGCGCAGATAGAGCGGATGTCCCCCGCCGGGGCGCGGCCTACATTCGCAGCACGATGCCGAATCTCTGCCGCCATGCGGTGGGCGCGGTGCTTACTGCGGTGCTGCTCGCAGCGGGTGCTGGAGGGTGCGGCGGCAGCGGCGCGAAGTCCTCGTCGGCGACGACCCCGACGACGGCTGGGACAGCCACTGAGGGCCTCGGCGGCAGCGCGACGGTCTCGACCGGCCCGGTGCGCGGAACCCTGCGCGGCGGCAATCATGCGCCCAAGGTGAACCGGCCATGGCTCTACTCGGTTCGCGTGACGAGTGCGGCCGGCCAGGGCCTCTCCGGCACGGTCGCGATCCAGTTCGTATACGGTGATCAGATCGTCGGCCGCGACACGCCGCCGACCCATCCGGTCACGTCCGGACGGTGGCACGACACAATCACGTTCCCGGCGGCGGCGATCGGCATGCCCCTGACGTTCCGTGCGGTCGTCCACACCCGCCTTGGAACGATCACCCTGGACTGGCCGGTGAAGGTGACGGCGTGAGCGCGCTGCGGCGACGGCACGCCCACGCCGAGGCCGCGACGGCGCGCGGATCCGCCGACTGGCCCGCCGCCGGCGCCGCCGTCGATGTCGCGGATGTCACGAAGTCGTTCGGACAGATCACGGCGCTGCGCGGGGTGACGCTGCGGGTCGCGGCGTCGGAGTTCGTCACGATCACGGGCCCGTCGGGATCGGGCAAGAGCACGTTGCTCAATATGATCGGGAGTCTTGACCGGCCTGACAGCGGCACGATCCTCGTTGACGGCATGCCGGTTCCCGAGCCCCGGCACGCGGTCGAGTTCCGCCGCCGTCTCGTCGGCTTCGTCTTTCAGGACAATCTCCTGCTGCCGTACCTGAGCGCAACGGCAAACATCGAGGCGGCGCTCCTATCCGCCGGCGTCGGACGCCGCGAGCGGCGGGAGCGCAGCGCCGAACTGCTGGCGGAGGTGGGCGTCGCCGATCGTGCCCAGCACCTGCCGTCGGAGCTGTCGGGTGGTCAGCGGCAGGCCGTCGCGCTCGCGCGGGCGCTGGCGAACCATCCGCGCCTGCTCCTCGCTGACGAGCCGACCGGCGCGCTCGATTCGGTCAGCGGCGCACGCGCCCTGGACCTGCTCGCGGCGATCCGCGATCGTCACGGGATGACGGTCGTCGTCGTCAGCCACGACGCCGCCGTGGCGGAGCGCGCCGACCGTGTC
Source organism: Solirubrobacteraceae bacterium (assembly GCA_035524415.1). Taxonomy (GTDB): domain Bacteria; phylum Actinomycetota; class Thermoleophilia; order Solirubrobacterales; family Solirubrobacteraceae; genus Palsa-465. Next base: position 39,919 of record DATKOY010000132.1, on the reverse strand, counting down.
ATGCGGCTCGTCGACGGCGCGATCCAGTCCTGACCCCCCGCTCGTGGTCGCCAACGACCACTAGGTCTGCGAGCCGGCGGAGTGGCTCTGCTCTTTGAGCGCCTCCGCACGCTCGCGCTTGCGCGTGACGATCCGGTCGACGTAGCTGCGCAGCTGGCGCTGCATGCGTTCGCTGACCTCGTCGATCGCCGCCTCGACTGTGAGCGCGTCCGCGTGAGCGCGGATCACGCGCCCCTTGAGTTCGATTTCGGCCTCGGCGCGGGCCGGCTGCGGGATGCGCGGATTGCGCTCGAGCACCAGCACCACGCGGGCTCCGAGGATCGGGCTGTTCACGAACCGTTCGAGCGCGCTGATCTTCTCGCGCGCCTGTTGTTTCGCATGCTCGCTGACCTCGCCACGGGCTGTGACCTCGATGTTGAACGGACTCATCTGCACACTCCATCCATGTCGATGAACACCGATCCTCCCGCCGCGTCGGAAAGTGGGCATCCGGCGAATGGGCGGATCAGCATCGGTGAGAACTACGGGAGACCGCATCCCGATTGTGGAGGCCAGGGTCGGCATCCGGCCGACCCAGCGTGTCCGTACTCCGCCCCGGGTGTAAACCGTGTGGAGCCCGGTTGGCGGCGGCCGGCTGACGGTTTACGTTCTGTGCGTGTCCAGGGAAGCGATCGACATTGCGGCCTTGCTCTCATCCGGGCAGGCACGCGGCCAGCTCTCCGAATCGGACATCGACGCGCTCGCCAGCCGGCTCGAGCTCGACGACGAGGAAGTCGAGGATTTGCGGGAGCGGATCGCGGACGCCGGGATCGAGGTGAGCGACGATCTCGGCAAGCCGGACGTGCCCGCGACGGCCTACCACGACGATGAGCTCAGCCACTACACGGTCGACGCGATGGCGCTGTTTCTGTCGGGCGTGCGCCGCTATCGGTTGCTGACCGGCCCCGAGGAGCTCGAGCTGGCCCGGCAGATCGAGCATGGAGACCTCGTCGCCAAGGAGAAGCTGATCAATCACAACCTGCGGCTGGTCCTGTCGATCGCCAAGCGCTACCAGGGCGCGTCGGACATGACGCTGCTCGACCTCGTGCAGGAGGGGACGCTCGGCCTGATCCGGGCGGCGGAGAAGTTTGATTGGCGGCGCGGGTTCAAGTTCTCGACGTACGCCACGCTCTGGATCCGGCAGGCGATCCAGCGCGGATTGGCGGACAAGGCGCGCGTGATCCGGCTGCCGGTCGCGGTCGAGCAGCAGGAACGCAAGGTCGCCGCCGCGCAGGCCCGGCTCGCCGGCGAGCTCGGGCGCGATCCGACGCCGGAGGAGATCGCGGCTGCGACAGGCCTCAAGCCCCGCCAGGTCCGCGCCCTCGCGGAGGCGCCGCGCGTGGTCACGAGCCTCGATCGCTCGGTCGGCGAAGACGACGAGACGACACTCGGCTCGCTGATCCCGGCGGAGGCCAGGGACTTCGGCGAGGAGGTTCACATCAGCCTCGAACGCGAACAGGTCCGCCTCGCCGTCGCGACGATGGCGGAGCCCGAGCGCTCGATCATCCAGCTGCGCTACGGGCTCGATGGGGATCCGGAGCCGCAGAGCTACGCGGCGATCGGGCGCAGGTTGCGGCTCGACCCGGGGCGCGTCCGTCAGCTCGAGGAGCGCGCGCTGACGCGGCTCGCGCGCGTGCGCGAACTCGAAGCGCTGCACGCGGCGTAAGGCTTGCCGGGGCGTGAGGGGTGCCGCTGTCGGCTGGCCCCTACTCGGCGCCAGCCGATAACAGGACGAGCCGCGCGACCGGCATGACCGTGCGGGGGCCCCTCAGAGCTTGTAGCCGATCTGGCGCAGCAGATCCTTGCGCGCGGCGACATCCGCGTCGGTTTCGACCCCGAGTGGGGAGCCGCCGTCGATCACGCCGGCGATCCCGCGCCCTGCGCTCGTCTCGGCCACGAGCACCGTCAGCGGATTGGCGGTCGCGGCGAAGATGCGGCAGACCTCCGGAACGAGCTTGACCTGGTTGAGCACGTTCACCGGAAAACCCTCGCGCAGGAACACGATGAACGAGTGACCGGCGCCGATCGCGAGCGCGTTGCGGGTGGCGAGCTCGACGAGCTCGGGGTCGTTCCCCGACCGCCGCACGAGCCTCGGTCCCGACGCCTCGCAGAAGGCGATCCCGAAGCGCAGCTGCGAGGCGGTGCCGGCCAACGCTTCGTGCAGGTCCTCGACCGTCTTGATGAAGTGCGACTGCCCGAGGATCAGGTTCAACTCGTCGGGGTTCTCGACCTCGACCGCGTGGAGTTCGATCATGCTGATGCGCATTCTTGCGCGGATCGGCGATCGGGGCGATCTGATGAACTGACGGCCGTGGTGCAAGACGCCGAGACAGTGCTGCGCGGCGCGCGGCGCCCGCTCGTGATCGGGATCGGCGGGGGCGGTGACGTCGTCGGAGCGCTCGCCACCGCCGAGTTCGCCCGCCTCTACGACGGCGCTGATCCGATCGTCGGCGGGGTCACCTGGGAGCGCCGGCCGATCGACCCGGTCCCAGGACCGCGCGCGGTCAGCGAGATCACTGACGCCGACGAGATCGCGCCCGGCGTCCTGCTCGCCGGCCCGCACACGCGCGTCCGGGGCCGCGACGTGTTCTTTGCCGAGTCGCGGATGGCCGATTTCCTCGCGACGCGCACGGTGCTCATCGACATCCACGGCGGTCCGGCCGCAATCGCCGCCGGTCTCGAGACGGCGGTGCAGAGGCTGCGGTCGGATCTGCTGGTGTTCGTCGACGTCGGCGGAGACATGCTCGCCCGCGGGGACGAGCCAGGGCTCCGCAGCCCTCTGTGCGATGCGGTGATGCTGGCCGCGGCCGCCCGGCTCCGGCGAGCAGGAGCGCCGGTCCTGGCGGGGATCTTCGGCATCGGCTGCGACGCAGAGCTGACGCCTGGCGAGGTCCTGGCGAGGCTCGCCGATGTGGCCGCAGCGGGTGGGCTGTGCGGCGCGCGTGGCCTGACCGACGCCGTCGCCGAGCGGCTCGAGGGCGCGATCCAACTGGTGCCGACGGAGGCGAGCGCGCAGGCCGTTCGGGCCTTCCGCGGAGCCTCCGGAACGGCAAGCATCCGCGGGGGAGCGCGGACGCTCGAGCTCTCGACGATCGCTGCCCTGACCTTCTATCTCGACGTCGAGCGCACGGTGGCGGCCGCCGGCCGCCTCGCTCGCGCGGTCGCGGGATGCGCGAGCCTCGAGGACTGCAACACCGCGCTCACCCGCCTCGGCGTCCGTACCGAGCTCGACCTCGAGCGCGAGCTGGCGAACCCGCTCGACGCTCGCTGACACCTCGTATAGGTGCCGAATATCACACTCGCCGCACCTGTGCGAGACCGGTGGCGCGGTAGAATCAAGGCAGATTCAAGAGCGTGAGTGTTCCGAATGGAACGACCGCCAAACAGGTCCGCGGCGCCCAGCCGCAGCGATCCGGCGCTCACGCTCTTGATGCACGTCTGGGGGGCGCTGTGCTCACGATGCGCCCGCCTTGTCGGCCTGCTCGAGGTGCTCGTCGATCTGGGCCCACCGCTCGAGACGCTGCTCTACGCGCGCGTGAATCGTCCCTTCGGGGAAGCGCCCGTCGGGACCGCGCACCCCCGCGGGGATCCCGGTCAGCAGCTCGATGCCGGCATCGACGTCGCTGACGCTCCAGACACGAAAGCGTCCCGCCTCGACTGCCTCGACCACCTCGTTGCTCAACATCAGGTTGCGGACGTTTGCCTCCGGGATGAGCACGCCCTGACGGCCGGTCAGCTCCTTGAGCGAGCACGTGCGGAAATACCCCTCGATCTTCTCGTTGACCCCGCCGATCGCCTGAATCTCGCCGTGCTGGTTGACTGAACCGGTCACTGCGATGTCCTGGCGGAGCGGCACCTCAGCGATCTCCGACAGCAGCGCGTACAGCTCGGCGCTCGCGGCCGAGTCTCCGTCGATGTGCTCGTATGACTGCTCGAACGTGACCGTCGCGCCGAGCGCGATCCTGCGCTCGCCGCCGTAGCGATCGCGCAGATAGCCGCTGAGGGTGAGGAATCCCTTGGTGTGAATCGGGCCGCTCAGCTCGGTCTCTCGCTCGATGCTGAGCAGCGCGCCGCGGCCAGGCCCGGCCGTCGCGGTGATGCGTACGGGCCGCCCGAACGCGTAGTCGCCGAGGGCGAGGACCGAGAGACCGTTGATCTGCCCGACCCGCGCGCCGTCGAAGTCGAGCATCAAGGTGCCGTCGCGGACCATCTCGAGCAGTCGCTGCTCGATCAGATTCGAGCGGCGCACCTTGTGCTCGATGGCGCGCTCCACGTGCTCGGGGCGGACGAGGCCACCGCCGTCCCGGCCGGCCCAGTGACTCGCCTCCGAGACCAGACCCGCGATCTCGACAAAGCTTGTCGAGAGCCACTCGCGATTCTCGGCCAGCCGCGCGCCGTGTTCGATGATCCGCGCGACGGCGCCCGCGTCGAAGTGGTGCAGCCCCGCCGTGCGCACCTGCGAGCTGACGAACCCGGCGTACCCGCGCACACCCTCGTCGTCCCACGGGACCCGCCAGTCGAACTCCGCCTTGACGCGGAACAGCTTGCGAACGTCTTCGTCGAGCGAGTACGCGAGCTCGTAGAGCGGTGGGCGGCCGACGAGGACGACCTTCAGATCGAGCTCGATCGTCTCGGGCGTGAGCGTGCTGGTGGGGATCAGCGCGTACTCCTCGGCAGGGTTCTCGAGCCGGATCCGCCCCGTCCGCAGCACCTCCTTGAGCTTGAGCCAGACGAGCGGCTGCGCGAGCACCTCGGCGGCGGGGAGCATCAGGTAGCCGCCGTTGGCGCGGTGCACCGCGCCGGGTCGGAGCATTCGATGGTCGGTGATGAACCCGCCCGCCAGCACACCCTGGTGTTCGATCCGGCCGAACAGATTCGGGTATGTCGGGTTCGTTTCGACGACGACGGGTGCGCCGCCGTCGCTATCGTGCGCGACGAACACGTTGACCTCGTAGCGAAGGAACGGATGCTGGCCGGTGCCGCCTATCATGGCGGCCAGCAGCGGCTCCGCGCCGTCGCCGGTCCCATCTTGGCCCGCCGCCTGAAACTGGCCGAGATTCTCGGTCACGTTCTCGGCGACCGACGACAGCCAGTCGGCAAGCTTCGGAGACTCCGAATGGCGCTCCTTGAGCTCGTCGATCAGATGCCCGACGGCGAACAGCCCGACCTCGCGCTCGAGCGCCCGGAGCCGGTCGCGCCCCTCCCGCTGGAGCGCGCGCATGCGCGTGAGGAACGCCTGTATCTTCGGACCCAGGCTTTCGAGATGACGGCTGTACCCCTCGCGGACGTCCTCGGGCAACTGGGCGAATTCCGCGCCCGTGAGCGGGTGGCCGTCACGCATCGGCACCGTGACCATGCCGGCGGGTGTCAGTTCGAGCGCGATCCCTCCCGCCAGCGCTTCGGCACGAAGCTCCGCAAGCGCGGCCTCCTGATCGCGCTCGAGCGGCTCGACCACCTCTCGGCGCCGGCGGGAGTAGACGTCGCTTTCGAACGCCGCGGTGAGGTCGCGTTGGGCGTCCTCGAGGAAGCGCCGCATGTCCGAGGCGAGCTCGTGCCCGCGGCCCCCGGGGAGCGCGACAGCGATCGGGCGCCTGGGATCGCGGAAATTGTGCAGATAGACCCAGTCCCCCGGGGTCGGCCGGTGACGGGCGTGCTCGTGTAGGTGCGCCTCCAGCGACGTCCGCTTGCCGGTCCCGACGGGACCGGTCGCGAAGATGTTGTAGCCCGCCGTCTCTGCGTCCAGTCCGAACGCGATCGCCTCGTCTGCGCGCATCTGGCCGACGGTTCCGTCCAGCGGCGGCACGTCTACGGTGGAGGCGAAGCCGAGATCGTCGGCGGGGCAGATGCGGCGAAGGGTGTCGGGAGCGAGTTCCTGTGCGGTTGGCGTGTCTGGCATGCGGCGAGCGTACTCAACGACTGATCGCTTGGAGCGGCGGTACCCGCATCACCTGCCACACGCAGAACAGCGCACCGACGACGCCGAGCGCAAAACCGACGATCAGGCCGCGCGCGAGCACCCAGACGCTGACATCGGGCGTGACGAACGCGGCGGCCGACAGCGCCCGGACGACGAGGTCGCTGGCGAGCGCGCCGAGCGCGAGACCGGCCAGGGCGCCGGCGAGGCTCACGGCCATCGTCTCGCCGACGATCAGCCGGATGATGTGCCCGCGCGTCCACCCGATCGCCGAGAGCACTCCGAACTCCCGCCGGCGCTCGATCACGACGAGCGCCATCGTGTTGATCACGATGACGGCGCCCAGCAACAGCGCGAGCACGGCGATGATGATCGCGGCCTTTGTGATCACCCGGCTGTTCGTGTCGACGCGCGAGACCTCCGAGGGATCGCCGAGGGCGACCGCCCCGGGGATCGCCCGGTTGACCGCCTGCTCGACGTCGAGCTCGCGATACCCGGGCGCGATCGACACCGCGACCATGCTGACCTCGTGGTGCCGTCCCGACAGCGCCTGAGTGGTGGCCAGCGGCAGGACGACGCCCCCGTCCTCCAGCGAGATGCCGGATCGGTAGATCCCCGCAACCGGGAACGCGCGGCCGGAGACGCGGATCCGCGCGCCGGGCTTTGCGTGGAGACGGTTGGCGGCGCCGACGCCGACCAGCAGTTCGTCGCCGTGCGGCATGTGACCGGCAACGAGCACGAGACGCCTGGTCAAGAAGCTGTTCGGTTCAGAACCGAACAGCAGGATCGAGGAGTCCGCGTCGAGCGCGTGCGCGACGATCTGGACCGGCGAGTCCGCGGCCACGCCGGGCTGCGCCGCGATCCGCCCGAGCACGGAGTCGGGCAGCGAGGAGGCGGTCAGATCCCCCAGACCGGCCTGGAACACGCCGAAATCGGCGCGGCCGAGCTTCGCGAGATCGCCCGCGCTGCGCGACAGGCCGCTCGTGACCGCGAGCAGCGCGACGACCGTCGTCACGCCGAGGGCAACGCCCAGGCCCGCAAGCATCGTCCGGCCCCATCGGTGCGTCAGGCTCGCCCTGATGATCTCAAGCATCGGCGCCGGCTCCGCTGTGTGCCGCGTGTGGTTGTCCGCGGTGCGATCGCTACGCGTCAGCGGGCGTGGTCGGGCGTGGCGCTGCGGCGAGGTAGCTCACCGCGCCGGCGAGCGTTGCCAGCTTCCCGTAATCACGCTCCGGAATCTCGATGCCCGTCTGCTCGTGGATCGCCACGATCACGTTCAGGAAATCCATCGAGTCGATGTCCAGTTGCTCGGCGAGGTCCGCGTCGGGATCGATCGTCGCCGGATCGATGTCCGGTGCGACGTCGGTCAGGGCTCGGATCACGACGTCGGTGAAGGGTTCCTCGGTCATAGCTTCTCCGGTTCCTGTAGTCGGTGGTCGATCAGTGCCAGCAGCCGGCTGCCCGAGTGGCCGTCGCTCGCCCGGTGATCGGCGGCAAGCGTGGCGATCACAATCGGCCGGACGCCGAGCATCCCGCCCGCGGCCCACGGCCGCTCGTGGATCCCGCCGAAGCCGACGAGCGCCACCTGCGGCGGGTAGATCACACCATGGACGAGGTCGACGCCGCGCTCTCCGAGGTTCGTGACGGTGATCGTGGGATCGGACATCTCGGAGCTCTTCAGCCGTCCGCTCCGCGCGCGGGCGACGAGGTCGCGCACCCCTGCCATCAGCTCGTCGAGGCTCATTCGATCCGCGTCGTGCAGCGCGGGGGCGATCAGGCCGCCACCACGCAGCGAGATCGCGACCCCAAGGTGAATCCCCGTGCCGGGCTGGAACGCCCCATCGATCCAGAAGCCGTTGAGCTCGGGCGTGTCGGCGACCGCGTGGGCGACCGCACTCAGCAGCAGCACCGAGGACAGCAGCCGCTCGTTGATCGGTCGGCGGAGGTTCTGGTCGTGCATCCACTCGAGCGCGCGCGTCATGTCGATGCGAGCCTCGAGGTAGTAATGGGGGATCTCGCGCTTGGAGCGCGCCATCAGTGCGGCGATCGCCTCGCGCATCGCCGTCTGGCGGTCCGCGGCAGCCGTGGGTGGGGGTGCTGCCGCGGGTGCAGGTGCTGCCGGGGGTGCCGCTGCGGGTGCCGGTGCGGGTGCCGCCGGGGACGGCGGCTGCGCCGCCGCTTCGACGTCGGCCCTCGTGATCGCGCCGCTGCGCCCGCTGCCCGTCACCGACGCGAGCTCGACGCCGAGTTGCTCGGCGGTCCGGCGCGCAAGCGGGGAGACCCGCAGGCGATGCTCGCCGGCAACCGGTGGGGGGATCGCTCGTGGAGGCGGCGGCGGCGCGGGTGCCGGCGGGAGCGGCATCGATACCGGTGGAGCGGTAACCGTCAGCAGGGTGGGGGCGGGCGCCCCGCCGTTGACGCCGGCCGGCAGGACGGTCGCGAGGACGGTTCCGACCGGCACGCGCTCGCCCTCGGCGACGAGCAGCTCGTCGATCACGCCGTCGTCGAAGATCTCGACCTCGATCTCGGCCTTGCTCGTGTCCACGACGGCGACGATGTCGCCGCGCTTGACCCGGTCACCGGGCTTGACGAGCCACTCGAGCAGCGTGCCCGACTCCATGTCGGCGCCGAGCGATGGCATCACGAAGTCAGGCATCTGTGCCCACCATCCGCTGGATCTCCGCGATCACCGCCTCGGGCGTGGGCAGCGCCGCCTGCTCGAGATGGCGCGGATACGGCATCGGGACCTCGGCCGAGCAGACGCGCGCGACGGGCGCGTCGAGCTCGTAGAACGCCTGCTCCATGATCCGGGCGCTGATCTCGGCGGCGAGGCTCCCGGACCGCCAGCCCTCGTCGACGATGACCGCGCGGTGCGTTCGCGTGACCGATGCGATCACGGTGGCGTCGTCGAGCGGACGCAGCACCCTGAGGTCGATCACTTCGGCATCAACCCCGTCGGTCGCGAGCCGCTCCGCCGCCGCGAGCGCCGTCGGCAGCGTGCCGCCGTACGCGACCAGCGTCACGTCACTGCCGGGGCGGCGGACCGCCGCATGCTCGATGTCGACGGCCGAGGACTCCGCCGGGAGCTCGCCTTCCAGGTTGTAGAGCGAACCGTGCTCGAAGATGAGCACCGGGTTCGGATCCGCAAGCGCCGGCGCGAGCATGCCGCGGGCATCCTCGAGCGTCGCCGGGGCGAGCAGCTTGAGCCCGGGGATGTGCGCGAGCCATCCCTCGAGACTGTGCGAATGCTGGGCGGCGACCTGGCGTCCGGCGCCGGTCGTCATCCGGATCACGATCGGGATCGCGAACTGCCCGCCGGACATGTGCGTGATCGTCGCCGCGTTGTTCATGATCTGGTCGAGCGCCAGCAGGCAGAAGTTGACGGTCATCACCTCGACGATCGGCCGCATCCCGCCCAGTGCGGCGCCGATTCCCGCACCGACGAACGCCGACTCGGACAGGGGCGTGTCACGGATGCGGTCGGGGCCGAATTCGCCCAGCAGCCCCTTGCTCACGCCGAAGCTGCCGCCGTACGCGCCGACGTCCTCGCCCATCAGGAACACGCGGTCGTCGGCGAGCATCGCCTCGCGGATCCCCTCGCGCAGGGCATCGCGGTAGGTCGTCGTGATCGTGCCGGCGACGCTCATACGGGGGGGCCCTCCCAGTAAACGAACCGTGCGAGGTCCTCGATCGGCTCGAAACTGCCGGCTTCGGCAAACGCGATCGCCTGGTCGATCTCCTCGGCGATCGCCTGCTCGAGCTGCGCGACATCGTCCGCATCGGCAAGCTCTGCTGCGCGGAGGCGTTCGATCAGCGCCGGAATCGGGTCGTGCTCCTTGTAGCGCTCGATCTCGTCCTTGCTGCGGTACAGATCGGGGTCATACATCGAGTGCGCGCGGAACCGGTAGGTCTTGCACTCCAGGAAGCACGGGCGCCCTCCGTCCCGAACCTCGGCCACCGCCTTGCGTGCGGCGTCTTCGACGGCGAGCACATCCATCCCGTCGACGCTCCACGCGGTCATCTCGTAGCTCGCGGCCTTCAGCGCGAGGTCGGTCTCGGACTCATAGCGCTCGATCGCGGTCCCCATCGCGTAGAGGTTGTTCTCGCAGCAGAAGAGGACGGGCAGATTCCACAGCGCCGCCAGGTTCATCGACTCGTGAAACTCACCCTCGGCGACCGCCCCGTCGCCGAAGAAGCAGGCGGTGACGCGCTCGCGCCCGAGGAACTTGTCCGCCAGCGCGAGGCCGATCGCGAGCGGCAGCCCGCCGGCCACGATCCCGTTGCCACCGTAGAAGCGGGTGGCGGCGTCGAACAGGTGCATCGAACCGCCTCGACCGCGGGAGCACCCTTCGAGCTTCCCGTACATCTCGGCCATGATCGAGCCGGGAGAGACGCCGCGAACGAGCGCGTGGCCGTGCTCGCGGTAGGTCGCGACGATCGCGTCCTCCGGTCGCAGTGACTGCATCACGCCGACGGCGACGGCCTCCTCGCCGATGTACAGGTGCAGGAACCCGCGGATTTTCGTCGCGCTGTAGAGCTCGACACATTTCTCTTCGAAGCGGCGTACGAACAGCATCTGGCGCAGCAACTCGAGGCCGTGCTCGCGTTCAAGCGTGGCGCTGACGCTCATGACGACGGCTCCATCGTCGAGATGTCGCCCTCGGGGAGCCCGAGCTCGCGCGCCTTCAGCACACGGCGCATGATCTTGCCGCTGCGGTTGTGCGGGATCGAGTCGACAAACTCGATCTCTCGCGGCGCGACCGCGGCGCCGAGCTTGCGCCGCGCGAACGCGATCAGGTCCTTGCGCAGCTCCTCGCTCGGCTCGTACCCGGGCTTCAGGCAGACGAACGCCTTGACGACCATCTTCGCGACAGGGTCCGGTTTGCCGATGACGCCCGCCTCGGCCACCGCCGGGTGCTCGAGCAGCGCGCTCTCGACCTCGAACGGCCCGATCAGGTGTCCGGCCGACTTGATCACGTCATCGCCGCGCCCGAGGAACCAGAAGTAGCCGTCGGCGTCCCGGCGTACGAGGTCGCCGCTGCGGTACCAGCCACCCACGAAGCACGCGCGATAGCGCGCTTCCTCGCCGAGGTATCCGCGGAACATCGACGGCCATCCGGGCCGCAGCACCAGCTCGCCCTCTTCGCCGACATCGGCGAGCGCCAGCGTTCCATCCGGTGCGAGCACCAGCTCGTCGTCTTCGTCGCGGAGGGCCACGGCGGCCTCGATGCCCGGCAGCGGCCGGCCCATCGAGCCGGGCCGCACGTCCATCGAGCGATAGTTGGCGATCATGATCCCGCCGGTCTCGGTCTGCCACCAGTTGTCATGGATCGGCATTCCGAACGCGTCCTCGCCCCACACGACGATCTCGGGATTGAGCGGCTCGCCGACGCTGGCGATGAATCGCAGCGCGGACAGGTCGTATTCGTGCGCGACCTCGGCGCCGACGCGCATCAGCATCCGCAGCGCGGTCGGAGCCGTGTACCAGACGGTCACGCGTTCACGCTGAAGCGTCTCGTACCAGCGGTCTGCTTCGAACTCGGCCTCGTCGATGATCGACGTCACGCCGAGCGTCAAGGGGGCGATGATGCCGTAGGAGGTTCCGGTCACCCAACCCGGGTCGGCCGTGCACCAGAACACGTCGCCGGGATGGAGGTCAAGCACGACCCGCGCGGTTTCGCGATGCGCGACGACCGCTTCGTGGACGTGGATGGCGCCCTTCGGGGTGCCGGTTGTGCCGCTCGTGAAGTGCAGCAGCGCCATGTCCTCCGGCTGCGTCGGCGCGATCGTGAAGCTGTCGTCCGCTTGTGCCATCAGCGCGCTGAGGTCGAGCACATCCGGGATCTGTGCGATCTCGTCGTGCTCGCCGACGAGCAGCACGTGCCGCAGCCCTGGCAGCTGCTCGCGCATCCCGGCGATCTTGCGGCGGTACTGCGCCGTCGTTGTCACCAGCGCACGCGCGTCGCCAAGCCGCAGCCGCTGTTCGATCGGCTCCGGGCCGAACGCCGAGAACAGCGGCGAGAACACGCTGCCGTGCTTGAGCGTGCCGAGCCCGGCGATGTACAGCTCGGGAATCCGTCCCGACAGGACGAACACGCGCTCACCACGCCCGACGCCGAGGAGGTCGAGCACGTTGGCGAAGCGATCGGTCGCGGTCTTCAGCTCGGCATACGTGAGCTCGAACGCGGCGGCGCGCTTGGACAGGAAGCGCAGCGCGATCGCGCCGGCGAGCTCGCCGGCGGCGTGCCGGTCGACAGCTTCGAACGCGATGTTGAGCCCGCCACCGGGCAGGCCCTCGAGGTGCTCGCGTGCCTGTGACCACGCGAACGCCGCGCGTGCCCGGTCATAGTCAGCAAGGTTGGGCGCCGGTGTGCCGAACGCATCCTTGTGAATTGCGTCCGGCATCGAAAGTGCGGGGTGAGCGGCCATGTGCGAGGCGGTGATACGCCGAAGTTCTGACTCTTTCCACGGTAAGCCAGAATCGCGGATTGGACATCCGAAAGCACCCGCAATGGCGGTCCGGACTTGCCCGTACACGTAGTTCGCCACATCGAGTCCGCGGAAAATGACCCTCCCCGGAGGCTCACCGCCGGCGTAGCGTGCGATACCAAGATGAGCGGGCCTGAGGGAGACACGGGAGCGATGCGCGAGCTGGCGCCGGAGGCGTGGTCGGAGTACCTGGACGCGGTGAGCAGGGAGCTGCTCAACGCCGAGGTCTCGATCGAGATCATCACCGCGCCCGACGAGGCGCAGACCCAGGCGCGCCATCTGGCGCTCCAGGCGGTCTGCTACGACTACCGCGACGACGTCTTCGAAGTGGCCGCGGCCGGCGGCGGATCGCACCTTCCCGCGACGCTGCGCCATCTCGTCGATCATCCCGAGCGGATCGTCACCGACAGCTGGACGCTACTCGCGCCGATGACGATCGCGGTCGACGGGCGCGACGGCGTGCGCACGGTCGTCCGGATCGCCCGGGACCCCGATTTCGTCGGCTGAACCCGGCGCCCGGCGCGATCGGCGGACCGGATCGGTCAGCCGCTGCGGAGGACTACGGATACGTTCCCGCGCAAGCTGCCGACAGGCCCGCGCAGCTTCTGCCGATGATGAGATCAGACGCGCGATTTAGCCTTCCGCGGAGCGAGGACGTCAAAGGAGACTGGAGATGTGGGCGAAGTTGTTCAAGACCTCAACCAGGAGCGTCGAGCCCCGCGCGACCTTCGCCGAGGAGATCTCCGATCGTGACGGACACGTGTGCCGCTATCTGACCGACGGCGTCAACCTCTACCGGTTCATGGGCTCGATGGTGAGCCGTGCCGGCGAGATGGTCGGGATCGAGAACTGCCGATCGCTCGACATCATGCTCGTTCCCGCCGAAGAGCTGCATCGCCGGCGGGTGCGCCCGGTGAGCCTCGCCGGGATCGACTAGACGGACTGCACCGCCCAGCGCGAACGTGCGAGCGCGGCGAAGTCCGGACGCTCGTGCAGCGGCTCCGGCGGAGGGCGGACGAGCAGGTCCTCGCCGGCCGGGAGATCCTGCAGCTGCTCGCGGATCTCGGATGCCACCAGATGGCGCGCGACGGTCTCGGCGGCGACCTCGATCACCTGGTGGCGCCGCTTGGAGCTCATCAGGTTGGTGCCGATCGCGTCGAGGTCCTGGATCGTCGGCTGGATCAGGAGCACCCGCGTGCCGCTGCTGCGCACGCGCTTGGCCTCGTAGCCGAGCCTGCGTCCCGACGCCTGGCGCAGCGCGCCGGCGGCCCGCTCGCCCAGCGTCCGCGGCTGCGGTGCGTGCAGCGACGAGGTGGGGTTCATGCAGATCACGAGGTCAAGGCCGCGGCCGGCGAGCACGTCGAGGTTCGATGTCGAGGCGACGCCACCGTCGACATAGCGCCGTCCGCAGATCCGCACCGGCCGGTAGAAGCCCGGGATTGCGCACGACGCCGCAACCGCGTCGGCGAGCGACGCGGGCGGCGCGTCCTCGCGTCCGAACGCCACGCGGCGACCGGTGGCGTAGTCGCAGGCAATGATCCACAGGTTCGAGTGCGGCGCCCAGTCGTCCGCCGCGACGCGGCGGATCGTCTGCTTCAGCGGCTCGGATGAGATCAGGCCACGCGGCACCCACCCGGCGAGGATCGCGGCGGGCGAGTAGCGGTATGGACGAGCCAGCGAGGTCAGCGCGAGCCTCCACGACCCCGGGCCGAGCACCGGCACGGCCGCGTGGAGCCGGTAGACGGCTCCGGCCGAGCGGCTCGCCTCGGGATCATCGATCGCGAGTTCGTCGGCCGCGCCGATCTCGCCCGCCGAGTGGGCGAGCATGTACCACGGCGGCAGTCCACTCGCGGTGAGACCGGCGATCATCGCGCCCGCCGAGGTCCCGACGATGGAGTCGGCGCTTCCCGGATCCCATCCCGTCTCCGAGGCGAGCGCGTGCAGGCCCCCGACGAGCCAGGCTCCGCCCAGCACCCCTCCGGCGCCGAGGACGAGCCCGACCTTCACCGAACGACGCTCCGCGGTGACTCACGACGGAGCACGCGGTGATAAGCGTCGTAAACGATCAGCTCACAGGGATGACGATCCGTCGCATAGCGATCCGCGACGGTGGTGGCCTCGTGCAGCGTTGTGCACGCGACGGCCTCGCTACGGTCAGGCAGGCTGATCTCCCAGCCGCCGTGGCGGCGCGGGACCACGCGTACGCTCGTCGACGGTGCCGCTTGCACGCGTATAGGGTCCCCGACGTGCGCGGCCGGTGCATCCGTGAAAATCCCCAGCCGTGCTGCGGAGAGACCGCGGTCCGCGCGCAGACGATGCTCGACCTCCACTGCCACATCCTTCCTGGTCTCGACGACGGCGCACGCGACCTCGACGATGCCGTCGCGATGGCGTTCCAGGCTGAGGCTGACGGCGTTGTGGCGATCTGCGCGACGCCGCACATCCGCCACGACCACGACGTGCGGATCGCCGAGCTGCCGGACCGCCGGACGGAGCTGAGCGCGACGCTGCGCGATCGCCGCTGCGCGACGCGCGTGCTCGCCGGCGGGGAGGTCGCGGCGACGGCGCTCGACGGCCTCGACGACGCGGAGCTGCTGTCGCTGACGCTCGGCGGCGGCGGCCGCTGGATCCTCCTCGAGCCGGCGCCGGGACCGGTCGACGACGCGTTCGACGATGCGGTCCGGCGTCTGCACGGCCGCGGGTTCCGCGCGCTGATCGCCCACCCGGAGCGCCACGCCGGCGCCGATCTCGTCGAGCGGCTGCGGGCCCTCGTCGCGCAAGGCGCCCTCGTGCAGGCGACGGCGGCCTTCCTCACCGACGAGCAGGTTGCGCCCGGAATGCTCGCGCTGGCGGGCGCCGGCGTCGTTCACGTGCTCGGGAGCGACGCGCACTCATCGCGAGCCGGACGCCCCGTGGCGCTCAGCGCGGCCGTTCGGGCGCTCGCCGCCGTGCCCCTGCTCGGCCCCCATGTGCAGTGGGTGGCGACGGCTGCGCCCGAGGCGATCGTCCGGGGGGAGCAGCCGCGGCCGCCGTTTTAGCCGTGCTCGCCGCCAGCGGGCGCACCGTCACATGCTGTGCGAGCTCCTCGATGGCCGCCCTCCGCCCGGTCCCGAGCCCGTGACGCAGGAAGTTACCCGCCCCGGCTGCGGCGCCGAGTACGAGGGCCGCCCGCAGGTCCATCCCGCGGGCCCATGCGGCGGCGATCGCCCCGGTCATCGCATCCCCGCAGCCCTCGCGAAAGCCGTGGGGGAACGGCGGCGGGACCACCTCGAACGGCTCCCCGGACTCCGGCACCACCAGCACCGGCCGCTCGGCGCGCGTGACGATCACCGTTCGCGCGCCGGCCGCCGACAGCCGCTGCGCCGCGGCAACTGCCCGTTGGCCGTCGACCGGCCCGCTGATGTACTCGGCGAGCTCCCAGTCATTGCACTTGACGAGGTCGGGCTCGTGGGCAAGGACGCGGTCCAGGCGGGGACTCGACAGGTCGACGAGCAGCGGAACGCCCGCGGCGCGGATGCTCCCCGCGAGCGTGTCGTAGATCTCGTCCGGGAGCCCGTCCGAGGGATACGGATTGCAGAGAACGGCCGCCGCGCAGCCGAGCGCGGCGGCGCAGGTCGCTGCGACGAGATCGTCGATCTCGTGGCGCGCCGGCGCGGGCCGCAGCGCGCTCGCGACGAGCTGACGCGTCGAGGCGCGGCGATCGATCACATAGCCACCACTCGTGCCTGCGGTCGGGACGAGCCGGTGCTCTCCCGGCAGCGCACCGATCAGGTGAGTCAACGCCGCTCCCGTCTCCCCGCCGGCGAAGCCGCACAGGATTGGCCACGCGCCCAGTTCCGCTGCCATCCGCGCCACCCATACACCCTGGCCCGCGGGGTGCAGATGGAGATCGTCGGCCGCGCCGCGCGCCTCGATCGTCACGCTCAGCAGCAGATCGGGGCCAAACACGGCGACGCGATGATCGGTGGGGGATCTGGCCATCCCGGGCAATCGTTCCCGATCGCCGTCGAACGGACATCGGGAGAAAGCCGCAGCGCCGGTCGATTCAGTAGTAGCTCCCTACGCAATGGGGCATTTGTCCCTGATCCCCTCGGCGGGCCCGACGCTACGGTTCACTTCATGATCTCTGCGTCGTCCGAGCTGTCGGCTTCCCTGCCAGCGTCTCCCGTGACACTCGGGCGCCGTTACGAGATCCGACGGTTGTGCGTGCTCGTCGGCGTCGGCGTTCCAGACAAACCCCCGGCCACCGCTCAGGCGGGGCTGGAGCGTCCCCTGCCGGCGAGCGCCCAACTGTCCAAGCGACCGCTCTGACACCCCGTCTGCCGCTGCGCCGGGTGCTCAAGCGCAGCTGTCGGTGGCCGATGAACTGAAGGACAACCAACGCTTCGGGGAAGCCTGCCGCTGGCCATGCATGTGATCGAATCGGCGTACGACCCGGGACTGAGCGTGAAGCGGATTCTGTTCGTCGACGACGAGCGGTACCTCCTCGACGGCCTGCGTGATGCGCTGCGTCCCTATCGCCGGCACTGGGCGATGAGCTTCGTGACCAACGGCGACGAGGCGCTGTCGAGGCTCGCGTTCGAGCAGCACGACATCGTCGTATCCGATCTGCGGATGCCCGGGATGGACGGTGCCACGCTGCTCGCGCGCGTCCGCGACGTGCATCCGAGCACGGTGCGGATCGTGCTGTCCGGGCAGGCCGAGTTGAGGATGGTGGCGCGGGCCGCCGGCGTCGCGCACCGGCTGCTGGCGAAGCCGTGCGAGATCGGAGAGCTCGCGCGCGTGATCGAGCGCTCGTGTGCGCTCCAGGACATCACCGAGCGCGTCGAGCTGGGCAGGCGGGCGGCGGGCGCAACGTCGCTGCCGTCCGTCCCTCGCCTGTACCTCGAGTTGACGGAGTTGCTCCATTGCGGCGAGACCGGCGCTGAGGATGCTGCGCGGATCGTCGAGAGTGACCCGGGCATGGCCGCGAAAGTCCTGCAGCTCGCCAATTCCGCGTTCTTCGGACGGCGCAACCCCGTCAGCGGAGTGCGTGAAGCGGTTGTCTATCTCGGGCTCGAGGCGTTGCGTGCGCTCGCGTTGTCTGCCGAGGCGTTCCAGCGCTTCCCGATCGACCCGCCGATTCCGGGGTTCGACGTCGACGGGCTCCAGCGTCACTGCACTCGCGTCGCGCGCCTGGCCCACGCGATCTGCGGCGAGGAGTGGGATGCGGAGGAAGCGTTCACGGCCGGGCTGCTGCACGACGTCGGGCTGCTCGTACTCGCGGTCGACGATCGAACGGCGCTGATCGACGCGCTGCGCCGAGCGCGTACAGCGGTGCGTCCGCTGCACGAGGTCGAACGCGAGCGGTTTGGCGTCACGCACGCAGAGGTTGGGGCTCATCTGCTCGCGCTGTGGGGCCTGCCTCACCCGGTGACGGAGGCCGTCGCACGGCATCACGAGCCGCCGAAGGGCGACGCTCCGTTCGACAGCGTCGCGGTGACGTACATCGCGACGGCCCTGATCGAGGAACTGGAGGCGAACCTCCGACCCTGGGCGCTCCCCGTCGACGGGCTCGACAGCGACTACCTCGAGGCCGCCAGAGTCACCGCGCGCGTGCCGGGATGGCTCGAGCTGGCGAGCAGACAGGTGGGCGAGGACCTCCGCTGAGCATCCAGGCGGTGCCGCTCAGGCCGCGCTCTTGACCGGCCCCTTGGCGTCCGCACCGGACACCGCACGAGCCACGAGTGTCTGGAGGTCGTCGAAGCGCTCGCCGATCGGGTGATGCCCCATCCCGGGCCAGATCTCGACGTTCGCGTGGGGAAACGCGGTGCGAACGCCGTGGCGATGGGACACCGGCACGAGTCGATCGCGGCTGCCCCAGACGGCGAACACCGGACCGTCGTAGTCGACGCGCCGCCGGTGAAAGGCATCCTTCGCACGGCCGGCGTCAACGACGGCGCGGGTTCCCTCCTTGGCGCCATCGACAAGGATCGTGCTGCGTGTCGTGACGCGCGAGATGACATCGTGCTGGGGCATCCGGCCATTTGTGACCATCGTCAGGTAGCCGGCGGTCACGGCGAGCCTGCTCGAGAGCGCGAGCGGCAGCGTCGACTGCACGACCGAGCGGACGCCCGGCACCGACACGGCCTCGGCGAGACGAATGCGGCCAAATCCGGCGGGCGCAAGCAAGACGAGCGAGCCGACCTGCTCCGCCCGCATCTCGGCGAGCGCCGTCGCGACGGCGCCGCCGAGCGAGTGCCCGACGAGCGTGAACCTCTCCACGCCGAGCGCCGCGAGACCATCCGCGACATCCTGGGCGTAGCTGCCGATCGAGCCCCGCGTGGGGGGATCGGAATAGCCGAACCCCGGCAGGTCGAAGGCGATCCACGTATGGCTCCGCGTCTTCTCGCACAGCGCCGTCCACCCTTCGGAGGAGTCGAGCAAGCCGTGCAGCACCACGATCGCACGCTGGCCGCGACCCGACCACCGTCGGGCGCACAGCGCACGTCCATCACCCAGGCGGATCGTTTCGACTCCGACCACTCGACCCATGCGGGACTTGTATTGAGACGCGGGGCGCCTCACCAGCGCATTTCTCCCGGCACACGACTGTGGGACATCCCCGCTTGACGATGGGCACTTCCTACTGAGCCACGGCAGCCCGTCGGTTCGGCTCGTAATTTGCCGCAGAGTTTCGACGCGTTTGCCCGGAAGTGTGGCCCACCGGCGACGGCTAAGTTTGGCCCCATGAGGAGTAGCCAGCACCTCGCCTTGGCGCCCTCCGGGGATGCGTCGGTTGGTTCGTCGGCCCGTCACAAGGTCCGGGTCGTGCTTGCCGAGGACCATGCGACGATGCGGCGGAGCCTGCGCCAGCTGCTCGACGGCGAGCCGGACATCGAAGTCGTCGGCGAGGCCGACGCGCTGCCGGCGGCGATCGCCGCCGTCGAGCGGACGCACCCGGAGGTGCTCGTGCTCGATCTCCGGTCGCCCGACGGGTCCAACATCGACTGCGTCCGGCGGATGCGAACGCACGCCCCCGCGACGAGCGTGGTCGTCATCACGATGCACGAGGCCAAGGCCTTCGCGCGCCAGGCGCACGAAGCAGGCGCGGTCGGCTTCGTGCTCAAGGACACGGCCGACGTCGAACTGCCCGAGGCCGTCCGCCGCGCCGCGCGCGGCGAGGTCTACACGAGCCCCCGCGTCTCGTCGCGCGCCGTCCCACTTCGATAGCCGGCCGGAAGGACGGCGCGGAGGTGGGTTCCGTTCGGGCCCGACTCAATCTCGAGCGCGCCGCCGGCGAGATACACCCGCTCGTGCATGCCGGCGAGGCCGAAACCCTCCGTCGCCGCTCCCGTGTCGAATCCCTTCCCGTCATCGCGGATGTCGACCGTCACGCGCTGGTCCGACGCGACCACGCTCACGTCGACGGTACGCGCCTCGGCGTGCTTGGCGATGTTCGTCAGCGACTCCTGCACCAGCCTGTAGATCGTCGTCTCCAGCTCGGCGTGCAGAGGCGGGCCGCTGGGCGGCTCGGGCAGCTCGAGGTGAGCCGTGATTGTCAGGTCCGCGTCGCGTCGGCGTTCGAGCAGCGCCTCGATCGCAGGCTGCAGGCCGAGCTCGTCGAGCGCGGCCGGGCGGAGGTCGGCGATGATGGTCCGCAGGCCGGAGATCCCCTGCTCGATCGTGGTGACCGCCTCACGCATTACGGCTTCGAACCGCGTCGGATCGTTGCGCCGCAGCGCTCCCGACAGGAGGACCCGCAGACCGCCGAGCACCTGCAGCGTGTCGTCGTGCAGCTCCCGTGCCCACCGCCGCCGCTCCGCGTCGGCGGCCGCCAACGAGCTGCGGAGCCGGTCCGCCTCCACGCTGCGCGCCATCGCGACGGCGTTCGCCGCCGAGGCGGCGAACGTCAGCATCAGCTGCTCGTCGGCGTCCGTGAACACACCGCCGTCCTCGCCACGGTCGAATGCCGCGAGCACGCCGAGCCCGGTGCCCCGGTGCAACATCGGCACCAGCAGGGCTGTATCGGCGTCCGGCACGCCGAGTTCGGCCGGCGCGATCCGGAGCCTCGCCCCGACGTGGGCGATCCGCTCCGGGCGACCGCGGCTCAGTACCTGCCCGGAGGTGGACTCGGCGAGCGGTAGCCGGTGCCCACTGACATCGGTGGCGTAGCCGGCGCTGGCCACGACGACGAGATCCGACCCCTGTCGCAGCATGATCAGCACGGCGCGCGCGTCGATCAGCGCGCGCCCGCGCTTGGCGATCAGCTCGAGCACGCGCTCGGTGCCGGTGGCGCCGCCGATCGCGACCGCGACGTCGCGCGTCGCCTCGAGGCCCTGCACCGCCCGCTCGAGTTGCTGGCGGCGTTCCTCCGAGCGCTCGTACAGCCGCGCGTTCTCGATCGCGATGCCCGCCCACTCCGCGAGAATCACGACGGCTGCCTCGTCAGCGTCGCTGAACTCCCGCGCCCGTTGTTTGTCGCCGAGGTACAGGTTGCCCCACGCCTCGCCGCGAATCATCACCGGCACGCCGAGGAAGCTCTTGACGACGGGGTGTCCGTCCGGGAATCCGTAGCTGCGGGGATGCGTGCTGACGTCCGCAAGGCGCAACGGCCGAGGATCGGAGATGAGCACGCCGAGCACCCCGCGCCCGCGCGGGGTGTCGCCGATCGCCCGGCGGGTCGCGGGTCCGATCCCGACGGTCAGGAACTCGGCCAGCTCGGTCCGGGTCTCGTCGAGCACGCCGAGTGCGGCGTACTTCGCGCCGGTGATCTCACGAGCCGCGTTCAGTACCCGGTCGAGGATCGCGCGCACGTCCAGATCGGACACGAGCACGCGACCCACGTCGAGCAGCTGTCGAAACGGAAGGTCATCGCCCATCGTCACTGGGCGAAGGTAGCGGAGCGCTACTTCGAGGCGCTGCGCGAGCCCGTACGCCCGGCGGTGCTGCGGGCCGGCGCCTTCGCCGCGCTCCGCGCCGGGGCCTTGGCAGCGGCGGTCTTGCTCGTGCTGCGCGTGGTCGTCTTCGTCGCCGCCGTTCTGGCGGTGCTACGGGCCGGCGCCTTGGCGGGCGGCTTGGCCGTCGTCGCGCGAGCGCTCCTGCCGCTCGCAGGCGCCTTCGCCGGCGTCACCGAGGCGCGAAGCTTGTCGAGATCCTTCAGGACAGTGCGGGTCGCCCTCTCGGCGTCACGCCGCACCGTCTTGAGTCCACTCGCCACATCCTTGTACGCGGTTCGCGCGCCCTTGCCGAAGTCATCGCGCATCGTCTGCAGAACCGTGCCGGCCTCGTCGAGGGCCTTTTCGAAGCGCGCGATTGCCGCCTCGACTTCCTTGCGCGTGATCGGCGCGGTCGGCGAGGACGAGCTCGCTGCAGGCGTCGTGCGGCGCGGTGCCGCTTTCTTTGCGGGTGGCATGTACTGATCTCCTTCTCGATCTGTTGTGCGCGGGCTAGCTTACGCATACACGCGTCAGCGCGCTGAAGTTTCGCGCGGACGCAACGCAAACTGCATCGCGGATCTCCACTCATCATGAGCCGGGCTTTTTCCCGATGCGCAGCGGCGGGCGCGGGATTAGCGTCGGCTCGGAGCTCCACCGCAACCAGGAGATGGATCATGGCCGAGCATCTCAGCCCACTCGACGCGATGTTCCTCGAGCTCGAGCAAGCCGACGAGAGCGCCCACATGCACATCGGTGCCGTGGCCGTGTTCGATCCCGTGCCCGACGGTCCCGCGCCGACTGTGGATGATCTCGCACAGAGGCTGCACGAGCGGATGGACCTGCTGCCGCGCTTCACGCAGCGCCTCTCGAGCGCGCGCACCGGCGGTCTGTCGTGGCCGACCTGGGAGCCCGCTCCCCATTTCGACGTGCGCGACCACCTGCGCCACGCCACGCTGCCCGCGCCGGGCTCCGAGCGCGAACTCGTCGATTGGACGGCGGACTTCTACTCGCACCGGCTCGATCGCACGCGGCCGCTGTGGGAGACCGTCCTGCTCGACGGTCTCGAGGGCGGACGCTGGGCGATCGCGTCCAAGAGCCACCACTGCCTCGTCGACGGCGTCAGCTCGGTCGATGTCGGATATGCGGTGATGGACGGTGAGCCCGAGCACGATCACGACGGTTCACGCCGTGCGCACGCGAGCACCGCGAACGGATCAGGCGCGCCGGGCATCCTCCTTCATGGCGCTCGCGCCGGGCTCTCCGCGGCGCGCCATCCCGGCCAGGTGCTCTCTCGCGCGCGCGCGGTCGTCGAGATGCTCGTCCGGGACGAGCTGATCGCTGCTCCGACGACGAGCCTCAACCGGCCGATCGGCGGCACCCGCCGCTTCGCCGCGGTCCGCGTGCCGCTGATGCGTCTGGATGCCGTCCGGGCGCAGCTCGGCGGGACCGTCAACGATGCGGTGCTCGCGCTCTCGGCCGGCGGTCTTCGCGCTCTGCTCTTGTCGCGCGGCGAGCCGCTCCCCGCTGACGGGCTCCGCGGCCAGGTGCCGGTCAACATCCGCGACGCGAGCGAGAAACTCGCGCTCGGCAACCGGCTCACCTCACTGTACGTGCACCTGCCGGTCGCTGAGGACGATCCGCTGCGGCGCTATCAGGGCGTGCTCGCCGAGGCGCAACGCCGCAAGCACGGGACGCAAGGTCTCGGGGGCCGCACGATCGTGGAGATCACAAACCTCGCTCCGCCGGCGCTCCACGCGGTGCTCGCCCAGTCGCTGTTCGACGTGCGCCTCTTCAACGTCACGATCACCAACGTCCCTGGACCCCCGACGACGGTGCACGCGTTCGGGGCGCCGCTACGCGAGGTGCTGCCGCTCGTGCCGTTGTTCGCCCGGCACGCCGTCGGCATCGCTGCCGTGAGTTACGCGGGCGAAATGGTGTTCGGGCTGAACGCCGATCGAGCGACCGTGCCGGATCTCGAGGTCCTCGCCGACGGCATCCGGAGCGCGCTCGCCGAACTCGAGTCACTCGTTTCCTGTGGACGCAGCATCAACGGCGGCGCGCGCACGACTCGGCGCCCGGCGGTGACTCAGCGGCCGTGACGATCGTGTTCGCGCTGAACCGGCGTGGTGTGCGCGCGGCGCTGCTTGGAGTCCTGCATGAGGAGCGCGACCCGTGCGCGGCGCTGGTTGCGCTTGCGCAACCATGAGAACGGGTCGGAACCCCACTCGGTCGGCGCAACAGCATGGGTCTCGTGCTTGCGAGTGTCCATTGCCGGCACCGTAGCCGGCGCGCGACCGACCGTCATCCCATGCCTCCCTGGAACGTCGATCCGTAGTTTTCCGCGTTCGTGCGCGAACGGCGCGCGGAGTGCTCGGGGCGCCGTCGCGCCTCGTTCAGAGCGGAGAAAGCCGTGGGCGGCACCGTGCTTTCTGCGGACGACCCGGCGGTCGGCGGCACGTATCGTCAGCGACATGGCAGCCAGCGCCCCTGCCGCCGCGCTCCACGGAGATCGAGACCCGCGCTGGCGCGAGCGGATCGACTGGATCGTCGAGCATCGCGCGCAGTTGCTCGCCTCGATCGCACTCGGAGCGATCGCGCTTGGGTTCCTGCTGCACGCGTTCGGCGAAGGCAGCACCGGGCACGAGGTGTGGCGCGCGGCGGTCTCGCTGCTTGCGCTCGAGCTGTCGGTGGAGGTTGTGCGCAGCATCGTCGTCGACCACAGCCTGGGTGTCGATACGATCGCGCTCGTCGCGATGGTCGGGGCACTCGCGCTCGACCAGGAACTCGCCGGCGCGGTCATCGGGCTGATGTTCACGGGCGGCGCCGCACTCGAGGCCGTCGCCTCACGCCGCGCGCGCCGCGAGCTGACCGCGCTGATCCAGCGCGCACCGAAGGTCGCACAGCTCCGCATGGACGGGGCGCTCAAAGAGGTGGCCGTCGAACAGGTGCAGGTGGGCGACGTGGTCGTCGTCAGGACCGGCGAGGTCGTCCCGGTCGACGGCACGATCGTCTCAAGCGACGCCGTCGTCGACACGAGCACGCTCAGCGGCGAGCCGTTGCCGGAGACGCTGCGCCAGGGGATGCCGGTCCTCAGCGGCAGCGCGAACGCGGGAAATCCGTTCGACGTCCGGGCCGATCGCCCCGCCGGCCAGAGTGCATACGCGGCGCTCGTGCGGCTCGTCGAGCAGGCTCAGGCTCGGCGCGCGCCGCTCGTGCGGATCGCCGACCGCTACGCGGGGTTCTTCCTGCCGATCACGCTCGTCGTCGCGGCGGCCGCATGGGCGGCGAGCGGGGATCCGGTGCGAGGCCTCGCGGTCGTCGTCGTGGCGACGCCATGCCCGCTGATCCTGGCGGCGCCGATCGCGCTCGTGTCAGGTCTGTCGCGAGCGGCACGCGCCGGCGTCATCGTCAAGGGCCCGGCGGCGATCGAGACGCTTGGCGAAGCGCGCACCGTCCTGTTCGACAAGACCGGGACGGTGACGGTCGGCGTTCCCGAGGTCAGGGAGATCCTGACACGCGGCTCGGCCGAGCCGGCCGAAGTGCTGCGGCTCGCTGCCTCGCTTGACCGGATGTCCGCGCACGTGCTGGCGGATGGACTCGTCAGCGCCGCCGGGGAGGCCGGACTCGAGCTGGCGATGCCGACCGACGTTCACGAGGAGGCGGGACAGGGGATCGAGGGGGCCGTCTGCGGTCACCGGGTGATGGTCGGAAGCCGCGCATTCATGCGCGAGCGCGGCGTAGCTGATGCGGAGATCGCATCATCGGCCGTGATGGGCACGCGCGGCTCGGGCGAAGTCCACATCCTGGCCGCGCTCGACGGCCATCTCGCCGGCGTGATCGTGATGGCCGACGATCTTCGGCCGGACGCGGGCACGATCGTCGAGCGGCTCCGGGCAGAAGGCGTGCGCCACATCGCGATGCTGTCCGGGGACCGCCGGTCGGTCGCCGAGCGCGTCGGCCGCGAACTCGGCGTCGACCGCGTCTACGCGGAGCAGTCGCCGTCCGACAAGCTCGAGGTCGTGCGGCGGCTGAAGGAGGATCGCGACCTACGGCCGGTCGTCATGGTCGGGGACGGGATCAACGATGCACCCGCGCTCGCCCTCGCCGACCTTGGCATTGCGATGGGTGCCGCCGGCGCGACGGTTTCCTCGGAAACGGCGGACGCGGTCATCACCGTCGACCGGGTCGACCGGGTCGCCGATGCGCTGCACGTCGGCCGGCGCGCGTTGTGGATCGCCCGCCAGAGCATCCTGGTCGGGATGGGACTGAGCGTGGCGGCGATGATCGTCGCGGCGTTCGGCTACCTGCCCCCGGTCGCCGGCGCCCTGTTCCAGGAGGTGATCGACCTCGCCGTGATCCTCAACGCGCTGCGGGCGCTGCGCGGGTGAGAGCGGGGGCAGGGAATGTCCGTCGGGCTGATCATCGCGCTCCTCGCGGCATTCGCGTTCGCGTTCACCAACGGCTTTCATGACGCGTCAAACGCGATCGCGACGCTCGTCGCGACCCGCGGTGCGCGCCCGGGCCAGGCGATCGTGCTGGCGGCCGTGTTCAACATGCTCGGTCCGCTCCTCCTCGGGACTGCGGTTGCGGACACGGTCGGCGGGATCGTCGCGATCGGCCAGGACGCGGCGATCGAGGTGATCGGGGCCGGCCTGCTGGCGGCCGTCAGCTGGAACGTGCTCACGTGGTGGCGCGGGATCCCCTCGAGTTCAGGGCACGCGCTCGTCGGCGGACTGATCGGGGCCGGACTCGTCGTCGGCGGCTCGGACGCAATCAACTGGGGCGGGATGAACGGGATCAAGCCCGTCGGCGTGATCGGGACGCTCGTCGCACTCGCCGTGTCGCCGGTGCTCGGCGGCCTCGCCGGCGCCTTCAACGTCCGCGCGCTCCGACGAGCCACGGCACGCGCGACGCGCCGGTGGGACGGCGTCGTCCGCGGCGGCCAGTGGACGATGTCAGGGGCGCTGTCGTTCAGCCACGGCGCCAACGATGCGCAGAAGTCGGTCGGGATGGTCACCGCCCTGCTCGTGGCGGGCGGTCAGCTTGGCCATTTCGTCCCGCCGCTGTGGTCGGAGCTCGCGTGCGCGGCGGCGCTGACGCTCGGCACCGCGCTCGGAGGCTGGCGGATCGTCAAGACGGTCGGGCGCGACATCTATCGGATCCATCCGCTCGAAGGGCTCGGCAGCCAGACCGCCTCGGCCGCGGTGATCTTCGGTGCATCGGTGATCGGTGGACCCGTGTCGACGACACAGGTGGTCGCGTCGTCCGTCGTCGGGATCGGCGCGGGGCGCAAACGGTGGCAGCACATCCATTGGGCGGTCGTCCAAGCGATCGGGGTCGCCTGGGTGATGACAATTCCGGCGTGCGCCACGATCGCGGCGGTGCTGGTGACCGTATGGAGAGGGGTGTGATGCCGCGCCGACATTGGTTCTTGCCTGACTCGCCCGACCTGCTCGGCATGCTCCAACGGCAATTGGTGGTGACCGTGCAGGGGATGGACGCGTTTGCCGCGTGGGCGGCCGGCGATGCCGGCGCTGCCGACAGGACCCGCGCGCTCGAACATGAGGCAGACGGGCTCAAACGCGAGCTGAAGCTGGCGCTCCGCGAGGCGTTCACGACGCCGATGGGGCCCGAAGACCTGTTCGCGCTCTCGCACGGGGTCGACTGGGTCCTCAACTACGCCAAGGACGTGATCGGCGAGTCCGAGGTGATGGCGTGCCCGCCCGACGAGGCGATAGCCGAGATGGCGCGCCTGCTCGCCGATGCGGTGCGCGACATCAGAGAGGCGATCGCCCGCCTGGGCTCGACTCCAGGCGACCCGGTCGACGCCGCCGAGGCTGCGGTCAAGGCCGAGCGCAGCGTCGAGAAGGTGTACCGCCGCGCGATGGCGGCCCTGCTCGAGGAGGAGGACCTGCGCGAAGTGATCGCCCGCCGCGAGCTGTATCGGCGCTGCTCGCGGATCGGCGAGGTGATCGTCGATGTCGCGGAGCGCGTCGGATACGCGATCGCCAAGGAGAGCTGACTCTCCACCCGATCGCCGCCGGACGCCGAAACGACGCGCAACCGGAGCCGGCTACACGGTCTCCTCGGCCACGTGCCGTCCCGCGACCGGTGGGCGCTCGGAGCCGTGCGAGTGGGGGCGGTGGGTGCGGCCCGCGCGGCCGCCAACGACCGGGCGCTGAGCGGCGGCGACGGCGCCGTGACGCTTGGCGTTCGCGCCGCGGGCCTCACGGGGGAGCAGTCGCAGCACGAGCAGGTACACGATCGGCACGACCGGGGCGAGCACGATGCACTCGAGCCACAGCTGTGAACGATCTGAGCCGGATCCGAGCGTGTGGACGACGCTGAGGATCCATACGGCGACGGTGAACCGGTGCAACCTGCGCCAGCGTCGCGGGCCGAGCCGCTTGCGGACGTAGAAGCTCGGGCCGAGCAGCACCGCGAGGTAGCCGGCGATGATCCCGAGCCCTGTGAACGCGGGGCGGTAGCTGAGTGCAAATGGCACCGTGATCCCGCGCCACCCCGGTTTCAGCCAGTGGTCGCCGAGCAGCGCGAGCCCGTGCACGGCAATCGCCACGAGCGCGACGAGCGCCAGGTGCTCGTGCAGTCGCGCCACCGCGCGCTTGATCCCCGGGCCCAGCACGCGCGCCGCCATCGCGAGTCCCATCAGCACGGACAGCGAGATCAGGACGAGCGCGACGATGCCGGAAGCACGGCTGACCAGCCACCAGATCAGGTGGATCGGCTCCTGGTGCTTCATCGCGTACGGCGCTCGCCCGATGTGTCGGTCGCGTCCGTCTCGTCGAGGATGACGCCGTTGATCGGCCCGATCGGTTCGATCGCACCGCTGTCGTGCACGATCACGCCGCCGGACTCGGCGAGAACATCGCGCGCGCGCTCAGGCCCACCGAGCAGTGCCATCTTCGAGAACGTCTCCGCCTCGAGCGCGGTGCTGCCGAGCGCCGTCACGCCGACGAGTCCCGTCCAGGCCGGTGCGCCGGTGTGCGGGTCGAGCAGATGGTGGGCGTAGCGCCCGTCGGGATCGCGCCAGATCCGGACGTTCAATCCGGACGTGGCGACGCCGCCGCGCGCGACGCGGACCGTGCCGACGGGGCGCCGCGTGAGCGGATGCTCGATCTCGATCTCGTACGGCTCCAGCTGGGCACCGACGCCGCCGACGGCGATGTCGCCGCCGCAGTCGACGACGAACCGCGTGTACCCGCCGAGCCGGTGCGCGACCGCGTCAGCGCACAGTCCCTTGCCGGTGCCGCCGGTATCGAGCATCACGCCGACCGGGCGAACGATCAGCCCGGCCTGATCGTCGATCTCGATCTCGCGCCAGCGCGAGTTCGGGTCGGGCTGGGCCGGGCGGCGCGCGGGCGCGTGCACGAGCGCCTCCGACAACGACGCCGGCGTGGCGCCGTCAAGCGAGGCGCTGTAGCCGTTGCGCTCGAGCGCTCCGACGAGCGTCGGGTCGAGCAGGCCGCCGCTGCGCTCCGCGGCCCACAGACCCGCCCTCACGGCGGTGCGCAGCAGCGGTGACGCGGGGACCGCGGTCCGGGGATCGTGGTTGAGCGCGCTCAGCTCGCTGTCGTGGCGAAACCGCGAGAGGCGCTGGCCGAAGCTGAGGACGTAGGCCTTCTCGCGGTCTGCCGCGACGAGCGGGTCGGGGGCTGTGGGCACGAGCCGCGGCCCGATCAGCAGCCTGATGTCGCTGCCCATCGCGTGGAACGTGTAGTCGAGTTCGGTGCTCACCGCTGTCATGTCAACCCTACGACGCTCGGGTCGTTGGCGCGGATGCCGCAGCGGCCGAGCCGGAGCTGCTGACCGACTGGGTCACCGAGGTTCCGCCGCCACCGCCGCCGGGCCCCTGCATGGTCGTGACCACTCGGGTCTCGTACACCTTGCGGAGCACGACGACGGGACGCGCCGGTGCGCCCGTGCTGCTCGCGCGCAGTTGGCCGGCGAGCAGTGCGAGCACCGCCAGGAACGCCGCGACGGTCAGCAGCAGGACGGTCAGGCGGTCCGGTCCGGACGATCCCCGGCGCGCCGGCCTGGGCGCCGCGCTGCGCCCGGGCCGTGGGCCTGCGACCGGGGTGGTGCGCTCAGTCGCCGCCGCCATTGTGGCCGTCACCGCCGTCGCCGTGGTCGTGCTCGCCACCGCCGCCGCCGCCGCTCGAGCGGGTCGTGACCGGCTTGCTGCCCGAGCTGCCCGAGCTGCCCGAGCTGCCCGAGCCGGACGAGCCGGACGAGCCGGACGAGCCGGACGAGTGCGAGCCGCTGCTCGTGCGCGTCGTCACGGGTGCGCTCGAGTGCGAGCTGGCGCCGGACGAGGAGGAGCCAGACGAGGAGGAGCCGGATGAGTGCTGCGTGCCGCTGGAGCGGGTCGTGATCGGTGTGCCGCTCGCGACGGTGCCGCTCGATGAGGCGCCCGACGACGCGTGGGAGCTGCCCGACGACGCGCTCGAGCGGGTGACGACAGCGCTCGCGCCCGCGACCGCGGCGCCATGCGAGTGCGAGCCGCTCGCGCCGGTCGTGACGGCGCCCTTGCCGCGCGGTCCATGACCGCCGGTCGCGACGGCTCCGCGCGGGGTCGGGAACGTCCCGGCCTCGTGTTTGACGATGTGGACCGTGCGCCGGATCACCTGCGTTCGGTACTGGATCGCCGGCGACTTCGCGGCCAGCGTTGCGACCGGCCGATCCGCCGCCGGTCGCAGCGCGACGGCGGCGGCGCCGCCCGCGGCGAGCGCGGTGATCGCCGCAGCCATTCGGGTATGTGTCCTTCGCATGCCGATCCTCCGGGTTGTGGGTCGGCGGGCACTGTGCCGAGTCCACGGTGATCCCGAGGCCAAGCATGGGCAAAGCTTTGGTAAAGCTAAGGACGGTCTTACCCGCTCCCAACCTTGTTTTTACGTGACGCGGCCAACCTTGCCGACGATGAGCACCCACATCGCGGACGGGATCGTGATCGCCGGCGGCGGGCTCGCCGGGCAGCGGTGCGCCGAGACGCTGCGCCGCAGCGGCTACGAGCAGCCGATCAGGATGCTGTGCGCCGAGGTCCACCGCCCCTACGACCGCCCGCCGCTGTCCAAGGAGATGCTGACGGGCGAGCATCCCGCCGACGAGCTTCCGTTTCGTGCGCCCGAGTGGTACGAACAACACGACATCGACCTGCTGCTCGGTGTCAGCGCAACCGGGCTCGCGCCGGCTGAGCGCCGCGTGTTCCTGTCCGACGGCTCGAGCGTTCGCTACGACAAGCTGCTGATCGCGACGGGGAGCAGGCCCCGAATGCTGCCGTTGCTCGAGAGCTATGACAACGTGTCCGTGCTGCGCACCGTCGATGACTCGGTGCGGCTCGCGCAGCAGCTCGCCGCGCGGCCGGCGCTGGCCGTCATCGGCGCGGGCTTCATCGGACAGGAAGTCGCCGCGACGGCACGGTCGCTCGGGGCCGAGGTCGTGATGATCGAGGCCGCGCCGTCGCCGCTGCACGCGATCCTCGGTGCCGCGATGGGCGACTGGTTCACCGAGTTTCACCGCGCACGCGGCGTCGACGTCGTCGGCAACGCGACCGTGACCGGCGTCAGCGCGAACGGCGCCGTCCGCGCCGTGCGACTGTCAAACGAGCGCGTCCTGCCGGTCGATCACGTCGTCGTCGGGATCGGCGTCGTCGCCGATGTCGACTGGCTGTCGGGCAGCGGCCTGCAGCACGAGCGCGGCATTCCGGTCGATCCTCACGGACGGACCGAGATCGACGATGTGTTCGCCGCCGGCGACGCGGCCGCCACGTTCGACCCGATGGTCGGCTCGCACGTGCCCGGCTCCCACTGGGAAGCGGCTGGGCGCCAGGGCGCGCGCGCCGCGCGCGCGATGCTGGGCCTCGAGCCCGGCTCTGTGCCCCGTACGAGCTTCTGGACTGACCAGTACGGGATCCGGATCCAGTACCTCGGTCACGCCCGCCTGGCGGATTCGGTCACGATCGACTCCGAGCCGGGCGAGCTCGGCTTCACCGCAACCTTCACCCGCGCCGGACGGGCAGTGGCCGCGCTGCTCGTGGACCGGCCTCGTGCCCTTCCCGCGGCCCGGAAACTGATCGAGAACGGAGAACAAGGATGAGCTACGTCGTGGAAATCGAAGAGGACGCCTGCGCTGCGCACGGCGACTGCGTCGAGGTCGCACCCCAGGTGTTCGAGCTCGGCGACGTCGCCCACGTGATTGGGACCGGCCCCGACGAGCTGCTGCTCGCGGCCGCCGAGGCGTGTCCGAGCACCGCGATCCGGATCATCGACCCGCAGTCCGACGAGCAGCTCTACCCGTAGACCTGCGCCGGGCCTGACGAACAACGGTAGGTTCCCACGGTTCGCGCCGGCCACCGCGGTCTGAGTGATCGCTTCCGCCCGCCGGCCGCGATCTGCCACGCCGCCCAGCTCCGACCGAACTGTGGGAACCTGCTGTCGCGCGCGTCTGCCCGCCGGGTTCTCAGTCGGCCGCCCGCCCGGTTCTCAGTCGTCGCGGTGGGTCCCCGTTCCGGTCCCGCCGCCACCGCCGCCGCCGCCGCCGCCGCTGCTGCTGGTGCCGTGGTTGTCGTCAGAGCCGCTCGTGCCAGATGAGCCGGCCGACCCCGACCCGTAGCCGGACCCCGACCCGTAGCGGGACCCAGACTCAGACCCAGACCCAGCACCCGAGGATGAAGACCCAGCGCCCGAGGATGAACCTGTACCTGAGGTCGAGGATGGCACCTGCGAGCTCGACGACGAGAACGGGGCGGCCTGTGCGGGCGCGGCCGTCGTCGGCTGTCGCTCCGGGGCGGAGGAGGCCCCGCTGCCGGCAACGGCGGATGCCGCCGCAACCACCGAGCCGGACGACGCCCCCGCGGCGTATGAGCCCGCCGGCGCCGTCGGTGCCGCCGTCGGCGCGGGCGCCCGCGCAGCCGCGGTCGTGTGCGTGACCGCGCGCGCGTGCTTGGCCCTCGTGCGCCCGCGCTCGGTGCGCGTGACGGCGGCGTCTGGATGAGCGCGAGGGGGGGTGGTCGGCGCCGGCGCGAGACCGCTTGCAACCGACAGTGGCTCGGAGCTCAAACCGATGCGCTGGCCGGCGATCTGGCTGGCCGACCAGGCGATCGTCGCCGTCGCGACGATCCCGAGGAACGCGGCTGAGGCCCACATGACGGTGCGGTGCGTCATCGCCGCGGGAACGTAGCTGGCGGACGGTTAAGCGGGCGCAAAGCGGTCCTCGGCGTCCGCCTGGGCGCGGGGCTGCGTGTCCGCAGCGCCCCCGTCGGACAACCGCGGGAGCGTCAGCGTCGCGATCGTGCCGCCGCCGGGCCGGTCGGCGAGCGACACCTCGCCGCCCCATGCGCGCGTCAGCTCGCGCGCGATCGACAGGCCCAGCCCGCTCCCCTGGGGCCCTGACCGACCCGAGCGGCCGCGGCGGAAGCGCTCGAACACGACGGCGCGCTCGTCCTCGGCCAGCCCAGGGCCGCGGTCCATCACCTCGACGGCGCCGGCGGATCCGACGATCGTCACGGTCGTGCCTGGCGCCGAGTACTGCAGCGCATTCTCGATCAGAGCGTCGAGCGCGCGATCGATGTCGAGACGCGCGGCCCAGGCGAGGCCTCCCTCGTCCTGCGCCCGAAGCTCGAGCCGGTGGCCGGTCTGCTGCGCCTTGGCCTCCCAGCGGTGCAGCGCCGAGGCGGCGAGCTCGCCGAGATCGATCGGGCCGCCCGCAATCTGCCGCTCACCGCCGCGGCTGAGGACGAGCAGCTCCTCGACGGTGTGGGAGAGCCGGTCCACCTCGCCGATTGCGGCATCGATCTCGGCAGCGGCGGGCCCGGGGCCGACCGCGTTGGCCTCCTCCAGGCGCAGTCGCAGACCGGTCAGCGGCGTCCGGAGCTGGTGCGAGGCGTCCGCGACGAAGTTGCGCTGCGCGTGGAGCAGCCGCGCGATCCGATCGGTCATCTCGTTGAAGGAGCCGGCGAGCGAGCGCTGCTCGCGACTGCCCTCGAGCTCCGCACGCGCGCTCAGATCGCCGTGCGCGACGCGGCGGGCGACCTCCTCGAGGCGCTTGAGCGGGCGGCCCACCTGGGCCGCGATCAGTGCTCCTGCGGCGAGACCGAGCGCGAGCACGATCAGCGCGATCAGGCCGAGGCTGAACTGAACCCTGTGCACGGCGGCGTTCAGTGCGGCCACGCTCTGGGTGACGCGGACGGCGCCGACGGTCGTGCCGTTGCGGATGATCGGCACGGCCGTCGCGAGGATCTCCTGACGGAGCGTCCTCGAGTACCGCTGGAGCTGGACCTGGTGGCCGTCGAGCGCGGACTCGATCTCCTGGCGGGACTCGTAGCTCTGCCCGATCTGTGGCGGCGACCCGCTGTCGACGAGAACCTGCGCGTTGCTGTCGACGATCAGCACCCGCCCGCGGATCGAGTTTGCCGACGAGTTCGCGAGCGACGTGAGCGTCGCCCGGTGTCTGGGGTCGAGCAGGTCAGCCGCCGTCGCGGCGACGAGGTCGGCCTGTCCCTGCGCCTGCGTGCGGACCTCCGCATTGACGCGGGCGCTGAGGTTGAGCGCGAGCGGCACCCCCAGCGCGACGATCGCGAGCAGGAGCACGTATGACAGCGCCGCCAGCAGGCGGAGCCTGAGACTGGTTGCGGATCCTACGTCTGCTGCTCCCGTTGGTCGGCGAGGCGGAAGCCGACGCCTCGCACCGTATGGATATAGGTGGGTGCGCTCGGGTCGTCGCCGAGCTTGCGCCGCAACCACGCGATGTGGACGTCGAGCGTCTTCGTCGAGCCGAACCAGTTGAGATCCCAGACGTCCGACATCAGCGCCTCGCGTGTCACGACTCGCCCGGCGTCCCGCGCGAGGCGGGCGAGCAGGTCGAACTCCTTGCGGGTCAGCTCGAGCTCCCGGTCACCGACCCACACTCGGCGTGCACCGAGATCGATCCTCAGGTCCTGCACCGTGAGCGTGCCGTCCGTCGCGCCGGTGGCGCGCCCGCGCCGCAGCACGGCACGGATCCTCGCGATCACCTCGCCGGTGGCGAACGGTTTCACGACGTAGTCGTCCGCTCCGAGCTCGAGACCGACGACCCGATCGGTCACGGTGCCGCTGGCGGTGACCATGATGATCGGGACGTCGGACTCGAGCCGTAACCGCCGGCAAATGTCGCGGCCGTCGCCGTCGGGTAGCGAAAGGTCGAGCAGCACGACGTCGGGCTCGAGCTCGCCGATCAGCGCCATCGCCTCTGTGCCGGTGCTCGCGACCGTCGTGCGAAAGCCGCTGCGCGCGAGCGCGCTTGCGAACGGCTCGGCGATCGATCGCTCGTCCTCGACGAGCAGCACGGTTGGTCCATGGACGTCGATCGGAGCGATCATGGTGCCGTGCGCCAGCATGTTGCGACCGTACAATTCGTGCATAAAGGCACTATTGCTGTCAGCAATGGGATCACTTACCTACGGTGAAATCCCACCATTGTTCGAATCATCGATGAGATTCGTCAAAGCTGGGCGGGGCGAGGGTTAGAATCAAACCCGAAGGGCTCGATGTCGGTGAGAGACAACGGATCGACGCTGGACCAGGACAGGTTACGGCGCCTGATAGAAGCAGGTCGCTCGGTCGTGGCCGAGCACGAGCTCGAGGGCGTGTTTACGCGGCTGCTCGACGTCGCTCGTGAACTGACCGCGGCCAAGTACGCCGCGATCGGCATCCTCGATGACGCGCGGGAGACCCTGGCGGACTTCATCACCGCCGGAATCGATCCCAGTGCGCACAGCCTGATCGGCGATCTGCCACGTGGCCGTGGCGTGCTCGGGCTGCTGATCTCGAACCCTGAGCCGCTGCGGATGGCCGATGTCGGCGCGCACATCCGCTCGTACGGGTTCCCGCAAGGACACCCGGCGATGACGAGCTTTCTCGGCGTTCCGATCCTGATCCGCGGCGAGGCCTGGGGAAACCTGTATCTGACCGACAAGCTCGACGGCGAGTTCGACGAGGCGGACGAGGAGGCGGCGGTCGTGCTCGCGTCGTGGGCTGCGATCGCGGTCGAGAACGCGCGGCTGTATCGCGAGACCGACCTGCGCCGGGCCGAGCTCGAACGCTCGGTGCGGGCGCTCGAGGCCACGTCCGAGATCGCCCGCGCGGTCGGTGGCGAGACGCAGCTCGAGCGGGTGCTCGAGCTGATCGCGAAACGGTCACGGGCGCTCGTCGATGCCGCCGGAGTCGCGATCCTGCTGGAGGATGGCGATGACTTCGTGATCGCGGCGACGGCCGGCGAGATCCCGCGGCGAATTACCGGCAGCCGGGTGACCAAGAGCGGCTCGGTCGCCGGTCGGGTCGTCGCCGCGGGCCGGCCCGAGCGGGTCAGCGACATTCCCAGCTCGCTGCGGTTCGCGCTCGGGGATCTCGGCGTCAACGCGCGATCCGGAATGTTCGTGCCGCTGCACTTCCGCGGCGCGAACCTCGGCGTGATCGAAGCATTTGATCGGGCCGACGGGCCCGAGTTCCGCGTCGAGGACGAGCGGATGCTGCTGGCCGCGGCCGCGAGCGCCGCGACCGCGGTCGCGACGGCGCAGTCCGTTGAACGTGACCGGCTGAGGCGCACGCTGCGCGCGGCCGAGGAGGAGCGCCGCCGCTGGGCGCGCGAGCTGCACGATGAGACGCTCCAGGCGCTCGGCGGCCTGCGGGTCGTACTGTCGTCCGCCCGACGCAGCAGCGATCTGGCGTCGCTGCAGGCGGCGCTCGACAGCGCCGTCGAGCAACTCGGCGACGAGATCGCCAACCTGAGATCGCTGATCACCGAGCTGCGGCCGGCCGCGCTCGACGAGCTCGGCCTGGCGCCCGCGCTCGACGCGCTGATCGAACGTGTCCAGAGCGCGCACGGGCTCGAGATCACCGCCACCGTCGCGTTGATCCACGAGGGCGGGCTGCACAAGCCCCGACTCGATTCCGATATCGAGACCACCGTCTATCGCGTCGTGCAGGAGTCGTTGACGAACGTCGCTCGCCACGCACATGCCGAGCACGTGGATGTCGACGTGATCGAGCGCGGCGAGGAGATCCTGCTGACCGTGCGCGACGACGGCAAGGGCTTCGACCAGGACACGCCCGCGGCCGGCTTCGGGCTGACCGGCATGCGCGAGCGGATCGCGCTCGCCGGCGGCCACCTCGAGGTCTCGAGCTCGCCGGCCGGCACGACGGTCGAGGCGGCGATCCCGACCGGGATCCGCGTCCGCCAAACGGCGTGAGCGACGGGCACTCAGCCTAAGAGGATTCTCATCCCCCGGCGTAGGTACCACCGCGTACCTACGGTCGACTACGGATGCGCGGCGGCGAGGGCGGCGCGCAGAATGCTCGGCCATGGCTGCGATCTTCAACCTCGACCATCCGGCCCACACCGTCCACTGGCACTTCTTCTCGATGTCGGTCTCGAACGTCATCGTGATCGTGCTGATGCTGATTGTGTTCGTACTGGCGATCGCGCTGCCGTTCCCCAAGCACGACGTCGGCGGGCACTCGTCATGAGCGCCGTCAGGTCGAAATCATGGACCGTTCGGGTCCGCGAGCGCGCCGTCGAGGCGCTGCCCCCGGAGAAGCTGCTCGCCGACAAGCAGCCGACGTACGTCTCCTCGTGGATCTATGTCTTCGGCGTTCTGTCGATCGCGTCGCTTGTCGTGATCATCGCCTCGGGCTGCATCCTCGCGCTCAAGGGGCCGGGCTGGTGGCACTTCACGGGGGTCGGGCGGTTCTTCAACAGCATCCACCTGTGGGCCGTCGAGCTGTTCTTCTTCGTGATGGTCGTCCACCTGTGGGGCAAGTACTGGATGGCGGCCTGGCGTGGCGGACGTGTCCGGGTCTGGGTCACGGGAGCGGTGACGTTCCTGGTGGCCGTCCCCTGTGCGCTGACCGGCTACGTCTCCCAGCAGAACTTCGATGCGCAGTGGATCTCGACGCAGGCCAAGGACGCGATGAACTCGGTCGGGATTGGCGCCTTCTTCAACCTGACGAACTTCGGTCAGATGTACAGCTACCACATCCTGCTGTTGCCGCTGGCCGTCGTCGGGCTCGTGGTCGCGCACGTGTTACTCGTCCGTAAGCACGGCGTCGTGCCCCCCTTCCGGCTGGAAGACGTGAAGCGCGCGACCACGGCCGAGCGCCCGACCGATCTGCCGCCGCAGGAGTCGCACGCGTGAGCCGGCGAGACCGGCGCAGGGCGGAGGACGAGGCGGCCCGGTCGTGGACGGGCGGCTACCGCCCGTACGACCTCGTGAAGGAGTTCACGATCGCGCTCGGCGTGATGCTCGCGCTGACGGTCGGGCTCACGATCCTGTTCTCGTCGCCCGACGACCCGCCGAGCACGGTGAAGAGCTGGTCGCGCGCCGACCCGGTCGATTTCGTGACGACGGCGGTCTCCGAGCTCGACGGCTCGAGCGGAACGGCCGGTTATGGTCCGCCGTACAACCACAACGCCGACGGCCAGCACATGGCATTCCTGTATCCGCAGAAATGGCTCGGGGTCAGCCACCCGATCGATACGGCCAAGGACTTCGTGACCGCGCCGCTGCAGGCGATCCCTGGCCAACCGACGCTGCAGAGCGCGGTCTCCACCTACCAGGCTGCATCGCCCAAACAGCAGGCGGCGTGGACCGACGCATACACCACGGCACTCGGCAAGGCGAAGGCCAACTCGGACGGCTCGATCAGGGTCGCGCCCGGGGACTACGGTCCGGTTCCGACGATGATGGATTCGCTGCTGAGCTTCGCTCAAAGCGGCGGACTCGACGGCGCGCTGCTCGCCGACCGGCAGTTCTACCAGACCGACTACACCAAGCCGCTGCTGTTCATGGCCGACGGCTCGGTCCTCTCCGATCGCGCGCAGGCGCAGCACCTGCTCGGCGACCAGTGGGGGATGATGAACGAGACCGGCAGCTACCCGGGCCAGGTGTGGCTGTGGCTGTACACCTTCTGGTACCAGATCAAGCCATTCTCGACCTCGGACAACGCGGACATTCTCGTGATGGCCGTGATGGGAGTGCTGAGCCTCGCCTTCGTACTGGTCCCGTTGATCCCCGGCGTGCGCGACGTCCCGCGCTGGATCCCGATCTACAAGCTCATCTGGCGGGACCACTACAAGAGCATCGCTGAGTAGCATCAGCGTATGGCGCAGGCGCATCGTGTCCTCGTCGCCGGGGGCGGTCCGGCGGCGATCGAGTCGGTGCTCGCGCTTCGTGCGCTCGCCGGCGAGCGCGTCGAGCTCGAGCTCGTCGCGCCGCAGCCCGAGCTGATCGTCCGCGCCTACGAGATCCTCGCCCCGTTCCACGAGGGGCGCGAGCACCGCTACCGGCTCGATCGGATCGCGGCCGACCTCGGCGTGAACCTGGTGCGTGACGGGCTCGCGGGGGTCGACCCCGACGCGCGGACGGTCGCGCTTGCATCGGGCGCCGAGCGCGGCTACGACACGCTGATCGTCGCGGTGGGCGCGCGCTCGATCGGGACGCTGGCCGGCGCGATCGCTTTCCGCGGCGCGGAGGACGCCGCGAAGCTCCGGGCGCTGCTGCTCGAATCCCATTCGGGGCGCCATCGCAGCGTCGCGTTCGTCGTGCCAGGCGGGCACACGTGGCCGCTGCCGCTGTACGAGCTGGCCCTGCACACGGCATCGTGGCTGTCCGATCGAGAGGTCGCCGGGGTTCCGCTCGTGCTCGTCAGTCCCGAGCCGGCGCCGCTCGCCTCCTTCGGCGAGCGGGTCAGCGACGAGGTCGCGGCCCTGCTGAGCGCGCACGCGGTCAGCTTCATCAGCGCACACGCGATCCGGCACGATGCCGGCAAGCTGCTGCTCGCGGGTGGGCGGGAGCTCGATGTCGATCTGGCGATCGCAATGACCCGCCTCGGCGGGCCCGCGATTCACGGGTTGCCGTCTGACGATGAGGGCTTCGTGCCCGTCGACGCGCACTGGCGCGTGCGCGGGGTGGAGCGCGTCTATGCGGCCGGCGACGCGACGACCTTCCCCGTGAAGCAGGGAGGCCTCGCGACCCAGCAGGCCGACACGATTGCGCAGCGGCTTGCGAGCGAACTGGGCGCCGAGATCACGGCGGAGCAGTCCGCACCGGTGCTCCGCGCGGTCCTCTACGGCGGCCGCGAGAAGCGCTACCTGCGAGCGGAGCTCTCCGATCAGCTGCAGGAGAGCTCCGAAGTGTCGAGCAGCCCCCTCTGGCCAGAATCGAGCAAGCTGCTCGGGCGCTACCTCGCACCCTACCTCGACTCGCTCGATCGGGCGTCCGCGGCCGGCCGCACGAATCAGTAGTGACTACTGATCCCGGGGCGTAGAGGCGCCGGATGAGGCTCCTGTGACCCATCCCTAGGGTGCGACGCGTGTCAATGCGCCTTCAGTCGCGCTCGAATCGCCCTGTGCGCGTGCTCGTGGCGGGTGGCGGTGTCGCTGGTCTCGAGACGCTGATTGCACTCCGGACGCTCGCCGGCGATCGCGCCGAGCTCGAGCTGATCTCGCCTGAGCGCACGTTCGCGTGGCGCTCGCTGATGGTCGCCGCGGCGTTGGGCGGGGGGCCCCC
>DATKOY010000131.1:0-17178 GCA_035524415.1 Solirubrobacteraceae bacterium | reverse complement strand
GTAGCCGAGCTCCCACGGGTTGAGGTAGTAATCCTCGATGTCGTCGGAGACAAAGCTCCCCGCGAGGGCGTTGCTCGCCTCGTAGCTCTCGGCTGGGAGCCACTCGCGATAGCCGCGCAGTTCCTCGCCGGTGTAGATCGCTGGGAGCGGCGACGGGATCCAGCCCGACTCGAGCGTGTTCGATGCGTACGCGCGCGCGCCGCACGGCTCGAGCCCGAACTCGCGTCCCGCTTCGAGAATCGCATCACGCGTCTTCTCGTACGTTTCGTACGGCCCCCACAGCTCGAGCCCCGGCTCGCCCGCCATCCCGTGGCGCAACGTCCGGACGCGGTCTCCGGCGAGGTTGATGTGAGCCATGCGGAAGAACTTCAGCTGCTCGACAGGACCGCCGTTGAGCTTCTCGATCACCGGCCACGCGTTTGGGCCCTGGATCTGGAAGCGCCAGTAGGTCCGCGTCACCGCGTTGCCGTACGGCCGCGACGGTGAGCGATCGTCCTGTTCGACCT
Organism: Solirubrobacteraceae bacterium; assembly: GCA_035524415.1. Classification (GTDB taxonomy): domain Bacteria; phylum Actinomycetota; class Thermoleophilia; order Solirubrobacterales; family Solirubrobacteraceae; genus Palsa-465. The sequence continues at coordinate 16,672 of DATKOY010000131.1, read as the reverse complement.
CGATGTCGTACCCGCCGGTCTCGGCCCGGTAGGCGAGCCAGTTGGCGACGGGTGCGCGACCGACCCAAACGAACTCGTCGTCGTCGAGATGGAAGAGGATCCCGTCTCCGATCAGGTGTCCGGCCGGCGTCACGGGCACGAACTGCTTGGCCATATTGACGGGGAAGTTCGCGACGCTGTTGATACCCGTGTCAGACACGAGCTTCAGCGCGTCGGGGCCGCGGAAGAACAGATTCACCATGTGGTGTGACTGGTCGAACAGGACGGCCGTCTCGCGCCACGCGCGCTGCTCTCGGCGCCAGTTGCTGAACTCGTACGGGACGACGGGGTAGATGTAGGCGCCGATCTGCGAGTTGCGCAGCAACTCGACGGTGTTGCCCGACGTGTCCAGCAGTTCCTGGAGGGTGCGTGGTGTCATCGAATCTCTCCTTCGGTGTCCAGCCTTCGATTGGTTTTACGCCCTGGTCTCCTCCGGTTGGACATAGCTGCCGCGGGGCGCGTGCTCGGGCGTGCCCGAGAGGCTCTCCGAATGCGGGCGCGCATCTCACTCTCGAATGGGCTGGATTCCCCATCCGTTCGAGAGGGTCGCCCGGCAATCGAAGCCGGCAAAGACGGGTTTCACGGCCGAGCTTGCTGATCATGCGCCGGTTCTCGGCAGGAGAAGTGCGCCGGCGGTCGAAGCACAGGTGATGGCAGGGCTGCGACACAACATCCGCAGCGCGCTCGAGCGTGCCCTCGCGTACTTCGGGCTGTGGCCGGACGACCCCCGCCCGAGCCCGCACGGCGCAACCGCTTCCGGGCTGCCGCCGTCATCGGGATGACGGCTCCGACGCTGCTGGCGCTGACGCTGCGGGGCGTCGATATCGGCGTGCTCGTCGGTTGGGCGTTCGCGCTCGCGGCGAGCACGTTCTGCCCGCTGTTCGTCCTCGGTATCTGGTGGCCACGCCTGACCTCGCGGGCGGCGGCAGTGGGGATGATCGCGAGCGGGGTCGTCGCGAGTGGGGCGATCGTGGCGGGCCTGGTCGTCGGTACCCAGACGTCAGGCGGGACGATCTCGCAGTTGCTCGCGCAGCCGGCGGTCGTGTCGGTGCCGGTTTCGTTCGCATCGATGATCGTCGTCTCGCTGATATCCGATCGCCCACCCGATGTCGCCGCGCAGATGCTGACCTTGCACGCGCCCGAAGGTCTTGGCCTCGAGGCGCTCGAGCGCGCACGAGCCTGACGCCGCCGCTCGATGCGGCGTCCGATCAGGTGGTTCGCTGCGCCGTGCCGTCCAGTGGCAGCCAGACGTGAAACGCCGTCCGTCCGGGAACGGAGTCGAACGCGATCGAGCCGCCGAGCCGCTCGGTGATGATCCGTCGCGTCGTATCCAGCCCGAGGCCGGTGCCCTCGCCGACATCCTTCGTCGTGAAGAACGGGTCGAACACGCGGTCGCGGATCGCGTCGGGGATGCCCGGGCCGTCGTCGATGATGTCGACGCGCGCGCACGGGCCGTCGCGCACGGTGTCGATCTCGAGCGTGCCGGCGTCCCCGAGCGCGTCGATCGCGTTCGCGAGCAGATTCGTCCAGACCTGATTGAGCTCCGAGCCCCTGAGCGTGAGCTTGGGCAGCGAGCGGTCGTAGTCGCGACGCACCTCGATCGAGGTGTGCTTGAGCTTGTGGCCGAGCACGAGCAGCGTCGTCTCGAGACCCTCGTGGACGTCGGTCTCGACGATCTCACCGCGATCCATGAAGGCATACGCCTTGACCGCCTTGACGAGCTTTCCCATCCGGTCGGTTGACTCGGCGATCTCGGCGGCAAGGCCCCGCGCCGTCAACGACGCGGCGATCCAGGCGACGGCGGCGCTGGTCGCGGGTCCGGCCGTCCGTGCGAGCAGCGTCAGCCATGGCGCGTCGATCCCGGCCGCGGCGAGCGGTTCAGCCACGCGCCACGGCTCGGGCACCTCGAGCTCCGCGAGCGTGTCGAGCAGCGCGTCCTCGGCGTCCGAGGCATCGAGCGCCGACAGCGAACCCTGGGCGGCCGCCCGCTCGATCGCGTCCTGCTGCATCGCCACCAACTCGGCGGCCTGCTCGCGCTCGATGCCCGACTCGACGAACCGGCCGATCGTGGAGGCGAGCACGTCGAGCGCCTCCGCGAGATCGGCGGCGGCACGGCGCGCGGCGGCAGCCGGGTTGCCCAGCTCGTGCGCGAGCCCGGCGGCCATCGTCCCGAGCGAGGCGAGGCGCTCGCGGTTCTGCTCGCGGGCGGCGGTTCGCGTTGACACGGTGCGCATCGCTCGCATGACCCGGCGGTGGACGGGGCGCTGCGTCATCGCGAGCGCGGTGAAGTCCTCGGGTGCGATCACCGCCATCCGAACGTTGGTGATCGAGCGCATCTCGCCGGCAAAGCCGGTCTCGGTCATCGCCGTGACGGCCCCCATCCACGTTGGTGCCACCTGGCGCGTCACCGGTTCCAGCCGGCCTGACTCGAACACGATGCCCTGGATGACGCCCTCGAGCAGCAGGAACACTCCGGACGCGGCATCTCGCGGCCTGGCGACCACCGTGTCGGCCGGCAGGCTGCGGATGACGGCGATCTGCTGCCACAGCCCGAGCTCCTCGTCGCTGAGGTCATCGAACAGGTCGATGCGGCGGAGCTCGTCGAGCGACGGGCGCTCGGGCTCGGTCATGCGCTCGCCAGGTACTCGTGGATGAGCGAGACCGCCATCGACCCCTCACCGACCGCGCTCGCGACTCGCTTGATCGAGCGGGTGCGAACGTCGCCCGCGACGAACACGCCGGGGACGCTCGTCTCGAGCACGTACGGTTCGCGCGCGAGCGGCCATCCGTGCGCGCGCACATCCGCTCCGGCGAGGATGAAGCCGCGCTCGTCGCGCGCGACGACGCCCTCGAGCCAGTCGGTGCGCGGCGCCGCGCCGATGAAGACGAAGCAGGCGTCGACCTCCTCGACGGTCTCGCTCCCGTCCGCGGCTCGGATCCGCAGCGCCCGCAGGTGTCCATCCTCGCCTTCGGCCGCCACCGCCTGCGCGCCCGTGCGCACCTCAATGTTCGCAAGCGCCGCGATCTGCTCGATCAGGTAGTGCGACATCGACTTTGTGAGCGAGTCGGCTCGGACGAGCATCGTCACGCGTCCCGCATAGCCGCTGAAGTAGACCGCCGCTTGACCGGCGGAATTGGCGCCGCCGATCACGACGACGTGCTGGTCTTCGCAGGCGCGCGCCTCGATCAGCGCCGCGCCGTAGTAGACGCCCGCTCCGGTCAGCTCGGCGAAGCCGGGAGCATTCAGCTGGCGATAGGAGACACCCGAGGCGACGAGCACCGTGTTCGCGCTGAGCACGCCGCCGCCCGTGAGCTGGACGAGACGTCCCGAACCCTCGACCTGCAGCGCGACGGCCTCCTGCACCGTCAGGAGCTCGGCTCCGAGCCGCCGTGCCTGGTCGGTGGCGCGTCGCGCCAAATCAGAACCGCTCAGCCCAGCCGGGAAACCAAGGTAGTTCTCGATACGGCTTGACTGGCCGGCCTGCCCACCGGGCGCCTCGCGCTCGATCATCACCGTGCGCAGGCCCTCCGAGGCGCCGTACACCGCGGCGGCGAGTCCCGCCGGTCCGCCGCCGACGATCACCAAGTCGTAGTGGTCGCCGGCCGGCTGGGCCGAGATCCCGAGCCGCTCGGCCAGCTCGAGCGTCGTCGGGTGCTCGAGGATCGAGCCGTCCTCCAGCAGCGCGACCGGCAACCCGTCCGCGTCCACGCCGGCGACCTTCAGCAGCTCCCGCGCCTCGCCGTCGCGCTCGACGTCGAGCCATCGCGCCGGCACCCGGTTGCGCGCGAGGAAGTCGCGCACGTCGTGCGAGTGCTTCGAGAAGCGGTGCCCGATCACGCGAACGCCGCCCGACTCGAGTGCGGCGCCGGCCTCCCACGTGGTGAGCAGATCCTCGACCACCGGGAACAGCTGCTCCTCCGGCGGATCCCACGGCTTGAGCAGGTAATAGTCGAGCGAGACCTCGTTGATCGCCTGGATCGCTGCCTCCGTGTCCGCGTAGGCGGTCAGCAGCACCCGCTTGGCCTCGGGCACGAGCTCCCGCGCCTGGACGAGGTAGTCGGTCCCCGACAGGCCGGGCATCCGCTGATCCGCGATCAGCAGCGCAACCTGCTCGCCGCGAGCCCGGACCTGCCGAAGCAGGTCGAGCGCCTCGGCGCCGGAGGTCGCGCGCATCACCCGGTAGCGCTCGCCGAAGCCGCGCCGGAGATCGCGCGCGACGGCCGCCAGCACGGCCGGCTCGTCGTCAACCGCGACGATCGCCGGGCGGCGACGCTCGGCCTGACCGTCTCCCTGATCGGCGGCTGTCGCCGGCGTTTCGAGCACGGGGCCGATGGTAGAGGGCTCGCGTCGCCGGTTGGAACTCGGGCTACGGGATCCCGGACCCGCTGCGCGCGAGGCTCGCGATGTACGCGTTCAACCGCTCGTGATCGGCCACGTGCACCTCCTCGAACGCGAGTGCGGGCTGACCGTCCGCGGTCACGCGGGCGACGCGCGCGCGGCCCGGAATCGGCTGCTCGCCGGGGCCGAGGTCAAGCACGAACTCGAGGCTCAGCCCGACGGCCAGCGCCCCCTCGGCCAGCAGCATGCCGCCGCCGCTGATGTCCACGGTCGTCAGCTCGTGGTGCGAGCCGTCCTCGGCGGTGAGGATGACCCGGAGCGCCGCAGCGACCCGGGCGAAGCCGCGCTGTTCGCCCTCCCCCGGTTCGGTTCGCTCGGCGGCGCGCGCCGCTGCCGATTCGAGCTCGGCTGGGACGGCCTCCGTCCCGACCTGACTGACGGCGTCCGCGACGCTCTGCAGCACCCGCTCGCGGTCGAACGGCTTGACGATGAAGCCCTTTGCGCCGATGCGCAAAGCGGCGATCGCGTTGCTGCGCTCGAGCACGGCCGCACAGATGATCACCGCGGTGCGACGATCGATCGTCCGCAGTTCGCGGAGCGTCGTCAGGCCGGGCGCGCGGAGCAGCACGACGTCGAGGATGACCACGTCGGGGCGAAGCTCGAGCACCTGCGTCATCGTGGCCGGCCGGTTGACCGAGTCGCCAAGCACCTTGTGACCGCCCTCCGTGAGGATCTCTCCCAGCAGGGTGCGGATCAGCAGGTTGTCAGAGATGATGAATGTGCGCGCCAAGGACCGTGGCCTCTACGAGTGACCGCACGCTAGCAGCGAGCGGGGGAGCCGATGGCGGCTGCGGCCATCGTCGTGCAGGCGGTGACTACGATCGAGCGCATGCCTTCTCACCGACGAGCGGTGACGGATGGTGGCGTGCTCGCGCGCGCTCCATCCGGGGGGCTCGTCATCAGCGCGATCGCCTCGGTGCAGATCGGCGCAGCGGTCGCGGTCAAGCTGTTCCCGTGGGTCGGACCCGGCGGCGCCGTCCTGCTCCGGCTGGCGAGCGCCACCGCCGTGCTGGTCAGCGTGTGGCGCCCCAGAGTGCGGGGGCGGACCCGACACGAGTGGCTGCTTGCCGCAACGTTCGGATTCACACTCGCGGCGATGAACTTCTGCATCTACAGCGCGATCGACCGGATCCCGCTCGGGATCGCCGTGGCGCTCGAGTTCATCGGGCCGCTCGCCGTTGCGATCGCCGGCTCGCGGCGGCTGATCGATCTGCTGTGGGTGGCGCTTGCGGCCGCCGGGATCATCGCGCTGACGCGCGGCGGCACGCACGGACTCGACGCCGTCGGTGTGCTCTTCGCGATCCTCGCGGGGTGCTTCTGGGGCGCGTACATCCTGCTCAGCGCCCGCGTCGGCCGGGCGTTCGAGCGCGGGACCGGGCTGGCCCTGGCGATGCTGTTCGCGACGATCTACGCCCTGCCCGTCGGGATCCACGCCGGTGGCGCGCACCTGCTGGAACCGCGCTCGCTGGCGCTCGGCGCGGCGGTCGGGATCCTGTCCTCGGCGATCCCGTACTCGTTCGAGCTCGAGGCCCTGCGCCGGATCCGGCCGCACGTGTTCGGCGTCCTGATGAGCCTCGAGCCGGCGATGGCGGCGATTGCCGGATTCATCGTGCTCGGCCAGCACCTCAGCGCGCGGGGGGTGCTTGGCATCGCGCTCGTCGTCACGGCGTCGATCGGCGCATCGAGGCCGGGCACGGCGCGCGCGATCGACGTGTAGAAGGCGCTTGCTGGTGAGCGGGCGGGCACACGCGGTACCGTTCCGGAGCGATGACCACGATCTCAGTGCACACGTGGTTGCGTGCGAGCGCGCATGCGGACGCGACGACGCCGGCCTCACCGATGAGGTCGCGCGTCTGTTCGAGCAGCGGCTCGACCGCGAGCGGCCGCTCTGGCGGATCGACGTAATCGACCCGATGGCGGATGGTCACTCGGCGCTGGTCTGGCGCCTGAACCATGCGCTCGTGGACGGATCGACGGCGATGCGGATCGCGAATGCGGTCCTCTGGGACGAGGACTCCGATCCTGAGCGATCGCCGTTCGAAGGGATGATCGGCGCCGAACGCAGCGTCGCGGTCGTCACCGTCGGGCTCGACGATCTTCGCCGCGTCGCGCGCGCGCACGACGGGGCGACGGTGAACGACGCGGTCTTGACGGTCGTGGCGGGTGGGCTGCGGCGCTGGCTCGAGGCCCACAACGGCCACCTCGGCGCGGTACGCGTCAAGGTGTCGGTCAGCCTTCACAACCAGGCGCCGGCCAACGGCTCGCCGGCGGATTCGCCGGGCAATCGGGACTCGTTCTTCTGCCTCGACCTGCCGCTCGGCTCGGCAGACCCGCTCGAACGGCTCGGCGCGATCCGCCGCGCGATGCGCGTTCGCAAGGAGGGTCATGACGCCCAGCAGTTGGATGCGATGATGCGCCGGCTCGCGCGCGTCCCCCGGCTGGCCCAGTTCGCCGACCGGGTCCTCACGCATCCGCGGTCGTTCGCGCTGGCGGTGCCGAACGTTCCCGGGCCGTCCCGGCCCGTCGCCGTGCTCGGCGAGCGGGTGCAGGCGCTGTTCACGCGGGCCGAAATCCGCGAGCAGCACGCGCTGCGCGTCGCGGTCGTGTCGCTGGCGGACACGCTCAACTTCGGCCTCGTCGCCGACCCGACGCTGCTGCCCGACGTCGATCAGCTCGCGCGCGGGATCGTGGCCGAAGCGGCCGCCCTCGTCGACCACCTCAGGCTCGTCTGAGCCCGAGGATTGCGGCCAGCGACGATGTGTTGAGCACATCGCCGGCCGTCGCCCAGCCACGCCGGGCGGTCGCGACCGAGAAGACCATGTTGGCGAGCCCGCGGACCGAGTGGGCGTCGGTGGAGCAGACGAGCTTGAGGCCGGCTGCGAGCGCGTCGCGGACGTGCTCTGCGCTGAGGTCGAGCCGCGGGGGCAAGCCGTTGACCTCGACGGCAACGCCCTCCTCGAGCGCGACGGCGAACGCCCGATCGAGGTCGAGCGCATTCTCAGGGCGCCTGTTGATGTACCGGCCGGTCGGATGGCTGAGGCAGCGCACGTGGGGGTTGCGCAGTGCCTCCTCGACGCGCCTGGTCATCTCGCGCCGCGGCATCCGCTGGCCGCCGTGGACGCTCGCCTGCACCCAGTCGAGCTCAGCGAGCACGTCATCCGGAAGGTCCAGTCGACCGTCGGGAAGGATGTCGCACTCAATTCCCCGCAACACGCGGAACGGGGCCAGTCGCTCGTTCGCGGCCGCGATCTCCCCGGCCTGGCGGCGGAGATCGTCCGGCGTCAGGCCACGCACCGCTCCGACCGCGGGGGTGTGGTCGCAGATCGCGACGTACTCGTAGCCGCGTTCACGAGCGGCGCGCGCCATCTCCTCGACCCCGGCCGTCCCGTCCGACCAGGTCGTGTGACAGTGCAGGTCACCCCGGATCTGCTCGATTCCCAGCAGTGTCGGCGGCTCGCCGCGAAACGCCTCCTCGCGCAGCTCCGGAGGGCACCAAGGAACGCCCAGCGCGCGGTACACCTCCCGTTCGTCAGCCCGCTCCGGGAGCGGCTCGAGCGCCTGAACATAGGCGGCCGTCCCGGTCGCGCGCAGCAATGCCGTACCGAAGCCTTCGGGCGGGGCGGCGACGAGCTCGACCGGGGTGCCGTCGATCGTGACGCCGACGGCGTGCCGCTCCCCGCGCTCGATCAGCGCCACGATCTGCGCCAGCGCCGCGAACCGCTCGAGCACGGCCGCCGGATCGTCGGTCGCGCAGACGACGGCGAGTCGCTCGCACGAGTCGCGCCACCGCCGGACGTCGCCGGCGGCCTCGCCGCCGAGCGCCGCGGCGATGCCGGCGATCAGCTCCCAGGCGCGGTTCAGCAGCAGCCCGCCCTGCGGCCGCGTGTCGGTCTCCTGCGCGAGCGCGTCGAGCAGGCGCGCCTCGGTCTTCGGACCGATTCCAGGAACGTCCCGCAGCCGGCCTGCGGCGGCCGCCTCACGGAACTCGTCGACTGTGCGGACGCCGAGCGAACGTGCGAGCTCGAGCGAGCGCTTGACGCCGAGGCCGAGGTAGCGACCCAGCCCGACGAGGTCGGGCGCGAACTCCCGCTCGAGCTCGGCCAGCTCGCCAATCTCACCCGTCTGGACCAACTCGCGCAGACGCGCCTCGATCCCGGGTCCGATCCCGCGCAGCTCGCGTGCGTTGCCGGACCGCACGAGCCCGGCAACGGGCACGGCCGCGCCGCGGATCGTGTCCGCCGCGCGTCGGTACGCGCGCGCCGTGTACGGATTGGCCTCGACGAGCTCGAGCAGTGCCGCGAACGTCTCAAGGCGGTCGGCGATCTGGGCGTTGTCCACCCGCAGTAGTTTCCCCGCTGATCGATTGCGTCGCGCCCGCTCCGTTGACGGAGGCTTGACGGCCTGCCGGGTAACGTCCGGCGGGATGGGCGCCGCCGTCAGTCATCGAGAGTCGGACGCCGCCGCCCTGATCGACAGGATTCACAGGCTCCGAATCATCCTGCCGGCGATGGCGCAGGAGACGGCCGACGCACGCCGGGAGGCGGCGCGCCTGCGCCTGGAGAACGCCGCACTGCGGCGCCGCATCGCCGAGCTCGAGCGCGCCGCCGCCGCGAACCACTGACGAGGGGCGTACAACTCAGGGTTGTGGCCGCACCGGAAACAACCGTCGACGCGGGTGGCCGCGACCTGCGGGTCACCAACCCCGACCGCGTGATCTTCCCGGTGACGGAGCGCTCGGCACCGGTCACGAAGCTCGACATCGTGAGGTACTACCTGGCCGTGGCCGACGGGATCATGCGGGCGCTCGACCGCCGGCCGACGACGCTCGAGCGCTGGCCCAAGGGCGTTCATCCGGGGATCGTGCTCTCGATGCGAGACAGGGGCGGCGGCGACGCCTTCTACCAGAAGCGGGTCCCCAAGGGCGCCCCGGACTACGTGCAGACAGCGCAGATCGCGTTCCCGTCGGGACGCCATGCGGACGAGGTCTGCCCGACCGAGGTCGCCGTCGTGGGGTGGGCTGCGCAGATGGGCACGATCACGTTTCACCCGTGGCCGGTGCGCCGCACGGACGTCGACCACCCCGACGAGCTGCGCCTCGACCTGGACCCGCAGCCCGGCACCGATTTCGAGGATGCCGTCCGCGTCGCGCATGCGGCTCGGAGCCTGCTCGAGGAACTCGGCTACATCGGGTTTCCGAAGACGTCCGGCGGCCGCGGCATCCACATCTACGTGCGGATCGAGCCCCGCTGGACGTTCACGGACGTCCGGCATGCCGCGATCGCGTTCGGTCGCGAGCTCGAGCGGCGCCTCCCCGGGCAGGTCACGACGAAGTGGTGGAAGGAGGAACGCGGACAACGGATCTTCATCGACTACAACCAGAACGCCCGTGACCGTACGATCGCCTCGGCCTACAGCGTGCGACCAAAACCGGCCGCGCCGGTATCGGCGCCGCTGAGCTGGCAGGAGCTCGACGGCGCGGTTCCTGAACAATTCACTATCGCGACGATGCCGGCGCGCTTCGCGCAGGTCGGCGATCGCCATGCCGCGATCAACGACGTCGCGCATTCTCTGCAGCCGTTGCTCGACCTGTATGAGCGAGACCTCGCCGAGGGGCAGGGCGACATGCCCTACCCGCCCGACTATCCGAAGATGCCGGGCGAGCCCAAGCGGGTCCAGCCGTCGCGCGATCGCGACCGCCCGCGCGAGTGAGCACGACCGTGACCGGCCTGCCGCCTCACTGTGACTGGGGCAGCTTGACCGAGCCGCGGGCGGTGGCGGGCGCGGACGGTGGCGGCACGACCGGCCCGATGTCGCCGTCGGGAGCCTCATCGAGGTCGACGATCACCGGTGCGTGGTCGCTCGGCCCCGTGCCCTTCCGTGCGTGCCGATCGACCCACGCAGCCCGGACGCGCTCCGCGACGACGCCGCCGGCGAGGACGAGGTCGATGCGCATGCCGAGATCCTTGTGGAACATGCCGGCGCGGTAATCCCAGTAGGTGAACACCCGCTCATGCGGCCAGCGCTCGCGGACCACGTCGTGCAGTCCGAGCGCCTGGAGCTCGGCCAGCGCAGACCGCTCGGGCTCGGTCACGTGCGTCTGGCCGACATAGGCCTCCGGGTCGAACACGTCCTCGTCGGTCGGCGCGATGTTCATGTCGCCGCACACGATCGTCGCGTCGGGACCGGCGGCGACCATGTCCCGGAGCGCCGCGAGCCAGGCGAGCTTGTACTGGTAGTGCTCGGAGCCGGGCACGCGCCCGTTGGGGACGTACACCGAGAGGACGCGAATCCCGGCACACGTCGCGGAGACCGCACGCGCCTCCGGATGCGGAAAGCCGGGGCCTCCCGCGATGCCGCTGACGACATCGTCGAGACCGACCCGCGAGAAGATCGCGACGCCGTTCCAGGTCGCCTCCCCGTGCACAGCGACCTCGTACCCGCGCCGGGCGAGCTCGTCGTCGAGCAGCTCGGCGAAGGCATCATCCGCGAGCTTCGTCTCCTGAAGGCAGACGACGTCGGGGCGGCGCTCGTCGAGCCAGGGGAGCAGCCGCGGGATCCGCTGCTTGACCGAGTTCACGTTCCAGGTCGCAATCCGCACACCATCACGGTAGCGGTCAGCCGGCAAGCACCGCGGGATCAACCGGGCCTTCCGGTCGAGGTTACCATCAGGCCCGGGCAGGACCACATCACGAGAGGAGCTGATCTATGAGGCGGACCATCCGGACGCGTTGGCTGACCGCGTCGGCCGTGGCGGCCATCGCGCTGACGGGTGTGACGGCAGCGACGGCGAGTGCCGCGAGCACCACGAGCGCCGTCGTCAGGACGTTCTCATTCATCGCCAAGCCGAGCTCGAAGACGGCCTTGCTGATCAACATCGACCAGTTCCAGATGAACGCGCGCTGCAGCCCCGGCGGCGCTCCCATCATCTTCGGGTTCTCGACCGCATCGGTCGGAGACGTGTTCGGCCGGATCCTCGACGGGTTGGGACGGTTGCACAGCGTCCACAACACATCGTTCAACCACGCGAGCAAGGGCATCCTGTTCTCGACCTCGAGCGGTGATTACGACTCCACCGGAACCGTCCTATTCGAATCGGGGATCGGCAAGGTCGTCACGGTCCAGTACGCATTCGACAACAGCACGACGCTCAACAAGCAGAACGTCTGCACCGTGTTCGGGTCTTACACGGCAACCTGACGCGCGTGAAGGCGCTGCGGCCGTCGCTCAGGCGGCCGCGGCGCCGATCTCGCTGAACAGCGAGTCGGCGGCGCCGTTCGCCCAGATCAGCGACTCGGTGTACAGCTCGCTGGCGCGGGAGACGATCGTCCTGGCGCGGTCGAGCTCACCGGTCTCGAGCGTTGCGACGCACTCGAGCAGCAGCCCCTTCTCGCCCCGATGGTTGATCAGCGCCTCGCGCATGTCGGCCGGGAACGGGAGCGACGCGAGCACGTCCGGCATCGGCGCGTCCATCATCGCGTCGATCACCGAGAACATGCCGAGTGTGAACAACTCGCCGGGGTTCGCGAGCCCGAGCTGCTCGCCGGCCCGCTCGCAGAAGCGGGCGCGGACGAGCGCCGTGATTGTCAACTCGCGCGGAGCGTCGTTCAGATCCGCCAGGATGCTCAGGGTCGCCCACCGCCGAACGTTCTCGAGGCCGAGCAGCGCGAGCGCCTGACCGATCGAGCGAACCTCGCCGCGCAATCCGAAGAAGGCCGAGTTGATGTAGCGCAGCAGACGGAAGCTGAGGGCGACGTCCTTCGAGATGAGCTCCTCGATGTCCGAGAGCTCGACCGTCGGGTCATGGAGGTTGGCGACAACACGCAGCAGCGCCAAGCGGTTGACGCCGATCCCCCGGTCGGAGAGGAGCACCGGCCTGCAGAAGAAGTAGCCCTGGAACAGATCGCAGCCCGTGCCGGCGCAGAATTCGTGGTCGCTACGCGTCTCGACCTTCTCCGCCAGCAGCGCCACGTCATAGGCGCTCAGCCGCGCGATGGACGCGGTCAGGCCGTCATGACCGAGCGCGGCCAGGTCGAGCTTCACGACATCGACGAGCTCGAGCAGCGGCGCGACCTCCGGGCGGTGGCGGAAGTCGTCGAGGGCGAGGCTGTATCCCTGCGCCTTGAGTTCCCGGAGCGCGGCGATGCTGCGCTCGTCGAGCACGTCGTCCGCGACGACCTCGATCCCCACCAGGCCCGGCGGGATCGCCTGCGCGAGGCCTTCGACGAGGAAGTCCCGCGAGACGTTCACCCACGCCGTCTTGTCACCGACGATCCGGTCGAGGCCGATCTCGGTGAACGAGTTCAGCACGACGGTGGCTGTCGCCTCCTCGGGGTCGACGACGAGCGCGTGATCGACGTGCCCGCTGCGAAACAGCAGCTCATAACCGACGACCTCGAGTTTCCGATTGAAGATTGGCTGGCGGGCAATGAAGACGTCTGGCATATCGCAACCCTGAGCGGCACGGCCCCTTTATCTCTTCTCGGCGAGCCGGCAGGCATATGAAAGCCAGGCGTCGGCAGATGGACGACCCGACGCCCACGTTCTCCATCACGTCAACGCGCTCGTGGCCCGATCCCCGAGGAGTTCAGACGCAAACGCGTCGTCGCTGCGCGACGTTCGTTTGCGATAACCAGATTTTGCGATCTTTAGACGGTCGGGTGCCGACGGCCTTCTCGTGGACTCGGTGGTTGACCGGACCGTGCGTCGGACCGTCGCGAGCCTTGTTGCGGTGGTGGCCTGCGCGTGCGCGTTCGCGTCCGCCGCGTCCGCAAATCCATTCGGGGCGCCCGGTTCACTCGCCGACCCGTCGAGTCTCGGCGGCGCCTTCGGTCAGAGCGTCTCGATCTCCGCGGACGGGGCGGTCGCGGTCGTCGGCGAGCCGAACGACGCCGGCGGCGCCGGCGCGGCACTCGTCTACACGAACGCCGACGGGGTCTGGGCGTTCGCCCAGCGCCTCACCCCGACCGGCGAGATCGGCGCTGGACACTTCGGCGCCGCGGTGAGCATGGACGGCACCGGGCAAACGCTGCTCGTCGGGGCGCCCGACGATCACGGCGGCGTCGGGTCGGCGTGGGCATTCGCGCTCGCGGACGGAGTCTGGACGCAGCAGAACCAGTTGCTCGGTGGCAGAGCCGAGACGGACGCGGGCAGCTTCGGCGCGAGCGTCGCGGTTGCGAGCGGCGGGACGCTCGCGCTGGTCGGCGCTCCGATGTCCGACGCGGGCGAAGGACAGGTCTTCACGTTCACCTACGACATGCGGTATGGCTGGGATCTGTTCCAGCGCATGGATCGAGCCGGCGTTCCAGCGGGGGCGCACTTCGGCGCGAGCATCGCGCTGCCCGGGAACGGTGGTGCGGCGCTCGTCGGAGCACCCAACGCCGCCGGCGGCGACGGCATCGTCTATCCGTACTCGTACTTCGGGCTGGAGAGTCCGTACTGGATCGACGGGACCCCGATCCAGTCACCCGTGAGCCAAGCGAACTTCGGCGCGAGCGTGACGCAGCCGCTCGGCGGCAGCGACGAGTTCATCGGCGCCCCGATGGCCAACGGGGGGGCCGGCGCGGTCTATGAGTACAGGCCGTCCGGCATGCAGGAAGCGACGTTCGTGAACCCCTCCGGCACAGCGGACGGGCACTTCGGCGCGAGCGTCGCGATTGCGGCGCACACCGAGGACGAATTGCTTGTCGGCGCGCCCGGCGAGAACGCCGGCGCGGGAGCGGCCTACGACTTCGACGCGTCGCACAATGCCGATTGGACGCGGGACGGCGCCGCGATCACCCCGCCGATCGCTCCGATCGCCGGAGATGGCTACGGATCGTCCGTCGCGGTGGCGGCGAACGGGACGCACGCGCTCATCGGGGCGCCCGGCGCCGGCGGCTCGGACGGCGCTGCGACCCATGTCATCTCGTCGAACATCACCGCGCCCGGCGCGCCGATGTTCGTCAATGCCGCGCCCGGCGTCGAGCAGGCGGACGTGTCCTGGAGCGCGCCGTACACCGACGGCGGCTCGCCGATCTCCGGCTACACCGTGACCGCGTCGCCGGACGGGCTGACCTGCCGGCCGGCACAGGGTCTGCTCGGGTGCACGATCTCCGGGCTCGTGGTCGGACGGTCGTACACGTTCACGGTGACCGCGACCAACCACTTCGGGACGAGCGTCCCGTCGGACCCGTCGGCCGCGATCACGCCGCAGGCGCCTCCGGGGGACGGTGGTTCCGGCGCCGGTGACGGGTCAGGCGCGGGCGGCTCAAACGGGCTTCCCGGCGGAACGGGCGGGTCCCCGGGCGGAGCGGGCGGGTCCCCGGGCGGAGCCGGCGGGTCATCCGGCGGCGCGGGTGGGTCCCCGGCCGGAGCGGGCGGGTCATCCGGTGGCGGGCTGCACGGCGGCGGGGGCGCGACCCGGCGCGACGTGATCGCCCCGTCGCGGCCGTCTGGGGTCCTCAGGGTGATCAAGCGCACACGGACGTCGATCACAGTGAGCTGGGGGCCGGCGAGCGACAACACGACGGTCGCGGGGTACCGCATCTACGAGTGCGTGAGCGGCGCGTGGGTGCGCGTCGGGACGACGGCGGCGACGAGCCGCTCGTTCGTCAGGCGCGGTCTGCGACCCCGGTCACGCCATCGTCTCTCGGTCCGCGCCGTCGACGCCGCCGGGAACCTCTCGGCACCGCTGGTCGGACCCTGGACGGCGACGCGGTAGGACCGCTCCGCTCCGGCTCGCGTGCGGGAAGGGCTGGACGATCGACACACGCAGCCCGGCGATCCGGATCATCGACCCGCAGTCCGACGAGCGGGTCTACCCGTGGGCCTGGCCGGGCCGTGACGAGCACTTGCAGGTTCCCACGGTTGGCGTCGGTCCGTGCGGTGTGGGCGATCGCAGGCGCAAGCCCGTCGCGATGTGCCACGCCGCCCAGCTGCGGCCGAACTGCGGGAACCTGCTGTCGCCGGCAACGCTCGCGCACGACGGCCCAGCGGGCCGGTCGCGCACGCACCCCCAGCGCCGTTCACGAGGCAACGCCCGGCTCATGCCGCGGAATCGAGCGCCGTATCAGTCGTGGCGCGGGAGCACGTCGCGCGCCCAGTCGGCGCGCTTCCAGTCCGGTGTCGGAGGCTCCTCGCCGTCGCGCGGGACGAACCGCGAGCGCTCGACGAGCGCCATCCGGTGGATGTACCGCGGACAGTTCGGAAACACCTGGGTCGCGCGGACGCGAACGACCAGCTGTGCGCCCGGATAGTCATCGAGGAGGTCATCACCGTCGGTGACGCTCGCGATGCCGTTCACGCGCAGGCGTGAGGGCCGGGCCGAGATGAAGTCGATGAACAACATCCCGACGTGGGGGTTCTCGAGGATGTTGCCGGCCGAGAGAAACATGCCGTTGCCGTCATAGCTCGGAAACGCGAGCGTCTGCTCGCCGAGCACGCGCACGAAGCCGGGATCGCCGCCCTTGTAGGAGCACTGCGGCCTGCCTTGGGCGTCGGCCGTGGCCAGGAAGAACATGTCCATCCGCTCGATGAACGCTTTGTCCTGCGCGCCGATGGTCGTTCGCGACATGAACTTCTCGCCGATCCGGTCCGCAAGGCGCCGCGTGTCGAAGCGGTCCTGCAGCGCGCGCGACCCGTCGTGATACGGCGAGCTCACTCGACCGGCTCCCCGAGCGCGGCCACGTCGGGCACGCCGAAGACGTCGCTGCGGCTGTAATGGCCGACGCTGTCGAACCACCGCTTGGCATGGAGGCTGCGTCGCAGATCGCAGTCGGCGAGGACGATGCCCTCCTCGCCGTAGAGCGGTCCGCCGATGACATCGCCCCACGCCGGGTCGATCACCGCGGCACCACCGTTGCCGAACACCGGCTTGTCGGGTGGGATCTCGACCGGGAAATGCTTCGGAAAGGCGGACGCGGGAATGTACTGCGGGACGGACACGACGAACGCGCCCGATTCGATCGCGATGTGGCGCACTGACGCGAGCCAGCCGTCGCTGTCGTCCGCGGTCGGAGCCACCCAGATCTGCGGGCCTCCGCGATAGACCGCGTAGCGGGCAAGCGGCATCCGGTTCTCCCAGCAGATCAGGCCGCCGACGCGCGCGCCGGCGACGTCCGCAACGACGTCGAGGTCGTCGCCTGCGCCGATCCCGTGGAACAGCCGTTCATGCTGGGTCGGCATCAGCTTGCGGTGGCGTCCGAGCAGACCGGTCGGCCCGATGTAGACGATCGTGTTGTAGAGCGTTCCCGGCCG
>DATKOY010000130.1:0-3149 GCA_035524415.1 Solirubrobacteraceae bacterium | reverse complement strand
GAGTTGGTCGCCCGTGCCCAGCGCGAGCGAGCGGACGAGTTGACGCTGGCGGTGATCAGTCGCGGCAGTCTCGAGCGAACGCGGGCGCGGTCGCTGCAGCTGGGTTTGCAGCGGGTCGTTCCCCAGGATGATGAGGCGCTGTTTGAGGCCTACCGCGTCTTCGGGGTTCCCGGCGTCGTGTTGATCGACGCGGACGGGCGGCTTGAGCGTCCGATCGCGCTTGGCGTCAACGCGGCACGCGAGATCATCGACACGGCCGGCACAGACCGCTCGCCAATGGTCGAGGCCGCGCTCGCATGAGCCCGAACACAAGACCTGACGCCGTCTCGCGGGCGCTTGATCCGCACCGCAAGCATCTCGGCAGCGATTCAGTGGCGTTCACGCGCGCATCGCTGACGCTCGCGGGATCGCTGGACGGTCAAGCGCCGTTCAACCAGGCTTCGCCGCAAAGGACAGCCGCGCTGGCCGCGCTCGGCCGCTGGCAGGGCGACGTACACCGTGCGCTGAGCAGCGTCCGGTCCGTCGACTCCCACGCGAAGGGGCAAACCCTCGCCGTGAAGTGGCTAAAGACGCTGGATGCGGCCCTGGGCCTCGCCCACCAAGCGCTGTCGCTGAGCGATCCACACACGGCCGCCAGTGCCGCCGCACGTGCGCAGCAGCGCATCGACGACTCCCACCGACTCGCAGGTCGCCTCGCTCAGGTGCTCGCATGAACCGCGACGGGACAGCAGGACCGCGCTGGCTCGAATCGCTGGCCCGGCGGGCAGCACGCGATCAGGTCGCGCCGCTCCCGATCACCGAGGTCTCTCCTGCTGCTCCCGGCCAGAGCATCTCGCGGCGAACAGTGCTGCGAAGCGCTGCGGGAGCGGCGCTTGTGGCGGGCCCGCTGCGGTTCCTGATCCCGGGCAGCGCGCACGCTTCCTCGACCGCATTGCAGGACTGCAACGCCGCCAACTTCAAGCGGACCTACGACGCCTTCCAAGCGTGCGTAAACGGTCCCCTGGGAGCGTTCAAGGACAGTCAGGATACGATCGCCTACAACGAAGAACTCCTCACGCACGTAGGATCGCTCGCGCCCGGGAAAAGGGCAGCCGCTCGCAAGCGGCTGATGAAGGAGATCAACAAAGCCACGCGCGAACGGGACCGCGCGATCAAGCAGCTCGAGGACTGCAACTTCAAGTGGCTCAACGAGCAGGCCGCCGGCGAGAGCGACTGCCAAACGGCAAACCCGCCAGTAATCAAGTCCCCTGGAGGCGGCCCCGGCGGCGGTGGCGGCGGCGGCTGCGACAACGGTTACATTCTTTGCGGCGACTACTGCTGCAACCTCACCTACGCGACCTGTGTCGGGTGCAACTCAATGCCGGTCTGCTGCCGGATTGGCGGCAGCTGCTGCGTCGGCGGTGCATAGCCGCGCGCGAGGGAGAGTCGAACTCGGACGCGCTGCCCCGCGACAACCGAAGAGACGGTGTCCGTCAGCGTCATTCGGTCACACAACGGGTGTCTGGTACTGCTGACAACGAACACATCAGTCCGGGCCCCCGGCCCAGCCGCTTCGTCCCGGGAAGGCGGCAGCGCCACCGAGATGACTGCTCGTGAGAGGAGATGCAGGCCCGCGAGCCGGTGGCGAGCGGAGCCCCGTCTTCGTCGCCGAAGTTCGCGATTCGCGTTAAGGTCGCAGTCTGCTCGCGCGGCGTCTTCGATCGGAGTACGCTGAAAGAGGTGAGCTGGCCCTACGGTCGGCACCCTGGCCCACGCCCGACAGCCACCGACGGCGCGAAAGCGCTGCGAGGCGGGGAGCGAGGGCCACTGGGTGCGACCGCAGGGCCGGTGCACTGCTCCTGCACGCGTCATCCATCGACGCTCGGTAGTGTCGTCCACGATGCCTGGTCGCCCTGGGCCACGGCCGTTGCTGACGCGCGCGAATCCACCGAGGCAACGGTAAAGGTCGAGCCCATGACAAACATCAACAGCGACGAGCTGCAGCGCAGGCGCGACGAGCTCAGCCGCGATCGCGTCGGCTGCCGCCCGACGCCCGCGACCGGCGCCCGTCGGCGGCTCGGTCCCATCCGAGCCGGCGCTACGCGCAACAGCACGAGTAGCCACGGTCCACGAGACCCCGCTTCGACTACCTCACGCATTCCCACGAATAGCCCGGGCTTCGTCGACAACAAACGGCGGCGCTGACAGCAACCGAGCGGCCGCGCCGGCGTAGCGCGAGGACCCGACGTAGGGCGCAGTGAGCGCATGAGCACTTCCCGACCTACGAGCACGATTCGAGGAGACAGCGATGGCATACATCACGATCAAGACCAACACGGCCGAAGGCCCCATCATGTTGCAGGAGCGCGTGGCGCCCAGCGACATGGAAAGCGAGTTCTATTGCGCGCACCTGGTCGAGCGTCTGCGCTGGGCCGTCGAAGACGCCCACGGGACTCAGTCCCTGGAAGAGTCCAACCGCGAGCACAGCTAACGACCAACCCGGGTTCGGGACGCGGCGCCACGGGGTGCGGCACGCGCTCGTGGCGAACAGCAGGCCGCGATCGATCGCGGCCGAGAGACCTCTCGCCGCATGAATGCGGAACCGCGCACCGCGCCAGTCGCACGGCGGTGCGCGTACACGCCGCCGAGCGAAAGCAGGTGCTTCAGTCCCGCTGTCCCGACGACGGGCCAGCCGACTATGCGGGGATGCGTGAGACTGGCGAATGGGAGGTTCTCGTGGGGAGCGCCGGTGAAGACCTGCTTTGTGCTCGAGATCGCGGCGGACGAGATCGAGGAGCGATGTGCGGCGGGCGGCTCAGTCGGTGCTCGAGTGGCTCTCCGGCCAGCCGGCGGCGTCAAAGACGGCGATCGGATCTAGGTAGTCGCGCCAGTGCGCAACCTTTTGGTTCTTGATGGTGATGATGGAGACAAAGCGGTTGTTGTATGGCCGTCCGGTCTGCGTTGATTCGCCGTGCACCTCGTATTCGAGGACGACGACCGAGCATTCCCGGTCTCGGTAGATGCGAAGGTTGTCGGCGCTGTGCACGCTCATGTAGTCGTCGTAGCCGCTGTATAGGTCAATGATGCTCTGGCGTCCTTGCAGGCGCCTGGAGTAGCCGGGTACGGAGATGACGTATTCGAAGACCACGTCGTCGGCCAGCAGATCGAAG
>DATKOY010000129.1:0-30789 GCA_035524415.1 Solirubrobacteraceae bacterium | reverse complement strand
GGAGCCCATCACCGTGCAGACGTGCCCAGCGGCCAGGAAGCCGTTGACGCGGCACGTCGGCGAGCTCATGATCGCCTCGATCGCGGGCGGCACGAGCACATGGCTGACGAGCATCGAGAAGTTGGCCAGGCCACGCTCACTAGGTGACCTGGTGGCGCACGTCCAGCAGTGAAGCAACCGCGTCGAACAGGCGTCCCATGCTCGTCGTCGGTACGACACCGACGCCACGGCGAACCTGCCGCTCGACGAGCGCGCTCCCGAGCGCGCCGCCGATGCGCACCGGCGCGCATGCCTCATCCAGCTCGATGCCGGACGCGACGGCGTACGCAACGGCGACCCGCCACGGGTTGCGCACCGCCGCGTCGCCCCCGGGCAGCGGCAGCTCGGCGAGGTGACTGATTCGCTCGAACCCGTCGTAGTCGGCGAGCAACACCTCGCCGCCCCAGATCGCCGGCCGACCATCGATGGCCGCGCCGTACCCGGTGCCGTCGAACGCGATCCCGATCACCGGCGCGGCCCCCGACGCACCGCACTCGGCCATCAGTGCGGCGATGTGCGCGTGATGATGCTGGACCTCGACGATCGTGCCGCGCTCACCGTAGTGCTCGAGCGCCCATCGCCGCGACAGATAGCCAGGATGCGCGTCGACTGCCACGACCTCGGGGTCGATCCGGTACATCGTCCGGAAGGACGCGATGCTGCGCTCGAGTGCCTGGAGGGTCTCGAGATTCTCGAGATCGCCGATGTGCTGGCTCATCCATCCGTGCTCGCCCGCTGCAATGCAGAACGCGCTTTTCAGCTCGCCGCCGATCGCAAGCGTCGGCGGCGCGTCGATCGGCAGCGTCACCGGCATCGGCGCGTACCCGCGCGAGCGGCGGACCGGCTGCTCGGCGCCGTTGACGATGCGTACGACCGAGTCGTCGCAGGCGACGTGGATCTCGCGGTCGTGGGTCAGGAACGCGTCCGCGAGATCGCCCAGGCGCGCCCGCGCGTCGTCGTCGTCGATGCAGATCGGCTCGTTGGAGCGGTTCCCGGAGGTGGCGACGATGACCCGTGGCGGCTCCGGCTCGCTGCCCGGGACAGGGCTCAACAACAGCTCGTGGATGCCGGAGTAGGCGAGCATCATCCCGACGTCGGGGTTGCCCGGCGCGACAGCAGGGGAGATACGCGCGTTCGGACGCCGCGCAGCGAGCACGATCGGACGCGCCGATGAGGACAGCGCTCGCCTCTCGGCGCTCCCAAGCTCCGCGAGCGCGTCCGCCTGCGCCACGTCCCGCACCATCTCCGCGAACGGCTTCTCGACGCGGCCCTTCCGCGTGCGGAGCCGGGCCACCGCCACATCGTTGGCTGCGTCGCACGTCAGGTGATAGCCGCCGATGCCCTTGACCGCGACGATCTCGCCCGCGGCCCACGCGGCGTGCACCGCTGCGATCGCTGCGTCCGTTCCCCGGACGCTGTCCCGCGATGCCGCCACTGCTCCTCGACGATGACGAGGCGATCGCGATTGCAGTCGGGTTGCGGACGGCCGCTCGGGCATCGGTGACCGGGATCGAGGAGACGGCGGTCAGAGCGCTCGTCAAGCTCGAGCAGGTCCTTCCGGCGCATCTGCGCCGGCGCGTCACGGCACTCTCGTCGGCGATGATCGCGCCGGCCGTTCCCGGCCCGACCGTCGAGCCACAGGCCCTGACCGTGATCGCCGCGGCGTGCCGCGACTCAGAGTGTCTGCGGTTCGTGTATCGAAGCCGGGACGGCACCGACAGCCGCCGTCTGGTCGAGCCTCACAGCCTCGTGAATCTGGGCCGGCGTTGGTACCTTGTCGCATAGGATCGGGGCCGCGAGGATTGGCGGACCTTCCGCGTGGACCGGCTCACGCGGGCGGCCTCGACCGGCGCACGGTTCGCGCCGCGTCCGCTGCCGGCCAAGGATGCCGCGGCATACGTCCAGCAGAGCATCACCGGGGCCCCGAACCGCTTCGAGGCGCGTGTGATCCTCCACGCGCCGGCAGGGAAGATCGCTGACCGGGTCCCGCGTCACTGGGGAACGATTGCGCCGATCGACTCCGAGCGCTGTGAGCTGGCCGACCGGCTCGCGCAGGCGGCATCCGGACGCTGAGTGCGCCGGCCTAGCTAGAGCGTCTCGACCACGCGCCGCCCGAGCGACCGTTCGAGGTCGCTGTCGGTGTTGAGCCCAAGCTCTCGAAGCCTCGCGCTCTGCGCCTGCTGCTCGGGACGGCCGAGCAGCTCGAAGAAATCCGCTAGCGCGGGTGGAAGCTCGCTGTCGGCCGGCAGCGTCACGCGGTCGACGTAGGACTTGGTGCGCGCGATCGCGTCATGATCGAAGCGCGCGAGACGCGAGGCGATCTGATCGACCTCGTCGTCGAGCTGCTCGTCCGCGATCACGCGGTTGACGTACCCGTACTGCTCGGCGCGTGGCCCGTCGAGATCGTCGGCAACGAGCAGGATCTCGAGCGCCCGGCCGCGACCGACCAAGCGCGAGAGCCGGGCCATCGGACCGCCTCCGGGCACCACCCCGGTGCCGACCTCGAACTGCCCGAGCAGCGTGTTCTCGCGCGAGGCGAACCGCAGGTCACAGGCGAGCACGAACTCGCTCCCGGCGCCGCGGGCGCGTCCGCGGATCGAGGCGATGCTGACCACCGGTGCACGCGACAGACGCACGAGAAGATCGAGCCAGGCGTGCATTCCCGTCGGGCCGACGGGCAGTCCGGCGGTCCTGCTCGGATCGTTCTCCACGTCGTAGTGGGCCAGGTAGAAATCGGGGTTGGCGCTGTCGAAGACCACGACGTTGAGGTCGGGATCCTGTTCGATCAGGCCGACGAGCTCGGCGAGCTCCACGACCGTCGTCGCGGTGATCGTGTTGATCGGAGGGTGCTCGAACGTTACTCGACAGTAGGCGGGGCTACGGCGGTCGACGCTCACGTGCGTCCACGATCCGAACCAGCCTTCCGGGCCTCGGCCGTTGCTCGAAGGGCCGAGATCGATGCTGCTCATGCCAAACTCCTGAGGGGTCGATTGCTCAACTGGTCTTCACGGCCGGGGTGGAGATCCCGCCGCCGAGGTCGCAGGATCTCCACTCGAGCTCCGGGATTCGGCGTCACGCGGGCGAGACGACGATGTGCTTGGCCTCCTCCATGTAGCGCCCGGCAGCCGCGGCCGCCTCCTGCGCGGTGCGTCCCTGGTGACGAGCGCTCATGTACGCCGCGTACCAGTCCCACCAGTCGTGCGGTGGGGCGACCGCCTCAAACGCGGCGTGATGGTCGGCCGTTTCATGCAGCAGATGTGCCAGGGACTCGATGTCCATCGTCAGTCCTCCCACTCTCGGCCCGGAAGCCGCGACGTGACCTCTTGGAGCAGCCATCCGTTGCCATCCGGATCGCTGAACGTGGCGTACGTGTTGTAGGAGCGACGCTCCGGGTCCGGGCCCGGAACCGGCCCCCCGTCCAGGTGGAACAGCTCACTGACCTCGGCGCCGCGGGCGATCAGGTCCCGGCGCGCTGCCTCGATTTCGGAGACGACCAGCTCGAGGCGCTGTACCGAGCCAGGCTCGGCGGTCGTGATGCCCTTCCCGATTGCGATTGACGCATTCGAGCGAGGGGGTGTCAGCTGGACCACGCGGAAGTTGGCGCCGCGGACGATGTCGGCGTCCAGCCGCCATCCCAGGCCTTGGTAGAAGCGCTTGGACCGATCGACATCGGACACGGGCAATGTCACGACCTCGAGCTTCATGTCGATCGTCCCCACATCTGCGTTCTCGGTCGAAACGTCGGTGCTCGCGCCGGTCGTGCTCATGGTGACCTCCGTCGGTCGATTGCTTGCCGGCAGGGTGTCGCGTCGACCGATCGGTCGCGCCCGTGGAGTCCCTGGTGGTTGCCCTGGTCGGCCGCGTCACCGTGATGCTCCGTGGGCGCTGCACGAGTCAAGCGCGGCGATGATCGCGCAGGCGGGACCAGGGGACTGACCAGGGGTTCACACAGGCGCGACGCGGCGCTCCGCTCGCAACGCTACGTCTGCTGCGCAGACATGACGACTCTTCTTCAGGTCACACTGCATTCACGTCCGACCGGCCGACGGACCCGCCCAACCCCGGTGCGACAGACGATCCACCACGCCAAGCTCGGACTGCGGAGCGCGTGTCCCGTTGACGCGCGCACACGACGTGACGGAAGAAAGGAGTGCGGTGACTGAAGCTTCCCCCGGCCGGCTGTTGTCGGTGAATGTCGGCATGCCGCAAGATGTCGAGTGGGAAGGTCGGACCGTTCACACCGGGATCTGGAAGGCCCCGGTCGACGGCCGTCGGATGGTTCGCCGCCTCAACGTCGACGGCGACGGCCAGGGGGACACGCAGGGTCACGGCGGGCCCAATCGCGCGGTGTTCGTCTATCAGATCGAGTCCTATCGTTACTGGGAGGAGTTCCTCGGCCGCGACGATTTCACCTTCGGGCAGTTCGGCGAGAACTTGACGGTGGAGGGACTCCCCGACAGCCAGGTCTGCATCGGTGACCGCTACCGGATCGGTTCGGCTGTGTTCGAGGTCAGTCAGCCCCGGGTCACCTGCTATCGCGTCGGCATCAGGATGAGTGAGCCACGGATGCCCGCGCTGCTTGTCGCGCATCGCCGGCCCGGCTTCTACTTCCGCGTGGTGGAGGAGGGTGAGGTCGGAGCCGGCGACTCGATCGAACGCCTCGCTCGCGGCCCGGAGGCGATGACGGTCGCCGAGGTCGACGGTCTGCTCTACCTTCCCGGGCACGCGCGTCGCGATCTCGTTCGCGCGTTGCGGATCCCGGCGCTGAGCGAGGGCTGGCAGGGGTCTTTCCGGGAGCTGCTGGAGCAGGCGCCAGACGCCGGGACGGCGGAGCCCGCGTGGACGGGCATGCGGGCAATGCGGGTCGCTGCGATCGATCGCGAGAGCGCGAGTGTGATCTCCGTGCGCCTCGTGCCGCTCGACGGTGAGCCAGCGGTGCCGGCGCAACCAGGACAGTTTCTGACGGTGCGCGTGCGCCCAGACCACGCGACATCGCTGCTGCGAACCTACTCGCTGTCCGGCGCTCCGAACTCGGAGAGCTACCGAATCAGCGTCAAGCGCGAGCCGCACGGTGCGGCCAGCGAGTACATGCACACCGCACTCCGCGTCGGGGACGTGATCGACGCCGGGGCGCCTCGCGGCTCCTTTGTGCTCCGTCCGGGCGAGCGCCCCGTCGTGCTCGTCAGCGCCGGGGTCGGCGCGACGCCCGTGCTGGCGATGCTCCACGTTCTCGCCGGCGAGCGCTCCGGTCGCCAAGTGTGGTGGCTGCACGGCGCACGTAACGGCGCCGAGCACCCGTTCGAGCGGGAGGCTCTCGGTCTGCTCGCCGAGCTGCCCGACGCCAGACGGATCGTGTGCTACAGCCAGCCCGGTCCTGAGGACCGGGGCTTCGATATCGCCGGACGGCTGACCGGCGAGGTGCTCGAGCAGGCCGGCGTCCCGCCCGACGCCGACTTCTATCTGTGCGGCCCCGGACCGTTCATGCGCGATGTCGCCGCCGCACTCACCGCCCGCGGGGCTGCGCCCGAGCGGATCAGCACCGAGGTGTTCGGACCGGCGGCTGCGATCATGCCCGGCGTCATCGACGCGCCGGCACGCGCGCCCCACCCGCCGGCCGGCGCGCCCGGCGCCGGCCCATCGATCTCGTTCAGCCGTAGCAATCTGTCCGTCGCGTGGGATCCGTCGTTCTCGAGCCTGCTGGAGCTCGCGGAGGCCTGCGACATTGCGGTCCGATGGTCGTGCCGAACCGGCGTGTGCCACACGTGTGAGACCGGGCTCGTCAGCGGCGAGGTCAGCTACCGGCCCGACCCGCTCGAAGCGCCTGCGCCGGGCACCGCGCTGATCTGTTGCTCACGACCATCCGGCGAGGTCACGCTGGACCTCTAGTGGTCCCCAACGCAAGTACGCTCGCATACGAGGCACCCCTGGCGGCGCCGGGCTTTGTCCTCGAATGCTCGTGCACCTCCAGTGCACGTCGCATTCTGCGTCCGCGCCCGGCATCCACCAGTGGCGCCTCTCGGTGCGACCGTACTTACGTCGGAGACCACTCGCCGGCGCTGCTCGGCGGGCCGGCGCAGCCGCCGCGATCGCGCCGGCGCGTCTGCGCCCCTCCGTGGCGTTCGCGGGGCAAGCTGTTGGTTTCCGTATCGCGCAAGCAATCTCCCGCGCTTCGCGATGGTGGTGGGAGTGTGGGCGTATCTCTTCGTTAGCGGTGAGGGATCGCCCGCGATCCGCCGGCGCGGGCCGGGTGCGGCAGATTGTGTGCGTGTCGAGGGCCGTCGTGAGGATCGCGGCGGCGACGGCCGACATCGGCTGACCTGATCGCCGCGGCGACGGCCACATCGCCTGACCTGATCGCCGCACGAGCTCGGGAAGGATCGCGGTCCGCGCGGCGTCTGACGGGCGGAGGGATGCGCTGCCCGACGAAGGATGCCCAGTGGCATGCGTGGGGATCCAGCCGTCCCTTCAAATCAGCGCGCCGGCACCGCGTTCGTGCGCGCCGGATCGGCCCGAGCGCTGCGGTGGGCGCTCGGCTCACTGTGCGCGTTGTGGGTGCTGAGCCCGGCACTCGCGCGCGCGGACGGACCGCCGTTCATCACGGGGTTCAGTCCGGTGACGATCGCGACGACCCAGCCGTCGAACCTCGACCAGAACCCATACGGGATCGTGACCGTCCCCACCAGCATCGGATCGCTGCACCGGGGCCAGCTGTTGGTGAGCAACTTCAACAACAGCGACAACACCCAGGGTACGGGCATGACGATCGTCCAGATTCCCGCAGCTGGGAACACCCAGGTGCCCGGCACCGCCTCTCTGTTTGCGCAGATCGACGGGTCGAAGCTCCCGGGTCCCTGCCCCGGAGGCGTCGGGCTCACGACAGCGCTGGCGGTCACTCACAGCGGATTCGTGATCGTCGGCAGCCTGCCGACGACCGACGGCCAGCTGGATACGGCCGGGGCGGGTTGTCTGCTCGTTCTCAACAGCAACGGCAAGGTCGTGCGGACGATCGCAGGCGGCCTGATCAACGGGCCGTGGGACATGACCGCGGTCGATCACGGCTTCTTCACGACGCTGTTCGTGACCAACGTCGAGAACGGCGACGTCGCGACATCGCCGACTCCTGTGGACGCGGGCACGGTTGTCCGGATCCAGTTGCTGACGGTTCCCGGCGTCAGGCCGGTGGTACTCGACGAGGATGTGATCGCGACGGGCTTCCCGGAGCTGGCCAGCTCGACCGCGGTCGTCCTGGGTCCGACCGGAGTGGCGCTGTCGCGAGACGGAACGCTGTATGTCGCCGATACAGAGGCCAACCGGATCGCGCGGATCCCGAATGCCGACGATCGGGAGTTCCCGATCGGCGGCGGCGGGTTCACCGTCACATCCGGAGGCGCGCTGAACGCGCCGCTCGGCATGACGGCCGCGCCGAACGGCGACATCCTCACCGCGAACGGCAACGACGGCCTGGTCGTCGAGACGACTCCGCGGGGCCATCAGGTCGCAAACGTGGACACCGGGTTCGGGGCCGGCTCGTTGTTCGGGCTGACGGTCCCACCAAGCGGCAACAAGGTGGACCTGGTCGACGACGGGAACAACACGCTGGCGGTGTTCGGACCTTGACGGCAGGGCGCTGGGGCCGGCGCGCGGACTGCGCCCGCCCCACCGCGGCTCGGACCTGGGGTCGGCGCCCCTAACAGGTCCGGTAGTTCGGCACCACCTGGCCGGCCGGCCGCGGCCGCACGACGTCGAGCGCGCTGCCGCAGCCCCCGCCGGGCGGCGGTGGCGGCGTCACTCCGGGAGCCGATCCGGGTGCCGGGCACCAGGGGTTGAACGGCACACCGTTGCACGGATCCTTCATCGTCGCCAGACCCGTCGGCAACGGGTGCATCACCACCTTCGTGCGGCGGGGATAGGATCCGGTGGGACAGGCGGGCGGTTGGCCGGGGACGAGCGAGACCTGCGAATCGCACAGCACCTCGTCCAGGAACGGCGTGTTCTGATTCGCCGGTGCAGGCGAGCCGTTGCATGTGGGGTGGGTGGTCTGGAAGTCACTCGGACTCGTCGTCGCCGGCCCGCCACCAGCCTGCGTGTTACCGCGAGCGCAATTTGTCGGGTGGCCCGCCTCGAAGTTCAGCTGTGCGATGTCGCCGTTCGTGGGATGGCCGTATGAGCCGTTGTTCGAGAACGTGTTGTCGAGCACGGCGTCCCCGAACTCGTCGTACAGGCAGCTGCCGGCGCCGAGTGCGTTGAGCGTCCCACCCGTGCACGGCTGGCCGCTGTCCAGGTGCGGGACGAGGATGATCCCCCAGGCGTTGTTGTTGACAAACCTGTTGTGCATGACCGTGTCGTTGCGCCCGCCCGAGATCGACATTCCGGTACCGACGGGACCCGCTGCCGCTGAGCCGACCGAGGGGACATTGGGATTGTTGTTGTCATGGACGTTGTTGTCGGTGAACACCCAGCACGAACGCGTATGGGTGACGGGGCTCGTGGCGTTCCCCGAGCAGGTACCGTTCTGGGGCGGCGGGAAGTCCGCGTTCTGCGAGTTGGTGTCAAAGCCGTCCTCGTTGTTGTCAAACTCGGAGTGTTCGATCAACAGCCGACCGCCCGAGTTGGTGCCCGAGTAGCCGAGCGCGTTGAATTCGGCGTGTGCGTGATCGATCGTCTGGCTGCACTGCTGCTGGCACGCGCCGATGTAGTAGCCGGAGTCGTTGAAGTTGCTCGCGTAGGAGTAGTCCCAACTGCCTCCGTCCCAGTTGCTCGAGAAGATTCCGTAGGCGGCAGCGGTCGTCTCGTCCTCGTCACACGTTGGGCGTCTGGATCAGGACGCCGGCCACGAAGTCCGGGTGGCCCTTCGGCGCCGTGCTCGATGTTGTCTTGTAGTCGCCGGGCGCAACAAGGATCCAGTCCCGAGGCTTCGCCGCGTTGACGGCCGCCTGGATCGTCCGATCCTGACCGGCGACGCCCTTGTAGGTCCCGACGCGGAGCACTCGACCGCTCGCGATCTGCGGCCCTGCCAGCACGGCGAACCCGGCGACAACGGTGGCAATCCGACGATTCACTGGGTCCTCCTCACTCCGAACCGGTCTTCCGTGCGCCGAGGGTACGCGCACGCACCGCGAGTGCCGTCATCGGTTTCGGATGACATCGCGGGGCGACCACGATGGCGGCGGGGGTGAGCAGCCGGCAGGAGGCTTCGTGTGCCGGATCAGGCCGTCAGAAATCGGCGGAGCAGCGCCCTCGCTCATCGTCTGGCCAAGACACGACCCGGGGCCGTTATCCTGGACGCCGTGGGCGGACGTGTGCGCACGGTTGCGATCGGGGTGTTGGTCCTGGGGGCGGCGGTTCCGGGCGTCGCGATCGCCGTCCGGCCGTCGGTCTCGCCCGTGGCGCAGGGCTACTACACGGGGTCCTCGCCCGAGGGTCCGGCGACCTTCTGGTTGACGATCGCCGACAACGAGCAGCCAAGCGGGCACTCGTTCTTCACCTACGCCCCGTACAGCATGACGTTTGTGAGCGAATGCGCGCCGTCGGGCCTGAAGCTGCGCAACGGCTTCGTCATTCCCGGTCGCCGCACCCGTGCCGGTCAGCAGCTGCATTTCCACTATCACAGCCGTGGCGTCGTCATTCGCGGCGCCCTATCGGGTCCGCTGGGCGGCCCGAACGTGCGCGGGACGGTGCAGATTTCGCGGCCGGGCTGCGACGGCGACGTGCTGCCGTTCACGGCCACACTCAAGCCGGTCTGACGGCCGGCCATGCGCTGTCCGGAGTGCGCCGCTGATATCCCCGACGGGATGCGGTTCTGCGGCGCATGCGGCAGCGAGATCGGTCTGCGCTGCGCGTCCTGCGGGACGCCCGCCGCCGTGCCCGATCAGCGGTTCTGCGGCACCTGCGGCGCGGCCCTGTCCGCGGTCCTCACCCCGATGCTCGAGCGCCGGCTCGTGTCCGTGCTGTTCGCCGACCTCGTCGCCTTTACGACGTTCAGCGAGGAGCGCGATCCGGAGGACGTGCGCGAGGTCCTCGGTGAGTACTTCGTGATCGCGCGCCGGGTGGTCAGCGACTACGGCGGGACCGTGGAGAAGTTCATCGGCGACGCGGTGATGGCGGTCTGGGGGGCCCCGGTGGCGCGCGAGGACGACGCCGAACGCTCGGTCCGCGCTGCGATCGAGTTGACGAGCGCGATCGCGGCACTCTCCCGGCGGCTGGAGATCCCTCAACTGCGGATTCGCGCCGGCGTGCTCACGGGTGAGGCGGCGGTCGAGCTGGGTCGCGTGCAGGAGGGCATGGTCGTCGGCGACGCCGTCAACACCGCAGCGAGGATCCAATCGGTCGCGGATCCGGGGACGGTGCTCGTCGACGACGTGACGAGGTTGGCCTGCGAGCGGGCGATCGAATTCGAGCCGGCCGGCGTTCACCAACTCAAGGGCAAGAGCGCACCCGTTCGCGCGTGGCGTGCCGTACGGGTGCTGGCTCGCGTCGGTGGCGTCGGACGCGCCGGCGCGGTCGAGCCGCCGCTGGTTGGGCGGGCCCGGGAGCTGCAAACGCTCAAGGACGCGTTCGAGCGGGTGCTTGCGCCGCCGGCCGGGGTGCAGTTGGTGAGCGTGATCGGCGAACCGGGAGTCGGCAAGTCGCGGCTGTTGTGGGAATTCGAAAAGCATGTCGACGGGATCACCGCCGAGATCGCATGGCACCGCGCGGACGCCTCCAGCTTTGGGGGCGCGGTCTTCGGCCCGCTCGCCGATATGGTCCGGGCGCGCGCCGAGATCGCGGCCGACGACGCGCCGCCGACCCAGCTCGACCGGGTGCAGACGCTGCTGACCGACCTCTTCGCCACCGATCACGCGGCGCGCGACCGCGTCGCCGGAGCCGTGCATCGATTGCTCGGTCTCGACGATGGACAGCGCCTGATCGAGCCCGGAGAGCTGTTCTCCGGGTGGCGCACGTTGTTCGCGGCGGTCGGTCAGCGCATGCCGGTGGTGATGGTGTTCGACGACTTGCACCAGTCGGCGCAGGCGCTCCTCGATTTCATCGCGCACCTCGTCGACTGGGCGCAATTCCCCCTCATGATCGTGGCTGTGAGCCGTCCGGACGAGCGGCTCGACGATTTCACGCCCGCCGAGCGCGTGCAGCTCGCGCCGCTCGCGCCCGACGAAATCGACGCGCTGCTGGAGCGGACCGTGCGGGGCGCGCCGGACCAGCTCGTCTCGGCCGTGCGATCCGAAGGCGGAGGGATCCCGCTGTACGCGGTGGAAACGCTCCGGGCGCTGGCCGACCGCGAGATCCTGGCGGTCGAGGACACGCACTACGTCGTCCGTGGCGAGCTCGACGATCTCGCGGTGGCGCCGACCGTCCGTGCGCTCGTCGCCTCCCGGCTCGACGGACTCGGGACGCTCGAGCGCCGGGTGCTGACCGGCGGCGCGGTGATCGGGGAGCGCTTCACGGCGTCGGCTGCGGCCGCGGTCGCCGGCGTCGACATGCGCGACGCCGCCGCGCTGCTCGCGGCGCTTGTCACAAAGGCGTTCCTCGCGGCTGACGACGAGCGCGAGCCGCACGCACGTGGGCGCTACGCCTTCCTGCAGGGCGTCGTGCGGCGAGTGACGCTGAACGCGCTCTCGCGGCGCGAGCGCAAGCGCGTGCACCTCGCCGCCGCAGCCCATATCGAGCATGCCGAGCCCGAGCCCGAGCGTGCGGGGGCGGTTGCGGGCCATCTCGTGGCAGCGCTCGAGGCCGATCCGAAGGGCGACGATGCCGGCGAGATCGGTGCCCGGGCCCAGCAGGCGCTGCGCACGGCGGCGGAGCGCTCGGCTGCGGTCGGCGCGCTGGCCGACGCGCTCGCCCTGTTCGATCGTGCGGTCGAGCTCACGCCCGACGAGCGTGAGCGCGCCGGCGTGCTCGAGCGGGCCGGCCTGGTGGCGTCGCGCGCGGGCGAGGCAGCCGCCGCAGCGGAGCGCTACCGCGCGTCCGCCGAGCTCCACGCGGCGGCCGGCCGACGGCGCGAGCAACTCGCGGCTCGCGCGCACGAGCTCCGCAGCGTGCAGTACGTGCGCTCCCCGAGCGAGCTACTGCCGGCGCTGCAAGCTCTCGACGCCGCCCTGAGCGACGCGGAGGACCGCGCGAGCGCGCTCGCCGCGGCGACGCTTGCGTTCACGCTCTATCAGCTCGGTGAACCCGAGCAGGCGCTGACCGTCGCGCGCAGGGGCGTGCGGATTGCCGAGGCGTGCGGCGACTGGGGCGTGCTGCTGCACGCGCTCG
Source organism: Solirubrobacteraceae bacterium (assembly GCA_035524415.1). Lineage (GTDB taxonomy): Bacteria > Actinomycetota > Thermoleophilia > Solirubrobacterales > Solirubrobacteraceae > Palsa-465. The sequence goes on along the minus strand of DATKOY010000129.1, from coordinate 18,501 downwards.
GTCAGCAGGGGCACGCGCTCGCCGAGCTGCAGCGCCCTGACGAAGCGATCGCCGTGTACCGTCGCGCGCTCGAGCTCGCGGTCGTTCACGAGCCCCGCCTGGTCGCCCTGCTCTGGGACAACGTGTCAATCTCGCTCGCGTCGGTCGGGCGCTTCCGGGAGGCCGCCGCGGCGGCGCACGAGGCGATCGTCGCGGCCGAACGTGCCGCGGAGCGCCTCGCCGAGCGGTGGGCTCGCCTCGCGCTCGGGCGTGCCCTCTGCTCACTTGGGGAGTGGGACGCGGCGATCGGGGAGATCGAATCTGTCAAGGATGAGATCCCCACGATCCAGGTCGGGATGGCGCTCGCGCCGCTCGTCGTGATCGCGCTCGCGCGCGGCGACGATCGCCATGCACGCGAGCTTGTCGCCGAGCACGATCGTCGCTGCGGCGACGGCGACGCCAGCGTGTTCGAGAGCGACTTCCGCTCGCTGCGCCGGACCGTCCTCGCGCGGGCGCCGGGCGAGCTGGCGAGGATCATCCCCGAGGCCGAGATCGCCGACTTTGCCGAGTGGACCGGCTGGTTGTCACCCGTGATCGACAAGCTGCTCGCGGTCGGAGAACCCGGGGCGCTCGAGCAAGCGCTCGCCGCGCTGCGCACCGGCGACGCGATGAAGCAGACGCCCCCCGTTCGCGCCCAGGCGGAGCGCCTTGCCGGTCATCTCGCGGCGCGCGCCGGCGACCGCCACAGTGCGACCGAGGCCCTATCGCGAGCAGCGCGGCTCGCGCGGGAGTGCGAGCTGGGATTCGAGGCCGCGGTCATCGCCGTCGAGCGCTACGAGCATGGCGCAACCGACACCGACGGGTCGCTCGCCCGGGCGAGCGCCACGTTCCGGCAACTGCGTGCCGCGCCGTGGGTCGAGCGGGTTGAGAGATTGGGCAATAGCCCAATCACGCCGATCGCCGCGCCGCAGCCACACTAGCCGCGCGGCTCACGCGGCGGCAGTGACTCCGCTGCCGCCCTTGAGCTCGGCCGCGATCTTCGCGGCCCAGGCGGCGATTTCGTCCCAATCGCGCAGGTCCGCAAACTCGGGCGGCGTGTTCTTCACCATCGCGCGCTCGACGAAGTTGTGTGGCTCGGCCGGAACCCTGCCTCCGAACACGACGTGCTCGCGGACCCCGAGCGCCTCGATCGTAGCCATAGTCTTCGGTGGCTCGAGCCAGGCGGCCGCCTTCGTGTCATCGGGCTTGGTCTCACCCACCGGACCCGAGCTGAAGACCCACCACGGCATTGCCTCGAGCGCGCGGCGATGCCGGCGGACGAATCCCCGGGCTGAGCCTTGCCAGCGTTTCATGTACACCGCGCTCCCAAGCACGACGGCGCCGTACGGCTCGAGCGCGCGGACAGCACCGGCCTCTTGGCAGTCGACCTCGTACCCCTGGCGCCCGAGCTCTCGGGCGATCGCGTCGGCGATCTCGGCGGTCGATCCGTTCTTACTTGCGTATGCGACGAGGACGCGTGTCATGACGGTTGCTCCTTGCAGTCTCGATACGCGAAACGCTAGGGCTGCGTTGCCCGAACGTCATCGGGGATCGTCACGCCACTCGATCCTGGAGAACCCCGGATGCGGGCCTCCAGCCGATCGCCGGAGCGATCTCGCGCGCGATCGTCTCGAGCAAGCGAGCGTTGTACTCGACCCCGAGCTGGTTGGGAACGGTCAGCAGCAGCGTGTCCGCCGCCTGCACCGCGACGTCGCGGGCGAGCTCCTCCGCGATGACGTCGGGATCGCCGGTGTAGCTGCGGCCGAACCGCGCGATCCCCCCGTCGAGATACCCGACCTGGTCGCGATCCTCGTTGCTGCGGCCGCCGAAATACGCGCGGTCCTCGTCGCTGACGATCGGCAGGACGCTGCGGCTGACCGACACGCGCGGCTCGCGGTCCCAGCCGGCCTGTGCCCACTCCTCGCGGAAGATCGCGATCTGCTCGGCCTGCAGCTCGTCGAATGGCACGCCCGTGTCCTCCGTCAAGAGGGTCGAGCTCATCAGGTTCATCCCCTGCTCCGCGGTCCAGCGCGCGCTCGCCCGCGTGCCGGAGCCCCACCAGATGCGCGTGTCGAGCCCGGGGGACTGGGGCTGGATCATGAGCGCCGCGGTCGTCCCGGTCATCTCCGGGTCCGCCTGCGCGACGCCCGCGCGCGCGATCGCGGCGCGGAACAGCGCCGTCTTCTCGCGGGCGAGCTCGCCGTCCGTCGTCCCGCCACCCGGGATGTATCCGAACGCCTCGGCCCCGCGAAGCGCCGGCTCGGGCGAACCGCGGCTCACGCCGAGCTGGAGCCGGCCACCGCTGATGAGATCGGCCGCGGCCGCCTCCTCCGCCATGTACAGAGGGTTCTCGTAGCGCATGTCGATCACGGCCGTCCCGATCTCGATCCGCGACGTCCGCGCGCCGATCGCCGCCAGCAGCGGAAACGGCGAGGCGAGTTGCCGCGCGAAGTGGTGGACGCGCACGAACGCGCCGTCGAGGCCGAGTCGCTCGACCGCTTCGGCGAGCTCGATCGTCTGCATGAGTGCGTCGCGGGCGGTCACCGTGCGTGACCACGGGGCCGCCTGCCAGTGCCCGAAGGAGAGGAACCCGATGTGCTTCATAAAGTGAAGTATAGGTGTCCGATGCGCGAGTGGCGTCACGCGCGCGGGTTTCGACATCTGTGGAGGACGGGTCAAATCGCTCATGCACGGCGGGCTCGCAACCGATTGGCGCCAGAGATTGCGCTTCGCGGCAGACCTCACGCGGACCGGAAGCGTCGCCGCTGCGCACAGAACACGGAGGTTCGCATCTGATGCTCCGAGCAGCAATCCTCGCGGCCGCACTGGCTCTCAGTGCGCCCGCGACAGCACTTGCCGATGGCGCTCACGGCGCGCACGGATCCACACACCGGAAAACGAACGGGGCCGCGCTGAAGCTGAAGGGGCGCGTCGCCAGCATCGACGGGCGCGCGAAGCTCGCGGTGTTGTCGCTCGCCGGCACGAACGGCAAGCTGCTCGCGCTCGATCTCAAGCGGGCGCGCGTACGCATGACGACCAAGCGCGGGAAGGTGCGCGCAGGACGGCTCACGGACGTCCGCATGCGCGACCGCGTGCTCGTCAAGCTGAGGGTCTCGGCGAAGGTGGCTCGCGCAGATGCGCGCGCGGGCATCTCGGCTCCCGTCGACGAGGTGCTGGACGAGCATCCGTCCGGACCGGGGCCGTCAGGAGCAGCCGAGAACGCGACGGTCTGCGGGGTCGTCCAGGTCGCGAGCGGCGGACAGATCCTGCTCGAGCTACGCGACGACTCCAGCGGCAAGACGGTCACGCTTGACCTCAGCGGCGCGCAGGTCTTCGCCGGCCATCCGCCGGCGGCGTCCACCGCAGGCGCGGTGGTCACGGGCGACCACGTGCTCGTCAACCTGGGTGTCTCCTACCAAACGCTGAAAGCGGACATCGAATCGGGTACGGCCGTTCCGGTCGCGACGCTGTTCGACCTCGGCGTGGCGCCGTCGGGCGGTAGTGGCGAGACGCACCCGGCCGTCCTCGGCGGCACGATCACGGCGATCGTCAGCGGCCAGGTGACGATCTCGTTCGGAGACGGCGACAACGCGCACACCGCGCTGCTGGACATCAGCTCGGCGACGCTGTACTCGGGCACGCATGCGGGGACGGCGACGCCGATCGACGCGAGTGCGCTGGCGGTCGGCGACCGCGTGTACGCCCTGCTCTCGGTCTCCTCGGATGTCGCCGAGAGCGATGTCCAGTCCGGGACGCCGATCCCCGTCGCGAAGCTGTACGACGCGGGCCCCGTTCCGCCGGCACCGCCCTCACCGCCGACGCCGCCGCCGCCGGCACCGCCCGCGCCGGCGATCCTCGGCGGGCACATCACCGGCCTCGGCTCCGGTCAGGTGACGATCTCGTTCGGGGACGGCGCGAGTGCTCAGACGGCGATTCTCGACATCAGTTCGGCGACGCTGTACTCGGGCACTCACTCGGCAACGGCAACGCCGATCACGACGGACGCCCTGCACGTCGGCGACCGCGTCTACGCCGTGCTGTCGGTGACCCTCGATGCCGCGCACGGCGACATGCAGTCGAGCACGCCGATCCCGGTGGCGAAGCTCTACGACGCCGGTCCCCCGAGCTGACCGGGCGCGACTGCGGTCGGGAGCCGGTCGGGCTCCCGGCCGCCCGTCGCGGCCCCCGCGTCTGAAGGGATCGGATCGGCGGCTGGCGCTTGCGGACGCCCCTCCTCGTCCCGTAGGATCGCCCCAGAGGGTCCTGTCGCGCGAGGAGGTACGCCTTGAAACGGTTGGTGACGCAGTGGTCCGCGCTGGGGGTCGTCGTGCTGGCGCTGCTGCCGGCGCCGGCCGCGTTCGCGCAGAGCTCCGCGCAGGCGACGTACGACAGCGCGCAGGTCGGACTCCTCTACGCCGCGGGTGCGACCGCGCCCGCACAGAGCACCGCCGTGCCTGGCCCGTCGTCGGCAGCGCCGGGGCGGGGCGTTCGTCCGATCCCGCACGGTCTCTCCGCCGCCGCGTCGTTGGCGACCGCGTCGCCGCTGGCGACGAGTTCGCCGCTGTCGACGTCGACGTCGACGTCGTCGCTGCTCGCGAACTTCAACGGTGTGAGCAGCCACGACAGCGCCGTCACGAACTTCGGCGCTGAATTCGAGCCTCCCGATCAGGGGCTGTGCGCGGGTAACGGGTTCGTCGTCGAAATGGTCAACTCGGCATACACGGTCTACAAGCCGGGTGGCACCGTCGTCGCCGGGCCGTTCAACGTCAACGGGCCGTTCGACGAAGGCCTCACCGAATTCACGAGCGACCCACGCTGCCACTTTGACGCCGCCACGCACACGTGGTTTGCCGTGATCCTCTTCATCAACGACTCGGGCACGGCGTCGCACCTCGATCTCGCCGTCAACGCCTCCGGTGATCCGACCACCGCGTGGACCGTCTACCGGATCGACACGACCGGCCTCGGCGGCAAGACCGGCCCGAGGCATCCGGGCTGCCCGTGCTTCGGCGACCAACCGACGCTCGGTATCGACGGATCGAACGTCTACGTCACGACGAACGAGTACTCGATCCTCGGCCCGGAGTTCTACGGGGCGCAGATCTACGCGATCGCCAAGACCGATCTCACGAACCCGGGACCGCCGAGCACCCCGGCCCATTTCGTGCTCTTCGACAACCTCAGCATCGGCGGAGCCGTTGCCGCCTCGGTGCAGCCCGCGCTGACGACCGGTCCGGCGAAGGCCGAGTATTTCCTCAGCTCGCTCGACCCCAACGGGACGGGCGACCAGCGGATCGGGGTGTGGGCGATGACGAATGTCGCGGCCGTCGCGAGCGGGCACAAGCCCACGCTGTCAAGCGTCGTGATGCCCTCCGAGACGTACGGCCTCCCGCCGGGCGCCGAGCAGAAGGGGGCGAGCAGCCTGCTCGACGCCGGCGATGACCGCATGCAGCAGACGCAGTTCATCAACGGCGAGATCTGGGGCGCCCTCGACACCACGATGACGATTCCGAACGACACGGCCGACCGCGCGGGCGCGGCGTGGTTCGACGTGACGCCGACGCTCACGCGCAGGGTCATCACCGGAGCACAGCCGCGGCGCCAGGGCTATGTTGCGCTGACGGGCAACTACCTGCTGTACCCCGCGATCCAGGCGACGCCATCCGGCAAGGCGGCGATGGTGCTGACGCTGTCGGGTGCAAGCCGCTTCCCGAGTGCCGCCTACACGGTGCTGGGCGCGGGGTCGTCAGCGTTCGGCCCGGTGACGGTCGCCGCCAAGGGGATCACGAACTACGACCCCTCCGCGACGCGGTGGGGCGACTATTCGTGGGCGGTCCTCGACCCGTCCGGGAACTCGGTGTGGATGGCGACCGAATACATTCCGCCCAAGGCAAGCCAGACGCCCGACGGCCTGACCAACTGGGGGACGCGCGTGATGGACCTCGCGCTGCACTGAGCCCGCAGGGTCACTTGGTCGTGATCGAGGCCCGATAGGGGCGCTCGCCACCTGCGTCAGTAGACCTGCGGGACGAACGTCTGCTCGTCCATCGGCGGGCGCACGTAGCGGTCCGGGCCGCGGGGCGGGAGCTCGAGCGGGGGAGGGGTGAGGTCCTCGTAGTCGACCATCGAGAGCAGGTGCGAGATGCAGTTGAGGCGTGCCCGCCGCTTGTCGTCAGCCTGCACGACCCACCACGGCGCGTGCTTGATGTCGGTGTAGCGGAACATCTCGTCCTTGGCCCGCGAATACTCCACCCACCGCGCCCGCGATTCGAGATCCATCGGGCTCAGCTTCCAGCGGCGCATCGGATCGTGAACGCGCGCCTGGAAGCGACGCTCCTGCTCCTCGTCGGACACCGAGAACCAGTACTTGATCACCCTGATGCCAGAGCGCACGAGCATCCGCTCGAACTCGGGGCACGAGCGCATGAACTCCTCGTACTCGGCCTCGGTGCAGAAGCCCATCACGCGCTCGACGCCGGCGCGGTTGTACCAGGAGCGATCGAACAGCACGATCTCGCCGGCGGCGGGGAGGTGCGGAACGTACCGCTGGAAGTACCACTGCGTCCGCTCGCGCTCGGTCGGCGCGGGCAACGCGACAACCCGGCAGACGCGCGGGTTCGTGCGCTCGGCGATCCGCTTGATCACGCCACCCTTGCCGGCGGCGTCCCGGCCCTCGAAGATCACGACGATCTTCAGCCCCCTGGCCTTGACGTACTCCTGCATGATCACGAGCTCGCGCTGGAGGTCGCGGAGGTGCTTGTCGAAGGCTTTACGCGGCATCGACTCCTGCACGCCGTTCGGCTTCTTCGCCTCGGCGTGATCCCCGTGCTTCTTGTCGTGGTCGTCCTGCTTGCGCACGGGCGCGTCAGAGTCGGGGTGCTTGGACCGGTGTGTTTCCTTGGCGGGCATTCCTTCGAAGTGATCGGCGGCGGGACGTGCCCCTTAAGCGTTGCGCTTGGAGTCGGCCGCCGTCAAGCCCGGCGAGCCGACGTACTCGCGCACCTTGCCGGAGGCGACCGCCTCGAGTCCGCGGCGCGTGATGACCGTGCGGCCGCCGCCGGTCGACTTCAGCTGGGTCCGGACAAGCTCTGAATGCTCGAGGCGCTGGACGCCCTCGCGCAGCGGCTCGAGCAGCGGGCGGATGTGCGACGCGCCTCGCGGGAACGTGCGGACCATGAAGCTCGCGATCTGCAGGATGTTGATGCTCCTCTCACCCTTGCCCGGACCGTCCGGACCGAACGCGGGCAGGATCTCCGCCGCGAGATCCTCGACCGGGAGCGCCGTCAGACGCTCGACCTCCGCCTCGGCGGCCGCATCCTGCGCTCGCTTCTCCTCCTTGTTGCCAAACACCTGTCGGGCTCCTTCGCTCTGGGTTGCGCCGCGAGCCTAAAGCTGCGCCCGTCACGCCTTCAAGTACGTGCGCACCGCGAGCACCCGCCGGTGATCGTCCGCGCTCGCCGGCAGGCGCAGCTTCGAGAAGATGCTCGTGACGTGTTTCTCGACGGCGCGCTCGGTGATGACGAGTTCGGTGGAGATCGCGAGGTTCGTGCGGCCCTCGGCCATCAGCGTTAACACCTCGCGCTCGCGCGGGGTCAGCTCCGCGAGCGGATCGACCGTCCGCCGGCGCCCGAGCATCTGGGAGACGACCTCCGGATCCAGGGCGGATCCGCCCTCGGCGACGCGGCGAATCGAGTCGACGAAACGGTCGACGTCCGCGACCCGATCCTTCAGCAGGTAGCCGACGCCTTCGGCGCTCCCGGCGAGCAGGTCGAGCGCGTAGTCCTCCTCGATGTACTGCGAGAGCACGAGCACCGCGGTCTGCGGCTGCTCAGCGCGGATCGTGCGCGCTGCCTGGAGCCCTTCATCGGTGTGGGTCGGCGGCATCTTGATGTCGATGATCGCGACGTCGGGCTTGTGGGCGCGCACCTTGCGCAGCAGGTCCTCGGCGTCGCCGGCGCGACCGACGACGTCGAAGCCCGAGTCCTCGAGCAACCGCGCGATCCCCTCGCGCAGCAGTACCGAGTCGTCGGCGAGCACTATCCGCATGGGATCAGCGCCCTGATCGTCGTGCCGCCGCCGGGAGGGCTGTCGACCTCGAGGCGCCCATCGAGTGCGGCGACCCGGTCGGCGAGGCCGCGCAGGCCCGACCCGTGCGCGGGATCGGCGCCACCGACCCCATCGTCGGAGACCTCGACCGTCACCGAGCCGTTCAATTGGGACACGCGTACGGCCGCGTTCCCGGCGTGCGCGTAGCGGGCGACGTTCGTCAGCGCTTCGGCGACGACGTAGTAGCTCGCGATCTCGACCGTCGGCGGAAGCCGCTGCTCAGGCGTCTCCAGCAGCTCGATATCGAGCGGCACCCGCCCTGCGAGCGCACGCAGGGCGGCCGGCAGCCCGCGGTCCGACAGCACCGCCGGATGGATCCCGCGGGCAAGCTCGCGCAGCTCTCCGGTTGCCGAATCGAGCTCACCCATCGACTCGGTGAGCAGCTCGCGCGCGCCGTCGGGGTCGCGATCGATCCGATCGCGGGCGAGTCTCAGGCTGAGCGCGAGCGCCACGAGCCGCTGCTGAGCGCCGTCGTGGAGGTTGCGCTCGAGCTTGCGGCGCTCCGCCAGGCCGACCTCGATCAGGCGCTCGCGCGAGCGCTCGAGCTCCTCGACCCGCGCGCGCAGCTCAGCGTGGAGGCGCTCGTTCTCGAGCGCGAGTCCGGCGGCGGCGCCGGCCGTCTCGAGCAGCTGGCGCTCGTCGAGCAGCGCCGCGTCGTGGATCAGCGCGGCCACCGTTGCGCCGTCACGCGTGATCGGCGTCCACGCGCGGTCCCCGCCCGGCTCCGGCAGCTCGATGCGATGGCCGTCGGCATCGACGTAATGGCCGCGCTCGGGGATCCAGTAGGCGAGCACGAGCGTTGGATCGCCGAACGCCTCGGCGAGCGACTCGCGCAGGCCGCGTCCGCGCCGCTCCGGCTTGGCCCCGAGGCTCGCGACCAGCTCGCTGACCGCGCCCGCACGCGTGAAGCGAGACCGCATCAGCCCGACGAGGAACGCGTAGGGGACCGCGGCAAGCGGGATCAGCCCGGCCCAGTAGAGCGTGTTCGTGACGGGCGACTGAACGCCGCTCAACTTTGCGGCGAGCACGCTCGTGAAGACGATCAGCGCGAGGGCGCCGGTCCACAGCACGGGGGTCAGCGCCCGCCGCTGGGCAGGCGCCATCGCCCGCCTGCGGCGAACGAGCGCGACCACGAGGCCGATCGCGATCAGGACCGCAATCGCCGCCTGCGCCTTGTCGATCGCATCGACGAGCTGCTTGCTGTCGCTGACGAGCAGCGGGTTGGTCGGGCAGCGCTCGCAATGCGGCGAGTTGGGGAACTGCAGCCAGGGGAGCGGCAGCCATTGCATGATGATCGCGTCGAACCAGGTCGCAGCCGCGAGCGCCTGCTCGAACCCGGAGTGCAGGCGGCCATCCGGGAACGAGAGCAGCATCTGCACGAGGAACGCGTACGGCAGCCCCGCGGCCAGCTCACCGACAAAGAAGATGTACCCGTCGTTGCTGGCGAGCAGCGACGAGAGCAGCCAGGTGAAGCCGACGGCGGTCATGTACAGCCCGAGCCGGTTCTCCGGGCGCCGCAACCACATGAACAGGCCGGTGCCGACGAACGACCAGCCGATCACGAGCTGGGACGCGATGTAGATCCCGGCCGGCCGGATGTGCTCGCTGGAGAGCGCCAGCGGGATCGTGATCAGGCCCGCGACAAGTGCGGTCGCGCCGATCATGATCAGGGCGCGGCGCAGACCGGTCATTGCAGGAGCGCCGCCAGCGCCGACCCGGAGAGCTCGTCCTTGGCGACGAAGCCGCGGGCGCCACTGTCGGCGACCATCCCGCCGAAGTCGCTGCGATCCCGGCTCGAGGTCATCACGACCGCGGGCGGGTCCGCCTCGCCGGTCAACTGCAGCGCGATTTCGAAGCCGTCGAGGTCGGGGAGTTGCACGTCGAGCAGCACGACCGCCGGGCGCAGCACGCGGGCGGCGGCGAGCGCCGACTTTCCGTCGGGCGCCTCGCCGACGACGTCGTAGCCGGCGTCCTCGAGGATCCGCCGGGCGCTCGTCCGGAAACTGGGATGGTCATCGACGATCAGCACGGTCGTCGCCATCTGCGGATTCTCGCTCACCGGGGGGCGGGTGACAGTGTGGATATCCACACCCCCGGGGAGGGGTTGCCCGCTCCGCCAGACGCCAGGCGGCCGCATAGGCGCGGGGGCGATCCAGTGGGACTCTGGCAGCACGGCAGTTGAGTTCCATTTGCGAGCGGAGGTACGACCAATGCAAACCAGAAATGTTGCGGCGCGAGCTGGGAAATGGAGCGCCGAACACCGGCGGATCGCGATCTTTGGCTGGCTCGCGTTCGTCGCGGTCATGATCGTGCTGGGCGGCGCGATCGGGACCAAGCACATCGACCAGAACAACAGCGGTGTTGGCGAGTCCGGCCGGGCTCAGGCGGTGCTGCACCAGGAGTTCCCGCAGCCCGCGGGCGAGCAGGTGCTGATCCAGAGCAGGAATCTGACCGTGCGCGACCCTGCCTTCAAGGCGGCCGTGAGCGATGTTGTGGCGAGGCTGTCTGCGCTGAACACGGTCGAGCACCTCCGGTCGCCGCTGACGGCGCCCAACCGTGGCGAGATCTCGGCCGACGGTCACGCGGCGCTCGTCAGCTTTGACATCACCGGCGACTCGAGCAACGCGGAGCAGCGCGTCGCACCCTCGCTGGTGGCGACCGCGGCGGCGCAGAGCGCGCATCCCAAGTTCGTGATCCAGCAGGCCGGCGATGCGAGTGCGAACAAGGCGCTGAACAAGAGCTTCGGCGATGACTTCGCAAAGGCCCGGACGCTCTCGATCCCGCTGACGCTGATCATCCTGATCTTCGCATTCGGGGCGCTCGTCGCGGCCGGGATTCCGGTCCTCCTCGCGATCACAGGCGTCGGCGCCACCCTCGGGCTCGTTGCCGCCGTCAGCCACCTCGCGGCGGTCGACCAGTCGGTCTCGGAAGTGGTGCTGCTGATCGGGATGGCGGTCGGCGTCGACTACTCGCTGTTCTACATGCGCCGCGAGCGCGAGGAGCGGGCGGCCGGCCGGGACGAGCAGGCGGCGCTGCGCGCCGCGGCGGCGACCTCCGGTCGCTCGGTGATGGTGTCCGGGTTCACGGTCATGGCCGCGATGGCGGGCATGTACCTCGCCGGCGACAAGACGTTCGCGTCGATGGCCACGGGCACGATCCTCGTCGTGGCGGTGGCGGTGCTCGGGTCGCTGACGGTGCTCCCGGCGCTGCTATCGAAGCTCGGCGACCGCGTGATGACGGGGCGTGTGCCGTTCGTTGCCCGGCGGCGTGAGCGCAACCCCGAGCCACAGGTCTGGGGCGCGGTCGTCGACGGCGTCCTGCGCAGGCCGGTCGTGGCGGTGGTCGTCGCGGGCGGCGCGGTGATCGCGCTCGTAATCCCCGCGTTCGGGCTGCACACCTCGGTTCCGGGCCTGCAGGGTCTGCCGAGCGGGCTGCCGATCGTCAAGACGCTCAACCGGATCGAGGCCGCATTCCCGGGCGGGCCGCAGCCGGCACAGGTCGTGATCCAGGCCCAGAACGTCGATTCGCCGCAGGTCCGCCAGGCGATCGGCCAGCTGGAGCGTCAGGCGCTCGCGACCGGGCAGATGCACGAGCCGTTCTCGGTCGCCGTGAACGCCGCGCGCAACGTGGCGGTCGTGTCGGTGCCGCTCAGCGGCAAGGGAACGGATGCGACCTCGAACCGCGCGCTGGGGGCGCTGCGGGGTGAGGTGATTCCGGCGACAGTCGGGCAGGTGCCGGGCGTCAAGGTGGGTGTGACGGGCGCGACGGCGGGTTCGAAGGACTTCAACGACTCGATGAAGGCCCATCTCCCGCTGGTGTTCGCGTTCGTGCTGACGATGGCGTTCCTGCTGCTGCTCGTGACGTTCCGTTCGATCACGATCCCGATCACGGCGATCGCCCTCAACCTGCTGTCGGTGGGTGCGGCCTACGGCGTGCTGGTGCTCGTCTTCCAGCACACCTGGGCACAGAGCCTGCTCGGCTTCAAGTCGACCGGTGCGATCACGTCATGGTTGCCGCTGTTCCTGTTCGTGATCCTGTTCGGGCTCTCGATGGACTACCACGTGTTCATCCTCTCGCGCATTCGCGAGTCGTATGACCGAGGGATGGGCACGAAGGACGCGATCGCGCACGGGATCAAGTCGACGGCCGGCCCGGTCACGAGCGCGGCGATCGTGATGGTCGCGGTGTTCGCGATCTTCGGCTCCCTCGGGGCGCTCGAGTTCAAGCAGCTCGGCGTCGGGTTGGCGGTCGCGATCCTGCTGGACGCCACCGTCATCCGGGCGATCCTGCTGCCGGCAACGATGAGGTTGCTCGGCGATGCCAACTGGTATCTGCCGCGGCGGCTGAACTGGCTGCCCCGGGTCGCGCACGAGCCCGCGCGCGCATAGGCGCAACCGCCTCGCGGGCGCATGGGCGCGCGCGAGGCGGCGTGACTCGACCGCCCGCTCCGGGGTCCGCTCCCCGGGGGCGGGCGGCGGCCGTTGGTTGGCCGCCTCGAGGGTCGGGCGCGGGGTGCGCATTGTCTTCCCGTTGTTGCGTCACGGTCTGTGGTCGGCTGGCGCCGAGTAGGGGCCTTCGGCCCGGCCTGGGTGGGAGGGATGCCTGGAAAACGGCGCTTTCGAAGGGGTGGGTGCCGGGCGCGACGGGCCTGCAAAACGTGAAAAAGTCCACGCGGCTTTAAGCGCTTTGCCAGATAAGCACCGTGGCGGTGCCTTTCGTGAAAACGGTCGAACCCGGCGCGAACGTTTTCACGTTATGCCACCCGGGCCCACCGCACCCACCCTTCAATGCCGAATACCGGCCGGATCTCCCACCTGGGCCGGGCCGAAGGCCCCTACTCGGCGCCAGCCGACAGCGGCACGAACCGCACCCACAGGCCACACGGACCCAGAGCCTAGAGCGGGACCATCCGAGTCGCGGTCGCCTTCCACGAGGCGACCACCTCGCTCCCGACGGCGAGCTGGAGATCCTCGGCGGCCTTGCCCGTCACCTCAGCGACAAGCGGCTGGCCGGCCGCGAGGCCGACCCGGACGCGGTTGCCGACCGTCGTGACCGACAGCACGCGCGCGCTCAGGTGGTTCTGGGCGGACTCCTCGTCGTGCGCCGGCGCGTGGCGGATCGTGATCTCCCACGGGTACACACTGAGCGCGACGCGGCCGGTGCCGCGGTCCGTCGTGCTCGCAACCCCGCCGCCGTCGAGGTCGACGACCGTCAGCTGGTCGCGACCCGCGCGCGCTGTCCCGGTCAGCACGACCGCCCCGGTGAAGTCCGCGACGAACGCGGTCGCGGGCGCCGCCGCGAGTGCGGACGCGGTCCCGCGCTGGATGATCTCGCCGCCGTCGATCACGCCGATTTCGTCGCCGAGCAACGCCGCCTCGTTGAAGTCGTGCGAGACCAGCACGGTCGGGATCGCGAGCGAGTGGAGGACCGCGCTCAGTTCGCGGCCGGCGCTGGCGCGCGTGCGCGCATCGAGTGCGCTCAGCGGCTCGTCGAGCAGCAGCACGTCTGGCTCGGGTGCGAGCGCGCGGGCGAGCGCGACGCGCTGCTGCTCGCCGCCCGACAGCACTGCCGGGCGCGCATCTGCTCGCTCCGACAGTCCGAACCGGTCGAGCAACTCAAGCGCGCGGGCGCGCCGCTCGGCGCGTCCGAGCGAGCGCAGCCCGTAGGCGACGTTGCGCCACGCGCTCAGATGAGGGAACAGCGCGTAGTCCTGAAAGACGTAGCCGCAGCGCCGCTGCTCGGGGGCGCGCCAGATGCGCGCGGCGGTGTCGACCCACACCTGGCCGCCGTTGACCACGCGCGCGTTGTCGGGCGCGACGGTCCCCGCGAGAATCCGCAGCACCGTGGTCTTGCCGGCGCCGCTCGGCCCCGCGAGCGCGAGGCAGCGGCCCGGCTGCACCTCGAACGCGAGCCGCAGGACGATGCTGCCGACCGCGTGCTCGAGCCGGGCCTCAAGCACCGCCGAGCGTGGTCGACCCGGGAATCAGCTTGACGACGAGCAGCAGGGCTGCCGAGGCAGCGACGAGCACGGCCGACAGCCCGAGAGCCGCGGGGAAATCGGTTGCGAACTGGTCGTAGATTGCGAGCGGCGCGGTCTGCGTGATCCCCTGGAAGTTGCCGGCGAACATCAGCGTCGCCCCGAATTCTCCAAGGGCGCGGCCCCAGGCAAGCGCGAGCCCGGCCGCGAGTCCGGGCACGGCGACGGGGATCGCAACGCGCAGGAACGTGAGCCCTTCGCCGGATCCGAGCGTGCGCGAGGCATCCAGCAACGAGCGGTCGACGGCCTGGAATGCTGTCTGCGCCTGGCGGATGTAGAACGGCGCGGCGACGAACGTCAGCGCGACGACGACGGCCGAGGTCTGGAGCGCGAGTGAGTTCCAGAACACGCCGCCGAGGATCCCCTCCGGCCCCAGCGCGGCGAGCAGCGCGATCCCGGCGACCGCCGGCGGGAGCACGAGCGGCAGCTCGATCAGCGTGATCGCGACCGCGCGGCCCCGGAACGAACGCGTCGCCAGGAAGTACGCGGCCGGCGTCCCGACGAGGACGATCAGTGCCATCGCGATCGTGGTCGTCTCGAGCGAGAGCTTGAGCGCGTCAGTGGCGACCGGATCGCCGAGGCTCGAGATCAACTCCGACGGCGGCGTGTTCGTGAAGATCGCGACGACCGGCAGGACGAGGAACGTGAGCACGACCGTCAACGCGGCCCCCAGCAGCACCGGGAACCACCGCCGCGCGTTCACTGTGTCGGGGGCGGCAGGAACCCGGCCTGGAGGAGATCCGTGCGACCCTGGCCGTTCAGCAGCCCCGTGATGAACTGCTGTGCCTGGGTCGGATGCGCCGCCCCCGTCACGACCGCGACGCCATAGGCCGCAACCGGCTGCAGCGACGCGGGAAGCGCGATCGCCGTCAGCTTTCCGCCCGCGGCCTTGACGTCGGTGATGTATGTGAACCCGGCGTCGACCGCGCCCTGCGTCAGCTTCCCGACGATGCCGCTGACGTCGGGCTCCTCCGTCCGCACGTTGGCCATGATCTTCGCGCTGAGCGCGGGACCGAGCTTCGCAAGCACGGTCCGGGTGTACGTCCCGATCGGCACGGTCGCGGAGCCGATCGCCAGCGTGACGCCCGGCTTCTCGACGTCAGCAAGGCTCCTGACCTTGGTCGACCCCGCCGCCACGGCAAGCACGAGCTTGTTCGCCGCGAACACGACCGGCTTCTCGATCATCCCCTTCGCGTAGAGCATGTCCGGGAGCTTCGTGTTCGCGGACGCGAACACGTCGGGCTTCAGGCCCTGCTCGATCTGCGCAGCAAGCACGTCCGAGCCCGCAAACGAGAACCGCGGGCTCGCGGCCGAGAACTGCTTGGCGTAGTTCGTGAAGGCCGCTTTCAGGGAAGCCGCTGCCGACACGACGAGGTCGGGCTTGCCGCTTGCGCTCGAGGAACCGCTGCCGCTCGCGGAACCACTGCTCGTACTGCTTGCGCAACCGGCGATCGCGGCCGCGAGCAACACGGGCAGCACGACGGCGATCGCCGCCGCGATCCGCCGTCGTCGCATCCCTGTGCGGAGCATGTCGCGTGCCACGGTGCCACAGCATCGCATAGGCACCGTGGCCGGCGAACGAAGGCTATGCGGTCAGGACGACAGCCGCCTCAGGCGTCGCGACATGGAAGCTGAAACTCTCCTCGACGTACAGCTGCACCACCTCGCCGGTGTGACTCGTGTACCCCAGTGACAGATCTTGGCCGGACTCGAAGAGGAAGTCGCCGCCGCGCAGACTGACCACGACCGCGCCCTTGACGCCGGGAGCCCACACGATCGGACCCTCGAGGATCTTGCGCAGGTGCTCGAGCAGCGGATAGCCGCCGTGCTCGGCTGTCTGCACGACGCGCTGATACTGCTCCCCCCCGAGTGCCAGCGCATACGGCCCCTTGATGCCGTTGTGCAGGAGCCGCTCGACGGCCGCCGCGACAGGTCGCCGATACTCGTCCGTGCTCTCGCCGAGCGGGATCTGGTCATGCGGCGAGGCGTCGCCGATTCCGGTGATCGCGCCGTGCCAGCCGTGGAAGACCGCCACGTTCTCCGCGACCGCGATCTGATGCGCAGCCGTGTCGAGCGGCGCGAGGTCCGCGTCCGCCGCGCCCCGGTCAGCGTCGCGAAGCTCCGCCAGCGAGAGTTCGAACTCGGCGCGGACCTCCACGAGTGGGAGCGCGCGCCGCTGCAGCCCGGTGACGCCGTCGCATGGGGCCGAGGCCAACGGACTCGTGCGGCCGAGGTTCGTCGCGGAATGGTCCCACCCGTGTGGACCGGAGAAATCGATCACCTTGCGCGCCGCGAGCGCCGGCTCGAGACGCTCCCGCGCTTCATCGTCGAGCACCTTCCATGTGGCGTCGCTGATCGGCGCGAGTGAGCGGAGAAGATGGTTCATCGCGACACCCCCCTCAGGCTGCCGATGCCGAGCGAGCCGTCCTCGGCGCGCCCCTCAGAAGCTCCACCGCCGTCCTCGAGCACCTCGGCCTCCGCTGCTTCGCCGCGCTCGACGACATCGCCCGGCTGGAACAGGACGCCCTCCGCGATCTTGCGCCAGTCCGGCGTGCGGCGCAGCAGCAGCTCGAGATCCATCGAGAAGTGCTTGAACTCCTCGCCCTGCGCGTCGCGCATCACCGCTGCGGCATCCGCATCGGTCTCAACCGCCAGCCGCTGCTCGTACCACCCGATCGCCTCGGCCTCCTCGGTGAGCGACGCGCACAGGCGAGCAAACGTGCGCGTCGCCGACGGCAGCTCCTGGGGTGGCTCGTGGTACTGGTCGAAACCCATCTGGCCTCCTCGCTGTGACTTTGGCTTGGCGTGGGGAACGATACGTCTACCCACTGCACGTGAGGTCAATAGTCCATGACGTGAACAGGAGGAACAGGATGACGGAGAAAACCGAGCCACAACGAGGGCAGGTCAAGCAGCTTGCAGACGGATCGCGGATCCCGGTGCTCGGCCTCGGGGTGTGGCAGGTACCAAACGGGCCCGAGTGCGAGCGCGCGGTGCGCTGGGCGCTCGAGTTCGGCTACCGCCACATCGACACCGCGCAGGCCTACGGAAACGAGGAGAGCGTCGGGCGGGCCCTGCGCGACAGCGGCGTCGCGCGCGAGGACGTGTTCATCACGACGAAGTTCTATCCGGCGCGGAAGGACCCCGCGGCCGAGATTGAGGGAAGCCTCCGCCGTCTTGGGATCGACCAGGTCGACCTCTACATCATCCACTGGCCGCAGCGTGGGTCAACCTGGGCCTGGCCGGGGATGGAGCAGGCGCGCGAGCACGGTCGCGCGCGCTCGATCGGCGTCTCGAACTTCAGCGTCCAGGAGCTGGACCAGGTGATGCGCGTCGCCTCCATGGCTCCGGTCATCAACCAGGTGCAGTTCAGCCCGCTCGAGTATCGCCGGGCGCTGCGCGATGCATGCGCCGAGCGCGGCGTCGTGCTCGAGGCCTACAGCCCGCTCGGCACCGGCCGGCATCTCGGCGAGCGCACGGTCGCATCGATCGCGCAGCGGCTCGGCCGGACGCCCGCTCAGGTGCTGCTGCGCTGGTGCCTCCAGCGGGACACGGTCGTGCTGCCGAAGTCGACCCACCGCGAGCGGATCGAGGAGAACGCTCAGATCTTCGACTTCAGCCTCTCCGACGAGGACATGGCGACGCTCGATGCGCTCGACCAGACCGGCCGGACCGACCGCGCGCGCGAGCGCAAGTGGTGGTCATAGGCGCGACCTCGCTTGATCGGTGACGGGACGCCCGCGCATGCACAACGTGAAGAGGTCCGCGCCGCGTTCGACGTTTCTCCACATCGCGCCGGCCTCTTTGGTGAGCTCCAGCACCTCGGCCTTCGACTCGTCCGGCAGCCGCTGCGAGAGTCCAAACCGGCAGAACCGGCGCAGGTGGATCGAGTCTGAGACCTCCCGCATCAATGTCTCGTACCCCCACCCGCAGCGGTGCTTGATCACCATCAACCGCACATAACTCTCCATCGCGATCGACGGCCGCCCCCGCGGCGAATGACGGCTCGCCTCGGTCAGCTCTCGCTCCCAGCGCACCGCGATCGGCGCCAACCGCGCCGGATCGCAGAGCAGCTCGTCGAGCTTGGCGAGATCGTCGGGCAACGCCTTGACCTCCGCCGGCAGGATCTCGTCCCACAACGACTCCGCACCGTCCGCCAAAAGCGTCAGCACACACACCTCCAAGATCGATCAGGAACCATCCCATTTGCAGGTAAATCATCCCTGTCAGGGCGGACGGAATCGCCTCCCAGAAGCGCGTTTCCGACCGATCCGGATGCGACCCTCATCAGCAAGCGATCGAGGAGCAATCACGTGCCCGGACCCGGACGCAACCAGCCA
>DATKOY010000128.1:0-19880 GCA_035524415.1 Solirubrobacteraceae bacterium | reverse complement strand
ACCACCTCGCCCACCCATCGATCCCCGCAAACGCCCCCCGATACGCATGGGCCTGCCACCAGCTGCTCAGCGCTCAGGACGAGGCGGTGCGGCCCGCCGCCCGGGGATAGGTCGCCCTGGCGGACAGGCCTGTCAGCGTGCTATCCAAGGGTGCCATCCGAGGCGCCATGTTCTTTGCGCGAGGAAAACGGCATAGGAGTCGTCGTGGCGTCTCGCAGCGGATCGATCTGACCGGCGAGGAGGCGGTCGAGCAGCAACCCCGGCAATGGCAGGCTTGGCGGCTGTGCGCCCAGAAGGTGAGGCGCACGTGGAACGAATGGCTGGCGGCCGACGGTCGCCAGTGTGCCGCCCGGTACCGCAAGTACATCTCCGCCCTGACAGAGGAGGAACACGCAGCCTGCGAGCTGGAGCTCACGGTCAAACTCGGGACCGAGGCGAAGCGCGCGAGCGCTTGCACCCACTCAAGTGCCCATGCCGATGATGCGAGGAGAGCACACGCGTGAGGACCTCGGCCACATTCGGCTTCTGAGTCGAGCGGTCACGCGGCCGCAGCCACGCCATGGGCCGCCCGTCTCGACAGAGGAGAAGCCAGCCACGGACGACGCCGACCCGGTGGCGACCTCGCAGCTGATCCTCAGGCAGCAGGCGACCATGAGGCGCTCAAGCCCCGGCGAATCCGCGCGGCCAAGGTCAGGGAGCTCCTGCGCGTCGGGCGCACGGGCGAGTCCGGCCCCGACGCCGACCCCGGCGCGGAGCGCCGCGCGAACGATCCCTGTCCCACTCGATCTGGGGTCATGTTCGATGCGAGGCTGGTCGATAATGAGCGAGTCGTGTCGGACGCGAGGCTGCTGGAGCAGGACAGAACGTATGTCGACGGTGCAGGCGCTGTCGTGAGGGTCGCGGACATGAGCGCCGCAGACGCGAACCGGGCACTGCTGCAGGTTTATGGGGATGCTGAGCGGTTGAAGGCGGCGTGGGTGGCGCTGCTTGATGAGTGGGTGAGGCTGGCCGGGAGCGCGCGTCTGATGACGGCCGGGACGATGAACCAATTGCTGGTGGAGTCGGAGGACGAGGCGGAGTGTTGGCTCTCGCGGCGCCCGCTCGTTGTCGCATTGAGCCTGCGCACGCTCAGCGACTTGCCGATGGAACCGGCTGTTCGTAGCGATCGCTAGCCCGGCTCGGGGATGGTCGGCGCAGGAGCGCGGCCTTCAGTCGCCGCGGGAAGTCCAGTGTGATCGCTAGCTTGGGTCGGGGGCTCCGCCTCATTTTGCGTCGACCGCTCCAGACCTCGAGTCTGTCGTTCGTTAGCTGCCTTGGCGACGCTGCAAGCAGCTGATGCCGACAGGTCCAGCCGATCACTCTCGATCTATAAGGGAGTACTGGCGATCGGCAGGACGCGGGTCGCCAGATCATTCGCTCACCCTCCGCCGGTCGTCACGGGCGGAGGCAGGAGGTTGGCGCTCTCAGCCAGCTGCACAGCCTCGGCTCGGTTGGTGGCGCCGAGCTTCTTGTAGATGTTCTCGACGTGCGTCTTGACGGTCGGACGGCCGATCCCAAGTTCGGTGCCAATCGCGGCGAGCGTTCGATATGTGGGAAGGAGCGAGAGGACCCGGGCCTCCGCGGACGTCAGCGAAACCCTCGTGCGGGACTGTTTCATCGTGGCTCCTACAGCTGGCTGGCGATGGTGCCCTGACCGTACGTCGCCGGCTATCGGTCCGTCATCGGCCTATATGGCTGGTATCTGGGCAAGAGGGTTTTCGCTCGAGTCGAGCGACGCTCGGCTCTTACCCGGCGTAAGGTTCCAGATCCAGGTTGCGGGCTCGCAGGGTGCGCACGACGCCCACCACGATTGCTGGTGGCGCGAGGGTCACCAAGAGCATGTCGGCAATCCGGCTGGTGGCGTTGTCGATGTGACCCGTGGCCGCGCCGGCGGCGCTGATCGCGACCACGGCGACCGCCACCGCCACCGCCGAGCGCATGACGACCGGGCGAACCCTCGCCGCCCGGAAGGCGCGGAGGAGCGTCACGGCCGACAGACCGGAGACGAGCACCTGCTCCCATGCCGCGGTTCGGCCACGCCCTGGATGACGAAGGCCGCCACGAGCGCGGCCAGCAGCACCGCGTATCGCGCGCGACCTTCGCTCATCGAGGGGATATCGCGTGGTTGCGCAGCGATTGAGGTCATCCGGATTTCCCTGACGAGCGTGATGTCCGCGCGCCCGCCGGGCATTATCCGGATCGGATGAAGCCGCGACCCGCCGAGCCGCCGCACGCGAGGCGATCGGCACGTGTCCAGTCACCACGAGGCCTTCGCAGGTCCCATTCCCATGGCGGAGCGTCTCCTCGAAATCGTTGACGTCGAACACCGGCGCGCGCCCGGGCGATTCGCGGTCGATTTGAGCGCGAACGTTCGCCCGAAGAAGATTCGGCCTTATTGGCCGATGAGGGATTGATCGCTCGTGTCGTACCGTTACCGCACGATTTCCAATTAGCCTAATCGGCTCTACAAGACAACGTGTGTAATGGCCGTGTCGCGCAATCCCCACCAGGGCGTCTGGGAGCGCGCGGCATGTCCCCCTCCGCGGATTGTGCTGGCCGAGTGACTCATGAGGTCACCTGATGGGAGGGTTGAACGATGACCAATGACGCGGAGACCCAAAATGGGCCGCCCGCCCACGCGTCAGTGGGCGAGCTGGCCAGGCAGCTGTCAGAAGAAGAAGGACGACCTCCTCGGCAGGAAGGACGACCTGCTCGCGAAGGCGAGGGAGACCTCGCCGGAGAGCCTCGTGTCGGCCGTGCAGCACGCCGGCCACAAGGCTCGCGAGAACCCCATCGAGCTCGCCGCGATTAGCGCCTTCGCGCTCGGCTTCGTGGTCGGACGGCGGTCCATGTGCGCTGCCCGAAGCTCAAGACCCCAGCTGTCCTCGCCACCGCGGTGATCGACACAAATGCCCAAGGCAACGTTCACAACATCGCCGTCCGCCCGCGCGTAGGTGGTCGCACTCGTAAGCGCCTGTCCGATCAGGAGTCGACGACGACACGCAGCGACTCCGACAAGGCGAACCCGATAAGCCCCGCGGACGTTGACGCTCGCCACCCCCACCCCGTTCGAAGCGGGGACGCTCCGTTGGCCGACTGAGCCTCGAGCATGCTCGGCCGCGTATCGGACCAGGCCAAGGCGTCGCAGAGTCGTACCAGAGATTCGTGGTCGACGCCTTGGAGCGGCTGGCGGACCACGCATGATCGTTGCCCTTATCACGATCGCCGTGATCCGGCGCGGTCTCCAAACCGCTCGATGCGCGAGGCATCGCATCGGCCATGATGTTCACGGCCGGGCTCGCCGTCGGAACGTCCGCTCTCAAGCTGGTGAACATCCACGTGGACGGCATCGCCGCGGAGCGGTTCGTCGAGCTCGCGCTCGTGTTTCTGCTGCTCAGCGACTCGATGGGCATCGACCTCGCGGGCCTGCGCCGACATCTGGCTTGGCCCAGCCGGCTTCTGCTCATCGGTGGTGGTGAGGCCCGCTCGGATCGGCGTTCTGGTGCGCCGAGGGAGCGCCCTGGTCTGGCTCGCCCGGGGGTTGAGCGTCCTCGGGACTGGTCGCATCGCGCGATCGAGGTGAGCCGACCACGAGCCGCGCTTTTGCCTGTGCGGCGTTCGCCGCGACCAGTCGGGTCTCGGCCACCGATAGCTGCGGTGCATCGATGACGTGTGTCCGGGCGAGGTAGTCCTGTAGGCCTCGGCGTTTGCGACCGAACGCGACCGGCAGGTACCCGGCGAACAGCGGAATCGCGGCCAGGACGAGCCCGACCGCTCGGACCACTGCTCGCCATGGTGTGAGCTTGTCTCCCTCGTCTGGCAGGACCCGGAACTCCATGATCCGGGCGCCGGGTGTCTGACCAGTCGTCCACCAGAACACGACGAAGTACAGCATCGCCCAGAGGACGAACGCGAGGGCCCCCACCGCCACCATCGTGCTCTTCCAGTTGCTCGGCAGGTGGGCCACGGTGACGATCAGGCTGCCGCCGATCTCCACGATGAACGCCGGGATGACGATCAGAACCGCGTCCAACGTGAACGCGAGCGTTCGCGCGACAATTCCGGTGTAGCGCCGCTCGGTCTCGCCGGTGTCCGCGCCCGGCGTCGTCCCGGCCACGACGGCGGTGGCTGCGGGACCGACCGGATGTAGGGCGGACCGGGATGCTGCTTGCACCTCCGCTTCCCCCGGCGGCGCGGACGTGGTCGCCGGCGCCGAGGGCCGGTGGCCGTTCCCATCGCCGCGAGCCTTCTGCAGAATCCAGTCGTCGGCACGGCGTGCGCGAGCGCGCAACTCACCCCCGACCTGATCCGCAAACCCAAGGCTCTGCTGCGTCACCGCCGCCGTGACGGCTGGACTGGCCGCGATCTCGTCGACGAGGCGCCACAGCGCCTTGCTCGTGAGCAGGCGGTCGACGAAGCCGTCCGCCAACCCGCTGTCCAGCAGCTTCGCCACCAGCCGGTCGGCGTTCTCGCTCTCGAGCGCTTTGTCGATGAGACCCCAGAGCGCGTCGCTGCCTGCCAGCTGCTCCGCTCCGTCGCTCACAAGCATCGCGTTGATCAGCATCCACACGGTGCCGTTCTCGACGAGACCGTCGACGAACTCGTCGACGAGCCCGCTCTCGAAGAGTGTGTCGACCACATGCTCGGCGCCTTCGGTCTCGAGCGCTCTCGTGAGCGCGGTCTGAACCTGCTCGCTGTCCAGCGCGTCCGCGAGCAGGCTTTGGAAGAACTGGCTGTCGAGCACCACCTCCGTCGCGCCCTCGCGCAGCGGCTTCAACGAGGCCGCGGCAAGGCTCCCCATCGCCGACAGCGGGCGTGCGGCGCGTGACCTGCGGTTCGGTGTCTTACCGTCGCTCACCGTCGTGTCCCCTTTGGAACTTTGTGTCAGAGGCCTGGTTGGGCTTTGACTTTGCCGGAGTTCACAGCCTCGGTGAGCTCTAGGAAATCGCGTTCGTTTTGGTCGGCGTAGGCCTTGGAGAATTCGACGATCGCGCGGTCGAAGCTGTCGCTGTTGCCGAGGTAGGCTGCGATCGCGATCCGGTCGCCGCTGCGGGCGTGCGCGCGGGCGAGCGTCCAGCCGCAGAGCTTGCCGTAGGCGGCCATGCCTTTGGGGATCATCTGCTCGATCTCGGCGGAGCCCTTCCAGTCCTTCAGTTGGCGGACGTAGAAGTCGCGGGGCTTGTCGTCGAGTCCTGACTTGACGTGCAGCCAGCCGAGGAAGATGTCGCTG
Source organism: Solirubrobacteraceae bacterium (assembly GCA_035524415.1). Lineage (GTDB taxonomy): Bacteria > Actinomycetota > Thermoleophilia > Solirubrobacterales > Solirubrobacteraceae > Palsa-465. The sequence goes on along the minus strand of DATKOY010000128.1, from coordinate 14,611 downwards.
ACGGCTTGCATCAGTCGCTGCCCGACGACCACCCGCTCTCCGTGGTTTGAGAACTCGCTGGGGCCGAGGAATTCCTCGAGCACGGACGCTTCGGCCTCCTTCATCTGCAGGAACAGCGGGTCCTGGCCGTCGCGGCCGAGCATCAGCGCGATGTACGCGCGCGTGCCGACGCTCCCGACCCCGACCACCTTGCGGGCGAGATCGGTCAACTCAAACGCCTCGAGCAGTACCCGGCGGTCGAACTCGAGCGTCCCACGATAATCACGCAGTAGTTGATGAAGCGACTCGACGATCTCGTCGAGCTCGCGACCTGCGGCGAGCTGGGCGATCGGCACGATCAGCGGCGACTCGTCGACAATCCGTACCTTCCCGTCGACGACGTGGGTCAGCTTCGAGAACGCGGTCATGCTGTCCTTGGTACGAGCCTTAGCGAGCTGCTTGTCGGTGCGCTTCACCAGCTTGGGCTTGAACTGCGAGCCGTATTCCTGGAGGGTGCTATCGACATCCAGGTGTGCGTACCAGACCTCGAGCTGCTTCATCCCGGCGAACTGCGCCATCGCGGTGCGGTACCGGCCCACGGTGTCAAGCACGATCCGGTCCTGCTCCTTGGCGGGAAAGCCGTTGTCGCGAGCCGCGATCAACAAGCTCACCGCCAAGCGCTTGACATCCCATTCCCACGGCCCGGGAAGAGTCTCATCGAAATCGTTGACGTCGAACACCAGCGCCCGCTCGGGCGAGGCGAACACCCCGAAGTTCGACAGATGCGCGTCCCCGCAGCACTGCACCATGAGCCCCGACCGCGGCGTCGCGGCGAGATCATGCGCCATGATCATCGCCGCCCCGCGATAGAACGCGAACGGAGAGACCAGCATCCGCCCATAGCGGATCGGCACCAACTCCGGCACCCGCGTCTTGGCCTGACGCTCCAGCAATTCGACCGGATCAGCCCGAGTCGAGAGTGGCTCGAATAACCCATGACCCGCGCGCGGGACCTCCTTGCGCGCCGCCTTACCGCGCGCCACCCGTTCCGGCACCGACAGATGTGGCACCGCCGCGGTCGGTTCTGTCTTCCTCGCCGTCGGACCCGTCCTCCGCGGCACCGCGGCCTCTGCGTTCTGTGCAGTCGTCGCCATCGTCTTCGCCTCCTCTCGGTCAGGTGCCGTTGTTCATGACGTGTGCCTTCTCGGCTGTGAACTCCTCGTCGGTGATCGTGCCGTTGGCTCTCAGCGCGGCCAGTCGCTCGAGCGTCTCGACGCGCCCGCTGGTGGCTGCAGGCGGGGTGTTGCTGGCGGCGGATCCAGCGATCGTCGGAGGTGATGGGGGTGCGGTCTTGCGGGCGTGGGCCCTGGCTCGCTGGTCTCGGAGGTCACGCAGCGCGTGGCCGTGCTGGATTCCGGCGAACTCGACCGCGGTCTGGCGTCTGAGCACCGTGACGCCGTACGCGAGCAGGACGGCGAACACCAGGATCCAGACGATGTTCCGGAATGCCGGGGTCGGACCGATCAGCACGAGCAGGACCAGTGCGCCGCCGACACTGGCGTAGGCGACCGCGGGACTGTCGCGCAGTGACGGGGCCAGGGCCTTGCGGATCTCGGTCGCAGGTCGGGTCGGGCCGGCGAGCCACGCCGAGGCGACGATCACGAGCCCGTACGCGATCATCGCGACGGCGATGTCGCGCAGTAGCGAGGTGCCGATGTTCCAGACCTGGTGCGCCGCAGGTCTGTTTGACGGGATCGTGACCAGGCCGTTCACGACCGCGTCGCCCGCGACTCTGCGGATCAACAGCAGCGCTGCTCCGATCAGCACGAAGCACCAGCCGGTCGTTCGCAGCGTCCGCCGGCGGCGTCCTCGCGCGAGGTAGACCGCCAGCGCGAACAGCCCGATAGCGAGCGCCGGCAGCACGATCGCCAGGCTCTTGACGGCATTGGCGATGTCCTGCGCGGTCTTCAGCTCGTTCGAGCGCATGATCACCAACTGGCCGCTGGCGGGCGGCAGCGTGACGCCGAGCTTGTTCTGAGCCGCCGCTCGGACGGTCGCACCGGTCGAGCCCTGGAGCTTTGACCGGACCGCAGCGAGCTGGCTTGACAGGCCGACCGTTGCGGCAAGCTGGCTGACGAGCGTATGCAGGTTCAGGCTCACGACCCCTGACCGGGTCGAGACGACCGGCCCGCCACCGTTGAGCACCCGCAGCAGCTCTCGGTGCGCGGCGATGTTGGCCTGAACCCAGGCGCTCTGCACCTGTGGGGTCGCGAGGACCCTCGGGGCGAGCTGGCCTGCGAGCTGTTGCAACCCGGCCGCGGCCGGACCAGACAGCGCCTGCAGCTGCTTGGGCAGGACCGTCTGCAACTCGGCGGACACGTTCACATTGGTGAACAGTTCGTGCACCAAGTAGGCGCTGAGCGCGGTCTGGACCTTCTCGTCCTGAAGGATCCTGCCGCTCGTCGAAGACCAGTTCGACGTATTCAGCGCTTGGCGATTGACCCAGATCGCGAACGTCGCGGCGATCCCGATCACCGTCGCCAGCACCAGCAGCCCCGGAACCAGGAACCGATGAACCTTCCGGGCAACGCGCGCAGCGCCGGAGGTCGGTTGCGAGCTGGTTCCAGCGGCTTCAGGGGGGCCCGGGGGAGCCGCGGCAGCCTCGTCCGCCGCGGGACCAGTGTCAACCGGAATGCCAGCGTCGCCAGGGGTGTCGGGTTCAGGGTTGGTCATCGTGAATCCTCGTGGAAGTCATTACACGGCCGCGTGTGGCGGCTGCTCGGCGGGCGGCTGCTCGCCCTCCGGGTCAGTGGTCGGGCGGCGTTTCGCCGAAGACGCGCATCCAGATCCAGCGGGCGAGACGCGCGGAAGCCTGGCTCGCGAGCGCACCGATCCCGGCTTGCAGTCCGGACCACAGCAGACGCTTGACCAACGGGCTCGCCGTCAGGCGCGTTACGGCTGTGCCGTGCATCATCGAACCCGGGCCTCATCAGACCTCGCCATCTGCCCAGGGTTCGGGGACCCGTGGATCGCGATGCCCACGACGGCGCGCACCGCGTCCCACAGACCCTCGGGCATCGCGGCTGACGGCGAGGCGCCAGGATGCTGGGGAGCGATTCGCACACGGAGAGCCTGCGGCCTCGAGCGAAACAGAAGCGGGGGGTCGAGCTTCGCCGCCTCGCCGTCGATCCCGGCCGCGACCGGTCCGTCGGAGCGGACCTCGAACGACGGTGCGGACCACTCCTCGACGGGCTTGTGCGCACCGCCGGCTCCGTCTTCACCAGCCACCGTGATGCCGAGCGCTCCCCGGTCGAGCCGCGGGCGCGTGCCCGACCCGAGCACCCGGCCGAGCCGGTACGGGTCGTTGGAGACCATCACGACCGCTCCGGTCTTGTGCTCGTGACCGTCGGCGCCGGTGAAGCACAGGTCGAGCCCCTCGCCATGTGGACCGAGCACGGTCGGCACCGTGTCGGCGAGCGTTCGAAGCTTCGCGTCTCGGTAGCCGGCGCTCTGCACCGCTTCGGCGTACACGCCAAGCGACACGTTGTTCACGAACACGCGACCGTTGACCTCGGCGAGATCCACGACCCGCTCACGACCGTTCGTGAACGCGTCGAGCGCACCGACGACGTCGTCGCGATCAACACCGAGGTCAAGCGCGAAATGGTTACGCGTCCCCGCCGGCACGCACACATACGGCAGTCGACGCTCCGCAGCGATCGCGGCGACGATCGCCTGCGTGCCGTCCCCACCGGCCACGCCGACAGCGTCGGCGCCGCCCGCGATCGCGTCGCGCACCAGCTTGGCGAGGTCATCCCCGAGGTGCAGCTCGACCGGCTCAACGCCGCGAGCGCGAGCTTCATCGGCGACGTGGAAACGCTCCGCCTTGCCGCCACCCGACTTCGGGTTATAGAACAACACCGGCCGCTTCAGCGGCGACCCGGCCGGGAGCTGCGCGTCCACGGCGAACGCCCGGCTCGCCGTCGCGACCGAAACCGCCAGCGCCGCCAAGATCAACGCGTCCTCCAGCACCCAGCCCTCGAGCACCACGAGGACCACCGCACCAACCAGCAACACGACGGCGATCACCGCACCGACGACGCGCGCGAAGCCGCGGCGCACCAACGCCCACCACGCGGCCGCGAACGCAACCACCACACAGGCGAGGACCGACAGACCACGCGGAAATCTCTGCACGGCGACGACCACGGCCAAGACAACCGCCGCCGTGAACAAAACAATCGACACGACTGCTGCCAACCGCCGATTCAGCACGACACCCCACCCCTCTCCAGCCCCCTCCCATCGGGGCGCAGACGATCCGCAGGCGCGAGACGCCGGTCGCAATGGGCAGCTGATCGTACGCGCGCGGCAACGCTTCCCGGAACCTCGTCACGGATGCGATCCAGCGTTTTCTCAGTCATCGGACTCATGAGCGGGCGTCCGGGGCGACCGCGGACGGGGTCGTCTGATCGAGGCCGGGCGGCGCGACCTGGCCCTCGTCGAGCTTCTTCGTGAGCTTTGCCTTCGCCGCGAGTTCCCCGGGTGTGAGGACGCCGGAGCCGGCCGCGCGGGAGATCGGATCGCCACCCGGCCGCGGAGGATGATCGCGCACCCGACCGCGATCGCCGCGCCGATCAGCGGTCCGGCGACGTATACCCAGTACGCCGTCCAGTCGCCGCTGACCAGCGCCGGGCCGAATGAGCGCGCCGGGTTCATCGAGGTGCCGCTCACCGGTGCTGACCACAGGCCCGCCAGGGCGATATAGCCACCGACCCCGAACGCGCCGACCACCCCGAGCCGAGGCGGTACCGAGGATTACGCTGAGCAGCGCGCCGGTGAGCACGATCTCCATCAGAAACGCCTGCCAGTCCTTGTAGCCGGGTCCGGGGAGCGTCGCGCCGAGGTGCTCGACGTTGCCGAACACGGCGAGCAGAAACAGGCATGCCAGCGTCGCGCCGCAGGAGCTGCATGATGATGTACCCGGCGCCCATGAAGAGGATGATCGCCAGCACCATCAACCCGCGGGCGACCACTGCGGCCGCGAGGCTGATCTGCCCCTTGGCATGGAGGATCCCGCCGCCAGCGGCGACAAGCACAAGCATGAACGTCCCCAGCAGCTCCGAGAACAACCGGCGGTATTCGAGCTTGGGATCGTCGAACTGATCGGGCGAACCGAACTCGAGCATCAACAGACGCTGAGCCCGCGGCAGGTCGTGAGTCGAGAGATCTGGATGTCCTTGAATCGGCATTTCTGTCAACTGGAAGTGAAGGACTGTGGGTGACCATCGGTCACGGAAGGGGGCAGGAGACCGACGCTTTCAGCGAGCGTCACTGCCTCGGCTCGTGTGGTGGCCCCGAGTTTCTTATAGATGTTCTCGACATGCGTCTTGACGGTCGGACGGCCGATACCGAGCTCGGTACCGATCGCAGCGAGCGTTCGATACGTGGGAAGGAGGGCCAGGACGCGCGTCTCGGCCGGCGTCAGGGAAGCCGTCTCGTGCAACTGGTTCGTGCTATCGGTGTCCGACTGATTGGTAATGGTCCGCTGACGGTACGTCCTGGACCGTCGGTCTGTCATCGGCCTAAATGGCTGATATTTCGTTCGAGGCCTTCGCCCGAGTCAAACCCGGCGAGCCGCGATAACCGCGCGGGGGTTCTCGTCAGCTCACGAGGTGAATGACGCCGATGGCGAGCAGGGCAGCTCCGGCGATCAGTGCGCACCAGTACGCGATCCGGCTCTCGTCACGGGTCAGCCAGTTCTTGAACCGTGTGACCGCTGTGGCGGTGCCCGCCGGTTCGAAGGCGTAGGCGACGATCGGGACCTCCAGCAGGAGCAGCATGATGACGTTCCAGGCGAGCACCACGAGCAACGCGAGGAGGGTCGATACATGCTGTCGGGCCAGCAGGTCCATTGCGGTCAGGTAGCTGACCCCCGGTGTGCCGATGATGAGGGCACCGACGACGAAGGTCGTGCGGGGCGTGCCACGCCGCAGAACCTGCATCATCTTCGAGGGCGGCTTCTTGGCCTCCTTCTCATGCCGGCGCTCCATCCGTGCGTTGTAGCGCTGGTTACGTCCGCTGAAGAACACGAGGGCGAGCAGCAGGAGGATCGCGCCGAGGGTGATCTCGGCGATCGGGCTGATCGTGTGTTTCGTCGTGGTCGTCGCGCCGGACGAGCCGCCGAGCGCGAACACGACGATCAGCCCGCAGGTGAGACTCATCGCCATCGCGCCGAGCCAGAAGCCGACGAGCAGGCGCTCGGGCCGTGGCAGCAGCAGGATCACGACGACACACGCCAGCAGCGTTGGGTAGATCGCCGCCCAGACCGCCAGTCCGAAGATCGCTCCCATGAACCCTGCCAGCTGCTCAGAGGCTGCTCGCGGTGATGACAACGAACAGGCCGATGACGCACTCGCTGACGATCCACGAGTTGTTGTTCATCCAGTCCCTGACCTTGGGCAGCGCCTTCTTGGCCTTTTCGCCGAGCAGCAGCACACACAGCGATGGGAGGGCGAGGAAGAGCAGCGTCAGCAGCACGAACGGCAGCACCCCGAACCAGGAGTCATGGTGCGCGGCAACAGAGCCGCCGACGGCGAACGAGGTGAGGATGTCAGTCGGGAACACGCCAAGGAGCAAGAACCCGAGCTTGAAGGCGCCCTTTGGCTTCTCCTCCTCCAGTTTCCCCATCCATTTCGGCGGTTTGGACGTCTTGCGCGTCAGGAACGTGTGGATACCGGCGGCAACGAGGAGCACCATGAAGATGATGTCGAGCGCGTTGCCGGATGCCCCCTGCTTGGATGCGCCGTCGCTCAGGAAGAACGCCAGGGTGACGATCGCCGTGATGGAGACCGCCGCGCCGGCAACCAACGCGGCCGAGTTGCCGCGCCAGTCCTCGCTGGTCGCCAGGAAGATCGCGCTCAGGATCTGTGGTCCGGCGATCATCACGAACGACAGCGGGATGATCTTCGCCAAGGTCACGCTCGAACGCCTCCCGCGAGCATCGTCGTAGGTCTTCCTGCATGTCCCATTGCGGGTAATCCTTCGGTTGTTGCACGGCGGGCCGGCACACGCCCGGCAGCACGTGTCTTGTAACTCTCATGTCAACGTAGTCGAAGGTTCGCGCGGACACATCAGCCAATGTGGCTGAATCGCCGAGTCACCCGGACGTGTGGTCGTCGGAGGGTCGGCTTGCCGCGATCCGGGCGCGCCGATCGGCGGTGAGCTCCTCGACGATGGTGAGAATCCCGGCGGTGATCGGAACCCCGACAATCGCGCCGACGACGCCGAACAGAGCGCCCCAGACGAGCACGCTGAGGATCACGAGGAACCCAGAAAGGTCGGCGGCCTTGCCGATGATCGTCGGCTGCAGGACGTAGTTCTCAAACTGCTGGTAGACGAGGATCACGACCACGAAGACGATCACAGCGGTCCAGCTGACACTGAGCGCGACGACGCCGATGATGATCCCGGCGAGCAGCGAGCCGACGTTCGGGACCATGTCCAGGATCCCAGCGATCACAGCGAGTGCAAGCGGGTAGGGCAGCCCGAGGATCACCGCCGTGACTCCGTAAATCGTCCCGCAAATAATCGAGATCACGATGTTCCCGATCATGTAGCGCGAGGTGGTGGTGATGATCTCGTCGAAGATCCGGTGCCAGCACGCCGCGCTCTCGTTGCCCTGCAACGAACTCAGCGCCATACGGTAGTTCGGGAGATCTTTGACGAGGAACAGCGTCATGAAGAGCACCGAGAAGCCGAGCAGGAATACACCGAATGCCGAGGTCGCGATGCCAACCAGGCCGCTCGCCGCCTTCCCGGCGGCAGACGCGATCGCGCCCGCGTGCTTGTGCAGCGTGTCAACGAGGTGGTTGTGGTTGAGCTGCTTCCCAATCGCGCTGTGTTCGATCTCCCCGGTGATCTTCGGGATGTTGTGCACGAACGATCGGACTGCGTTGCCCAGTGGGGCCAGCGCAATCAGCAGGAGCACCACGACGAGCACCCCAAGCCCCAGGACGACGAGTGAGGAGGCCGCGCCGCGCCCGAGGTTCAGCCGCCGCGAGGCGGCGTCGACCACGGGCGCGAGCACCATCGCCAGAAAGATCGCGACGAAGATCACCAGCAACGTGCCGCCGACCGACACGATCGCCCAGGTCAGCGTCGCCAGGCCAACGAAGATCAGGATCGTCTGGGGAGCGACCGTGATCGACATGCCGCGTGGAGAGGCGGCCGCGGTCGGCCGCTCGTCCTCGGCGGGCGGAGACGACTTCATTCGTGCCGGACTTGTGTGTGTCATCCGCTCTGCGCCCCCCGTGGCAGTGCTTTCGCCGCCCACATTCCTCTAACACGTCGATCATGAACCAACCGGACGGCTCGGCGCCGATCGACCGGCGGGTGACGAGCTCCTGTGTCTGTGTGTACAGAGGACGGCCGGTGACGTGCCAGCCGCAGTCGAGGTTGGAGATGGCCGGTCGGCTTTGCCGTCACGTGAAAGGCGGGCGGCGCCCCAGGCATCCTCAGAGCCGGACCAGCTGCTTCAACATCGGTGCTCATCATGTCTGGTTGCCCGTTCTTCTCTGAGATATTGCTGCTCACGGTTAACCGACCGGGGCGACCGGGTGCCCCACTGCCGGCTCCACGTCCTCGAGCCGATCCGGACCTCCCATCGCTTGCCGGTCGGCGATCCCGGCGCGGTCGCGGTCGATCGAGCCCGAGAATCCCGCTGCGACGGTCGCGTCGAGTCGCGCGATCTCGGCCCTCACCGCGGCGCGATGGTCCGGGCGCACCTCTTGTAGGAGTTGCTCGAGGACGGCCCGCATCCGGCGCATGACCTGGACCGAGGTGCTGCCGAACTCTCGAATCTCGGTGACGCCCAACGCAAGGAAGTCCTCCCTGCGGCGGACCGGGACGACGACGCCGCGGTGAGCCGCGCCGCGATGCCAGGAGGGCGTCGACAGGTCGGTCTCTCCGATCACCCGCAGACTGTCGCCAAGGTAATCGAGCACCTGGACCGCGGTCGTCGGGTCGTTGACGGCAGGGGAGAGCGCCTTGTTGGCCACGTCCACCATGACCCGGAGCGCAAACGCGGGATCCTGCTCAATTGTCCGTTCGAGTCCCACTGCCACAAGTCCGCGGAGGTCCCGCTCGGCGGCGTCGGCCCGGCCGGGGTTGCCGTACACCTCAAACAGCAGTTCGCCCGCTTCGACGAACTCACCGACGGAATGCCGCATCACCACAAGACACTCGTGCTGACGGGCCCACGTCGCCACGCTCGAGAGGTTGACGGCTTGAATTGCTCCTGGCAGGGAGCAGCGGACCGCGAGCGCCGGTGGTTTGTCCATGCCCTCCAATGGCCCCGCGAAGACGTCCCGAATATCTCGCGTACCCGAGATGTCACCGCGCAGGCTCTGGCGTACGCCCTTTGCGAGTAGCGCGGTCACGGCCACCGGCCGGAGCCGATGCACGAACCGGTTGAGGAACAGCACGAACATCACGAGTCCCACGATCAGCAGCACCTCAGCCGTCGTGACCCCGAGGTCCGGGACGAACTTGGCCTCGATCCGACGCAACAACGAGAATGAGAAGGCGAGCGTGCCGATCAGCAGAGCCAGCACGCCCTTCAGCACGGGGTCGCGGTACCAGAGCCGCATATAGCGCGGCGAGAACGTGCCGGACGCCATCTGAACCACCAGGACCGTGACGGTCACGACGAAGCCTGTTAGTGCGGCGACCGCGCCCGCGACCGCGGACAGCACCGTGCTCGCCGTCGACGGCGAGTACGCCCATTGGGGGGGCACCTTGACATGCTGGTCGATTGAAACGACGACCAGGGCTGCGAGCAGTCCGGCGACCGCCCCGAGAACAGGCACGACCCACAGACTCTCGCGGAGATACTCACGAATCCGGAAGCGGGCCGCCCACGTCATTCGTTCACCCACCGCCGGTGTGCGCGGGCTCCCCGGTCACCGCTTTGACCGCTTCGCGGACCGTGTCGTAGACGTGGTCTTCGCCGAGCTCCTTGATCAGGCCCTCAGACGCAAGGATCTGACGGGCGCCAGAATGGACGCGGCACAACGCCAAGTCGACGTTGAAGCGTCGAGCGTAGTGCAGCAGGCTGGTCACGGCCGCCGCCCCGGTGGTGTCCACCTCGAACATCTCCTCGCAGTCGACGACGAGCGTCTTCGGCAGCCCACCGTCGTTGGCGGCCTCGATCAGGATCTTCTCCCCTCCGCCCTTGAACGCCTCGGAGTTGGAGAACACCAGCGGCGAGTTGAAGCGGTAGACGATCACGCCCGGCACCGCGTGCGCCTCCGGATTGCCGGCGCCCTGGTGCCCGCTCCAATCCCACGTCATGGTCTCGAAATCACCCGTCGCCGGAACGCGCCCGAGAACGGAGCGGCCGGGGAAGCTGACCTTGTACACGAGATAGATGACCGACAGGATGATCCCGGTGATCATCGCCGGCAGGAGGTCCCAGGCGAGCACGATGATCCCGGTGATCAGGCCGAGGGCAAAGTCGACGTGGTCGACGCTCCATATCCGCATGAGCTTGGCGGGGTTCGCTGAGCCCGACATCGCGTTGATCACGATCGCGGCCAGGACGGTCTCGGGTAGCCACTGGAAGGCGGGGGCCAGAGCGAGCAGCACCAGCAGCACGATCAGCGCGATGAAGATGCTCGTCATCTGGGTCTTGGCTCCCGCGGACATTGCAACCGACGATTTGGACAGGCTGCCGGCGCACACCATCCCGCCCAGCAGTCCGGCGCCGAGGTTGCCGATGCCGTAGGCCCGGAACTCCTGGTCGGAGTTGAGCTCGTCGTGGGTCTTCTTGGAGACCGTCTGCCCGGCTCCCCACCCTTCGGAGAACCCGACCAGCGCGACGACGGCACCGCCGAGGAGCAGGGTCACCCAGTCGGAGCTCGAGACCCCGCCGACGTGGACGAGGTGAGGCAGCCCGGTCGGGATCTTGGCCACGAGCTTGATGCTCGGACTGACTACGGCGACGATCACGGACGCGATTACCACCGCGGTCAGGGCGGCAGGTATCTTCGGCGCGAACCGCTGAATCGCGAAGATCAGCACCAGTGAGCCGACCCCAAGCGCCACGGCGGTCCAGTTCCAGCTCCCGATCTGGGACACCACGTGCCAGAGCTTCTTGAACGTGTCGCCGCTGCCGGCATCGACGCCGGTCAGCTTCCCGAGCTGGCCGACGATGATCGAAATCGCCATGCCCGTGATGAACCCCGCCATCACAGCCTTTGACATGAAGTTCGAGATCCAGCCCATCCGGGCCACACCGGCAACGAGGAAGACAACCCCGGTCGTGAGCGCGAGCGCCGCCGTGAACTCCACGGCCTGGTGGCTATTACCATGCGACAACCCACCCACGACACCCGCCGAGACCGCCGCCACAGATCCGGCCGCCCCGAAGATCAACAGCCTCGACCCGCCGAACAGGGCGTAGCCAATCAGCGCCAGCGGCGTGGCGTACAGGCCGATCTGGGCAGGCACGCCGGCCACCGTCGCGTATCCCATCGACTCTGGAATCAGCAAGGCCGCGACGCTGACTGCCGCGATCAAGTCGAGAGCGGTGAATTTCCCCCACTTGTACTCCCGCAGCCATACCCCGGCCGGGAACCACCGCTGTAGCGTGCCTGGCGCCGTCGGTTTCGCGCTCGATGCCGGCGCCGCCGGCTGCGGTTGGGACTTGGCTCCGATGGTCATGGCTGCTCGATTCGACTCCGGGTGTTCTCAGCGGCCGCGGTCGGAGTCTGTGGCGACGCGCTCATGTGGGCGGATTTCAAAGCGGCCTCGGCCGGCAGGGATCCCACAGGTTGATCCCTCCTAACGTGGGGTGGCGTCTGCGCGGTCGATGCCTGCGCGGCCTGCACCAGCTTCGCCCTTCGGTCTCGTGGCTGTTCGATCAATCCAACGTACTCGGAGAGTGGCCCGAAAACATCGGCCACTATGGCTGAATCGCAGGACCAGGGCCGCGCCCCAGACGCCGTCGCAGGGCCACTTCGGTTCGGGGGTGCTTAGGTTGCGACCGCGGCGGTGCGCGGTTCCCCGGCCGTGACGGGTGTCGGCTGGTTCATCCCAATCGGCTCATGACCGGATCTGATGAGGCGGTCATGATGGTTCTAATTGCGCTGGAAATGCGAGAGGAGACAAGTTTCGTGAGCGCGAAGGACACGCTGATATTAATGGCGGCTGCCTACCAGGATGTGGCGGACGCTGAGGCTGACTATGAGGCCGTCGAGGCCCTCTACTACGAGGTCGTGAGCTCACACGACTTCGATGCCGCCGTGCTCGCCTGCGACGAGAACGGCGAGGTCACGGTCGTCAAGAAGCACGAGCAGCCAACCCGCCACGGCGCCGCGCACGGACTCGGCTGGGGCCTCGCGATCGGGGCCGCGTGCGCGATCTTCCCGCCCGTCGGCCTCCTCGGTGGACTCGCGGTCGGCGGCGGCGCCGACCCGGCGATTGGCGCGGTCACCGGGCATATGAAGGGCAGCATGGACGACAAGGACCTCGCGGTGCTCCGGGACGTGCTCGGCCAGGGCCAAGCCGGACTGATCGTCGTCTACGAGGTGAACATGGCCGACCAGATCGCGGCAAACATGAAGTCGGTCGACACGGTGGCGGTGTCGAAGAGGATCGACGCCTGCGCGGACGAGCTTGCACATCACCTGCACGAGGCCGGAGCCACGAGCTGACATCGCAGTCGCCACCTCGGTGGGAGTACGCAGACCGAGTCCTAGGTGGTATCGATACATCGGAGTCTCTCGGTAGCCATCACGGCTGAACGTGAGTGCACGAGGCGTTGTGCCGCCAACCTGCGGGCGTCGGCACGGCGCGCTCAGCCCGTCCCCAGATACTGGGGGCGCCGCCCCCCGCCAGTGCAAGCGTATGTGCTTGGGCAAGCGTATGTGCTTGGCTACGCCGCCCGATGGGAGGCGGCCGTCGGTCACGGGCGGGTCAGGAGCCCTGCGGTCTCAGCCAGCTCTACCGCCTCGGCGCGCTTGGTCGCCCCGAGCTTCTTGTAGATGTTCTCGACGTGCGTCTTCACGGTCGGACGGCCGACGCCGAGCTCGGTACCGATCGAAGCGAGCGTTCGATACGTGGGAAGGAGCGCCAAGATGCGAGTCTCGGCTGGCGTCAGGGAAACCGGCGCGCGGGACGCTTTCGTGCTGCGGGCGGTGGGCTGGCTGGTAATGGCCCTCAAACCATAGGTCGCGGGTCATCGGTTCGTCATCGGCCTAAATGGCTGGTATCTCGGATAACGGAGCTTTCGCTCGAGTCGACTCGGTGCGCGGCGAGAACCCGGGCGATGCCCCGTGCGTGTCTGTCGGCGGCACGACCACGGGGTCGTTCTCGACGTCGCCGACGTCCCCTTAGGGCTACGTTGATCCGGAGCTTTGTACGTGTTCGCCGGCATTGAGGCGGGTGCTTGCCGGGCGCGGGCTCTTGCCGGGCGCGGGCTGGGGGTACTCGTGCGCACCACCCCTTCCATCCTCGTAAGACATCCCTCGGCTTGCGGTTTTTCCGATGGATTCTTCGTACTTTTGACCGATGCCGCGCCCGTCCACGGCCGGGTAGCGTCCGGGTCGTCCCTTGTTGGGCACCGAGACGCGGCATCTCCCGATGCGGCTGATCGGCCGTGCTGCGCGCTAGGTAACCTGACCTGAGGTCGCATGATGTGGATCGATTTGTCGGCGGAGTTGGTGCAGTCCCACCGTCCAGTGAGCGTGGCGACGGTCCTGCGCGACTTCAACGTCGACACCGCCGAGCACGAGACCGGAAGTGGGGTGCCGAGCGATGGGTAGCGGTGTCCTGGCGGAGACCGGGCCGCTCCTGCGGGAGTCGAAGCTTCGAGTTCCGGCTATCCGGCCCGGGGTGGTGGCGCGAGCTCGCCTCGCTGGGTTGCGACCGGCCGCGGAGCGCAGCCGGTTGGTGCTGGTGTCCGCGCCGGCGGGTTACGGGAAGTCGACGCTTGTCGCGCAGTGGAGTGGCGTGGATCGAAGGATCAGCTGCTGGTTGCAGCTCGACGAGGGCGACAACGACCCGGTGGTGTTGCTCGCCCGCATCGCGCAGGCCCTCAAGCGCGTGGGCCTGGTTGAGGGTGGGCTCCTTGAGGCGCTGTCGCGACCGATGCCCAGGATCGACGACCTCCTGCCGCTGCTGGCCGCGGAGCTTGCGGGGCGTGACCCGTTTGTCCTGGTCCTGGACGACGTTGACGTGATCAGGGGCGAGAGGAGCCGGGCGATTCTCGCGTTTCTCGTCGACCGGGTTCGGTCCGGCTGTCAGTTGGTGTTGGTCACGCGCGGGGATCCGGGAGTGCCGCTGGGTCGGTTGCGTGCCGGCGGAGATCTGGTCGAGATCGGGACCGGGCTGCTCGCCTTGGACGTGAAGGAGACTCGTGAGGTTGCCGCGAGTGGAGGCTTGGAGTTGTCAGAGGAGGCGGCCGGGGCTCTGTGGGAGCGCACGGAGGGGTGGGCCGCGGGGGTGGTGCTGGCGGCGTTGTCGCTGCGCGGTCGTGAGGATGCCGGCGTGAGGGCGGCCGGTCTGTCGGGCGATCAGACCGAGATCGCCGACTATCTTCTGGAAGAGGTGCTGGAGCGCGCGCCCGAGC
>DATKOY010000127.1:0-3023 GCA_035524415.1 Solirubrobacteraceae bacterium | reverse complement strand
TCACCTCACGGGACTTCGTCGTTTTGCCGGTCTCTCTGATCCGGTCTCAGCGGTGCAGGACGCCTTCCTTGGCGTAGATCGCGAGTGCCGGCGTCATCTGAGCCACATCTGCGAGCGCTGCGTCGATCGCCTCGAGGGTGTCGGCCGAAAGCTCGACGCCAGATGCCTTCGCGTTCGCGTACGCCTGCTCTGGGCGTGATGCACCCGTCAGGGCGGCAGCCAGCTCGGACCGCCTGAGTACCCACGCGAGTGCCATCTCGGCCATGGTGAGCCCGGCGCCGTCGGCAATCGGACGCAGTCCCTGGACAGCTTCGATCGCACGCTCGCTGGCAATCAAGCCCATCGAAACGTTCATTGCGTCGTTTGCTGCACGCGAGTCGGATGCGGGAGCCTCGCCGGGCGCATACTTTCCGGTAAGCACGCCCTGTGCGAGCGGTGACCAGACCGCCTGCGAGATCCCGTTTGCTGCGCACAGCGGGAAGACCTCCGCCTCGGGCGCCCGCCAGAGCATCGAGTACTGCGGCTGCGACGCGACGAAGAAGTCGGGGCCCGCAAGATCGATGCCAGCCTGGATCTGCTCCGGGGTCCACTCGCTAAAGCCGAAGTAGCGGGCCTTGCCAGAGTTCCGAATCTCCTTTAGGGCGTCGATCGTCTCTTCAATCGGAGTCTGGGTGTCGAATCGATGGATGTAGTACAGATCCACGTAGTCCGTCTTCAGTCGCTCGAGCGAGGCGTCGATCGCCTTGCGAATGTAGGCCCCCGACTGTCCCCGCTCCGGGGGCGTGAGCTCTCCCCAGACCTTGGTTGCGATGACGTAGGAATCGCGAGGGTGGGCGCTGAGGATTTCGCCCCACGCTGCCTCCGCGGCGCCGTTGCCATAGACCTCGGCGGTATCGAAGAAGTTGATGCCCGACTCGAACGCTGCTTCGGTGCAATCTCGCGTCCTGTCTGCCTCTACGCCACCGGCGTAGGTAAGCCATGAGCCGAGGGCAATTTCGGACACGTCGATGTCAGAGCTGCCCAGCTTTCTGTAACGCACGGTGACCTCCAAAATGGTGGTGATATGACAGTCCGGACGAAGTTCCACAGTCCGGTCAGTCAGACGATATGAGCACTCTTGCGTCGTTAGGTGACCCTGTCAGGATCAGTGGCAATGCGGCCAATGCGCATCGACGCGATGCTCTGGGCGCACCTTTGGGGAATGCCCGGCGCCCAACTTTCCTGGGCCAATGCAGGGCGTCGTCGGAAGCGTCCTTGCGTCAGAAATCGGACCGGTGAGGACCGTTGTGAAACCAACCCCGCGAGGGTTAGTCAGACCTCGCACGCCAGCAAGGTCACCTACGGCCGGCACGGTGTGCGGCACTCGGATGCACCTCATTGCCCGACGCGCCGGTCGCGCCTGACGAGCACCTCTTTGCGGAAGGATCCGTTCACATGGATGTCGTCCTCAACCATCTCCTATTCGAGGAACCGGTCGCGCACCGTTGCTGATCCACAGCTGAGCCTCGGCGACCCTCGTCGACCCCCTTCCCGCTCAGACGCCGAGGAGGCGCGGAGTTACTGAGCAGCGAATCAGGTGCCTGTGGTGATCGTTGCGCGCTGCTTGAAGTAATGGCCCTGCTCGAGGTCGGCGATGAGGCCGGGCTGGGTCGGCTGCCAGTCGAGCAGCTCGCGTGTGAGCGTGCTCGAGCCGGGTCCGTCGGCGCCGATGAACTGGGCGAGCGCGCCAAAGTGCTCGCCGGCTTCGTCGGGGGAGATACTCGCGACGGGGATCTCGAGGTGGCGTCCGATCACTTCGGCGATCTCGCGGAAAGGCACGCCTTCGTCGTCGACGCCGTGCAGGGTCGAGCCCGCGGGGGCGTGCTCGAGTGCGAGCCGGAAGAGGCGTGCGGCGTCGAGTCGGTGCACGGCCGGCCAGCGGTTCAACCCATCGGCGATGTAGGCGGAGACGCCTCTGTCGCGGGCGATCCCGACGATGATCGGTAGGAAGCCGTTGTCGCCGTCGCCGTGCACGGTCGTGGCGAGGCGCACGATCGCCGAGCGGACGCTGCGGGAGGCGAAGGTGAGCGTCACCTCGGCGTTCTCGCGCCGTGCCCGCGTCGGTCCGGCGACGGCGGAGAGGTCGTGGCCGTCATGCTCGGTCGCGACCCTGCCCGGTGCGAGTCCGAGCAGGCCGGAGGCAATGAGGAACGGCCGCCCCGAGTCGACGAGGGCGTCTCCCAGAGTCTCGATCGCGTCGCGGTCGGCCGCTGCGGCCCCCGCCAGGTCGCCGGCGTAGACGAGGTCGTGCTTGAAGGCAAGGTGGATCACGCCGTCCGAGTCCTCCGCGGCGGAGTGGAGGAGATCGAGGTCGTCGAGATCGCCGCGCACGATCTCCGCGCCGGCAGCGGCGAGCGCTGCTGCGGAGTTGTCGGAGCGGGCAAGCCCGACGACTTCGTGGCCTGCCGCGATCAGCTCGGGCACGACGGCGGAGCCGATCCAACCCGATGCCCCGGTGACGAAAACACGCATGAGAACCTCCCACTAGACGGTGATGTCAGAAGCTGACATCACCGTAGCAAAGCTATGACAGTCGCTGTCGTCACTAGGATGAGGCCGATGACGAGGTGGGAACCGAACGCACGCGCCCGGCTCGCGCAGGCGGCGATGGATCTCTACCGCGAGCAGGGCTTCAACAAGACGACCGTGGCCGAGATCGCCGAACGGGCCGGGCTCACCGAGCGCACCTTCTTCCGCCACTACGCCGACAAGCGCGAAGTGCTCTTCGGCGGCGCCGACGACATGAAAGACGCCCTCCTCGCGGCGGTCGCCAACGCGGCCGAATCTGCTGACCCACTCACGGCCGCCGCCGCGGGCTTCCTCGCCGTCGGAGCGGCCCTCGAGGAACAGCGCGGCCGGGAGCTCGCAGGACAGCGCCAGCGCCTTATCGCCGCGAACGCTGAGCTTCGCGAGCGAGAGCTGATCAAGCTTGCATCCTGGGCGTCCAGCGTCGCCGAAACACTCCACAGCCGGGGCGTCGAGGA
>DATKOY010000126.1:0-19154 GCA_035524415.1 Solirubrobacteraceae bacterium | reverse complement strand
GCTGCGGCGCGATAGGACGGTTGCTGAAGAACCTCTCGGACGGCGTCGCGCAGCCGCTGCGGCTCGAGGCCGCGCGCTGCGCATCGCACGCCGGCACCCGCCTCGGTGACCCGGCGCGCGTTGTCCGGCTTGTCCCAGGTGGTCGGCACCACCACGAGCGGCACGCCGGCCTCCATCGCCGCGAGGATCGTGGCCTTGCCCCCGACCGTCACGACAGCAGCGCAGCGCGGCATCAGCCGGCCGTGGCTGATCCAGGGGGCGATGTGGACGTTGGGGCGGTCTGCGGATGCGCCGAGCGATCGGGCGTCGCGGTGCTCGCCGGTCGTGATGATCAACTCGACCGGCTCGTCGGCGAGCGCCTGGACCGCGGTGCGCAGCAGGAACGGATCGCCGTAGGCGAGCGTGCTCTCGGTGACGTGGACCCACGGCCGCTCCGCCGAGATCCGGTGCAGCCAGTCGGCGCTGTCAGCGCGCTCCGGGTAGTGGATGTAGTTGCCGACGTAGTGAACGCTGGCCGGAAGGTCATGGCGGTTATAGTCGAGCTCTGGGATGTTTCCGACGAGATACAGCGGCAAGCGCGCCGTGTAGCGGTTGACCGATTCCCCGATCGGCCCGAGCCCGTACTGCGAGCGGAGCGCGTCCACGCGCCGGCGCATGGGCGTTCCGGCGAGCTCCGTCAGCTCGGTCAGCGCGCGCATGCCGGCGCGCGCGAGCGTGCTCCGCGGCGGGCGCAGCCCGAACCCGAACGCCGGCGCATCCGGACCCGGAATGAGCGGGCCCATGAACGTCGAAGACAGCGCGACCGGGATCCGTTCGGCCTCCCACAGCACCACGATCGGGCTCCACAGCGACAGGTCGGTGGCGATCGCGTCCGGCCGCCAGCGTGCCAGCACGCCGCGCAGATCCGCGACCTGCTCCGGAATCGTGTCGACGAGCCAGCCGCGGAGAATCGGCAGGAGCCGACCGCCGCCGGGGCGGCTCCGCCGGTCCCCGGTGTCGACCGCGCGCATGCTCTCGAACGCGCGCTGCTCGCTCACCCGCTGGAACTCGAACAGCTCGAATCCGAGCTCGTTCACCGTTTCGCGAACCGACGCGCCGCTGTAGAACGCCACCTCGTGGCCCCGCTCGCGCAGCGCGATCGCGAGGCTCAGCTGCGGCAGCAGGTGGCCGGTGAACGGCCACAGCGTGATCAGAAAGCGACGGCTCACGGGGCGACCTCGACCGGCCCCGACGAGCTCGGCGTCGTGGTCCGCCGCTGCAGCCGGCGGATATGACCGCCGAAGTACAGCCGCTCGAACATGCTCTGTGGCATGTACCGCCGCAGCGCGATCACGATCGACGCGCCGCGCCCGACGACGTAGCGCATCCGCGGCTCGCTCGCGGTGATCGCGGTGGCGATCGTGCGGGCGACGTCCTCGGGCCGTGTCGGCGACCGGTCGACGATCTTGTCGGCAATCGCCTCGCTGGCCCAGAACAGGTCGTGATACGGGCTCGCCGGGTCACTCGCGCCGGCCGCAGTGCCGCGGTGGCGTGACCAGCGCGTCGTCTTGATGATCCCGGGCTCGACGAGGACCGACTGAATGCCGAACGGCGCCAGCTCCTGCGCGAGCCCTTCGCCGAGGCCCTCCTGCGCGAACTTCGTGGTGCAGTACATGGTCACGCCGAAGCCGGGGACGCGGCCCCCGACCGATGAGACCGTCACGATCCGCCCGCAGCCGGCCGTGCGCATGTGCGGAACGACGGCTTTCGTGACCGCGATCGTGCCGAGTACGTTGGTGTCGAACAGCAGCCTGATCTCGTCCTCGGAGCAATCCTCCAGACAGCCGCGCAAGCCGATCCCGGCGTTGTTGACGAGCGCGAAGATGCCGCCGGCGGTCGTGAGCACGTGCGCGACGGCATCGTCGATGCTCGCACGATCGGTGAGATCGAGGCGAACGACGTCGACCGTGGCGCCGCGCGCGGAGGCTGCGCGGAGCACATCGTCGCGGGCCTGGAGATTGCGCACGGCCGCAAACACGCGAAAGCCCTGGCCCGCGAGGTGGACAGCCGTCTCGAGCCCGAGGCCGGCGCTGGCGCCGGTGACGAGCACCGCGTCGCCTGGACGACCAGGCCTGCCTGTTCGTATGCCGTGCATCAGTCCCTCGCAATCTCGATCGCTTCAGCGCCCGTCAGCCGCGCCGCGATCTCCCGGGAGACGGCCTCCGGTTGCTCCAGGGGCCCGAAGTGACCCCACTCCGTGCGCGCAAGCAATACCGGATACGGGTCAGGGAGGTGGTCCTTCAGGTAGTCGAACGTCCCGATGAACGCGGACTGCTCGGCGTACATGAGGACGACCGGCGTCTCAATCGTCTCGATCCGATCGAGCGTGAGGGTTCCGATCTGCCGGTAGTCCTCGGGCAGCGTCGTGTCCTCCAGCAGCCGGAGCAGCGGCTTCGGATTGCGAGGCAGTCCCTTCAGCGGCCCCCACTGCTTCGGCAGGTCGATCGTCGCGCGAATCATGTAGCGGATGTCGGAGCGCCGGTCGGCGGGCACCGTGTGGCCCGCCTGCTCGAGCGCCGCCGCCCAGTAGGACCAGCCGACCCAGCCGTCGTGTCGGCGGCTGGCCTCGAGTGCCGGCAGGGCGGCCTCGATCGCGATCACCTCGCGTACTCGCTGCGGCGCCCGCGCCGCTGCGTACAGCGCGACGTCCGCGCCGTAGCTGTGGCCGACCAGCACCGGGCGTTCGATCTCGAGCACGTCCAGGAGCTCGAGCAGATCGCTCGCCATGTCGTCCGGCGTGTAACCGGACGGCGGGACGTCGCTGTGTCCGTGGCCGCGCAGGTCATATGTGAGCGTCCGGAACCGATCGGCGAGCGCAGGGACGATGTGCAGGTGCCACACCGCGAGGTTTCCCGTGATCCCGTGGATCATCACGAGGTCGGGACCCTCGCCGACGAGCTGGTAGTGGAGCTTGCACCCGCTGCTCAGCGTGGCCTTAGGCATGTGCGATCAGCGCCCGCATCGTCATTCCACGTAGCCGAGCGCCTTCAGCCGCTCGAGCACCGCGGCCTGCTCCTCCGGTTCAAGCGCCATGTCCGCCCGGGACGGCACGGGGACGAGCACGGGTGCGCTCGCCGGCGCCCGGCGCGGCGGCCGGCGCTCGAGCGCGTCCGGCTCGAACATCTCGACGGGCACGCTGCCGGCCATGTCGTCGGGCACCGGCAGGCCGAGCTGATGCAGGAGCAGCGGCGCCACGTCGACGATCGAGACCTCGTCGATCCGAGCGCCCGCGCGGATCCCGGGCCCGGCCGCGATCAGCACGCCCTCCCAGCGGTGATGGCCGCGTGGCTGCTTCCGCCGGGCGACGATCGTCTCGGACGGCAGGATCGACATCGTCCCGCCGTCTGCGAGCACGATCGAAAGGTCCGGGCCGAGCGGCTCGAACGGACCGGCGAACGCCTGCTCTCGTGTCCACACCTCGTCGATCAGTGGGCGCCCGTCGGATGGGCGCCGAAGCTCGAGCAGCGCGGCCGCGAGGTCGATCGCGATCTGCGCGCGCACCTCCTCCGGAAGGGGCAGGTCCGTGCCCGGAACCTTCTCGACGATGTTGATTCCCTGGCTCGACGGCGTCGCCGCAAACGCACGCGTCACGCTCCAGTCGATCGCGTGGACGTGGCGGGTCATCTCCGCGAAGCCGACGTCGGTGTCACCGCGCGCGGCGGCGTTCTGGCCGTCGGCCCACACGAGGTACCCCATCTGCTCGAGCCACGAGTTGACGTGGAACACGTCCTGCGTGGGACCGAAACCATGGTCTGAGGCGATCACGACCGTCGCCTCCGGACCAGCCTGCTCGACGATCTCGGCCAGCAGCCCGTCGAGCGCGCGGAAGTACTGCTCGCACAGCTCGATCATCGAGCGCTCCCATGCCGTTGGGTGCGCCGGCCAGCAGTCCGGGTCGATGAACCGCCAGCAGAGGTGCTGGAGCTTGTCGACGCCGTCGAACAGGATCCCGACGAGGTCAGCGGGCTCCTCCTGCATCAGGTAGCGCAGAACGTCCGCCCACCGGCGCTCGCGCCGGATGTGGAGCTCGACCCATTCCGCGTATTCGTCCTCGGGGCAGCCGTCGATCGCCTTGATCTCGAGCTCCATGTCGAGCATCTCGCGCGGCTTGAAGCCTTCGAGCTGCTGCAGGCGCTGGAACAGACCCGGTGGGTGGCAGCCGAGGCGCAGCTGGCGCCACGGCATCATGCCGCCGGGGACGACCGCACCCTCGACGGGCGGCGCCGGAAACATCAGCGGGAAGTTGAGCGAGATGATCCGCCG
This sequence comes from Solirubrobacteraceae bacterium, assembly GCA_035524415.1. Taxonomy (GTDB): domain Bacteria; phylum Actinomycetota; class Thermoleophilia; order Solirubrobacterales; family Solirubrobacteraceae; genus Palsa-465. The sequence continues at coordinate 14,852 of DATKOY010000126.1, read as the reverse complement.
GTCGTGCTCGCTGGCGAGGCTCCAGATCGTCGACGAGCCGACGTTCTGGGACGTCGCGAATGAGAAGTAGATGCTGCCCGGCTCCTCCTTCTGGAAGAAGTCGAACACGCCATGCTGGCCTGGGTGCTTGCCGGTGACGAGCGAGGTCCATGCCGGCGGTGTCAGCGGCGGCATGATCGAGCGGAGCACGGCATGCGTCCCGCGGTCCAGCAGATCTCCGAGAAACGGCATCACGCCACGCTCCACGTACGGCCCGAGGACCGTGTACGTCGCGCCGTCCCACCCGATCAGCACGGTCGGTCCCATCTCATACCTCCTGGCGAATCGTTTGGCGGTGCTTGCAGACAAAGCCGACAAGCTCCGCGACTGTCACATCGCGTTCGTCCACCGGGCGCTGCCCGATCTCGTCGAAGAACTCTGGAAACGGCATGCGGCCGTACTGCTGCTGGATCAGCGTCGAGAGCACCACGATCTCGAGCGACTCGAGCCCGAGATCCGCGATGAAGTGCGTGTCGGGACCGATCTCGCCCGTGTACTCCCAGTCGCCCTTCGACTCGTTCAGGAGCGCGAGTACGCCCTCGAGCACGTCCGGATCAAGCACAGTCACTGCGGCGCACCTCCCTGCAGATCGACGGTCACGGCAACGATCAGGTCCTGCTCGCGGCTCGTGTGGACGAGCGTCCGCCGGCCGTCGACCTCGACAGTCACGGATCCGCTGTCGGGATCGACCGCCGTCAGCCGGGCCGCGCCCGGGCCGGGAAGCAGCCCCCGCCCTGCCGCCTTGCCGGCCGCCTCCCGCGCGCACCAGCAGCGCGCGAGCCATTCCTCGCGCGCCCCGGCCGGCAGCGTGTCGAGCAGCCGACGCTCGTCGTCGGCGAATCCCGCCTGCTCAAAGCCGGCTGGGTGGTCGCGGACACGCTCGATGTCGATCCCGAGCGAGGCGCGTGCGCCGGCGGCGCCGGCGGGGACGAGACCCGCGAGCGCGACGGCCTCGCCGCCGGAATGCGCGAGCGAGACGATCCCGGACAGGCCCAGCTGCTCGAGTCCCGGTGCCAAGACGACCGGCGAGCCGCGCTCGTCGGGCACGATCTCGATGTCCGCCGGCAGCAACTCGAGCCCGGCGGCCGTCCGCACAAGGGCGCCAAGCGCCTCCTTCGCGGCGGTGCGCGCTCCAAGCCATTCGAGCTGCCGGGCTTCCGGAGTGCTGAGCCCGGACAGGAGCGTCCGCTCGCGACGGCCGAGCACGCGTGCGGCCCACACCTGCTTCCACAGCGCCGCGTCGGCGCCGAGGCTGCAGTCAAGCCGCCGGCACGCGACCCGGTCCGCGCCGGCGGCGCCCGCGAGCGGCGTGCTCCATGCGCCGGAGAGCGGCGTGAGCGCAGCAGGAAGCGTCAGCGGACGGAACCGGTCGGGAACGTCGAAGCGCTTGTCCTCCCACCCGGTCAGCCGCATCGCGCAGCGGCCGTCGGCGCCGATGACGTCGATGTCGGAGCTCGTCAGGTGCTCGCCCGCGAGCGCGATCGCCGCGCGGCACTCGAGCAGCTCACCCTCGGCCGCGGGCGGCGCGTACAGGTCGATCGCCGCGACTCGGAACGGGAACACGACCCGCGCCCGATCCAGGCGATCAGCCGCCCAGAAGCCGACGAGTTGTCCGGCGGCGTCGAGCACGACGGGGTCGAGGACGAACTCCGGACGGTCCGAGCCGCGCAGCAGCCCGAGTCGCGGGAGCGCGCGCAGCCGAGCGACGGCGCCGTCCGTGGCGACGGAGTCGATCGCGTGCACGCCCTGCCAGAGCGGCTGATGGAACATCGCCTCGTCATAGAGCTCGTGCGGGAGCCAGCGCGCGCTCCGCGCGCCCTCCTGCGGTGCATCGATCGGCACAGGCGCCGGGGAGAAGCCGGTGCCGAGCAGCACCATCGCCTCCGCGACGGGACGCGCCTGCCCCCGCTGGTCGAGCTCGGACAGCTCCACCTGGACGCGCTCGGCCGCACCGTCAGGGGGCAGCCGGCGCGCACGCAGCTCGACGGTCACGGGCTCTTCGGAAACGGACAGCCATCGGTGCGCGCGGATCTCGCGCAGCCCGGTCACGACGCGTCCCGGCAGCAGGCAGGAGGCCCCCTCGGCGAGGATCTCGATGCTCATCGCCAGCGGCATCACCGCGAGCGCCGTCAGATCGGGATCGACGCGAGAGACCTCGCGACCGAGCGTGTGGTGCAGCAGGTAGCGGTCCTCGGCCGTGTCGATCACGCGCCGTGCGACGAGCTCGGCTTCCTCCTGCCAGGAGACGATCGAGCCGAGCAGCGGGAGCCGTGCCTGCTCGAGTGCGACCGGGGCGGCGCCGCTCAGATACGCCTGCATCACGTCGGCGCCGGTCTGCAGGAACTGCTCCATCGTCCGGAAGTGCCCCTCGAGCAAAGCGCCCAGCTCGGGGTCGGACCCGGCGACGGGGGCTGCCGACGCCGACGAGGTGACGGGCACCGGTGGGGTGACGGGCACCGGTGGGGTGACCGGCACCGCCGGCGCGTGCCCATTGCTCGCCGGTTCCGCCATCGGGCTCGACGGCGCGGCGGCCGGTCGCGCCGGGCGCAGCCGGCCGGCCGTCGCGTCGTCGAGGCGCAGCATCGGCCAGCTCGTCGACAGCGGGACCGCGAGTGCACGTGGCCGCTGCCGCCCGCCGTCGGTCGCGCGCCAATCCACCTGCGCGATCGAGCGATGCTCGAACAGCGCGCCGATGTCGAGCTCGACGTCGTGCACCGCGAGCATCGCGGTCAGGTGGCACAGCTGGCTCGTGCCCGAGCGGCGGCGCAGATCGGCCGCGACGGCGCAGAACGGCTGTCCGCGGAGGATGTCCTCGACGAACGAGGTCATGTTGCCGCGCGGTCCGACCTCGATGAACACGCGGGCGCCGTCCGCGTGCAGGGCCTCGACCGTCTCGCGGAAGCGCACGGGGCTCGTCCAGTGCTCGACGAGCAGGTCGCGGATCCGCTCCGGGTCGTCCGGATACGGGCCCGCGGTCGTGCACGACCACAGGCCACCCGCGCTCGCGCGCACCGGGAGCTGTGCGAACACGTGGCGGAGATCCTCCGCGAACGGCGCGAACTGCGGCGTGTGGACCGCCCGGTCGTACGGCAGCTGCTCGGACATGAGGCCGAGGCCGGTGGCGATCTCCCTCGCGCGGGCGATCGCGTCCCCGTCGCCGACGAGCACCGCCTGGTGCGGGCAGTTGTCCATTGCCAGGTACAGATCGCCGCCGGCCTGCGCCGCGATCTCCTGCACGTCGGCGGCGCCGGCGCCGATCGCGAGCAGCACGGCGCCCGACACCTCATGGCGGGCGTCGGCATCGGCGTACCCCGCATACAGACCGTGGCAGAACTTCGCGAGGCGCTCGTCGGTGTCGACGTCGAGCGCGCCGGCGCACATCGCGGCCGAATGCTCCCCGGTGCTGTGCCCGAGCATCGCGTCGACCCGCGGGACCAGGCGCCGCACGACCGCGTGAACCGCCGCGTTCGCCGTCAGCACGGATTCGACGGCGATGTCGAGGTCCATCAGGCGCGCCTCGGTCGCATGGCGCTCCTCGTCGGAGAACGCCGGGCGCGGAAAGACCCAGTCGCTGAGGACGTGCCCGCGCGGATGATCCGCGTACAGGCGGTCGATGCGGTCGAACGCCGCGCGTGCCTCCGGAAAGTGGATGCAGAGGTCGGCGAGCATGTTCGGGTACTGCGCCCCCTCGCCGGGGAACACGAGCACGACCTTGCTCTCGCGGCCGAACGGCCGCGACTCGTAGTACGTGCCGCGGGTCGTCTTGATCCGCGAGCAGCCCGGCTCGCTGAGCTTCTCGATCGCCTGGCCGAGCTTCTCGCGCAGATCCTCGAGCGAGCTCGCGACGATCGCCAGGCGGCGCGGGGCCTCGACCGCGCCGAGCTCGCCGGCGAGCGCGTACGCCAGCTCCGCGAGCGTGAACGTCGGGTCGGCGGCGAGCACCGCCTCGAGCTCACGCGCACGGTCGATCAGGCCCTCGGCAGCGTCCGCCTCGAGGATGCACACCTCGGCGTCCCACGGCGGACGGTGTGCCGCCGTCGACGGGCTGTCGAACTCCTCGAGCACGGCATGCGCGTTGATGCCGCCAAACCCGAACGCGTTGATGCCCGCGCGCCGCGGCTCGCACCCGCCATGGATCCACGGCCGCGTCTCGGTGTTGAGGTAGAACGGCGTGCGCTCCAGCTCGAGCTTGGGGTTCGGCCGATCGACGCCGAGCGTCGGCGGCAGGATGCGGTGGTGCAGCGCGAGCGCGGTCTTGATCACTCCGGCGACACCCGCCGCGGGGATCGTGTGGCTGATCATCGACTTGACCGTGCCCAGCGCGCACGACGGCAGCGCATCGCCGCGCTCGCCGAACACGCGGCGCAGCGCGAGCACCTCGGTGGCATCACCGACCGGCGTGCCGGTGCCGTGAGCCTCGAGCAGCCCGACGCTGCGCGGCGAGACCCCCGCCTCCGCGTACGCGCGGCGCAGCGCGAGCTCCTCACCCTCGACCCGCGGCGCCATCACGCTCACCTCTCGCCCGTCGCTGGCGATCCCGACCCCGCGGATCACCGCGTACACGCGATCGCGGTCCCTGACGGCGTCCGCGAGCCGTTTCAGCACGACGATCCCGATGCCCTCGCCGAGCAACGTGCCGTCGGCATCCTGGTCGAACGCGCGCAGTTGCTGGCGGTGCGAGAGCGCGCCGAGCCGGCAGAACAGGTTCATCGTCGCGACCGGCATCCACACTTGAGAGCCGCCCGCCAACGCAAGATCGCAGTCGCCGGCGAGCAGGTCGCGGACCGCGTGCCGGACTGCGACGAGCGAGGAGGCACAGGCGGCATCGACCGTGTACGCGGGACCCATCAGATCGAGCCGGTTCGCGATCCGGCCGACGATGATGTTCGGGATCAGCCCCGGGACGGTCTCAGGTCCGAGCGGCGGGAGCTGGCGCTGCAGCTCCGCCCGCAACTCCGCGAGCTCCGCCTCGGTGTGCTCGGGGTGCAGGCGGCGGATCAGCTCGATCGTCTGGCCGACCACCAGGCCCCGCTGGACGGCGATTGCGTTGCCGCCGTTCAAATACGTGCCCTTGCCGAGGATGATCGCGGTCCGCGCGCGGATCTCGTCGGGAAGCTCCGTCGCGCCGGCGTCCTTGAGCGCGTCATACGCCACCTTCAGCGCGAGCCATTGGTCGGGCTCACCGCCGACCGCGACCGGTGGGATGCCGTACGCGAGCGGATCGAACGTCGCCAGCGATCCGAGGTACCCCCCGCGCTTGCAGTAGGTGCGGTCGGTGTCGGCGAACTCGGGGTCGTAATAGATGTCCGGATCCCAGGACTCGGGCGGCGGGTCCGAGATCGCGTCGACCTTGCCGAGGATGTTGCTCCAGTACGCGTCGAGATCGGCGGCTCCCGGGAACAGGCACGCCATCCCGGTGATCGCCACGCCGTGCGCGTCATCGACGGTGCCGGCCAGGCTCATGTGCTGGCCGCCGCGAGCCGGTTGAGCGCTTGCGTCCCCACGCCGACGACATCGCCCAGCGTGGCGAGAAGCCGCCCGTCGGCGCCGAAGAACCAGTGGTCGGCGTGGCACATCGGCCGACTGCTCTCCGGCCGGATCCGCAGCTCGTGTCGGATGCGCTCGGCTGCTCGCGGCTCGCTCACGCGGGTGTAACCGCCGATCTGCGCGGGCAGCAGCGTCACGTCCCAGTGAAGCCTCGCCCACACGACCTGGACCTGGAGCGCGCTGTCGATCAGCACCGGATCGAGCAGCCAGTGCAGGCCGGCGGCGTCCGCCAGGCAGCGCTCCGGCGTGGAGGCGCTCAGCACTGCCGAGGACCCGCGCTCATCCATCCCCGTGACCGCCGAGATCCCCTGGAACAGCGGCCCGTGGAACAGCAGGTCGCGGTAGGCCGCCTCGACGGACATCGGGAACGGAGCGAGGCCGGCCAGTTCGGGTGGGCCGGCAGCCGCGCTCGCCGGCGCGTCGCCCATCAGCGCGACCGACCGATAGTGCGGGCGCGAGGAGTCCGGCGTGCCGATCACGACCTCGATCTCGTCCTGGCCGCGCGCGGTGGCGGTGGCCTTCACCGCGAAGGCGCCTGCGTCCGGTACGACGATTCCCTTGAGCAGGCGGATCTCCCGAAGGCCGGCGTACCGGCGCTCCGGGGCCGCGACGGTCGCGCATTCCGACATCAGCTCCATCGCAGCCGCGAACGGGAACACCGGCTTGCCATCGACGCGATGGTGGTCGAGGTAGCGATCGTGGGCGACGGTGAGCTCGCGCACGAATGCGATCGTGCCGTCCCGCGCTGCCGTGACGCGCCCGCCGCCAAGCAGCGGCATCCGCGCTGCCGCACCGGACCCGGGATCGCCGGCGCCGGGCTCGGGATCGCTCAGCCCGGTTGCGGCGCCGATCACGACCTCGGACTCGCCCTTGTGCCCGCGGGCAAGCTCGTCCACGAGCGCCGCGCACCCAACCTCCGGCGGGATCAGCGCGACGCCGCGGCGGGTGAATTCGTGTTCGAGCGCGGCCGCCATTCCGGCCCCGCTCCACGGGCCCCAGTCGATCGAGACGACGCGGGCCGGCCAGCGGCGGTCGAGTTCCAGGGCGAGCCTGCTGAGGACCTCGCTCGCCGCGGCGTAATCCGCCTGGCCGCGGTTGCCGAACCGCCCGGACACGGAGCTGAACAGAACGAGGAAGCGCAGCTGCTCGGGGCGCAGCGAGTCCGCGAGCGTGCGCGCCGACGCCGCCTTGGTCGCGAGCACGCGGCCCAGCGACTCGAGCCGCTTGTCGGCGACGAGACGGTCTTCGATCAGACCGGCGCCGTGGATGACACCGTCGATCCGCCCCAGGCGTTCGTAGACGCCGCCGATCAGATCGGCGAAGGCGTCCTGATCCTGCACGTCGCATTCGTGGTATTCGACCCGTGCGCCGGCTTCGCGCATCCGCTCGAGGGTGCTGCGCACCTCGCGCGCCCGGAGGATCCGCCCGAGATCGGCTTCGACGAGCGCCGGCGTCAGCTCCGCGCCTGCGTGCCGCCGCGCGTCGATCAGCGCGCGGCGGAGCTCGGCGGGCTCGCGCAGCGCGGCGAGTTCGGCCGGCTCCTCGTCAAGCGCCGTGCGGCCGACCAGCACGAGCGTCGAGCGGTGGCGCCGCGCCAGCGCCAGCCCGACCTCCGCGGTGATCCCGCGCGCGCCGCCGGTCACGAGCACGACGCTCTCCTCGGTGATCACGCCGGTCTCGTCACGCTCGCTCAGCGCTGCCGGGACGAGCTGCAGGCACAGCCGCTCGCCGCCGTGGTAACCGACTTCGACGAGGCCGTCGGCCGCGCCAAGCTCGGCGACGAGCTGTCCGACCGCGTCGCTGCCGGGCGCCGCGGCGAGGTCCACGGCCTTCACGCGGACGCTCGGCCATTCGATCGCCAGCGTCTTCAGGAACCCGGCAATCGCGCCGTGTCCGGCGGCCCCGTCGGTCACCTCGCCGTCGAATCCGAACGCGCCGCCGAGCCTCGTCGCGCTCAGCACCGCGGCACCACCCGCGTCCGCCGCCGCGATCAGATCGTCCTGCAGTGCCTGCACCATCAGGAACAGCGGGCGCAGGCCGCCGTACTCATCCACCGCGGATGCAAGGTGCACGAGCGCCTTGACGGCGCCGTGCTCGCCGCGGATCCAGCTCGCCAGCTCCGCAGCCTCGAGCTCGTCGCTCGGCGCCGAGGCGCTCGTCAGCAACTCCACGTCGCCCTGTCCGGCGAGCGCCTCCGCCAGCTCCTGCGCAAACGGACTGTCGTCACCGAGGATCATCACCGCGCCACGGGCTGCCAGCCCGGCGGTCGCGGCGATCGCGGGAGCGCTCACAGGCTGCACGACATACCGGCCGATGCGCTCCGTCTCGGCCGGCTGTTGTTCAAAAGGGCGCGGCTCTCCCGCCGTCAGCACGGGCTCTCCCGCCGTGAGCGTGACTGGTTGCGGGGACGCACCGAGCAGGCTGCTCTCGAGCACCGCGATCACCTCGCGCAGCGTGCGGCTCGCCGTCAGCTGCTCGATATCGATCGATCCCCGCTGCGCGACCGGCAGCTCCTGGGTGAACGTGCCGGCGATCTCGACCCGCTTGATCGAGTCAATTCCGAGATCGCCCTCCATATCGGCGTCGAGCCCGATCATGTCCGCGGGGTAGCCGGTTCGTTCGCACACGACGAACAGCAGCCGCTGCTCGATCAGCTCGGGCGTCAGTGTGATCGCCGGTTCCGCGACCGCGGACGGTGCCGGAGCCGCGACGGTCGCCGACGGCGGCGCGGCCACGACAGTCGGTGGCGGCGTCGCAGCCGGGGGCGGCGCCGGCAACTGGGGAGCCGACACGCGCGACGTTGTCGGCCGGTGTCCGGCACCTGGGCGCGCAGCGCCCAAATATCCCAGCATCACATCGCGTTCGGTCTCGAGGAATTGCTGCATGACCTGCTGGTAGCGCGCCATCACGGCCGCCACCTGATCGCCGCCCGGCGCTGGACCGGCATGCCCTGCCGCCACCGGGGGCGGCGCATGGACGTTCTGGGCGACATCGGCAATGGAAGCGGCGTGCTCCGGCGTGGCGTGAGCCATGGGCGTCTCGGCGCCGTGTGTGCTCGTACTCGTCACAGCTGGTTGCTCCTTCGGAGGGGTGATGGGATTCGGTGGAGCCGGCGCCGGCTCATCGGCCGGACGGGCGCGACCCCCGTCCACGAGCCACCTGCCCGCGGGTGCAGCCATCCCGGCGTCGGCTGCAGCGGTCCTCAGATCGCACCGCTCCGCGCCACGGTCACGGAGCATCTGCGTGTGCGCGACCGGCACGCCCTCGGCGGCGAGCCCGGCGAGGCAGTGCAGCAGCTGCACGAGGCCCGGCCGGCCCGGACGGTCGACGGCCACCGCCACGTGCTCACGATCGCCGAGGATCTGGCCGGTCAGCCCGGTCAGCACCGCGCGCGGTCCGACCTCGACGAACACACGCGCGCCGTCCTCGTACATCGCCTCGATCTCGCTGACGAACTGCACCGGCTTGGCCAGGTGCTCCGCGAGCACCTCCGCGATCTGCCCGGGCTCGTGCGCGCGCCCGGTCGTGTTCGAGTACACGGGGATCCGAGGTGTCGCCATCTCCTCGCGCTCGAACTCCTCGGCGAGTTGCTCCTGGGCGCCGGCGACGTGCGGGGAGTGAAACGCGCAGGCGACCGGGAGCGTCCGCGCGCGGATGCCCCGCTCGCCGCACCAGCTCACGGCCGCTTCGATCTCGTCGCGTGGTCCCGAGATGACCGTCTGCAGCGGGCCGTTGAGGTTCGCGGCCACGACCTCACCGCCGGCCAGCAGCTCCTCGAGCGCCTGCGGTGCGGCGTCGACGGCGGCCATCGCGCCGGCCGCGCCGGCGGCCGCCTCGGCCATCAACCGGCCGCGCGCCTCGGAAAGTCGCAGCAGCTGGTGCTCGTCGAGCACGCCGGCGGCCGCCAGCGCGACGAGCTCGCCATAGCTGTGTCCAGCCGCCAGCTCCGGAGTGACGCCGAACGCGGCGAGCACGCGCAGGTAGGCAAGCTCCACCACCCCGAGCGCGGGCTGCGCGATCCGCGTGTCGGTCAAGTCCTGCTGACGGCTCTGGGCGACCTCGTCGCTGAACGCGGGCGGCGGGAAGATGTAGCGGCTGAGCGGCTGCTCGAACGATCCCGCGAGCAGGCGGTCGGCGCGCTCGAACGGCTCGCGCGCGTGCGGGAAGGCGATCGTCAGCTCGCGTGCCATGTCGAGCACCTGCGAGCCCTGACCGGGGAACAGGAACGCGACCCGTCCGCCCGCGGCCGCGAGCGGCTGCTCGGCCCAGTGGACGCCGTGCGGCGAGTGCATCCGGGTCGATGCCCCCGCCAGCGTCTCGCGGGCCACCTCGAGCTTGGCCCGGAGATCCTCGATCGATTCAGCGACGATCGCGAGCGCGCCGTCCCCGACCTGGGGCGCCGGCGCGTCGAGCGCGAGCGTCAGCGCGAGGTCCATGAGGCGCGGCCCAGCGCCGCCGGCGAGAGCAGCGGCGAGCGCGTCGATCGCCCCGGCGATCTCGGCGCGCGACCCGCGCCACACGAGCAGCTCGCCTGGCCAGCGCACGACCGTCGGCTCGCGCCCGAGGTAGTCGCCCAGGTACTCCTCGAGCACGATGTGGAAGTCGGTGCCGCCGAAGCCGAAGGCGCTGACGCCCGCCCGCCGCGGATGCTCGGCGCCGCCCGACAGCCACGGCCGGGCCTCGCTGTTCACGTAGAACGGGCTCTCGGGGAAGTTCGCCTTCGGATTGGGCTCGGTGACGCCGATCGTCGGCGGCAACACGCGGTGGTACAGCGCAAGCGCTGCCTTGATCAGGCCCGCCACGCCGGCGGTTGCCTTCGTGTGCCCGATCATCGATTTCACCGATCCGACCGCGCACCACTGCGCATCGGTGCCGTGCTCGGCGAACACCGTCGAGAGGGCCTTGATCTCGGCGCTGTCGCCCGCCACCGTCCCGGTCCCGTGGGCTTCGACGAGCCCGATCGTCGCGGGCGAGATCCGCGCCTGCGCGTAGGCGCGCCGCAGCGCCCGCATCTGGCCCTCCGGCCGCGGCGCGGTGAGGCTGCGGTCGCGGCCGTCGCTCGCGGCGCCGACGCCGCGGATCACCGCGTAGATCCGGTCGCCGTCGCGCTCGGCGTCGGCCAGGCGCTTGAGCACGACCGTCGCAAAGCCCTCGCTGATCGCGATCCCGTCGGCGCTCGCATCGAACGGGCGGCAGCGCCCGCGCGAGGAGAGCGCGTGGGTCTTGGCAAAGCACAGGTAGGCGAACGGGTTCTGGATCGCGTCGACCCCGCCGGCGAGCACCATCGCGCTCGTCCCGAACTGGAGCTCGCGGGTGGCCAGGCCGATCGCGGCGAGCGACGAGGCGCACGCCGCGTCCACCGTGTAGTTCGTGCCGCCGAAGTCCAAGCGGTTGGCGATCCGGCCGGCCGCGACGTTCATCAGCAGGCCGGCGAAGCTGTCCTCGGTCCACTCGGGCAGCCGCTCATACAGCTGTCCCGTGACGTCGGGTAGGGCGTCGCCGAGCAGCCCGGGGAGTGCCGAGCGGACGGTGTAGCCCACCGACAGGTCGGCGCCACCGCCGCCCGCCCCGAGGATCACGGAGGTGCGTTCGCGGTCGAACGGCCGGTGCGCGTAGCCGGCGTCCCGGAGCGCCGCCTGGGCGGTCAGCAGCGCGAGCAACTGGAACGGCTCGATCGACGAGAGCGACTTCGGCGGCATGCCGAGCGCGATCGGGTCGAACGCGACCGGTTCGATGAACCCGCCCCAGCGCGAGTTCACCTTGTCGGCAGCGGCGGGATCGGGATCGTACATCCGGCTCCAGTCCCACCGCTGCGCGGGGACTTCGCGGATCGCGTCGACCTTGTCGAGGATGTTGGACCAGAACGTCCCGACATCCGGCGCGCTGGGCAGGATGCAGGCGAGACCGATGATCGCGATGTCCGCCGGATCGGGAGTCTCGGGCTCGGCCGCCTGCCGTCCCGGGATCGCCTCAATCAGCTCGTCGCTGCCATCGGAGATGTCGCGGTGCAGCTCGTCGAGCGTCGTCACCCGCTCATGGAGCGAGGCGACCTGGCCGATCATGTACATCCCGCGGTCCCACTGGGTCGTGGTCTCCACCGCGGCCAGCTTCGGCGCGCCGTCGACGCTGCCGTACAGCGGATTGCGGTCAACGCCCTTGGCGGCGATCCGCAGGCGCCCAACGTTGAGCTCCTCGAGCCGTGCGCGCACCTCCTCCGAGGAGAACCGCTCGCCGCGCAGCCGGCGCTTCTCGGCTTCGAACTGCTCGACGAACGGTGAGGGTAGGCAGCGGGTTGCGTGGCCGGGGCCGCTCTCGAGCAGGACGGTCTCGCCGGACGCGATCGCGGCGTCCTGGAACGTGGTCGTGATCGCGCCGTGCTCGGTCGCCTCGCGGGTGAACAGGTACGCGGTTCCGAGCAGAACGCCAGCCTGCACGCCGCGCTCGGTCGCGGTCGCCGCCGCGGCCGCCACCATCGCTGCCGAGCGTGCGTCGTGGATCCCGCCGGCGAACAGGACCTCGTAGTCGGGACCGCCGGGGCGCCGCTCCTCCATCAGCACGCGCAGCATCGTCTCCCACAGCACGAAGCTCGTCCGCGGCCCGACGTGCCCGCCGCACTCGCGGCCTTCGAACACGAAGCGGCGCGCCCCGTCGTTCATGTACAGCTTCAGCAGCCCGGGCGACGGGACGTGGAGATACGTGGTGATCCCCTCGTCCTCGAGCGTTCGCGCCTGGTCGGGACGCCCCCCGGCGATGAGCGCGAACGGGGGCCGGTGAGCGCGCACGACCGCGAGCTGCTCGGCCCGCAGCTCGGGTGGAACGAAGCCGAGGATGCCGACGCCCCAGGGCTGCTCGCCGATCAGCTGCCGAGTGCGCTCGAGCAGCGAGTCGGCCTCGCCCGCACGCATCAGCGCGAGCGCGAGGAACGGCAGCGCACCGGCCTGCGCAACGGCAGCAGCGAATTCTGCGCGGTCGCTGACCCGGGTCATCGGGCCCTGGACGATCGGGAAGCGCGTGCCGTGAGCCGCCGCCAGCGGCGATCCCTGCGAGAGCGGATTGCCGCGCCGCAGCGCGGTGAGCGCGTCATCGATCCCTCGCCGCAGCCCGTCGATCACCCCGGCCACCGTCGCGAAGCGGCGTGACAGATCCGCGGCGAACGCGGCGTCCTGCCCGACGAGCAGCAGGCCGGTCGCGGGGGAGCCGTCGCCGGCCCGGGCCGTGACGGCGGCACGCCACGCGTCGCGATCGCCACCGGGTCCCAGGCGGGCCGCCTCGTCGGCGAGCTCCGCCACCGGCGCCAGGCCGGGCCGGCTGTAGACCCGCAGCGGCGCGCCCAGCTCCGAACCGAGCGTGAGCGTCTCGCTGCCGTCCATCGACGCGATCGCGGCACGGACGTCGGGCGCGAGCCGGCTCTCGCGCGTCAGCAGCAGCTGCGCGTCGAGCACGGCGCCGGCGGCACCGCCGACGTGCGCGGCGGCGACCGTGTGGGCACCGATCCCGCCGTGGACCCAGACCGGCGTACGCAGCGCCGCGACGAGTCGCTGGAGCAGCACGAACGCGCCCTCCTCGCCGACCCATCCCCCCGCTTCGTGGCCCTTGGCGATCACAGCATCGGCGCCGGCGGCCTCCGCCGCCTCGCCGTGCTCGAGGCACGTCGCGACCGCGACCGCCCGCACCCCCGCGTGGCGCGCCCGACCGACCAGTTCACCCAGCCGGCCGCTGTCCGCGGCCGCGACGATGACGGTGTCGAGGCCGGGGAGGTTGGCGTCCGACACGGCCGAGAGCAGATTCTCGTCGTCGAGCACCGCGCCCCAGCGCCCGCGCGCGTGCGTCGCGAGGGGGGCCAGGCGGGCGATCGCCGACTCGCGCTCGGTCGCGAACTGCAGGTCGACGACGCCCAGCGAGCCCGCGCGGCTGGCGGCGACCGCCATCGATGCGTCACTGCATGCATGCGGAGACGAAACGACAAACTCGAACAAAAGGTGCCCCAGTTCTTAAGAGGAGAGGGGTCCAATGTGTCCGAGGCCGTGGAGGAGGTCAAGAACCTTTGCCCAAAGGTGCAAATGTCTTTGACCGCCTCAGCCGTCGTTGCCAAGCTGCCTGCCTCCGGGGTCACGTCAAGCTCTTGGGGGTCGTCAACGGCCGTGTCAGCGCTCCCATCGTCAGCCGTGCGGCTGCTGCCTGCGCAGCGGCTCGAGCAGCTGTGCGATCCGGGCAGCCTCGAGCCGATCATGCCCGGCGGCGAGGGCCTCGGGGTCGTCGCGGCGAGCGGACGGGTCGCAAGCCGGCCGGTCGTCTGCTACGCGCAGGACTCGAGCATCGCGGGCGGCTCGATCGGGATCGGCGAGGCCGAGCTGATCGTCCGCGCGCTACGGCTCGGTCGTGAGCGCCACGTGCCCGTCGTCGCGTTCCTCGAATCAGCCGGCGCCAGGCTGCAGGAGGGCACCGCCGCATTGGCCGGTTTCGGCCGGATCTTCTTCGAGAACGTGGCCCTGTCGGGGCGCACGCCGCAGATCTCCGTGATCACGGGGACCTCGGCGGGCGGTGGGTGCTACTCCCCCGCGCTCACGGACTTCGTCGTCATGAGCGACACCGCGAGCATGTTCCTCACCGGCCCGAAGATCGTGAAGTACGCGCTCGGCGAGGACGTGAGCGCGGCCGAGCTCGGCGGCAGCCAGATCCACGAGCGCAACGGCGTGTGCGATTTCGTCGCGGCTGACGACCCCGGCGCGATCGCGCTCGTGCGCGACCTGCTCGGCTACCTGCCCCAGAACGCGTTTGAGCCGCCGCGGGCGGTGGCGCCCGAACCGCCGGCGCGGCGGGAGGACCCCGCCGCGGCGCTTCCGGACCAGAGCCGGAGATACTACGACGTGCGCGAGGTGATCGCGCGACTGCTCGACGGCGGCCGCTTCCTCGAGGTCTCGCCGCGGTGGGCGCGCAACATGGTCGTCGGGTTTGGCCGCCTCGAGGGCAACCCGGTCGGAGTGATCGCGAACCAGCCGCGGCACCTCGGCGGGATCATCGACGTCGACGCCTCCCAGAAGGGGGCGAAGTTTGTGCGCACGTGCGACGCGTTCGGCTTGCCGATGCTCGTGCTCGTCGACACGCCGGGGTTCATGCCGGGCACACGTCAGGAGGGTGCCGGCGTGATCCGCCACGGGGCGGAGCTCGTGCGGGCGTTCGCCGCCGCATCCTCACGGCGCGTCACGGTGATCCTGCGCAAGGCGTTCGGCGGCGCGTTCATCACGATGAACTCGAAGGATCTCGGG
>DATKOY010000125.1:0-16088 GCA_035524415.1 Solirubrobacteraceae bacterium | reverse complement strand
ATCCGCTCGCCCTCCTCCCGGCGGACGAACAGTTCCGCCGCCTGCAGCAGCCAGACGTCGATGACGCCGAAGAAGCACACGCGCCGAGTCAACCTGATGCGGCGCGATGCGGCCAGATGCCGCAAGCGGCCACGCCCTCCTGTGCGGTGCCGGAGCCGCGGCCAGTCTGCGGCTTGCTCGCTCGGCGTCAACCCTTACCGGTTCCCGCGCCCACAGGGCGCGTGACGCCGGACTGCGCAAGCCGCGGCCCGCGACTCCATCCGGCACCACCACAGGAGGACAAGATGGCCGCAGAGGACCCAGCCACTCATCGACAGCTCGCCTACATCAAGCAGCTCGCCTACAGCCGCGGCGTCAGCTTCATCCCGCCCGCGACGCGGCTGCAAGCAAGCCGGCTGATCGACCAGCTCAGAAACCGCCGGCCCTCGCCGCGCTTCGAGATCGCAGACGACCGCGACGCGACCACGCTCCGCCACGGCGAGCATGCCCCCGCCAGCTCGCCCCGCGACGACGAGATCAGAGGCTACGGCTCACACGCGCACTGGCGGCACACGCGCCCGCCGCGCCGCAGCCGCTAACAGTCGCCGGCCACCGAAAGGAGAGCCCTTGTCCGAACGCCGCGCGCGCGACGAGGACACCGACCTGATCCGGCCGATCGAAACGCCGGCGAATCTCCGCGCTCAAGCGCTCCGGCCTGCTGACCGGGTGGCGCTCACCAGCATGCAGCAGGCGCTCCTCGACGCGCGCGGCACGGGCGATCCCCGCCCGCCCTTCGCAATCATGGCCGCCTCGCTCTCCGAGCTCGGCATCGACCTCCCCCAGACCCGACCCCGGACCGTGTCGCTCGAGCAGGCGCGCCAGGATTGGCTACGCCGTTTGCGCAGCGCCAACCGGAGCGCCAGCTCGATCTCCGCCTACCGCGTCGCGCTCGACGACCTGCTCTCCTTCCTCGACCGCTCCGGCCAGGCGACGGCGCCCCTCTGCGAGGAGACGATCGTCGCCTATCTCAACGACTACCGCCGCCGCCGCAACCCGGCCGAGGCCACCTACTACCGCCGCTTCACACTGCTGCGGCGCTTCTTCCGCTGGCTCAGCCGGCGCTCGGGCGTCCCTGATCCCTTCCTCGACCTGGAGCCGCCGGGCAAGCCGCAGCAGGAAGCCGACTGGCTCACCCATGACGAGTTCGTCCGACTGCTCGACGCGGCGGGCGCGCCCCTGCGGCGCCGCCCCGGTCTCGCCGAACGAGACCGGCTCGTCCTGCTGACGCTCGTCTCGACGGGGCTCCGTCGCTCGGAGCTGCTCGCGCTCGACTGGAGCGACCTCCAGCTCGACAGCGACCGCCCCTCGCTGCTCGTGCGCCGCGGCAAGGGAGGAAAGCCCCGCCGCCAGCCGCTACCGCCAGCGCTCGCAGACGAGTTCCGCCGCCAACAGAGGACGCGTTGTCCCACAAGCGGCGATCCAGTGTTCTGCGGCCTCGCCGGCAAGCGACTGACCTCTACGATCCTCGCCACCCTGATCCGTCGCGCCGCCCAGCGAGCCGGCATCGAAAAGTCCGTCAGCGCCCACACGCTTCGCCACACCGCGGCAACCTGGCTGCGTCAGCAGACCGCAGACGCACGCCTCGTCGCCGCCTACCTCGGACACGCCGACCTCTCCACCGTCAGCCGCTACGCGCACGTCGCCGACAGCGAACTACACCGAGCCGCCGCGGCGCTCGGGGAGCACAGCGGGATCGCAGCCGCCCTCGCCGCCCGCTAACTCAATCGCTTAGGCCGACGGCTCCCGCGCTCCGCCGGGAGCTCTCAGCTCCAAGGCGCAACTTCAACTCGTCACGGCCGCTTCAGGTTGCTACAGCTCTCAGCTCGAGATTCGTACGCACCGGAGCGCGAACCCGTCTTACGGCAGGCGTAGCCGATTCAGCTCGGCCTGCGCTTGGGCCTGGAGCGTCGCGCTGGGACGTTGCGTCGCGAAGAAGACACGGACGTCCAAATCCCAACCGTGGACTGATCCAACCCAGGTGCGTTGCTCGACGTTCGCGGCGGGCTGCCCCTCCCAACCGTGGTCGACTCGGAAGCTTGCGAGCTGAGGCGGCCAAGCCGACCGGGTAGGGAAGTCTCTGCGTCCGCGCCCGACAGTATCCGCCCACACAAGGATCCCGCTGCGTGTGAGCTTCTTGAAGCTGCCGAAGAGCGCGACCGGATGGATGACGGAGGCGTCCGAAGCGGTAACGGCGACGACGAGTGATGGGTTGGCTGCACCCGCAGGCTCGATGAGCCAGCCAGGCGCAGGCCGGAAGGTCGCAAGCCGGGACACTGGAACTGAAGCGCCGACGGCTGCGGTGGCAAGCGCGACGGCCAAGGCGGCGAGAAGCGCGAGTCCCCGAATTCCCATAGACAGGTTACGCGTCGGGTGAGCGAATCGGTCCATCAGTGCAACGTCCGAATCTCGATCCTCAGCCTGTGTTGCGGAACACTCGCCAGGCAACGGCGATGTCGTCGTGAGCTAACCCCAGCCCGGCAGCAGCTGAACCCGGACGGCACCCTTCGCCGTACCCGTGGGGTAGTGGATCTTCAGGTGGAGCACGAGGTACCTGACGGGCTTCGAACCATCCCACCAAGCGGGCAGGCCGAGGCGATGCCTGTCAATGTGAACGTACCCCTGCCAGACGGTCGGGCCGCGACCGGCGAGCCCTCCTTCATGGAGCAGCACCTTCCTGCCGACCAGCTCGGCGTCTGCTCCGAGCGCTGCACGCTTCAACGTGATCGAGATCCCGATCCGTCCGCACGTGGTCACGTTTCCGCACACGACGCCCAACCTTGCGGGTTGCGCAAGTCCCAAGGGCACAGCGGAAAGGAGCGCAACCAGATAGACCATCCTCTTGTTACACGCCGTCTGAGCTCGCGGGTGGAAGCATCATGCTCTGTCGACCTGCCGCTGCGGGACCGCCGCAGTCATCAGTCCCGCCAAGACAGCAACAGGTATGGCTCGCGCGAACATCGTCTAACGGTGTTACGCACACCGGGCTCGTGGAGGTCCCGTCGAGCCCAAGGCCGTTAGAGCCACCCGATTGCCGCGCCCTTCAGGAGGCGTCTCACCGCCACAAGTTTGCGCTGCCGCGGGACGCGCATCGGCTCGTTGTTCGTAGGAGACTCAGAGGCGTGGGTGAAAGAAGCGACCGAGACCTGGTGCGGAGGGCGCGTCGCGGAGATCGCGATGCCGCGGCGGCGCTCTTTCGCCGCTACTGGCAGAGCGCCTGGCGTGTCGCCTTCGCGGTCACCGGCCGGCGGGCTGTGGCCGACGACGTCGCCGCCGACGCCTTCGAGCGTGCCTTTGCCGCACTTGATCGCTTTGATGAGCGACGGCCCTTTTCACCCTGGTTGCACCGCATCGTCACCAACCGCGCGCTCGATCTGCTTCGATCGGAGCGGCGGCTCGCTGCCAGCGACCCGCCGGAACCCGTCGATCTGCGGCCCGATCACGAGTACGGTGACCGCAGCCTTCTCGCCGCGGTCGCCGAGCTCTCGCTGGAGCGGCGGATCGTCGTCATCCTGCGCTACGGGGTCGGGATGACGCCGCAGCAGATCGCATCCACGCTCGACCTGCCGGTGGGCACCGTCAACTCGCGGCTGGCTCGCTCACTCGAGCAGCTCCGCAGCTCCTTCGAGGTGCACGATGCCAAACGAGATTGACGCACAGCTCGCAAGGCTGTTCTCCGAGCTCCCGGAAGCGGACGCCGAGGTCAGCGACCGTGCCTTAGCAAGGACCCTCGATGCGCTACCGACGCCGCGACCGGCATCGCGGCAGCCCGCGCGCACGCTCGCGATCCTGTGCGCGGCCGCCCTCGTGCTTCTGGCGTTGGCCGCCGGCGCACTCGCCGCCGCCGGAGCGCTGCATGTCAGCTTCGGAGCCTCCTCCCAGCAGCAGAAGACGGCGACCACGTCGCAGCTCAGCCTCCCGCCGGGCGCCCGCGGAATCGCCGCCGTTGTCGACGGCCGACTGTGGTTGACGACGAACAACGGCTTCCGCCTCCAGGGCCTCCCTGTTACGGCCGCCGCACTCTCACCGCACGCCCTGTACGTCGCGGCCGGTATCGGTCACTCGCTGGTGGCGATGGCGCCCAACGGCCGCCGAGCGTGGTCGCATCCGACTGCGGGAGCGGTCACCACGATCGGCTGGGCGCCCGACGGATTGCGAATCGCCTATGTCGTTGCCGACGGCAGCGGCTTCCGTCTGTATGTGATCGAGGGTAACGGCAGGCGTGACGAGCTGATTGATCGAGCGGTGCGCCCGGTGCAGCCTTCCTGGCGAGCCGACTCGCTGGCCGTCGCCTATGTCGCCGCCGGCGGGAGACCGGTTGTCTACGACCTCGGGCACCGCTCACGCCACGTCATCAGCTTCCCATCAGCGCGCGATGCCACCCGCCTGGCATTTGCGCCCAGCGGTGGCGCTCTGGCGGTGTCTACACAGCACGGGTTCCTGCTCACGGGCGCCGGCGCCCGGGCAAACGGAGGCACCTTCGCGCCATCGCTCGTCGCCGGCCTGGGCTGGCTTGACGGCCAGATCGCGCTCGCGATCAACCCCGCCTATGCGGGCGACCAAGGCCCGTTCATCCAGCTGTTCCGGCTCGACCGCGGCGAAGCGACACCGATGGGCCAACTGATCCCACCGGCAGCGATCAAAGCCCTTGACGCGTATGGAGGCAGGCTCACCGTCGCGGTCTCGGACCGATCAGGCATTCGTGTCTTTGCCTCATCGCCGGCCGCCACCGTCAAGAAGGCACAGCTTCCGCAGTCGCCGACAGTCCTTCAACTCGCGCCCCCGGCACGGGTCGACAGCTTGGCGGTTCGGTAGACCGCGCCTCAGTTGCTCGCCGGAGGCGGCCCGACGATGAAGTCGACGCGGATCGCGCCCGCGGGGCCAGCCGTTTTGACGAGATGCATCTGCCACAGCGCCGCCGGCATCGGACACCACTCCTGCGATTGAGTGCAGATGTCCGAAGCACCGTCGCGTCGGCAGCTCAGCGCCGGATCGGGCCGGGAACCAGCCGTCTGAAAGCGGGTGCCGCCGACGTTCGGAATGCGCGCATCGACGTAGGCGTGCACGCCGTAGGGCACGCTGATCCGGGTGAGCAGCATCACGCCAGCCGGCTCGCGCATGGTGAAGCGGCGTGCCGCCGAACCAGCCGACAGCAGGAACGTCCTACTCGTTGCCAGTCGCGGTGCGCTCGCCGCCTCGGCGGCAGCGACGCTTCGCGATGGTCGTCCGGCTGTCGCAGGTTCGACAGCCGAAGCAATAGCGACCGCGATGGCGACGACCATGGCAATCGACAGAACCGGAAAGCGCATCGCTTTCATGGCCAAACGCTGATCGCCAGATCGCGGGTAGCCGGTGCGAGCTTCCTCGTCATCCACCGCGCGAGCGTCTCTCCGTTGAACTCCGACACCTCCCCGTCAAGCAGCGACGCGGTCGCCACGATGTCGCCGGATGTGGCCAGGTCAAACGATCCGTACGGCAGCTCCGCGCGAGCCACGATCCGACGCGTGCCGGCGTCGACCTCCTCGATCGTCGATCCATAGCCGCTGCTGACAAACGCGCGCGGCTTGCCGTAGGGGATGAAGGCGATGTGCTGCGGCGCCTTGCCCGCGGAGACCGTTGCGACGAGCCTCGCGCTGCGTGCGTCCAGCACCGAGACGTACGGTGCTGCCGCCGAGCTCACCCACACTGTCTGCCCGTCCGGCGCGAAGGCCAGATCATGCGCCGCCACCGACGGATGGAAACGGCTGACGACCCGCGGCGCCGCCGGATTCGACGTGTCGAGGATGACGATCGTCGTCGCCTGCTCGCTCAGCGCCACCCACGTACGGTCACCGTCGGGGCTGATCGCCAGATGGTGTGCGCCCGCACCGACAAACACTGTGTCGACGATCTTGCGCTCGGCCAGGTTGATCACGCACAGCTTTCCTGTCGCCGCATCCGTGACGTAGGCCCACTTGCCGTCCGGTGTGATCGCGGCGATCTGCGGCGAGCGGAACGAGCGAAACACCTTCAACCGACGCAAGCTGTGGTAGGCGAGCAGCGTCACCGTGCCGGACGGGCTGACGACGACGGCCGGGCCTGACGGCTCTGCCGCGATTGCCTGCGGGTTCACGAGATGCACCCGCCGCAGCACCTTCCCGGCCGGCAACGACACCGCCAGCACCTCGTCCGAGCTCTCAGCGGTTACCAGAGCAACGGGCGAGCCGCCCGCAGGGCGGGCGGAACCACCGGTCGCCGTCTGCAGCACAACCACCGCCACACCGACGACCACAAGGAACCTCCCGGCGAGGGAGCGCATGTCCCACATACGCCGATGGCGACCTGAGCGGTCCCGCTCCGGACTCGTACGGCCAATCTGAACGTAAGAACGGGTGTGATCAGCGTCGATCCCTCGCGCCACCAGGACACTCCTTGCACCAGCGAATGAAGCGCCGCAAAGGCGCGACTGCGCTCTTGCTGATCGGTGTTGCCCTCGCGGTGCCATCGCTTGCCCACGCCGGCGGCGACTTCGTCGATCTCGCCGCAACCGGCAGCCGTGTCTGGTTCGTCGGCGAGCCAGGCGTACGCGAACTCGATGCACAGACGGGACGGACACTCGCACAGCCAAACCTGGTCGGCGCTGCCTATCCCCTCAGCGTCACACTCGCGGGCGGGGCAGCCTGGGTCGCGAGCGTCGAGAACGGCTACGTCTGGGGCGCATCGACAGCCGCACAGGGACGGTGCGCGTGCTCTGGCGGAAGCCGGACAGCTCCGTCCAATACGTCGCTGCCGGCGCCGGCGGCGTCTGGGCCTTCATCGGCTCTGCCGGCGCCACCCGGATCGCCCGCTTCTCCCTCTCCGGCCAGCTCACCCGTGTCTGGACAGTTCCGGGTGCGGGCCGGATGGCGGCCGACACCAGCGGCTGCTGGATCTCAACCAACGGCTGGCTGTTGCACATCGACCTCGCCGGACGAATCCGCCACATCCTCCGAGCCCAGCTCGGCGACGTCAGCACCGGCGACGGCGCCGTCTGGCTACCGCAAGCGACCAGCGTGCTCCGCATCGACGAGCACACCGCCCGGGTACGTACCCTCCAGACCGGCCGGCTTCAACTCGGCGGCTTCCAACACGACCTCGCCGCAGGCGACGGCGCGCTGTGGGCGCTCGACCACGGTAATCGCAGCCACACGCGTCTTCAGCGCTTCGACCCTCGAACCGGACGCAGTACCGGAACCCTCGACGTCCCCGGCATCGCCGACGCGCTGATCGTCAACCCGCACGCAATCTGGGTTGCGACCGTGATCGCGCCCCCAAACCAGCCGGCCAGCGGCTACGACATCATCCGCATCAACCCGCACACCTTTCAGCGCGACCTCCTCATCCACCTCGACTAACCCGTAGGCGCGTGCGTGCGCACATACTTTGGACCGGTGCCACCGGATTGCACCACGCACGCTGATCGCATGAGCTGTCGCCGGTCCCTCCAACCATGAGCTCAGTTTCCGACGGCCCACTCGGGAACTCGATCGAGACGAGCGGACACTTAGGAGAGGTGGAGGCAGATGACGACACTCTGTGGCAGCGCTCGCGCTCGGGTGATCCCGACGCGTTCGGCTCGCTCTTTGAGCGCCACGCAACCGCGATCTACAACTACCTCTTCCGACGCACCGGCGACTGGGCGGCCGCCGAGGATCTCGTCTCCATCGTCTTTCTAGAGGCCTGGCGCCACCGCGACACCGAGATCGCGCCCGACCGAGTCTTGCCATGGCTGTACGGCATCGCGACAAACGTCGTTCGTAACCGCCACCGGGCACAGCGTCGTTACGGCGCAGCCCTCCAGCGCCTGCCGCGCCACGAATCGGAGCCGGACTTCGCAGGAGACGGCGACGCACGCCTCGACGCAGAACAGCAGATGCGTGTTCTCCTCGCCCAGCTCGCGCAACTCCCAAAGCGCGACCAGGATGTCCTTGTCCTCTGCGGCTGGTCGGAGCTGACCTACGAGGAAGCGGCCTTCGCACTCGACGTCCCGGTTGGCACCGTCCGTTCGCGACTCGCCCGCGCACGCAAACGAATGCGAGAACTCACCAGCGCCGAGCGGACACAAGAAGGGTGGAACCCCACGAACACCAGGAGCCAGCCAAGACAATGAGCGACTACCTCCTCCCCCCGACCTACGAACTGCCGCTCGGTCATCTCGCAACCCGTAAACAACATCTCCTTGCCGAACTCGCTTCCTCGACGCAACGACATCATTCCGCGCGCCTCTGGCGCCCTACCACCGTCGTCGCCATCTCGCTGCTCGCCCTTGCCGTCGTCGCCGCGCCGACCCTTGCGCTTAGTCAGAGCGTACGCGAGTTTGTCGGCCTCAGCTCGAGCCCACCCGTGGCACGCAACTGGGTTCACGCCACCCTGACCTCGCCTGTCCCGATTCACGCACAGGCCGGCACGCGAATCAGACTCACCTGGACACTCAGCGCTCCTGACCAACACGGCCGAAATCAACCCTTCGACGCCGCCTACATCTTCGCCCGGCTGCTCGGCAGCCATGGCGCCGCGATCAAGACGGCAAGGGCGCACGGATCTCACGGACGCTACAACGCAACCCTCACCGTCCCCAAAGGCGGCATTCACCGCATCCAAATCGGAATCATGGGCTGGTCCGATGGCCCCCATGGACGCCACCCAGCACCCAACCTCTTCCCCATCAGCAACAACCCGCTAAGCCACAAGCCGTAGCGACAAGTCCACCCCCCGCCCCCGCCGCATCGGCAGGCGTGCGCCAGGGACGCTCGCCCAAGCGACGCCTACCTGGTCCGCAATCGGCGCATCTCAGGGCAGCGACGTAAGCTGCTGCGGATGCGCTCGGTTGAAAGGGTCGGGCTGTCTCTCGGTGTTAGCGTGCTTGCGCTCGCCGTTGTCTCGGTCGCGGATGCGGCTCTCGCATTCAGGTTTAGCCGCGTCGTTGCTCGGCCCGGCGTGCCAGTGACCGCCTTCGAGCTGGGGTGGTATGGGCCGCCGAGGGGCATCGTCGTTTACCTCGTGCCGACGCGGCTCCCTGGCGTATCGCCACCCCCTGGCTATGGCTATGTGCTCTCGCACGTGCCGACCCACAACGTGATCAAGCTCGGGCGGCCCACCCTGAGCCAATCACACCGGCTCTTTGTTCGCTTCCGTGTCCCGAACGTCGCGCCCGGCTACTACACAACCGCCTTCTGGTGCGGCACCTGTACACGCCGCGGCGACTTCTTCGCCAGCGCTGTCTGGGGCGCCACGCCAGCGGAAGCCGCTCCCGGCACGGTCCTGCGCGTCACTCGGTAGGCGACCAAGGCTCCGGTGACAGACGCTGGCCCACGCGAGCTTCCTGGCGCCTCCGATGTCGGACGGTCGGGCCGAGTGGGCCTTTACGCCTACGGTGCGAAGCAGCCGTCCTCTGGCGCGCAGGCGGGAAGCCAGGGGTGGCTAGGGGTTCCGCGCCGGTAATCGCGGATGACGCGCCCGGCATGGTCGTACACGCCCCACGGCCGTCCGTTAAGCGTGAATCGGACCGTCCTGATCATCGGGAAGCTGTGAGCGTGTAGCCGCTCGCGCCGACACGACAACGAAGGAGAACCACGATGACCGTACTTGACGAGGAGATCGAGGTCCGGCGGCTGCTAGCGCCGCTCAACCGAGTCGAGCCGGTCACGCTCCGGTCAAGGAATCGGAGCAGCCGTCCGGTACTTATCGTCGCGTTGCTCGCGGTGGCGCTGCTCGCGACTGGCGTCGCGATCGCGGCCGGGGTGAACCCTTTCGCCGGCATTGGCGCCGCCGACCATGCGCAGGTACCACAAGACATCCTCGATCCGGCAGTCGTCGCCCAGATTCAGTCCCACAACGAACAGACCGGCGCTCTCTCGCCAGGAAGCCTCCTCCCAGACACATCTCGCCTGCTCGGCCAGCTGACGGACGGACGGAGTATCTACGTGGTCAAGACGACCAAGGACGGGCTCTGCGTCCTCGTGACTGACCAGAGCAAGCTCGAAGTCTTCTCATGCGGCCACCCGCTCACCCAACCCGAACCCGTCACAGTCGGCACCTTCGACCAGGTCGTGAACGGCCCCGGCGCCACACCGCCGCTCGCCTACGGCATCGCCCAGGACGGCATCAACGCAGTCTCCTTCACCGCCGACGGCAGCGAGCAAACCGTTCCGGTCAAAGACAACGTCTGGTTCTACGAAGGGGACTCCAACGTCCTCGCGACGATCACCGTTCACTACTCCGACGGAACGACTCAGACGGTCACTCGTTGATCGAGGTCAGGGGACACTTACGGACGCTGGCCCAGGCGAGGCTTCTCAGTCCCGGCGGGCGTAGGCGACGATGCCGCCGATGAACATTGTGCTGCCGGCAAGCAGCCACGGTAGTGGGTTCAGGTGCTGGTCGCATCCGCTTGCCGTTGCGGTATGCCAGCAGGTCGTACCCGGCCCGGCACGCTGCGCCCAAGCCACGTACAGCATGGGAGCCCCACCGCCGCTAAGCAGGCCGAACGCCGAATGACGGATCGTTGGTCGCGATGCCATCAGCGCTCCAACCAGCGCCACCGGGGCGAGCACGAGTACGCCCAGTGACACCGCGCCAAGCGCGGCAGCACCTCCGAGAAGCGCCCATGCCCAGAACCAGCCACAGCCGCTCACATGGATGCGAAGCGATCTCCGCAACGCGACCGTTCCTGGCCTCCTTCGGTTCTCCCAAGAGTATGTCAGGACATTCGGGGGACGAACTCTCGCCGTTGACGCTCACGGCCACCAGCGATAGCCGAGCCGTCGATGCGCTGAAGGCCCGGATAGAGGTCAGCAGTGGGCGTTGAGGTAGCTGCCTTGCCCGGAGGTTGCGCTGCCGGCGCCGTTCGGGCCGCATCGGGCGAGGACGGTTCCGTGGGCAGCGATTGGTTCGAGTGCGACGACGCCTTTCGGGATCGGTCGGAGGGCGTAGATGTTGTTGACGACGGGGACGGTGGCCAGGATGCGGCCGTGCGCGTCGAGTAGTCGGATCGCTTTGACTGCGTCGCTTGCGAACCCGACCAGCCGAAGCAGCGTGACGGTGGGCCGGCCACGGTTCTGGCCCCAGACCGAGGTGTCGAGGACGGGTTGCGCTGGTGAGGGGAAACGCGGCGAGCAAACGTAGCCTCCGAAGATCTGGACGGCGGCCCTCGGTGCCTGCGTGGGAGTGAAGGATCCCGGGTTGCCGGCGGGGCCGCTGCCGTAGCAGTGGCCGCTGGTGCCGCGTCGGTAGAAGTTCAGCCCGAAGCGGGTGCCGAGTAGATAGATGATCGGGCTCATGTGGTGCAGTCGCAGCATGTGCTGCATCGCGTGGCTCAGCCGCAGGCGGGTGCCGCCCGAGACCGCGTATGCATCGGGGGAAGCGAGCTTCGAGATCGCCGCGGGGATGGCGAGGCTGGCGACGATCTTGCCGCCGGCGTCTTTGCCTCGAACGCTGAGCACGCGCGCGTGAGGAGGCAGCTGCACCGCGTAGAAGCGGACGCGAGATTGAAGGCTCGCCGGCGCTGCGATCGTTGGCGTCGAGATTGGCGTACCGTTTCCGACCACGACCTCGACCCGTGTCGCGGCGGCGACGACCATCCCAACGATGTAATGAGGGAAGCCGCCGGTCGCGACGCCGGTCAGGTAGGTGATGCCGTGCGGCTTCGACGGTTTGGTCTGAGCCGTCCTGGGCACGCCGGTGATCGTGTCGCAGTCGATGGCAGCGCCGCTGCCAGCAGCCGCCCCTGCCGGGCGCGGCGTCAGTGCAAAGCAAATACCGTCGCTGCGGCTGCGATACGCGGTCAACTCCCACGGGATGCCCTGCCAGCCACCGCTACTAACGACGGCGACCGCGGATACGGGCTGCGGTCCTTGCCCGAAGCGGAAGAACCACCAGTCCTGGCTTGCGGCTAAGCTCAGCACCGCCACGAGCGCGACCAACAGCACCGTAAGCGCGATCAACAGACGGCCCCGTCGTCGGCCCGAAGCCGGACGCGGTGCGCGTACGCCAGCACGAGCGAGAACCTCCGACCACGCTGCCGACGGCAACCCTTCCGTCGGGGCGAGCCGGTCGAGTTCCTCGCGAAGAGCGACCTCTGCGTCAACCACGACTCTGCACCTCCTCTAGTCCCCGCCGGATCGCCGCATGGGCGGACGCAAGCGTCGCCGAGACCGTCCCCACCTCGATGCCGAGCACCGAGCCGATCGACCGGTAGTCGAGATCCGCGTAGTAGCGGAGAAACACCACCAGCCGCTGTCGCTCCGGCAGCGCCGCCACAAGCGGCGCGAGCTCGGGAGATGCCGCCGGAAGCTCGATGTCCTCGTCTGGTTCAGCAGCAACGATCGTGAGCTGTCGGCACCGCATCGACGTCCGGGCCGCGTTGACGACTGCACGCCACACCCACGCCTCCAACGAGCCCTCACCTCGAAACGATGAACGCGCCCGGACAACGTTGGCGAACGCATCCTGGACAGCATCGAGCGCGCTCTCTCGATCACCGACGACCGCCTGCGCGACGCGGACGAACTGCGGGAACCGCGACTCGTACAGTCGTTCGAGTTCGTGCAACCGCGTCTGCTCGGTTCTGGACACTCCATCAGATTGACGCAACGGCCGACGAGTTTGTTTAGGCGAGAGTGCTCGCCGCTTAGGATCAGTAGTCGCTCGGGGAGATGCCGGCCAGCCCTCAGCGGACGCGTACCGACGCTGGGTTGGTGAACGCCGGCCCGGCTAAGGCGTTGTGATCCGGATGCCGTCGAGGGCGCGCAAGAGCAAACCCACCTGAGTCGAGGTCGCGTGCCTGCCAACCCAGATGAAGATGTAGAAGTGCCGTCCGTGGTCGCGGAAGAGAAGTTCTCCCCATCGGTTTCCGTCTAGCGTCTCCATTCGACCAAGCCGCGGAAGGGTGAACCGAGACGGGCGCGGACGCCACGCCCCAGGGTTGCTGTAAACCGGGGGCACCTCCTCCATGAGTAGGGCGAGTACTGCCCGAGATGGCGGCACGTAGCCGTTCCCCGCGTCAGCGCTGACGGGGACGCGATACGAGGACAACACGAACCGCTGCGCCGGATCTGTGACCCCGTTCAGTGGCTCACTCGTCACATACCAGCCGACCGGTGCGTCCACGACGATCCCCGCCTCTCGAAACACAGGCGGAGAGGCCGCGCTCGCAACGGCGGCAGCGGGCAAGAGAAGGACCAAGCTTCCCAGGAGTCCGAGTCCGGGAACCCGCGCGGCCATCACCCGAGAATACGCTCACCGCGTCCCGCTGAGTCCCGTGTCAGGGGACGCGTAGACGCCCACGATCGATCAGGGACAGGCTGTCTCGCCTGCACCGATTGGGATCGGCTTTGAGCAGGGGTAGGTGCCGACCTGCTTGGGGTCGAATGTCTGTGTGGCGAGCTGCTCGCCAGCCGACGAATACGCAATCGCCTCGGTGAGCCGGTGTCCGCGTGGCCAGTGGCTCTTCGGCAACGTGTAGAGGACGAACCCTTCGACGGGATGGAGCACGATCTGTGTGCTGTCCTGGAAGTGGAGCTCGACGCGTTCGACAGCTGGCTTTACCTGGGCTGAGAACACGGTGAAGTCGGTTCCGTGGTTGAGCCCGCCAGCCATCGGCATCGTCTGGTAGCGGGGCGGCGCGCAGCCTGTCCCTATCGTCCCGTAGCCCTCTCGGAGCCAGAAGCAGTTGCCGCCGGTGCGTGAGGGGGCGATTGCGATCGACGCATTCCCGCTGCGCAGGATGACATGCTTCTGCGCGAGGTCGGCGACCTTGCGCGGGTCGAACCAGGCGGGCTTCGGGCGGAAGATCCACGCGACGCGCGCGAGTTCCTTGTCGTGCTCATCGAGTGCGACAACAGCCACGGGGCCGCCTTTCCGCTGTTGCGCGCGCGTGATGTCGTAGAAGAAGAAGCCTGCGTCGATCGGCGGGCTCACCCAGAGGAGCGGCACGGTCACCGTGGGTGCGTGCTTGAAACGGATTTCTAGGTTGGCGATGTGCTTGTCGTAGACGTAGCCCGCGAGCACGGTCGAGCCGTAGCGGCCCAGACCGATCGCGCCGCCGTTGTAGTCGCCCGGCTCGCTCCGCGTGGGCGGCTTGCGTGCCGCGCAGCCGCCGCCGAAGCCGAAGACGAAGCAGAAGCCGCCCTTCCGCGTCGGTGCGACCCAGAGTGGGAACGGCGTGCCGTTGTGGCGGTGGTAGGTGGTGACGAGGCGTGTCTGATCCGCGATAACACGGGGACTCATGCCACGTGGCCCGCCGACGTTCAACCGGTCGAACTGGAGGACTACTTGCTTCGGCGCATGCTTCGACGAGAAGAAATCGAGCACTGGCGGTCCGATCCCTAGCGCAGGCGCCACCAGAAACACGATCGCTGCGGCGACCAGCACGGCTAGAGCGAGCCACTTGCGCCGGCCGAGCGACCACCGGCTCCCTGCCGGCGTATGCACGGAGCTCGTGCGCGGCGGCGATGCTCCTAGTGTGCGAGCGCGGCGGGCGCGCCTGACGACCTCTTTCCAGTCTGAGTCGTCGAGCGAGTTCGCGAGCGCCGCGAAGCGCGGCGCGAGCAGATCGTCCTTGATCTGCGTCATGACTGCACCTCTTCTCGGATCAGCCGTTGAGCAAGCGCAGTGCGCGCCTGCGCTAACGTCGCTGCCACCGTGCCCTCATCGACCTCGCACACCTCGGCGATCGTGGCGTAGTCAAGATCGGCGAAGTAGCGCAGGAACACCATCAGCCTCCGCCGCGGCGAGAGCTCCAGCAGGGATTCCGCCAACGCAGGATCACGCTCCGGCTCGACAAGGCCGGCCTCAACCTCGCCGAGCGGCAGCACCGCCGCACCGCTCTTGCGCTGCTCGAGTGCGGCCCGCAGAACGATCCGCCACACCCAACCCTCCAGCGACCCCTCACCACGGAACTGCGCCCGCGACCGGAACGCGCGCGCGAACCCCTCCTGCACTGCATCTCGAGCACTTTCGTAGTCCCCGCTCACCGTCGCAACCGCGTTCCGAAAGCCGACATAGCGCCCCCGATACAGCCGCTCGATCTCCTCACCCAACTCGTCCATCGCCAGATAGAGGCTAGGACGCCACGGTTTCTTTAGCGGCGCGTTCCGTCAGGCGATTAGCACCGCTGCGAAGGCAAGAGCGAAAGCGACCGAGAATGTGAGAGCGATCCGCTTCATCGTCTCCACGGGGCTAATCGGGGACTCGGGCCTGGCTTACGATTTGGCCGTCGGGGGCGAAAAGCTGGGCTTTGATCGGGCGGTGGCCGACCCGGCGATGGCTGCTCGGAAGTCTGAAGGCGAACAGTCCGGCGCTGATCGGCCTGCTGACCCAGAAGATCGGGATGAGATCGCGCGTTCCATCCTCATAGGCAACGGTGAGACGGGTGCCGCGGCTTTCGAAGAAGAACCCGGTGATTGCGATCGGGCCGGAGGCATCGCCAGTGAGTTGAGCGTGGAGTCGGTTTGTCGGCTTCCTTGACGTGCCCGGCACACACTGCGAGCCGCCGTACGGCCCGGCGATTGACGTGCAAAACCCGTTGCCGCTCGTCGGTGCCGCGAGGAGCGAGCTCGTCTTCTTCCCCCAAGGAAGGGTCGCGATCCGCCGTGCAGGAGCGATGAGAACGATGCGCTGACCCGACCGAGGCGCTGACACGTGGACGATGGCGGCGAAGGCGGAGGCAGGCCCCTTTGGCGCCCGCGAGAATTTCACGTCGGTACGCGGGGTGGTCGCGACCGCTGCGGATGTGAGGTAGGCCGCCGTTCCGGCCAAGGCCAAGATGGTCACAGCGGTCTTCATCGATCCGTTCTTTCTCCACCCGTGCGCTCGATGAGGCGGCTCTTCCTGGACGCTAGAGGGCAACTGTCTGGTCGTGATGATCGACGCGTAAACATTTGCGTGCGCCTGCGCTAGAAGACGAAGGCCAGTGGTTTGACGTTCTCGGCGTTGATGTGCCCGTTGACGATGCGGACGTAGAACTGCCTTCCGGTGGTGCTTCGCTCGATGAAGGTCAAGGTGTTGCCGTTGATCACGTAGCCGATCCGTCCCGC
>DATKOY010000124.1:0-2569 GCA_035524415.1 Solirubrobacteraceae bacterium | reverse complement strand
GCGCCGGCTCAGCCACCGAACCGCTCGCCACACCCAACACCATCAGGGCGCACGTCGCACCCGAGACGGCAAGCCGACTTCGGTACCTAAATCGCACGGCCGAATCATCTGACTTACAAGCCCTAAACGCAAGGAAGTCGCCCCAGGAACGCTGCCTGGGCCAGTGTTCCGGAATGACCCCTGACGAGAGTCAGAGTGCGGCCTCCGGGCCCTCGGGCCCTTCACGAACGGGATTGGAGGTTCCGGGGCTCGCCGTTCTAGGCCGGTCCTTACCGATCTCTTGCCCGAGCCGGCCATCCTGGTGGCGCTACACCTGCACCGACAAAGAAGGAGAAATGCCATGAGGACGGCTCTCACAATCACAGCGGTTGCCGTGACCTGCATGTTTGGCGCTCTCGCCGCATCGGCCGACGCTCAGGGTCAGCCGAGAACCGCATCCGCATGCAAGCACCTCGGCAAAGTGACGAGCCTGTTCCCGACCGCGAGGGCTGCCGGGTTTGCCGGGCGTTCCGGCATCAACCACCAAGAGGCCCG
The DNA here is from genome assembly GCA_035524415.1 of Solirubrobacteraceae bacterium. Classification (GTDB taxonomy): domain Bacteria; phylum Actinomycetota; class Thermoleophilia; order Solirubrobacterales; family Solirubrobacteraceae; genus Palsa-465. The sequence continues at coordinate 2,035 of DATKOY010000124.1, read as the reverse complement.
GGGGATCGTCTGGCCAGGTCGCTGCGGCGGGTTCTGGACGACCTACACAGCCGCTAACGGCGAGGAGGTGGGTGTCACGGTCACCCTCTACAAGACCGCAAAAGCTACCGACGCACCTCTCGCCGAGCCGGGGGACGGCAAGATTCACGTCCTCCCGAACGGTGCGCGGGTCCGATACAGCGGCCCCGATCCCGGAAGCACCGCCGGCACCCCCTCCTCCTCGACCCACGTCGCCTCGGCCTTTCGCAGGCTTTTCATCAGCTCGATCTCGAGCTCGACATCGATGACGCCCCTGCCCATCTCGGGGCAACTTCGTCTGCATCGACGCATCGAGAACCGGTTCGTGCGACTGGTCGCAACGCACTGACCTGGGCCAGTGTTCCGGAATGACCCCTGACCGGCGCGGCGGCCTCCTACGTCGCCCACCCGCACCTACGCGCGTGAAGCGGCTTCCAAGCCGGGCTACCCCGGAAAGCCTTGGCCGGAGTCATAGCTCACGATCCAGTGGTGCCTGGGGTCGTGCAGAGCAAAGCCCAGTCGGGCGCGACTCGCGGACTGACGCTTGAAGTTGCCCTGCAAGAAGACGTCCGCCCAGTTTCCGCCCCGGATTTCGATGCTAGTGATCTTTGGGTGGCCAGAGCCAAGGCCCACGTGAGGGAGTAGTTGTGTCGCCTCCCGGCGAGCGAGTAGCTGTTTCGTTGACAGACCTCCGCAGCCTGCCAGGACGCTCGACGCGAGAATCAGGACACAGGCGGAGATGAGAAGCTTCACGTCCCTTGTTATACGCCGCAGGGAGAGGATCGTCACCTGGGCCAGTGTCCGGAATGACCCCTGAGCGAGTACCGTGAAGACGATCGTGTCGAAGGCTCCGCGGTACAACTTCCACTGCTTCGTTTGCAACGAACTCGTCGAAGTCCAGGACTTCGGTTTCGGGGTCACGAGCGCCCGATCCGAGTCGCCGCCAACCGAGTTGGTCGTGTGCGCTGTACACGGCGACTGCCTCCGGACGATTTCTGCGCCTGGTTACAACCTCCGTGCTGGGCTGCTGCCGCCGGAGTGGCGCTGTCTCGTCTGCGGAGAGACGAGTGACCCACAGCGTGGGCTGGCGATCTTGACCGAGTTCGGACGGGACGGCGAGCAACGCGTCGGCAGCGCACCGAATCACACCGCGCATGCTGCATGCGTTCGCGAAGCCGCGCACGCGGGCTACGAGTTCCGCACCGTTCCTCAGGCGACGTGACCATCGCCTGGGCCAGTGTTCCGGAATGACCCCTGAGAGAGGGCGGCGCGAGCCGCTACTCGGGCCTGCTGCGGCGATCGGTTACCAGGACGCCTGCGGCTCCGGCGACTCCGAGCAAACAAAGAGCAAGCGTGGCCGGATCGACCCAGCGACGACCCTCTACCTGCACGCAATCGGGACGACCTGGATGACCGTTTGGGCCGGTGAAGTAGTCGCAACTGACGTAGCCACCCGGATAGCCGACCACTTGGAGGATTGCCGCGCTGAGGAGGGCTGCGCCGAGTACGAGTGCTGCGTTCGCAAGCGGCGAGCGGGCCCTGAGAAATATGAAAACAGCTCCTGCAACCCCGAGCAAGCCGACAGCGAACGCAGCCGGGTGAAACACCACCCATGGGTCGCCGGAGTGGACGAGCCCGCCGAACCAGCCGGCCTGCAAGGGGCCGCTGCATGGGCTGAGGTAGCTCGGGCAGTTGTCCGAGACGAGCTGGTTCTGGAAGTAGAGGATCGCCGCGCCTGCGATGCCGTCCCGAGCACGAGCACGGCGACCGCGCGCCGGCGAGTCTTCAGCAGGACGGCCGCGGCCGCCGCGAAGCCGAGGAAGCAGACCGCGAGCGCCCACGGATCTCCCCACCCCGGCCGCGGATAGACAGGGTTGCGAGCGAACGGCTCGGGCCCCGTCCCCCAGGCACAGATGAAGCCACGCGGGCAGGTAGGTGGCGAGGCGTGAATACCGTGAAGAATGGCCGCGCCGGCGAGCGTCGCCCCGAGGATGACTACGGCGACCGCAAGCCTCCA
>DATKOY010000123.1:0-8365 GCA_035524415.1 Solirubrobacteraceae bacterium | reverse complement strand
TTTCGATGTCGAAGGCGACCGAGGAAACGCACACGGTCACATTCGGGCCGACGAAGTACCTCAACGGCCTCGCGAAGGGGTTCGAGGGTACGACGTTCCCGCCTGCGGGGGCCTACCCGAGCGATCCGACCCAGCCGATCGTGCTCACACCGAAGTCGCATGGAAACGGTTTTGCGAACCTCGGAGTGCTCGATCGCGATCCAACCACGCCGACAATCCCGCCCTCGGGCAGGATCAAGTTCACAAAGCCCGGCGTGTATCACTTCATCTGCCTGATCCACACGCAGATGCAGGGAACGATCGTCGTCTCGCCGTAGTTCCTGGTCGGGGCTCGGGCGCACGCCGCCCGGGCCCCGCCCGCTGTCAGGCCGTGTCGTCCTCGATCAGGACGCGAACGGTCGCAAACGTTGGATCGGCGGCGCCGTGCAGCCGGGCCCCGGCCGCCGTCAGCTCGCGCAGGTAGGAGACCACCTCGGCGGTGACCCGCTCGCCGGGCAGCAGCGCCGGGACGCCTGGCGGGTAGCCGGCGATCGACTCGCACGAGATCCGGCCAATCGCGTCGTCCACCCGGACCGTCTCACCGTTTCCGAGAAACGCGTCGCGGGGCGCGAGCACCGTTTCGTGCGCGAGCGCGGCGGGCGCCCTGGAGATCACGATCGCCTCCGCCGGCCGCTCGATCCGCCGGACCGTCTCGGCGAAGTCGTGCGCGAGGCGCTCCAACTGCTCGACGGGCTGGCCGAGACCGAGCACCAGCACGAGCGTCGCATGCGTCGCGAGCTCGACGTAGATGTCGTAGGAGGCGCGCAGCGCCGACGCGACCTCGTAGCCGGTGCAGCCCGTCCGCCGGACGTCGATCACGATCCGCAGGGGATCCCAGCCGGCGATCCCGGGCTGTCCGATGAGATCGTCCCCGAGCAGCGCGCAGCCGTGCACGGCGCTGAGCGCGGTGCGGGCGCGGTCTGCGGCGTTGATCGTGCGGTCGAGCAGTGCCTCGCCGTGGACGGCGAGCTGCCGCCGAGCGGCGTCGAGCGAGGCCATCAGCAGTGAGCTCGGACTCGTCGAGCGCACGAGCCGGACCGCGCGCGCGACGGCGCTCGTGTCGACCCACTCACCGGGCGCGACGAGCAGCATCGCGGACTGCGTGAGGCTGCCGACGATCTTGTGCGTCGAGGCGATCATCGCGTCGGCACCGAGCGTCAGCGGCGATTTCGGCAGCCGGTCGTGAAAGCCGAAATGCGATCCCCAGGCGTTGTCGACGATCAGCGCCGCGCCGGCCGCGTGCGCGACCGCGGCGCACGCCGCCACGTCGGCGGCCATCCCGTAGTAGGTCGGTGAGACGATGAACGCGGCGGTCGCCTCCGGGGTGCGCCGCAGCGCGATCGCGAGGGCCTCCGGCGTGACGCCATGCGCGATCCCGAGCTCCGGGTCGTACTCCGGCACGACCCACGTGGGCACCCCGCCGCTGAGGATCAGCCCGTCGATCAGGCTCGCGTGCGAGTTGCGCTGGAGCACCACGTGCTGCCCGGGAGGCGCGAGCGCCAGGCACAAGGCGTGGTTGCCCTGGGTCGCGCCGTTGGTCAGGAACCACGTCCGCTCGGCTCCGTATGCCTCGGCCGCGAGCAGTTCCGCGCGCTCGTACGGCGTCGGCGAGGGGCCGACGTCGATCCCCTCGATGTCCTGCGGGACGTCGAGCAGCAGCGCGTCGTCGCCGAGCGCCGCCCGCAGCCCCGGGTCAGCCCCTTCGCCGCCCTTGTGACCGGGCACGTGGAAGCGGGTCGAGCCGCGAAAGCCGTAGGCGGTGATTGCCTCAAGATAGGGCGCCGTCGGCTGCGCGGGCGGCGTGCGACTCACTATCTGGCGGCCTTCAGCAGGTACGCGCGCACGAACCCGTCGAGGTCGCCGTCGAGCACCCGATTCGCGTCACCCATCTCGTGGTCGGTGCGATGGTCCTTGACCATCGTGTACGGGTGCAGGACATAGGAGCGGATCTGCGAGCCGAAGTTGACGTCTTGGGCCTCGCCCTTCTCGCGCGCGATCTCCTCGCGCCGCCTGCGCTCTTCGAGTTCGAGCAGCTTTGAGCGCAGCATCGTCATCGCCTCGGCTTTGTTCGACGACTGCGAGCGTTCGTTCTGGCACTGCACGACGATGCCCGTCGGTTTGTGCGTGATCCGAACCGCCGAATCGGTCTTGTTGACGTGCTGCCCACCCGCGCCGCTGGCACGATACGTGTCGATCTGGAGGTCGTCGTCGTCGATCTCAACATCGTCGATCTCGCCGACGACGGGCGAGACCTCAACCCCGGCAAAGCTCGTCTGGCGGCGATGCGCGGCGTCGAACGGGGACAGCCGCACGAGCCGGTGGACGCCCTTCTCACTGCCGTACAGGCCATAGGCGTTCTCGCCCTTGACGAGGAACGTGGCCGACTTGATCCCCGCTTCTTCCCCGGGGGACGCTTCCAGCAGCTCGACCTCAAAGCCGCGCTTCTCGGCCCACCGCATCTCCATCCGCAGCACCATCTCCGCCCAGTCCTGTGCGTCGGTGCCGCCGGCGCCCGCGTTGACCGTCACGAGCGCGTTGCCCGAGTCGTAGCGGCCGGCGAACAGCCGCTCCTCCTCGAGCGCGTCGAGCCGGTCCTGGACGGCGCTCACCTGCTCCTCGAGCTCGTCCGCGATGTCGGGGTCCTCCTCCGCGATCTCGGCGAGCGGCTCGAGGTCCGCCACATCGCTTTCGAGCTGCCTGAACGTGCTGAGCTTGCGGGTCGAGCGCGCGTGCTCGGCCGCCACCTTCGCGGCGCGCTCCTGGTCATCCCAGAAGCCGGGCTCACCCATCTCGGCCTCGAGCGCCTCCGCGCGCTCACTCAGTGCAGCCGGGTCAAAGATAGTCCGCGAGCAGCTTGAGCTGATCACGGATTGCCGCGAGGCGCTGCGACAGCGGCTCTGAGGGGGCGGTAGCCATTGGCCTGAGCCTAGCGGATAGGCTCGGGCCTGGCATTGATCGGCATCCGACGGGGGGCGGACCCACCCCCGGCCCGCAGAAAGTGAAAAAGTCCGCGTCGCGTTCGACGTTTCTGCAGATCAGCACCGTGGTGGTGGGTGGATTCGTCCGATCGACGCGACACGATCGGATTTGGGGTGGGGACGATGGTTGTATCGAGCGGCGCCGAGGATCGGGTGTCGTGGGGAGGCCGCGCGCTGCTGCCCGCGAGTGCCGCGTGCGCGAGGTCCGGCGCCGCAAACGAAAGCGGGCCCGTCCCGCGCACGAGATCGGCCCTGTCCCGCGCACGAGATCGGCCCTGTCACGGAAACGATCTCCCCCACCGGGCGACGATCGTGACGGTGTGAGCATCTGCGTCCGCCGGCGGTGAGAAATCGCGCACGGTCCGCCAACCCCCCCGACCGTGGCAGATTGTGTGCGCGCGGACGGCCCGCAGCAGCACCGAGCGCCCGCCGACGCGTGCGCGGGGCCTGGCGATCGATCCTCATCGCCGGCACGGCTCGCGGGCGGGGTTGTGCCGGGCGCTCCCCTGAGCAGATCGCCGCCGAACTCAGGCGATCCTCCATGCAAGAGACACTCGACCGGTCAACCCCAGCCGAGAAGATGCCGGCACTGTTGCGCTGAGCGCCTGAGCCGGCCGTGCTTATCCGGCGAATCTCCGAGCGCGGCGCGGACGTTTTCACGTTGTGTCGGGCGATGGGCGGCCCCGGACTCGCCCCGCCTTCGGCCGAAGCCCGATCCCCAGCCCCGTCACCGAGCGCTCGACCCGAACCGAGGCCCGACGCCCCAGCCTCGGCGTGGGCTGACGCACGCCGTTGAATCACCTTGGCGCGGGCCGGCACACGCCTAGTGCGGAGGCGGCAGGCGGCGGCGGTCGCGCCGTTCGAGCCGTCGCTCGCGGCGATCCTCGTGCCGGTCGGCGCGCCGCTCGGAGCGCTCGTGGTCGCGGCGCTCTCGCCGGGCGAGGTCTTCCTGCACGCGTTCGAGTTCCGGCGCCGGACCGTACAGCCGCCATCCGTTGCGGATCAGTGGGATCAGCGCAACGAGCGCCACCCAGATCGGCCAGAACTGCCCGCTCGCGCCGGTCGCGACCCACACCGCGGTGCAGAGGATGAACGTTCCCGCCCCCCCGCCGGCCTGCTGGAGCATCCGCCGCTGCAGATGCGCGCGCCGCGCGGCCAGCTCGGCGCGCTGCTCGGCGGGCGTCGCCGGCAGCTGCGGCAGGTCCGACCGGACGGCCTGCAGCTCGTCGGACGTCTTGGCGCTGTAGACGGACTGGAGCCGCTCGGCGAGCTCGTCGTCGCTCAGCCGCCCAGCGGCGAAGTGCTCCCTGATGTCAGTCGCCGCGCGCTCGCGCTCCTCGTCGGAGACACGCAGCTTCGGAGGGTCAGCCATGGCCCGCAATGTAGCGGCAGAGGCGCGCGCGGTCGGCGCTGACCCGAGGCCGGGGTGGCCCGCCCGCGCCCGCACGGCGCGTTGCGGCAAAGCACGTAAGGGGGTCGCCTCAATCCCCGGATGACCGTCCGCGGTGCCGGTGTCAACCTGACGGCAGACTGCTTTTCGGGGCCCTCCACACCGAGGACCGCGCGATCACGTCACAGGAGGTGCGTGATGGCACGCTTTTTCCGCATTCGGTCCGGCGGGCGGGTGCCGGTTACCGTCGCGATCGCGACGGCCTTCGTACTCGCGATCTCGACCGCCTCGCTACTGGTGGCCGCTGCGGGAGCGCGCGCGGCGGCGCTGAAACCGGGCATGGTCAGCGGCGAATCGGCGAAGCTGACGCCGGCGCTTCAGCAGATCGCGACGACGACCGGCAGCAGCGCGTCGACCGCCGCACAGGCGCGCCTGATGTTCCTGCCGACGTCCGGACCGGGCAGCCCGATCAGGGCGGGAGCGAACATTGTCGTCACCGCCCGCGTCTCGTCGACAGATCCGTCCGTCCAGCAGGCTCTCCGGCAGGCGGGGGCTCAGATCCAGACCGTCAGTGATCGATACGAGAGGATCACGTTCGCGGTCGCCCCAGGCGACCTCGATCGGATCGCCGACGTGTCTGCCGTGCTCGCTGTCGAGCCGGAGCTCCAGCCGCTGTTCTCGGGGCAGTCAGCGATCACCAACGCAGTGACGTGTCCCTGGGGTGCGGTCCGCTCCGAGGGTGACACGCAACTGCAGGCCGATCAGGCCCGCGCCGCCTTCGGCGTCAACGGCGGCGGCAAGAAGGTCGGGATCATCTCCGATTCGTTCGACACGTGGTCCAGCGCTCCGACGCGCTGGTCGGGCGATGTCGCCACCGGTGACCTCCCCGGAGCAACGAACACGTGCGGTTTCACGACGCCGGTTCAGGACCTGCTCGATGGCCCAGGCGAAGACGAGGGCCGCGCGATGGCGCAGGTCGTCCACGATCTCGCTCCCGGCGCATCACTCGCGTTCGCGTCGGCGGAAACCTCAACCGCGTACCCGGACCTCGTCAGCTCGCTGCGGTCGTGGGGTGCGAACGTGATCGCCGATGACGTGACTTGGTTCAACGAGCCGTTCTTCCAGGACGGGCCGAACGCGGTCGCGGCGAACGCCGCCGCAGCCGCGGGCATTCCGTACTTCTCCTCGGGGGCGAACAGCAACCTCATCGTCGGAGGGAAGAACATCAGCTCGTGGGAGGCCCCGGCATTCAGGAGCACGACGTGTCCGGCAACGTTGTCGCAATACAACCAGTTCGGTGGCTGCATGGACTTCGACCCAGGCAGCGGGGTGAGCAACACCGAGGCGATCACACTCGCCCCCGGTGCCACGTTCATCCTCGATATGCAGTGGGCCGAGCCGTGGTACGGCGTGCAGACGGACCTCGACGCGTTCCTCCTCGACAGCAACGGAAACATCGTGGCGTACAGCGACGCCATCAACCCCGGCACCACCGGCACGCAGAAGCCATTCGAGGCGTTCACCTTCTCCTACACCGGGTCGACGACGGAGACGGTCTACCTGGCGATCGGCAAGTGGGCGAGCGCCAACCCCGGCAACCCACGGCTGAAGTACGTGCTGATGACCGCGCACAACATCCTGGGCGTCCAGTTCCCGACCTCCTCGGGCGGCGACATCGTCGGCCCGACGATCTTCGGGCACAACGGCGCCGCGAATGCGATGACCATGGCTGCCGTGCCGTACAACGACAGCACGCAGGTCGAGCCGTACTCCTCGCGCGGACCGGTCACCCTCTACTACGGTCCCGTCAACGGCACGACGCCCGCATCGCCGCTCGCGAGCCCGGAGGTGCTCGCCAAGCCCGACGCGGCCGCCACCGACGGCGCCCAGACGACGTTCTTCTCTGGGCTGAGCGGCGGCGTCTATCGGTTCTGGGGCACGTCCGAGGCGGCCCCACATGCCGCCGCGATCGCGGCGCTGCAGCTGAGCGCAAAGCCGACGGCGACGGTCGATCAGGTCTACGCCGCGGAGAAGCGGACGGCCGGGCAGGTCGGCTCCTTCGGCAGTGAGGCCGCCGGCAGCGGGCTGCTCAACGCGCCCGGCGCGGTCGGCGTCCTCGTCAACGCGGATCCAACGGTAGTGACCGGCGGGGCCAGCAATGTCGGTTGGCAATCAGCGACGGTCGCGGGCACGGTCAACCCGAAGGGGTTCGCGACCGGGTACCGCTTCCTGTACGGCACGACTCAGGTGTACAGCTTCGGCACGCAGGTGAGCCAGGCGGGCTCGGGCACGACCGACGTCGCCGTGAGCGCGCCGCTCACCGGGCTCACGCCGAGCACGACCTACCACTACCGCCTGATCGCGATCCGGTTCGGCGTGGCGCTCGCGAGCGGAGCGGACCAGACGTTCACGACCCAGCCGCCGCCGATTCCGACGGTCACGACCGGCGCCGCGGGCGCCATCGGCCTGTCGACGGCGACCGTCGCCGGCACGGTCAACCCGAGCGGGTATCCGACCGGGTACCGCTTCGACTACGGCACGACGACGGCGTACGGCTCGAGTACGGCCGCCGGCGATGCGGGCTCGGGCAGCTCCGACGTCGGCGTCAGCGCACCGCTGTCCGGACTCACGCCGAACACGACCTACCACTATCGCCTCGTCGGCCTGCACGGGGGCAGCGTCGCGGGCCAGGGCGCTGATCAGACGTTCGCGACCGGACAGCTGCCGAGCAACACGTCGGTGCCGACGATCGCCGGCACCGCGACGCCCGGCGCGCTGCTGAGCTGCTCGCCTGGCACGTGGACCGCCGCGTCGTCGTTCTCCTACCAGTGGGTGCGCGACGGCACAGCGATCCCGGGCGCTGTCAGACAAACGCTCACGCCGGCGGCCCACGACCTCGGCCACCAGTTTGCGTGTGGTGTGACGGCCAGCAACGCCTGGGGCGCGACAAGCGCGACCAGCGCGACGGTCACGGTGGTCGATCTGGCCCCGCCGCGATTGACCGGACTGAAGCTCTCGCCAAACCGGTTCAAGGCCGCGAGCTCCGGGGCGAGCATCGTGCTCACGGGCACGAAGGGCACGCGCGTGCAGTTCGTTCTCGACGAGTGGGCGACCGTGACCTTCACGGTCGAGCGCGCGGCACAGGGCCGCACCGTCAAAGGCCGCTGCCTGCCCCAGACGCACGCGAACCGCACCGCCAAGCGCTGCGCGATGTGGCTGCCCGTCAAAGGCATGTTCATCTGGAAGGGGACGCCCGGGAGTAACACATTCCGGTTCACGGGCCGCGTCAACGGCAAGGCCCTGCCACGCGGCAGCTACCGGCTGGTGGCAGCCGGGCGCGACACGAGCGGCAACCGCGCGGCCCCGGTCCGCGTGACGTTCACGATCAAGTAGAGGGCAGAGGCGGGGCGCTCGGCGCGACCGGCCGGGCGCCTGCCCGCCCTGCGCGCCGAATCAGCGTGCACGCGCGGCGCAACTCGCGCGGAGTCGGCCGATACCCGTAGGCAAACTCGTCACGGCCGGTCGCGCTGTCGAAACGGTCCGCCGCGATCGCCGGCGCGGCGCATCCCATCCACGCCTCGGCGAACTGCTCGTCAGGACCGTTCGGCGCGGCGTCCCATGGCCGGGGATCGTGACCCAGCGCCTCGAACGCCGCGCGCGCCCACGGAGGCTGCCCGTAGTCGAACTGATGGCCAAGCTCGTGCAGCAGGACCGCACGGTCGGCGAACGACGGTCGCAGCCAGATCGCGCCGGGAGCTGAGCAGCCGTCGACCCACAGGATGCCGGGACATGGCGCAAAGCTGACGGTGATCGTGCCGCGTGGCAGCGGCAGCGCGAGCCGACGCAGCCACCCGTTGACCACACGCGCCGGCTGTGACCGGGCCCCCTCTGCGACGACCACGGCGGCGTCGGCGGTGCCCACGGGCACGGCGAAGACGGCGGCGGCGACCAGCCAGCG
>DATKOY010000122.1:0-4925 GCA_035524415.1 Solirubrobacteraceae bacterium | reverse complement strand
AGCTCCACCACGGCTGCCTCGACATTGCCGCGGTCCTCTCCTTCCTCCGGAGCTGGGCACGGCTCCGCTTCGCGCTCAGCTGGCCAGCGCTGCGCCGTGTGTGGTTCCGGTGCGTGCGCGGGCGGCTCGTCCACATCGCGAGATTGGCTGGTCCCAGGGCCGGTGACAGGGCTGCCCGGGAGGCGGGGAGCGCGGTAGCGGCTGATCCGATAAAGCGGCAGGTGCGCTGCGAGTCGCTCGCGAATCGCATCTCGCCGAGAGCCGTCGTCACTGTCGGCGAGGCGCTCCTGAAGGCGCCTGAGCTCCGCGGGCATCGCCGCCCGGAACTCTTCTTCCCAGCGTGGCCATGTGTGAGGCGTCAGGTCGTTTGATCACGTAGACGCGCGGCGGCGTCGTTGAGCGTGATCATGGTTGTGGCGACCCGGGCTGGCGACGGGGTGGGCGATGATCTGGCTTTGAACGTGCGAGGACCCTCCCGTGTGTTCGTGGTTGTCGCCGGGAGGGTCCTGCTGGTCGGATGCCGGAGCATCGACGCTGCTGATCGTAGCCGCGGATCCCGACGTGGTCGAGGGTCAGCTTACGGCTGGGTTGTTGGCGTGCCCGGGGTGCGGGTCGGCGGTGGCGCCGCGCGGTCATGCGCGGTTGCGGCCGGTGCGGGTCGCGGGCGGGTGCCCGCCGGTGCTGGAGTGGCTGCGGCCGCGGCGGGCGTGGTGTCGGGGATGTGGTCGCTGGCATGTGTTGTTGCCGTGCTCGTGTTTGTGCCGGCGCCTTGACGCGGTCGAGGTGATCGGTCGGGCGCTGGTCGCGGCAGCGGGCGGCGTGGACTTCAGAGTGATCGCTGAGGAGCTTGGGGTGCCGGCATCGACGGTGCGGGGCTGGCTGCGCCGCGCCAGAGCGCTGGCGGAGCGGATCCGTGAGCACTTCGTGCACTGGGCGTTTGAGCTGGATCGGGATCTTGCGGCCGGCAGTGGCGCGGTTGTCGGTGGCGGGCTCGTCGCGGCGGTCGAGGCGGTCGGCCGGTGCGCGCGGGCGGCGGTGCTGCGGCTCGGAGCACGGCCGGTGTGGGAGCTGGCGAGTTCGCTGACCGGCGGCGGGTTGCTGTGCACGAGCGTGCCCTGGAGCGAGCCGCCGTGAGCCGGGATCGTGTGCGGCGATCGTGACCTTGCCTCTGTTGGAGTGTTGATGGACGCTGATCGTCGCCGGGATGTCGGCCTGTTTCGGTACTCGATCGTGTGTGAGCTGGCGTCGATGTCGCCGCGCGTTCGCGGCCGGGCCGTGCGCGAGCTGGCCGGTCGGGAGCATCTGACGCCGTGGGGTGAGCGCGTCCGGATCTCGCGCGTGACGCTGGATCGGTGGTCACGGGCGTGGCGCGAGGGCGGGTTCGATGCGTTGGTGCCGGCCGCGCGCGAGGGGGTGCCGCGCACGCCGGCGGGGTTGTTGGAGCTGGCGGTCGCTTTGAAGCGCGAGGCGCCGGAGCGGACCGCGGCGCAGATCGCGCGGATCATCAGTGAGCGGGAGGGGTCGGGCCCGGGCGAGCGGACGATCCAGCGGCACTTCGTTCGCGTCGGCCTGAACGTCGCACCGTCACGCTCGCCGGCGTTGGGGCGCTTTGAGGCCGAGCGGCCGAACGAGCTGTGGATCGGCGATGCGCTCCATGGACCGCCGGTCGCGGCGCGCAAGGCGATCCTGTTCTGCTTCATCGACGACCACTCCAGGCTGCTGACCGGCTACCGGTGGGGGTTGCGCGAAGACGTGCTGCGCTTGGAGGGCGCGCTGCGCCGCGGGCTTGAGTCACGCGGACTCCCGGCTGGGATCTACGTTGACAACGGCAGCCCGTTCATCTCGGGGCAGCTGTTGCGCTGCTGCGCCGTGTTGGGCGCCAGGCTGGTGCACAGCAGACCCGGACGCCCGCAGGGTCGCGGCAAGATCGAGAGGTTCTTCGCGACTGTCCGCAGCGAGTTCGTGGTGGAGATCAACGCGCGCGGTGGCGTTGCGGACCTCGATGAGCTCAACCGGCTGTTCTGCGCGTGGGTTGAGCATGTCTATCACCAGCGCGTGCACTCCGAGACCGGGCAGGCACCGCTGGAGCGGTTCCTCGCCGCGGGCGTTCCGGCGCTGCCGCCGTCGGAGCTGGTGCGCGAAGCGTTCCTCTGGAGCGAGACGCGCACCGCGACAGCGCAGGCGACCGTGACGGTGCACGGCAACCATTACGAGCTCGACCCCGCGCTGCAGCGTCGCCGCGTCGAGCTGATCTTCGACCCGCTGGACATGGAGCACGTCGAGGTTCGCTTCCAGGGACGCTCGCTCGGGCTGGCGGTCGCGCGCCAGATCCGCCGGCACGTCCACCCGCGCGCGAGCGTCGAGCCCGGCGGCGAGATGACGCCGACGCCGACCGGGATCGATTACCTGCGGCTGATCGAAGCGCGCCGCCGCGAGCAGCTCGAGGCACGGATCGACTACCGCACGCTGAACAACAACGACGACCACAAGGAGGGCCGGTCATGAGCATCGACCGGTTGCGCGCCCATTTCGGGTTCTCGCGCACCCCATTCTCCAAAGATCTCGCGCCGGGGATGCTGCACCAGCATCACGGGCACGCCGAAGCGGTCGCCCGCACCTGCTGGTGCATCCAGGAGTCCGGGCTGGGAATGATCTCCGGCGAGGTTGGATCGGGCAAGACGGTCGCGCTCCGGGCCGCCGTGGCAACGCTGGACCCGGCCCGGCACACGGTCATCTACCTCGGCTGCCCAGCGATCGGCGCGCGCGGGATCTACGCCGCGATTGTGCAGGCGCTGGGCGGCAGGCCGTGCTTTCACTACGCCTCGCTGATCCCCGCCGCGCAAGCGGCACTCGCCTCCGAGCGCGACGAGCGCGGTCGCCGTGTCGTTCTAGTCTGCGATGAAGCTCACCTGCTCGACGACGCCGGGCTGGAGGAGCTGCGGATGCTGACCAACGCCGAGATGGACTCCCGCCACGCGCTCTGCTGCCTGCTCATCGGCCAGCCCACCTTGCGCCGACGGGTGAAGCTCTCACCGTTCGCCGCGCTCGATCAGCGGATCCTGTTGCGCTACGCGATGGCGCCGATGACCGCGCAGGAGACCAGCTCGTATATCGAGCATCACCTCAAGCTCGCCGGCCGCTCAGACACGCTCTTCTCAGACGACGCGATCGCGCTGATCCACGAGGTCTCACGCGGCCTGCCCAGGGCGGTGAACAACCTCGCGACCCAGGCGCTGGTCGCGACCTACGCGGCCGGCAAGACGATCGCCGACGAGCACGCCGCCCGCCAAGCGGTCGCCGAGGTCGAGGCGGAGTGACCGATCGGCAGCTATCGCTTCAGGTCGCACAGCCCGATAAGCCAGCCGCACCTGACGCTGACGGCTGCGGGCTGATCCCGGCCCCGGCCGACTGGCCGGGACCGCTGGCAGCGGCGGCATATCACGGCGTGTTCGGGGCGATCATCGAGAAGCTCGCCCCGAACACGGAGGCTGACCCGGTCGCGATCCTCGCCCAGCTCCTTGTCGCGTGCGGCTCGGCGATCGGGCACGGCCCGCACTTCCAGGTCGAGGCGACCCGACAGCACGTCAACGAGTTCGTGCTGCTCGTCGGTGACACAGCCAAATCCAGGAAGGGATTGTCGCTCGATCACGTCACGCACCTGATGGCAGCGGCCGATCCCGGCTTTCAGCGGCGGCTGAGCACAGGCCTGTCGTCGGGGGAGGGGGTCGTGTTCGCCGTCCGCGACGCCCAGGACGGTGACCCAGGCGCCGCCGACAAACGACTGCTGATCCTCGAACCCGAGTTCGCCTCTGTACTGCGGGCCGCGTCGCGTGAGATCTCGACGCTGTCACCGACGCTGCGCAACGGCTGGGATTCGCGGCCGCTGCAACTGCTGACCCGCACAGCACCGGTCCGCGCCAGCGACACGCACATCTCGCTGATCGGTCACATCACCGTGCAGGAGCTGCGCCGTCACGCGACCAGCATCGAGATCGCCAACGGCTTTTTGAACCGCTTCGTGATCATCTGCTGCCGCCGGGTCCGGCTACTGCCCGAAGGCGGCGACCCCGACCCGCTCAGACGCTCCGGACTGCCCCGCTTCCTCTCAAGCGCGATCCAACACGCCCGCTCTGTCGGCCCCGTGCGCTTCGACCAGCACGCCAGAACGCTCTGGCGCAACAGCTACCCGCAGCTCACCCAGCCCGCCGACGGGCTGCCCGGCCACCTCACCGCCCGCGCCGAGGCGCACACAATCCGGCTCGCGCTGATCTACGCCCTGATCGACGGGCAAACCCGGATCTACGAGCAACACCTCCAAGCCGCGCTCGCGCTCTGGGACTACGCCGCGCGCTCGGCCGCCTGGACACTCGGGCACACCACCGGCGACCCGATCGCCGAACAGATCCACACCGCCCTGCTGCGCTCCCCGGACGGGCTGACCCGCACCCAGATCCGCGACCTCTGCCAACGCAACCTCCCCGCCCAGCGCGTCGACCAAGCGCTCGCCAACCTCGCCGCCGCCGGCCGCGCGACCCACCAGCGCACCCTCACCGCCGGCCGCCCCGCCGAGCTCTGGACCGCAGCGCCCATACCAGTCTCCTGACCACGCCATCCCCTCCCCGGACCTCAATGCCAAACCGGGGCCGGACGGCGACGGCTGTCACCGAGCGAAGCGAGGGAAAGGGAGCGAAGCGACCTTGACAGCCCCCGCCGCCGGCGCTACCACCATCCCAGTCCGGGGAGGGGGAACCAACACGCGCGCTCCGACTTTGGTCGTTATGTCGTTCGCCGCACTCCATGACCAACCCGGGTGACGCCAACGTGATCAGCAACCGTGACGCTCAACACCTGTCAAGCTCGGTGAGACGCCTCGCGTTGGGATTTAGTGAGCAGCGACCTCCTTCGGCTTGTTGATCCAGGCGGCG
>DATKOY010000121.1:0-3433 GCA_035524415.1 Solirubrobacteraceae bacterium | reverse complement strand
CACACGGGCGGGCTTCGGTGACGCATCGCGCCCGGACCGTGTCCGCACCCGAAGAGCTCGCGATCGCGCAACATGACCGGGGCCCCGCGCGCGCTGCGGGGCCCCGGCTGGGACGACGGGCGGTCACGGGCGTTTGCCTCGTGCTCGTCGTTCAGCTCGCGGCATCCCTCGAGTTCCCTGCTGCGGCGCTCGCTCACGGAATCGTAGGGCGAGCCGATCTCCCCGTTCCCGTATGGCTGTTCGGGTGGGCGGCCGCGGTGGTCCTGGTGATCTCGTTCGTCGCGCTTTCCGTCCTCTGGACGCGCCCCCAGCTGCAGAGCCCTCAGAACACGAGGCTCTTGCACATCCCGGTGATATTCGCGCGGATCGCGAACGTGGCGGGACTTCTGGTCTTCGCCGTCGTGATCTACAGCGGACTCGCAGGCGCCCAGGTCCCGGCCGTCAACTTCAGCGTGACCTTCGTCTACGTGGTGTTCTGGGTCGGTCTGCCGATCGCCAGCGTCCTCTTAGGGGACATCTTCCGTGAGCTGAGCCCGTGGCGCTCCTGCGCCCGCACGATCCGTTGGGTCGCACGACGCGCGCGATCGAACTTTGCGGCTCGAACGATGCATCTTCCGGAAGCGCTCGGTCAGTGGCCGGCGGTGGCGGTCCTGCTCGGGTTCGCGTGGCTCGAGCTCGTCTACGTGGGGCGGGAGGTGCCGTCGACGCTCGCCGCGCTCTCGCTCGGCTACTTCGCGGCGATGGTGGCCGGCATGCTCGCGTTCGGTGTCGAGGAGTGGAGCGAGCGCACTGACGGCTTCTCGGCCTACTTCACCACCGTCGCCCGCATGTCACCGCTCTGCGGCGACGGGCGGGGATCGCTCTGCGTGCGCAGGCCCTTGAGCGGGCTCTCGCAGATGCCCATCCTGCCGGGGACGGTCGCCCTGGTCTGCGCGTTGATCGGGACGACCACCTTCGACGGATTCGAGAACGACGCTCTCTGGCGCAAGCTCGAGCCGGGGCTTCAGACGGCGTTCTCCATGTTCTCACTGCCGAGCGCGTCGGCTCAGGAGCTTGCGTACACGGCGGGTCTCGCGCTTTCGGTCGGGCTCGTCTTCTTCGTTTACCACGCCGGGATCCGAGGGGTTGCCACGGTCAGCCGGCGCTACTCGCGGCATGAGCTGAGCAGGCGTTTTGCCCATACCCTCGTGCCGATCGGCTTTGCGTACGTGCTCGCCCACTACTTCTCGCTGCTGATCTGGCAGGGCCAAGCGATCGGCTACCTGGCATCGGACCCACTCGGCAACGGCGCGAATCTCTTCGGAACCGCGGGCGAGACCATCGACTACGCGATCGTCTCCTACGCCGCGATCTGGTACGTCCAGGTCGCCGCGCTGGTGGCCGGACATCTAGGCGGGTTGACACTGGCCCACGACCGGGCCCTCGCCATCTACCCGAACGGCCGGACGGCGGTGCGCTCGCAGTACTGGATGATGACCGTGATGGTCGCCTTCACGAGCTTCGGCCTCTGGCTTCTCTCGGCGGTCGGGACGTGACGCGGGCGATGTGTACATCGCGAGCAGGCGCCGGGGGCGAGCCGGCCGCGCGGCCGACAACACCGGCATGGCGGCCCAAGACGGGCACCGGACCGCGCGGCCGGGTTGCTCACCGCACCTACCCGGCGGCTGTGGTCCTGATGATCGCGTTGTGCGCAACCGCGCTGGCATCGTGCGGTGGGACGAGGGCAGCCGGCAGGAATCCCACGACGTCAGAATCGGTGCCGGCGTATGTCACCGCCCCCGAGACTCGACAGCAGCACCTCGTCGCGGAAGGCGCCCGCCTCGCTGTCGCAGATGGCTGTGCGGCCTGCCACCTTTCGAGCTCGAGCCCTCGCCTCGGACCCAACTTCTACGGCTTCGCGGGGCACAGAGTGACCCTTACCAACGGCGCCGTCGTCGTCGTCGACGAAGCCTTCATCCGGCGCGCGCTCACACACCCCGGCGCGTACGCGATCAGTGGCTATGACCCGCGCGCCATGCCGGCGGCGCTGCGACGCCTGGGCGTCGAACTGCCCGCGCATCCGAGGGATGTCGCCGCGCTGGCCGCGTTCGTCGAGCAAGTCGGACCTGAATCATGACGCGCCTGATTGGGTCCCTCTGCTCGTCCACTTTCGAGCTCGTCCCCGATCCGAGCTCGCTTAGCCGCCTCCGGTGGCGTCGAGGATCCCGTCCCGCGCCGCCGGGGCAGCGGCTGGAGGACCACAGGAGGATCGCCGGCAAGCGTCCTCTGTTGGCGGCGGCAGCGCTCCTGCTGCTGACAGCTGCCGGGGCACGGCTCGGAGCCGGGCTGCTCACGGTTCTCCCGTTCCTGGTGCTCTTGGTTGCGCTGGCGTGTGGGCGCTACCCCGGCGAGGCGGTCATCCGCCGGGTCCGCGGAACTCGCCCACGACGGGCGCTTCGGGCACCCCCGATCCGGCGCCCGGCGTTTGCGATGCGCTCGTGCGGCCCTCGCGGCAGCGCGCTCATCGCCTGGGAGATTGCCGCCCGGCCCCCGCCGGGGCGGCGGTTGTCGTTCGGCTGCTGACCGTCTGGAACGCCGTCACTTCGCGGCACCTGCCGCGCGGATGCGTGCGAGCTGTGGCGCGGTAGCCGAACCATCGATCGTCGTCCGTAGCCGCGTCGGCGGCTGCGCCACCAAGCACAAGGAGGATCCAATGGACACTCGCGCAATCGCGCTGATCCGCGCGCTCGCGGTCCTGGCCGGCATCACGCTGTTGGCTGCGACCCCGGCGAACGCGGATTCCAAGGCCGCAAGACATGCAGTCGACATCAGGTTCGCCGCCGTCGCGGGTAGCGCACCCGTGCAATGCGGAAAACTGATCAGTGGCCTGGGCTCGACAGACCAGTCGGCCCAGTTGGCTGATTTCCGCTTCTACGTGTCGCAGGTCGCGCTGATCACGCGCAGCGGGCGGGCGGTCGCCGTGAAGCTGCGCAAGAACTCTCAGTTCCGCTACACGAACCGATTCGGCGCCGTCACGCTGATCGACCTCGAGAACGGCACGGGGGACTGCGCCGAAGAAGGGACCAGTGCGATGAACGCGGACGTACTGGGCAGCGTTCCAGCCGGCCGCTACGTCGGAGTGCAGTGGGCGGTCGGAGTGCCCCCGAAGCTGAACCACACCGACATCGCCGGGGCGCCGGCACCGCTGAATCTTGCGGGTCTGGGGTGGTCCTGGCAGTACGGGAGGAAGTTCATGAAGATCGAGGTGACCGAACCGCCCGGGTTGCCCGTCCCCTGGCCGTCGAAGACCTTCTTCGTACACGTTGGCAGCAACGGCTGTGTCGGCGACCCCGCCAAGGGCGCGTCCGTGAAATGCGCTCTGGCGAACGAAGCGAAGGTGCGCATGTCGAAGTTCGATCCCAAGCGCCAAGTGGTCGACGTCGACCTGAAGGCG
>DATKOY010000120.1:0-21862 GCA_035524415.1 Solirubrobacteraceae bacterium | reverse complement strand
CTGACCTGATATGGAGAGCGCGTTGTCAAGTGGGGGTCGTTGATTTCTCGCATTTTGCGTTGGGTAGTTCGGGAGTGTGGTCGGCTGGGTGGGTGGCGGTCCGGCTGCTGTGCGCGACGCGCGGTCAGACTGATATGCGCGGGTTTGGGTGTGCCGCAGGACCATGGTTCGTCGTGGGGAGCCGCTGTCTAGGATCGAGCGTGGCCGGCCCGGGGGCGGGTTGCTCATAGGTCAGTCGCGGGTTCCCCGCGCGTGCCGGGCCGCCACCGACCCAGCCGACGAGATGAGGTTCTCTCGGGACCGTCGGCTACTCGATCTGGGTGATCGCCCACACAAAGCCGGCGAGTTCGCGGGCGGCCGCGACCGCGATCATCGTGCGGCGCTTTCCGCGGGCTTCGAGGCGGGCCCAGGTGCGGTGCAGTCGTTTCTGAGCCGTCCACGCGACCGCGATCGCTTGCTGGGGCTGATCGGCTTGGCGCTCGGTGAGCGCTTTGCCGAGGTTCGGTCGGGCGCGGTAATGCCACGCGGCCTCGACCAGCAGCCGCCGCGCGTGGGCGGACCCGGTCTTGGTGATCGACCCGAGCCGGCGCTGCTGCCCGGTCGTGTTCTCCGCGGGGACCAGCCCCAGGTAGCTCATGAGCTGCCCGGCGCGGGCGAATCGGGCAAAGTCGCCGACCTCCGCACACAGCCCGACTGCTGAGAGCGTGTCGATCCCGCGCAGGCAGCGCAGCACGCCGACCTGCGCTCGCCACGGCGAGCTCGGGAGCATCGAGACGATCTGTCGTTCCAGACCGTCACGACGATGCGTGAGCGCGTCGATCGCGCCCCGGACGTCCAACAAGGTCGCCTGCGCCGCCGGCCACTCCAACACGATCTCGTTCAGCCACTGGCGGTGCCGGTCAGTCCACGCGTCTCCATCATCGAACCGGATCCCGTGGCGCAGAAGCAGCTTCGAGAGGCGGTGCCGGCAGCGCATCAGATCGACCCTGACCTGCTCGCGGGCACGGACCAGGTCACGCAATGCTTCCTCCTGCGGCCCCGGTACCCGGACCGCGTGCAGCTTCCCCGCCAGCAGTAATCGGGCGATCAGCTCCGCGTCGCGCCGATCGGTCTTCACCCGATCCCCCGACGCGCGCGGGATCTTCGACGGTGCGGCTACGACACACTCCACGCGCCGCTTGACCAGCTCGCGGGCGAGCCCGTACCCCGTCGGACCCGCCTCATACGCGACCCTGACCGGCCTCGGCAGCGCCGCGCAGAACGCGGCCGTCCGGCCGATATCCGCGGTCATCGCGAAGAACGCGATCTCGCCCGTCTCAGCATCCAACACCGCCGCGACGATCTTCGTCGCGTGAACATCCAAGCCAACGACGGATCTAGCCTTCGCCATGGCTGGTTCCTCCAATATGTGATTGTGGGCCGCCGCGCGGGTGGAGCCGCGCGGCATGAATTTCCCCCCACGAACAACCGCGGGGGAACCGGCCTCTTCTACCGCTCAGACCGGACGGACCGACAATCCATATTGTCTAGCACGGCAATATTCTCGTGGTATCAGATTCACCATGCGCAACGTCCGCGACGACTCGCTCGCGCCGGCCGGCGCCGGCCGCGACGGCGCCTGAGGACGATGACGCCCGATCGCGACACGGCGCTGTCGGTCGAGGGCCTCGGCAAGCGCTTCGGGGACCGGGTCGCGTTCGAAGATGTCTCGTTTGAGATCGCGTACGGGGAGGTCTTTGGCTTTCTCGGGCCCAACGGCGCGGGGAAGACGACGACGGTGCGCACGTTGGGGACGCTGATCGCGCCGAGCTCCGGCTCGGCGATCGTGGCGGGTCTCCCGCTCGCCCCGGAGAACGGGGTCGAGATCCGCCGGCAGATCGCGATCATGCCCGAGACGCCCGGCCTCTACGGGCGGCTCACGGTGACCGAGAACCTCGAGTGCTTCGCGGAGCTCTATGAGGTCGGCGATCCGCCCGCGCGGATCGAGCGCGTGCTGCGGGCGGTCAACCTCACCGAGCGAGCACACGATCCCTGCGCCACCTTGTCCAAGGGTCTGCGGCAGCGGGTCGCACTCGCGCGGGCGTTGCTGAGCGACCCGAAGGTGCTGTTCCTCGACGAGCCGACGGCCGGTCTGGATCCCGTCGCCAGCCGAGAGGTGCACGAGTTGATCGCGGGCCTTGGGCACAGCGGCGTCACGATCTTCCTGACGACCCACCGCCTCGAAGAGGCCGAGCGGCTGTGCGACCGCGTGGCGATCCTGAACACGACGCTGCGCACGATCGGTCGACCCGACGAGTTGCGCGACCGGCTGTTTGCGCGTGCAGTCACGGTCCGGACGCTCGCGCCGCTGGCTGATCCCAGGAGCGTGTTCGGCGGTCTTCCGGGGGTCGAGAGCTGGTGTCGGGAAGGCCGCGGGGACTACCGCGTCGATGTCTCGGACACGCACGTCGCGGCCCCCGCGATCACCCGCGCGCTTGTGGCAGCCGGCGCCGACGTCGTGGCGATCGGCGAGTCCTATCACTCGCTCGAGGACGTCTACCTCGAACTGATCGATGCCGACCAGGAGGTGAGCCGGCAATGAGACCCCTCCACCGCAGGCGCATCCGCGCGATCGTCCGCAAGGAGCTGCGGGGCTACCGGCGCAACGGCTCGATCGTCGCGGCGATGGCGGTGATCCCGCTCGTCTTCCTCGTCCAGCCACTCGTGGCGGTGCTCACGGTGTCCTCGGCATCGGCGGTCCAGATCAAGGATCACCACGAGCTGCTCTACATGCTGGCAATCCCGGCCCTCGTGCCGGTCATGCTTGCGTCCTATGCGATCGTCGGCGAACGTCAGGAGGGCACGCTCGAGCCGGTGCTGAGCACGCCAATCCCTCGTGAGGAGCTCCTGCTGGGCAAGGCCCTCGCGGTGCTCGCACCGGGCGTGGCGCTTGCGTACGTCGTCTTTGTGGTGTTCATCGTCCTCGTCGGCCTGTTTGCCCATCCGGGCATACCGTCCGCACTCATCCGCGCACCGGACGTCATCGCCCAGGTGATCTTCACGCCGCTGATCGCAACCTGGTCGATCTGGATCGGTATCGCGATCTCCACGCGAGTGAGCGACATCCGCGTTGCGCAGCAGCTGAGCGTGCTCGCGAGCCTTCCCACCGTGGCGCTGACAACGATGCTCGCTCTCGACGTCATCCATCCGACGCTGCGCCTCGCGGTCGGGCTCGGGATCGCGCTGCTGGTGGCCAACCGGCTGGGCTGGCGGCTCGTGTCGGCCATGTTCGATCGCGAACGCCTGATCACCGGCATCAAATGAGGAGTTCGCCGCGCTCCCGCGCGCCCTCCCGACCGAGAACTTTGGCGTTGTGAGTCACAACGGGTGAGGCGAAACGCCAAAGTTCGCGCGGCCGGCGTCCTGGAGCGGCTCGAGCCCGCGCCAGATGATCCCGAAGAATCGCTCGACGAGAGCCGGGAAGTCCAGTGCCGCCGGTCCGCGGACCACGAACTCGCGGAAGTCTCCGTAGTACACATAGATCGTGGACAACGCCGTGCCGGCGAGCAGCGTGCCGGCAAGCGTGAACGGGTCGACATCAGTGCGGACTTCGCCCCGCTGTTGGCCATGCCGGACGATTCTGGCGACCAGCTGGACGAGCGGCTGCCCGTCGGTGCCGAGCATCGCAGTGAAGCGCTCGCGATGGTCCACGACCTGTTTGAGGATCTCGCCGCGCAGCCGGGGCGGTAGCTCCCCCGGCTCGAGCAGTGCGATGAATAGGCGCAGCGCATTCTCGCGGCTGCTGCGCCGAGGATCGCCGAGGTCGGCCTCGACGAGCGGCACGATCTGCTCGCGGAACTGCACGACCGCTGCCTCGAGCAGGACGTCTTCCTTGCGCGGGAAGTAGCGGTAGAACGTGCCCCACGCGACGCCGGCCGTCGCGACGACGTCCTCGATCCGCGCCTCCGCGACGCCCTTGTCGGCGAACTGCTGCATCGCCGCCGAATACACACGGGCGCGCGCCGCGATGCCCCGCGCCTGACGCGGACGGGAGCCGAGCGGAGGCTCATTCACCGGCCCGGGCCCCTCCCTTGACCGAAATCATGATCTCAATCGTGATATGTATCAGTTTTTGACCGCGAGATTTCAGCTTATGAGGGCGCAGGTGACCGACGAGAGAGGCGGATGACCCGGTTGCATCATCCGCATGTGTGCGTGGGCGGCCGGTGGCCGCCCACGCGTCGTCGATGACCCAACCACATAAGTAAGAATCTCACCGTTTCGCCGCCAAACCGGGTGAAACGTCAATACCATCTCGGTACGGATGCCGATCACCGTGACCCAGCTGAATGCGTTTCTGGCGGTCGTGCGAGGGGGGTCGGTCACCGCGGCCGCCGACCAGCTGATCGTGACGCAGCCGTCGGTGTCGTCCGCGCTGGCAGGCCTGGGCCGTGAGCTCGGCTGTGAACTGTTCGAGCGCTCGGGGCGCGGGATCGCGCTGAGCGAGGCGGGAAAGGCGTTCGCTCCATACGCCGAGGACATCATCGGTCTGCTGGAGAGTGGCCGCCAGGCGGCCCGCGAGGCGGCCCACGTCGCGTCACGGCGACTCCAGATCGCCGCCGTGACGACCGCCGCAGAGAGCTTTGTCCCGCCGCTGATGCGTGCCTTCACGCATGCCCATCCCGAGATGGAGCTTGCGCTGCACGTCGGCAATCGCGCAGACATCCTCGAGCGCGTCCGACGCCACACGGTCGACGTTGCGTTTGCCGGCACGCCGCCGGCCGAGGAGCGGCTCCTCGCCGAACCCGTGATGGAGAACGAAATCGCGTGCATCACCTCGCCCGACGATCCTGCCGCCGACGGCCGACCCGTCGACGCGACGCGCCTTCGCGAGCGGCCGTGGCTGCTGCGCGAGCGAGGCTCCGGAACCCGCGCGCTCAACGAGCACTTCCTGGCGGAGCGAGGGCTTGCGCCGCCGACGTTGACACTCGGCTCGAACGGAGCCATCAAGCAGGCGGCGAGGGCCGGGCTCGGTGTGTCGCTCCTGTCGCGCGCCGCGGTGCAAGCCGAGCTTCAGTCCGGCTGGCTGGCAGAGATTGCGCTCAGAGACGGGCCGCCGTCGAGGCCTTGGTTCTTGCTGCACAGCGCGGTCGGACCGCTTCGGCCGGCCGTCGCGTCGTTCATCGCATTCGTGCGTACGTCGGCCGGCGGCAGCTGACCGGGTCGGGCCGACGGAGCCGCTGCGCCGGAGACGTAACAGAGATACGCGCCCATGGCCGGGACCGGTTGGAGCGTCCGGCGATCACAACCGGTGAGGCGCGCGTCAAGCTCGGGCTCGTACGCGATCTCCTCGGCCACCGTCGCCGCGACTGCCTCCGGACCCAGGTCGAAGATCACAACCCGCACCTCCCAGCGTTGGCGCGGGACGTCGACGCACACCTCGAACACGCACCACCCGCCCTGGCTGAGGATCGCCGCGGCGGCGATCGTCGCTCGGTGGCGATCGTATCCCTGCACCCAGCAATGGTTAGCGAACACGCATCTGACGATCCAATGGAATTTCGCGCGTCTCCGTGTTCGCGCTCTATGAGTGCGGCGTCAGGCGTCCGGCGAGGCCGACCTCGGCGATCCCGTCACTCGCGGCGCACACGCGTGGCACGGTCGCGAGTGTCGATTCACGAGCGCAGTAGGCGATGTCCGCCTCAAGTCCGACCTCGCGCAACACGGCGGCATCGGCGCCTTGCTCGAGCGCATCGAGCGGCTGCGCATACGCTCGGGCGACTGCCTCCGCCGCCTTCGTGGCGTCCGTCCGCGGGCCCGGAAGCGCGGCGCAGAGGCGACCCGCGAGATAGGTGTCCTCGAGCGCGAGCGCGCCGTCGGTCCCGGAGCAGACGATCTGAACCGCTCGCGATGAGGGGTCATGGCTCGCCAGGAGCGCACCGACGACGGCCTCGAGGTTGAGCATGCACGCGAGCAGCACCGTCGCCGCATGCCGTGCCGCTGCCACGATCGTCGGTGCGCCGTTGGTCGTCGCAAGCACGAGCTCCCGGCCGCGACGGTCGATCGCCTCGAGCGGGGAGTTGCCCTGATCGAACCCCGCCGGCTTGATGCAGTGGCGCTCACCCGCCAGCACGCGTCCGGGCCCGCGCAGCGTCTGCGCTCGCTCGATGCTCTCCACGCAGATCACCTTCTCGTAGCCGCCGGCGAGTGCCTGGGTGACGGTCGACGTCGCGCGCAGGACGTCGATCACGACCGCGACATCAGCGCGCCGCACGCCGGCACCCGTGAAGGTGACGTCGATCACGCCGCGGGACAATAGCCAGGCGCGAAACCGCAAGGCAAGGGAGATGACGTGTGCGGGCCAAGGCTCGGGGCGATGAGTCATTCTTAGATTGCCTTCTATGAAAGCGCGGAGAATCAGCACTTGACGGTTATGGCCATCACGGGCAATCTTCGACGCAATCCAACTGAAAGGCTCCTCCTGGAATGACCGCCGTACCGACCGAGAAGAAGAAGGATCGCTGGGCGTCCGGCGTCACCCCGTATGCGGAGATGGGCTACTTCAACGCGGATTACGTCCCGAAGGACACGGACATCCTGGCCGCGTTTCGGATCGCGCCGCAGCCCGGCGTCGATCCCATCGAGGCGGCCGCGGCTGTGGCGGGCGAGTCGTCCACGGCGACGTGGACCGTCGTGTGGACCGACCGGCTGACCGCGCACGAGAACTACCAGGCCAAGGCGTACGACGTCAGCCCGGTGCCCGGCCGCGAAGGGGAGTACATCGCAAAGATCGCCTACGACCTCGATCTGTTCGAGGAGGGCTCAATCGCGAATCTCACGAGCTCGATCATCGGCAACGTGTTCGGGTTCAAAGCGCTCAGGGCGCTCCGCCTCGAGGACATGCGGATCCCCGCGCACTACGTCAAGACCTTCCAGGGCCCGCCCCACGGGATCGTGATGGAGCGGGAGTACCTCGACAAGTTCGGACGCCCCCTGCTCGGCGCAACGGTCAAGCCGAAGCTTGGCCTGTCGGCCAAGAACTACGGCCGCGTGGTGTACGAAGCGCTCAGCGGCGGACTCGACTTCACAAAGGACGACGAGAACATCAACTCGCAGCCGTTCATGCGCTGGCGCGACCGGTTCCTGTACTCGATCGAAGGTGTGAACCGAGCGATCGCTCAGACCGGTGAGCTCAAGGGTCATTACATGAACGTCACGGCGGCCACGATGGAGGAGATGTACGAACGCGCCGAGTTCGCCAAGGAGCTCGGCAGCGTGATCATCATGATGGACCTCACCGTCGGCTACACGGCGATGCAGTCGATGTCGAAATGGGCACGGCGCAACGGGCTGATCCTGCACCTGCATCGGGCCGGTCACGGCACGTACACGCGGCAGAAGAGCCACGGCGTGTCGTTCCGCGTGATCGCCAAGTGGTGCCGCCTGCTCGGCGTCGACCACATCCACGCGGGCACCGTCGTCGGCAAGCTCGAGGGAGATCCAGCGATGATCAAGGGCTACTACGACACGCTCCGCCTCGACCATGTACCGGAGAACCTCGAGAACGGGATCTACTTCGACCAGGACTGGGCCTCGCTGCCGGCGGTGATGCCCGTCGCCTCGGGCGGGATCCATGCCGGCCAGATGCACCAGCTGCTCTCGTACCTCGGCGAGGATGTCGTGCTCCAGTTCGGTGGCGGCACGATCGGCCATCCGATGGGGATCGCGGCCGGAGCGACGGCGAACCGGGTCGCGGTGGAGGCGATCATCCAGGCGCGCAACGAGGGGCGCGATTACTTCCACGAGGGGCCCGACATTCTCGAGAAGGCGGCGAAGGGCTGTCCCGAGCTCAATGCCGCGCTCCAGGTGTGGAAGGACATCACGTTCGACTTCCAGTCGACCGATACCCCCGACTACGTCGTCACCCCGACCGTCGCCTGACAAGGAGGGACCATGCGTATCACTCAGGGAACGTTCTCGTTCCTCCCCGATCTCAGCGACGATCAGATCGCAGCGCAGATCCGCTATGCCCTCGACCACGACTGGGCGATGTCGGTCGAATACACAGATGACCCCCATCCGCGGAATTCGTACTGGGACATGTGGGGGATGCCCTTGTTCGATCTGCCGATCGAGCAGGCGGATGTCGTCCTGCGGGAGATTCGCGCGTGCCGCGAGGCGCACCCCGACACCTACGTCAAGCTGATCGCGTACGACTCGAGCAAAGGCCGCCAGACGACGGCGCTCAGCTTCATCGTTCACCGGCCGTCCGACGAGCCGGGCTTCCGTCTGGACCGCACGGAGTCCCATGACCGCGTAGTGCGCTACGGGATCCGCGCATACGCGACCGACGTGCCGGCGGGCAGTCGCTACAGAAACGGCAGGACGGCGTGAGCGTGCTCGAGCGCGATCGCGCGGACATCCTCGCTGCGCCCCCGACGGTGGACGACGTCGAGCAGGCGGCGGACATCGAAGCCGTGCTCGACCAGCTCGACCGCGAGCTGATCGCGCTCGAGCCGGTCAAGACGCGCATCCGCGAGATCTCGGCGCTGCTGGTCGTCGACCGGCTTCGCCGCCAGGCGGGACTGACGGCCGGCCGGCCCACGCTCCACATGTGCTTCACCGGCAATCCCGGCACGGGGAAGACGACGGTCGCGATGCGAATGGCCGACATCCTGCACCGGCTCGGATACATCGAGCGCAACCATGTGGTTGCGGTCACGCGCGACGACCTCGTCGGGCAGTACGTCGGCCACACCGCGCCGAAGACGAAAGAGGTGCTCAAGCGCGCCTACGGCGGCGTGCTGTTCATCGACGAGGCCTACTACTTGTATCGCCCCGAGAACGAGCGCGATTACGGCGTCGAAGCGATCGAGATCCTGCTGCAGGTGATGGAGAACGAACGCGAGCGCCTGGTCGTGATCCTCGCCGGCTATCGTGATCGGATGGACGAGTTCTTCCGGCTCAATCCCGGGATGTCCTCGCGCGTTGCGCACCACATCGATTTCCCCGACTACACGACGGACGAGCTGCTCGCGATTGCACGCCTGATGCTCCAAGCGGAGTCCTACGCGTTCACCGATGCGTCCGAACGCGCGTTTCGCTCGTACCTGGAGCTTCGCGTCACGCGGCCGAGGTTTGCGCACGCCCGCAGCGTCCGCAACGGGATCGAGCGCGCCCGGTTGCGGCACGCAAACCGCGTCTACGAAGCGGCGCGCGCGGGTCACGCACCGACGCGAGCCGAGCTCGTGCAGATCGAGCCACAGGACATCTTGAAGAGCAGCATCTTCGACACGGACACCGCGAGCTGAGCATGCCCCGACCCGTGATTCTGGGTGTCGTCGGAGATTCGGCGGCCGGCAAGACCACCATCACGCGGGGACTCGTGCGCGTGCTTGGCGAGGACAACGTCGCTCACATCTGCACCGACGACTACCACCGCTACGACCGCAAGCAGCGCGCGGAGCTCGGCATCACCCCGTTGCATCCCGATTGCAACTACGTCGACATCATCGCCCAGCACCTCGCGCACCTGCGGCGGGGAGAGGCCATCCTCAAACCCGTCTACCGACACCAGGACGGTACGTTCGGGCCGCCCGTGTACGTGCGTCCGGAGCGCTTCACGCTGATCGAGGGATTGCTCGGGTACTACCTGCCGGAGATGCGTCAGGTCTACGACGTCCGCGTGTACCTCAACCCGCCCGAGGAGGTCCGGCGGAGATGGAAGGTCAAACGGGACTGCTCACGACGCGGCTACACGACCGATCAGGTGCTCGCTGAGCTCGACCGGCGCGAGGCCGACTCCGAGGCGTTCATTCGCCCGCAGCGGCGCCACGCGGACATGCTCGTGTCGTTCATGGCGCCCGCGGGCGGCGGGCTCGACGATCCGACGCACCTCGACGCGGAGCTCGTGCTCCGAGATGAACTGCCGCACCCGGATCTGATGCCGTTCGTCAACGACGCGCCGGATGGACTCACGCTCGTCGAACGCGGTCCCGAACGCGTCCTGTGCATCCCCGGCCGGATGGATCCCGACCACGCAGCCGCGATCGAGGAGGCGATCTGGGAGCGAATGCACTTCGCCACGCATCTGCGGGCGCGGCGGCTCGGCGAGTTCACGGTCGGCACCGAGCTCTACCGCTCGGAGTCACTGGCGCTCGTGCAACTCCTCATCCTCTATCACCTCGTGACCGCGAGGGCGGCTGTCGCACTCGGCGGCGAGGGAACGCGCACCGCTGACAAGGCACAACCGATCCGGCCCGGTGCCGAGGCCGGAGTGCCGTCGTGAGCGCGCTCGTCAGCGCCTGACCTCCTGCACCAGCCAGCCGTTCCCGTCCGGATCGCCGAACGACGCAAACGACCCGTAGTTGCGCCGCTCCGGATCGAGGCCGGGCGTCTGGCCGTGCGCGCCGAAGTGAAACGGCTCGCTGAGCTCGACACCCCTGGCGACGAGATCGGCCCGCGCCGCCTCGAGGTCGTCGACGACAAGGTGAAGGCCGTGGACGGCGCCCGCCCGTTCGACGTTTCGCATCAACGTGATCGAGCACGCCGAGCCCGGCGGCGTGAGCTGGATCACGCGGAAGTCCTCCCCCGCACGATGGTCGACGTCGACGTGAAAGCCCACGCGCTCGCTGTAGAACGCCTTCGCGCGATCCATGTCGGTCACTGGGATCACGATCACCTCGAGCTTGTACTCCATCATCGCTCCCTTCGTCGTTGTACTGACTATGAGACCGCAGGCCTCTTCTCATGTCATCGAACCGGCCGGCCCGTATAGGCTGTCCGCCGCCGATGGTGACCATCTCCGGCACCTGTGACGCTGGGTTCGAGCCGGTGCGCGACGCGCTGGCCGAGCAGCTCGAGCTCGACGAGCTGGGCGCGAGCATCGTCGTCGACCTCGACGGGACCGTCGTGGTCGACATCTGGGGCGGCTGGCGCGATCCCGAGAGACGACAACCATGGGAGCAGGACACGATCACCAATGTCTGGTCGACGACGAAGACGATCACGAATCTCGCGGCGCTGATGCTTGTCGAGCGCGGGCAGCTCGATGTCCACGCACCGGTGGCCACATACTGGCCCGAGTTCGCGGCGGCCGGCAAGGACGGAGTCGAGGTCCGTCACCTGCTCAGCCACACCTCCGGCGTCTCCGGGTGGGAGGCCCCATTCGCCGTCGCGGACCTGTATGACTGGGAGCAGTCGACCGAGCGCCTGGCGGCGCAGCCGCCGTGGTGGGAGCCGGGAACGGCATCCGGGTACCACGCGGTCAGCCAGGGCCACCTCGTCGGCGAGCTCGTGCGCCGGATCACCGGCACGCCGCTCAAGCGGTTCGTCGCCGAGGAGATCGCCGGCCCGCTCGGCGCCGATTTTCAGATCGGCGCGGCGCAGGCCGATTGGGACCGGATCGCTCCGGTGCTGCCGCCGCCACCGCTTGCGATCGACCTCGATGCGCTCGACCCGGACAGCCCGACGTACAAGACCTTCACGGGACCTGCCCTCGGCGCTGAGGAGGCGAACACGCCGGCCTGGCGCGCGGCCGACCTCGGGGCCGTCAACGGACACGGCAACGCGCGCTCGGTGGCGCGCATCATCAAGGTGCTGGCGCTCGGTGGCTCGGTCGACGGGACCCGGCTGCTGTCGCCCGACACGATCGGGCTGATCTTCGACGAGCAGAGCCACGGTGTCGACCTCGTCCTTGCGGTTCCGCTGCGGTTCGGGATCGGCTTCGCCCTGCCGGAGACCGAGACGGTGCCCTACGCTCCGCAGGGCCGTTGCTGCTACTGGGGCGGGTGGGGCGGCTCGGTGATCATCGCCGATCTCGATCGGCGCCTCACGATCAGCTACATGATGAACCGGATGGCGCCCGGGATCATCGGCTCCGACCGCTCCGAGGCATACGTCCGGGCCGTCGAGGCCTGCCTGGCCTGACCACGCGCGCGCCGCGCGGGTCAGCCGTCGACGCCGGGGACCGGCATCCCATCCTCGAGATAGACGCAGCGTGCGGCCGCCAGCGCGGCGGCGACACGCCGACGCACCGGACCGCTCAGCAGCGTGCTCGCCTCCGTCGGTGCGACGAACTGATACGCGTCGATCTCGCTGGACTGGACCGCGATTGCGCTCACCGCCTCGTCGCCCAGGCGGCCGCAGTCAAACAGGAACCGGATGCCGCCGGGCCGGTTCGGTCGTGGCTTCAGGAAATCGACGCAGACGAGCCGGCCGTGATCGATCTCGAGGCCACACTCCTCCCGCGTCTCGCGCCGGCACGTGTCCCACGGCGACTCTCCGTTCGCGTCGATCTGGCCGCCCGGGATCGTCCACCCCTTCTTGTAGTTCGGCTTGAGGATCAGCAGCCGGCCTTCACGATCGAAGATCATCGCCCCCGCCGAACCTGGGATCCGCGGCAGCTCGTACGGCGCCGAGTCCGCCTGAGCGTCGCTCACCGGCGCACCGTCGGCAGCCGAGCCAGATCGAGCGTCGCCTTCCAGATGTCGGTCGGTCCGGCGAAGCCTTCCACCCAGCTGGGGTCGCCCGCGAGCGGGCTCGAGTACCACGTCACCAGGAAGCGCGACCCACCGAGCGGAGCGACGCCGGCGTACGACGTGTCGCCCGCGCTCGGCAGCTCGCCCCATTCGCGGATTCCGATCGGACCACCCTCGAGCCGGCCGGTGATCTCGTACAGCGCTGTGCGCTTGCGGATCCCCGGGCCCGGCAGATGCTTGCGCGCGATCACGAACAGTCGCCGCTGCCAGTAGAACGCGACGGCACCGTCGAGGCGCACGCCGTTCAGGGTCTCCGGGCACGTGAACCGCGAGTACGGCACGCGGGCCCAGCACACCTTCGTCCGGAGCTTCCCTGCGTTCCCGAGCAGCACTGTGTTGTCGCCGTCGAGCCGGACGAGCGCGAGCAGGTAGCGCCCGCTCGGCGAGAACGCGAGCTCCGCCTCGAGCGGCGTGTCCGCGGAGACGCCGTAGATCTGCGGACCCCGCGTCCATCGCACCCCATCCGTCGAGCGGTACAGGACGGCGCGAAGGTCGCCGTCCTCGTACGCCGTCGTGTCGTACACGCCGTCGTGCTTGACGACGCGCCAGAACCCCCATCCGAGCGGCCCGATCGCGCGTGTCGGAGACCACCGCCGGCCATCGCTGGAATGCGTCTGGACCGAGATCGAGCCGGCCTTCTGATCGCGCAGCGCGAATCCGGGCAGTCGCGTGATCGCCTTGATGAACAGGCGCGTGCCGACGGTGTAAAAGCAGGGGTCGCGAATATCGCGACCGGTGGGTGCCGGGATCACGGCCTGGAGCTGGAACGTGCGGCCGTGGTCGAGCGAGCGATACACCCGCAGCGAGCTGTTCGGCCCGAGGATCTGGGAGTTCGCGGTGCGGTGCACGAGATAGATCGCGTCGTGCCACACGGTGAGGTCGGTGTTCTCGTTGTGCTTGCAGACGCTCGTGCGGCAGTTCTTGCTTGCCGGGTTATCCCGGACGAGGATCTTCGCGCCGATCAGCCAGGGAGGGGGCCCCGCCGCGGATGCCGGCAGCGCGGCGAAGCTGACGCCCGCCGCGGCAACGACGAGCATCGCCGCGAGCGTCGCTGCGGCGATCCGCGATCTCGATCCGAGGCGTCTCATCCCGATCGAGGGTAGCCGCTGCGTCGCAGCGCCACCGCGCTCACATGCACGACGCGGACAGCGAGTAGATCGGCGGGAGCTGCGCGATCGCGCTGAACCAGCTCCCGCCGCCGTCGGCGGAGCCGAACACCTCCCCGGAGGTCGACCCGAAGTACAGCTCGAGCCCGGCTTCGCCCGCGACCTGATCGAACGCGAGGCGCAGGATCGTCAGGTAGGCGTTGCTCTGCGGCAGCCCCGCGGCGCGGCTCAGCCAGGTCGCGCCTGCGTCGCGGGTCTCGAACACGCACACCCGGCCCTCCGGCGTCACCCGATCGGTGTCGGCACGCAACGGGATCACGTACGCGCTGTCGGGATCCTCGGGGTCGACGACGAGCGGGAAGCCGAAGTCTGACACCAGGCCGGTGCCGATGTCGGTCCAGTTCTCGCCGGCGTCATCCGAGCGGTACACGCCACCGTGGAACTGGAGGAACAGCCGCTCCGGCCGCGCCGGCGAGCGCTCGATGTGATGGACGCACAGCGCGGTCGCGTCCTCGCGGGAGTCCTCAGGGAGGTAGCGCGCGTGCAGCCCACGGTTCCCCTGCCGCCACGAGGCGCCGGCGTCATCGGTGATCCACACGCCCGCCGCCGAGACGGCGACCAGCAGCCTGTTCGGGTCTCCCGGCCACGGCACGATCGAGTGCAGGCACAGACCGCCGCCGCCCGGCTGCCAGGACTCGCGTGTCGGGTGGTTCCAAAGCGCCTCGTTGAGCTGCCAGGTGCTGCCGCCGTCGCGGCTCTCGAACAGCACGCCCGGGTCCCCGCCCGCGTATAGCAAGCCGGGCGCCTCGCCGGGGACGATCACCCAGATCCGCGCGAGCGCAGCGTCCCCGCCTTCCGGCAGCCCGACGCCCTGCGCCTGCACCCAGTCGCCTGTGGGGTCCGTCGCATGCCAGAGCTTCGGCCCGTAGAACGGCGAGCTGACGGTCGCGAACAGACGCTTGGTCCGGCGGTCGCGCATCGCATAGTCGACCGGCTCACCGGCAAACGCCCGGGCGACGACGTCAAAGCCGACGTCGCGCGTTCCGTTCAGCACGAACAGCCCCTTCTTCGTTCCCAGCACCAGTTCAGTCACCGTCGCTTCACCCTCCTGATATTGCGGGCAGCACCTCGACGCGATCACGGTCATGCACGGCCGTCTGCCCGTCTGCGAGTTCGCCGTTGACGTAGACGTTGATGTGGCGGCGGATCACACCGCGCTCGTCGAGTACCCAACCAGCAAGTGCGGGATGAGCCCGCTCGAGCGCGCGCAGCAGGCCGGTCACGGTGTCGCCGTCGAGCACGTGCTCGGACTGGCCTGCGGCGAGCTTCTTGAGCGGACCATGAACGCAGACGATCGGCATGGTGTAAGCGACCTGCGCCACGCGCGAAACTCATCGCTCGCGGCGCAACTCCCGCCTCGGCGGCGGGTTAGCGGCAATGCACCACTCAAAAGGTACTCGCAGCACGGAGGTAGCAATGCGCCGCTTGCTCGTTGTGTCGTGCTCGCTTGTGACGTTGATCGCGGCGCCGGCGGTTGTGCCGGCCGGCGCCCGCGCAGTCACCTGCCCACCGGACCGTCACGTGCCGTGCGGCTCGACGCTGACGATCGGCGCGAGCATGAATCCCGTCCCCGCGGGCACGCCGGCCGTCCTCTCCGGACGGCTGAGCGGTCGGTCGATCGCGGGTGCCTCGGTCGGGCTGTGGCAGCGCCTTCCGTGGCAGCGCGCGTTTCACCGCATCGCCCGGACGCGCGCGGACCGGCACGGCCGCTACGCGTTCACGCTGCACCCGGGCACCAACTGCTCCTACCTCGCCGTCGCCGCCGGCGTCAAGAGCCGGACGCTCCGCCTGGGCGTCCGCGCGCTCGTCTCGCTCATCTCCTCGGCGCAGACACCCGACGCCGGGTCGGTTGTCAGCTTCAGCGGCGAGGTGCTGCCCCGGCATGCGGGCGAGCATGTGACGATCGAACAGCGGACGGGTGGCGGATGGCAACGCCTCGCACGACCCCGGCTCGACGCCCACTCGAGCTACCGCTTCGACCACGTCTTCACGATCGGCGGACCGCGGGTGCTCCGGACGGTGTTCTCCGGTGACGGCAAGAACGCATGGTCCGCCTCGACGCCGATCCTGATCAACATCCTCGCCGGGATCCACAAGATCCAGCACGTGGTGATCATCATGCAGGAGAACCGCTCGTTCGACACGTACTTTGGGACGTACCCCGGTGCCGACGGGATCCCGCATGGTGTGTGTGTCCCCGATCCGCTGAACGGTGGCTGCGTCGCGCCGTTCCATGACGCTGCCGACCGGAACTACGGCGGTCCTCACGGCGCGCCGGCGGCAACGGCGGATATCAACGGCGGGCTCATGACCGGCTTTGTCGCGCAGGCGGAGAAAGGGCAGAACTGCAGCAGCACCAATCCCGCGTGCAGCCCGTGCAAGCAGGGTCAGACGAGCAAATGCAACGACGCCATGGGCTACCACGATGCGCGCGAGATTCCCAACTATTGGACCTACGCCCATGACTTCGTGCTCCAGGATCACATGTTCGAGCCGAACGCATCGTGGAGCCTGCCCGAGCACCTGTTCCAGGTGTCGGAGTGGTCGGCGTTCTGCACGAGTCCAACCGATCCGTTCTCGTGCACGAACCAACTCCAGAACCCGAACCCTGTCTCAGCGCTTGACCCGGCCGACGAGACGCCGCTCTACGCGTGGACGGACATGACGTACTTGCTGCACAAGTACGGGGTCAGCTGGGGGTACTACGTCTTCAAAGGCTCCGAGCCCGATTGCGAGAACGACTCGGCGGTCATCTGCCAACCGGTTGCGCAGCGTGCGAAGACACCGGGGATCTGGAATCCCCTCCCACATTTCGAAACCGTTCACGAGGACGGTCAGGTCGGCAACGTCCAGTCGCTCAGCAACTTCTTCGTCCAGGCCAAGAACGGAACGCTGCCCGCCGTCTCCTGGATCGACCCCAACGGGACGGTCTCCGAGCATCCTCCGGCGCTTGTCAGCGCCGGCCAGACCTACGTCACCGGCCTTGTCAACACGCTCATGCAAAGCCCTGACTGGAACAGCACCGCGATCTTCCTCTCCTGGGATGACTGGGGCGGTTTCTATGACCACGTCGTCCCGCCGGCGATCGATCAAAACGGATACGGCCTACGGGTCCCCGGGATCGTCATCAGCCCGTTTGCGCGGCGCGAGTTCATCGACCATCAGATCCTCAGCCACGATGCGTACAACAAGTTCATCGAGGACGATTTCCTCGGCGGGCAGCGGCTCAATCCGGCGACCGACGGCCGTCCGGACCCGCGGCCGGATGTCCGCGAGGCCAATCCGCTGCTCGGTGACCTCGCAGGCGACTTCGACTTCACCCAGCAACCACGTCCACCGGTGATGCTGTCCGTGCATCCCGCCCCGGGTCCGGCCTCGCCCGCCCCGTAGTTGGTTCAGGCGCTGCGGCGTTGTGGGATCTCAGTATCGGTATGCGTTACGGAGATCCCAGAACCTCGGTCCTGAAGACCTGTGTAACCGGGGCGACGGCGGGAGTACGATCGAGGAATGCTCGCTGCTCGCCGGCGGTGGCTTGCTGGACCTGTCGCGTGGGTGGTCTTGTGCGGGGTGCTGATCGGCGGCTGTGCGGGCCTGTTCTCGGGGGGCGCAACCCGGCACTCGGACACGTCGGCAGCCACTCCGCCGCCACTGCCAGGGGCGTCACGGGGCGTCGCCGTGGCGAGGATCGGCGCGGGCGGGTTCTCGGGCTACGCGCTCCTCGGAGACGGTCACGTGTGGGCGTGGGGCGACGGGATCGAGGGACAGATCGGGCGCGACGGGGCGCGCTCGATCCGGACCACGCCGGTCGAGGTCCGGGGGATCGGCGGCGTCGTGGCGATCGCGGGCGGGGCGAACACCGCCTACGCGCTGCGTCGGGGGGGCAGCGTCTGGGCGTGGGGGGATGACAGCGAGAGCGAACTCGGCGACGCGGGCGATGGTTGGCGCCCGCGCCCGGTTCGGGTGCGCGTTCCCGGGCAGGTTGTGGCGATCGCGGGCGGAATGTTTGCGGCGTATGCGCTGCGCCGCGACGGAACGGTCTGGTCCTGGGGCGAGAATGCCGTCGGCCAGCTGGGGATCTCCGTCGCACACGCGGCGAGCGGCCGCCCGGTGCGAGTCGACCGGCTCGGGCGCGTGATCGCGATCGCGGCCGGGTCCGGCGACGGCTACGCGCTCCGTGCCGACGGGACGGTGTGGGCGTGGGGCGAGGATAGCCTCGGGCAGCTCGGCTCGGGCGGGTGCACCGCCACGCAGGCAGCAGGGCGGGGCGGCTCGCGTTGCCCGGCTCCCGGCGTCCCGATACAGGTACGGGGCCTTGGCGGGGTGACGGCGATCGCGGTCGGCGCGAACACGGCCTACGCGCTGCGCCGGGACGGGACGGTTTGGGCGTGGGGCGACAACAGCTTCGGCGCGCTCGGCGCGGGCCGGCGGATCCTGTTCGTGCAGCGGCCCGTGCGGGTCGCCGGGCTGGCGAACGTCACCGCGATCGGCGCGGGGGCGAGCACCGCCTACGCGGTGATGCGCGACGGCAGCGTCGAGGCGTGGGGACGGGGCGCTGACGGCGAGCTCGGGAACGGACGCTTCGCCGACCGCGGGCTGCCGACGCGCGTGCACGGCGTCGCCGGCGCCGTCCAGGTCGCCGCCGGTGGTGCGATGGGCTATGCGCTCGATCGCAGCGGCCGGCTGTGGGCGTGGGGCAGCGGCTCCTACGGGCAGCTCGGCAACGGGCTGCGGCTCACCCTCGCTCGACCGACGCTCGTGCTCGGGCTTTCACGCGCCTTCTGAGGACGCGCGCCCCGGCAGTCCGTGCCGCACGAGCTCGGTCCGCGAGGTAATGCCCAACTTGCTGAACACCTTGCGCAGGTGGTAGTCGATCGTGCGCGGGCTGAGGATCAGCTGCGCAGCGATCTCCTTGTTGGTCGATCCGCCGGCGACGAGCGTGGCGACCTGGATTTCCTGTGGGGTGAGCTGATCGAGCGTCGACGGGTCACGCCTGCGCGCTGTCTCGCCGGTCGCGCGCAGCTCCGCCTCGACGCGTGCCTCCCACGGAGTCGTGCGAAGGCTGCGGAAGCGCTCGAGCGCCGAGCGCAGTTGCCCGCGGGCGTCCTGGCGGCGGCGCTCACGTCGCAACCACTCGCCGTACACGAGCTCGGTCCGCCCGCGATGGAACGGCGAGAGCGCGTCCGATCGCGCGAGCGCGCGCCCGAAGGCCTCCGGTGCCGGGTCAAGCAACGCGTCGCAGCGCGCGAGCAACGCCACCCCAGCGTCTGTCGGTGAGCGCTCGAGTGAGGCGCGCAAGCGCTCGAGCGGCGCCGCGACGACCGGCGCGCGGACGGCCGCCTCGACCAGGTCCGGGATCGCCGCTCGCGCGGTGAACGGATGCGTGTCGGACTCCTGCGGCGCGGCGACCTCGAGCAGACGCCCGACCGCCTGTTCCCACCGTCCGCGGCGGAGCTCGATGAAGCCGAGGGTGAACCGAGCGCTGCTGACGAGAAACGACTCGCCGGCCTGCTGACCGACCACCAAGGCCTGCTCGGCGTGGGTGCGCGCGTCGTCATCGCGGCCCCAGAGAGCCTCGACTGACGCCATCGCGACGAGCGGCGAGCGAGCCGCCAGCGACTCCGTCGCTGCGCCGGGAGCGCAGTGATTGGCCGCGGCCCAATCCGCCGTCAGGGCCTCGGGAGCGACCGATTCGTGTGCCGAGGCGTCGAGAAGGGTCTTGCGCATGTTCCGGAGCGCGAGGCGCCACATCGTCCCGTGCGGCACGCCGCCGTTGTAGGGCACCATTGGATCGGCCGTGCCCGCCATCAGCAACACCGCCGTGCTCGGCGCAAGGATCCGGGATCGGGCGTGGCTGGACACCCGCGCGGTGCGGGTGATCAGCGCGATCCCGGCGGGTTGCGTCGCGCCGATCCGTACGAGCCGCTCGAGGAAGGTCGCGCCGCTCGAGACGCCGGTCAGGAACACCCGGTCCGGGTCCGCCGCCCCCGTCGGGACCAGCTCGGCGATCAGCGTGGCGATGAACGCCTGGTCATCGGCGCCGTCACGGCGTCCGCACCCGTGGTCATCCCAAATCGTCCCGAGCGCGTCGGGAAGCACGCACAGAAACCCGGCCCGCGGCCCGCGCATGTCGAGGCCGGTCCACCACGCCAGCCGTGATCCCGCCGACCCGAGACCGTGCAATCCGACCAGCAGCGGCAGTGGGCCTCGACCGGCGTCATCGGACGGATCCGCCAGCCGCGGCGCCACCCAGTACGTGCGCGTGATCCCCAGAACGTCGGTCGCCTCCCGGTCCGCGTACGCGGGTGGGCGGAGCCGCCCGGACTGCCGAACGGAGCGCGATCGGCTAGCGTTCGTCGCTGGCTGTTCCGCGACAAGAGAGGGCTTTATGAAGCGTGTCATCCGCGCCGGGGGGCTTGCGATCGTGCTTGCCGCGACGACGGCGGCAATCGCCATGGCGTCCGGGGGGCCTTCGGGCACGTACAAGACGACGATCACCTCACCCTCGTACCTGAAGGGCACGTATCGCATCACCTTTACGCCCGGCCACTGGTCCGTCCATGGGCCGATCACCAGCAGCGGCAGCGACAAGGTGTCCGGCTCGAAGATCACGATCCACGGCACCGGCCCGTGCACGTCTGCCGGCGTCTACAGGTTCAAGCTCACCTCGAGGACTGTGAAGTTCACGAAGATCAGCGACCCGTGTGTTCGTGCGTCGCTGATCACGGCTCACACGTGGACGAAGGTGTGACCGGTCACGACGGGCGCGGATGAAGACATTCGTCACGGGCGGCACCGGGTTCATCGGGCGGTACCTCGTGCGGAAGCTGCGCCAGCGCGGCGATGAGGTCGCCGCCCTGGTCCGTACACCCGCCAAGGCCGGCGACCTCCGCGAGCGTGGCTGCGAGATCGTCGAGGGTGACCTTTCGGGTGTGGAAGCGATCCGCCGCGGTGTCGCGGGCTGCGACGCTGTGTTCCACGTTGGCGCGACGTACAAGGTCGGGATTCCCAGCTCGCAGCACGCAGCGATGCGTGATGCCAACGTCGGTGGCACCGAGCGCGTGCTCGATGCGGCGATCGAGGCCGGCGTCGCGAGGATCGTGTACGTCTCGACCGGGAACGTCTACGGCAACACCCGCGGGCAGGTCGTGGATGAAACGTACGTGCGCCCGCAGCCTCCGCAGTTTCTCTCCTACTACGACCAGACGAAGTACGAAGCACATCAGCTCGCGCGTGACCGGATCGCACAGGGCGCGCCGATTGTGATCGTCCAGCCCGGGGGCGTGTACGGGCCCGACGATCCCTCCGAGTTGGGCAACATGATCGATCAAACCCGGACGGGAAAGCTGAAGCTGCGGATGTTTCCAGACGCCGGCTTCAACTTCATCTACGTCGAAGATGTCGCTGATGGGATCCTGCTCGCTCACGACAAGGGGCGGATCGGGGAGTCCTACAACCTCGCCGGCCAGAAGTCGACGATGGGCGAGCTCGTCGACAAAACCGCAACCCTGTGCGGTCGCACACCGCCGCGGATCACGATGCCGGCGCTCCTGATGAAGCTCGCGATCCCGATCGGTCCGGTGGTTGGCAAGGTGATGGGCTTTCCTCCGAATCTCGCTGAGCTGATCCGCACCTCCGACGGGGTGACGTTCTGGATGAGCGACGAGAAGGCGCGCCGCGAGCTCGGATTCACGACGCGCGATCTCGACACGGGCCTCAGGCAGACCCTGTCGGCCTGAGCCTCGTCGCCGGCGCGGTCGATGTCGGGCGCCGCCTCGTGGAACTCGACCCGCTCGACGAGAACGCGCACCGGCGGCTGATCATCGCCTTCGCGCTCGCGGGCCTGCTCGCCGGTGCGCCGATCTATCCTCCGTGAGATGCCCAACCCGCTGATCACGAAGACCGCCGGACGGATCCCCGGGCTGCGACGGCTGCCGATGGCCAAGGTGCTGCTCGTCGGCGAACTCGCGCTGCTCGCGCGCGAGCATGTCACCAGGCTCGAGCCATACGAGCGCCGCCGACTGTTCGAGCTGCTGCGCCGCGCGCGGATGCGACGCGACAACCTCACGGCGGGCGAGCGTGCAGAGCTGGCGGCGATCGTGGCCAAGACGAACCCCCGCCTGTTCGTCGGCTCGGCGGCAGACAAGCTGTCGCCGGTCCGCTTGCCCCGCCGGGTGCTCT
>DATKOY010000119.1:0-52196 GCA_035524415.1 Solirubrobacteraceae bacterium | reverse complement strand
AGCACCCGGTCGGCCGCGCCCCGAACATCCGCCTCGCCCATGAGAATCACCTCTGCATTCGGTTGGAATGAACGCAGCGATTCTTCGTCGACCCAGGCAGCACGCAGCCGACGATTCAGCCAGCCAGCGACATCCCTGATCACCTGGCTCGACTCGCTCGGACGCTAACGCCGACCCGCCCGCGTTATGCGGACAAGATCACCACCGCCAGCGCTCTCCCCAGCCCAAACAGCCCGGCAGGGCGCATAACCCCGCCGTCCGCGTAATGCCTGTTATGCGGAACTCCGCATAAAAGGCATACCTTCGGAACGAGGATGGCGGCCTCCGGCGTCCCGATCCGAACGCTCCAGGCGTGGATGGGCCACGCCGACATCAAGACGACCATGGTCTACACCCACTACGCGCCCGCGCCCAACGAGGTCACCCTCGTGAACGACGCGTTCAACCCTCAAGTCATCGTTGAGGGGGCTAACAAGGGGGCTAAACCGAGGGAAACTCAGCCCGACCACGACCCTTGAAACCCCAGTAAATACGGGGTTCGCGCCTGGGCTCTACCCCATGCTCCCTTCTGGGGGCCGGGCGGTCGCAGGTTCAAATCCTGTCTCCCCGATCATCGGCCCGATCAGGACAGGAGGTTCCTGACGGGCCCTGAGAGTGCCAAGACCTCCCGCCGTTGCAGGCAATTTCGGCCGTCGAGCACCCGATCGCCAGTGTTCACGGCGAGCGCCCGAATCGTGCTGCTAGTCACGGCCAGCGCCGTGACTAGGCGCCCCTGGCACGTGCCAGCATCGTTGTGCGCGGCGAGACTTACCCTCCCGCGCCAGGCCCCGCCACGTGATCCGCCTCCCGCGCGTCGAGGCAGACCCACGGCTAGAACCCGGGCGCGCCTGCGGGTTGGTGCTGTCCGCGCTCGATACGAGCGATCATGGATCGAGGGCATCGTCACGTAACTGAAGGCGCTCCACTTCTTCGATTGGACGACGATCTTC
This sequence comes from Solirubrobacteraceae bacterium, assembly GCA_035524415.1. Lineage (GTDB taxonomy): Bacteria > Actinomycetota > Thermoleophilia > Solirubrobacterales > Solirubrobacteraceae > Palsa-465. Next base: position 51,207 of record DATKOY010000119.1, on the reverse strand, counting down.
GGTGCCGAGCTACTGTGGTCGGCGCTTCCGTTCATCATCGTTCTGCGTTCATCATCGTTCTGAGTTCGCTGGCGAATACGCGAATCGATGACGATCTGAGCCGCCACATCGGTCTCAACGGTCGGGGCGCCCACATCGTCGAGACCCTGTTCCGCAATACGCCGTCGCATGCCGTGGTGCCAATCGTGACCGGACTGCTCTTTTCGTTCGCCGGCCGCGTCGCCGTGGTCGCGTCGCTCCAGGTGGTCTATGAGCGCCTCTTCGACCAGGAGCATCGGGGATGGCGCGACCTCCCCCGGTATGTCGTGTGGGCCGTCGTCGTGCTCGGATTGTGGTCGCGGAGGGCATCATCGACCACCCCGAGCGGAGGGCAGCGGGGCCGGTGGTCCAGGTACTCCTGACATTCGTGATTGCGACGATCTTCTTCTTTGGACGATGCACTTCCTGCTGGACCGAACGGGTGCCCTGGCGCCGTCTCGTCCGGCCAGCCCTCGCCATCGCGCTTCTCTGGGTCGCTCTCGCTTTGTTCTCGTCGCTCTACTCCTCGACCACGGTCATTGACGACAGCAAGACGTACGGGACGATCGGCGTCGTGTTCACCTTCCTCACCTGGTTCATCCTCATCGGCAGCGTCATCATCCTGGGCGCCGCATGCGGCGCGGTGTGGGAAGCCAGAGGCGGCCGAGGCGCCTTGGCGGTTGATTCCAGCGGTCCCAACCACCAGGCCCGGGAAGACGGCCACCGCGAATCCGGGTCGCGCCAGACACCTCCCGCCTGAGACAACGACGCGGACACTCAGCGGCCCCGCGCAGCCTCCGGCTCACGGCTACGAGCAGCAGCGGGTCGGACTCGTCCGGAACCGTGCTGAGCTGCACGAGCACCAGACTGCCGGATCCCGATCAACGCACGACTCTGCGTGCCGCGAGGCTGTCCAGCACTCAGGGCGGCGCCGGCAGCCCGAGCAACTGAACGATCGAAAACCCAAGCAACGCGATGCCGACCGCCACAAGTGCGTAGCGTGCCTGTGGGATCCGGAAGTGACTGCTGATCCCGACCAGGAACAGCACGGTTGCGAGAAACACCGTATCCCGGACGTATTTGTCAGAGGTCCCGCCCGCGCTCTCGCCCTTCGCGAATGCCAGATCGGCCCGTCTGTCGTAGGCCGTGGCGGCCGCCTGCTGCGGAATCACGTACTGCGGCATGAACGACGGCCCCGGCGGGGCGTTCGGGTTGTGCGCCGGGTCGGTGGCCAACCAGGCGAGGAACGCAGGCTTGTATCCGGGCCGAAGACGCCTTTCCGCAAGTCGCTGGGCCTTCAGGTTGCCAGCGCTGAACGCCGTAAACCACGCGTTGAACGACACTGAGTCGAGCGTGCGAGTCACGAGCGCTTCGAGGTCCGCCCGGTTGGCCTTTGTCCGCAGCGCTGAGGCCTTGGACAGCGAGACTGATGACTCGGTGCCCCACTTAGCGGCCGCAAAGCCCGAGTAGGCAGCAAGAACCGCGACGATCGAGAGCACGACCGCCTCGACGACCGAGATCCAACGGTCGCGGCGACCGGCTTCTGGCTCCCCGTCACCGTGCTTCGCGTGCTCGGCGATCTCCTTGCCGACCTCGGAGGCTGACAATCCCTCGGACAACTGATCTCCTGTGTGCCGTTCGACATCACCTTACGCAGTCCGTCGAGTGATCGCCGTCATCCCGTCTGGGCGATCCAGACCTCGGGTCTGTCGGCCTTGCAGCCCTGTCGTCCCCATCGGCGACGTGTGCACCGCCGCCAGCTGATCCCCCGTTGTGCCCGAGGGGATGCTGGTCGAGCGTTTTGGAACGGCAAGAGGCTCGCCGATCCGGCAGCGGAAACCGGTGCTGCTGCATACGGCTACGAGCAGTAGCGGATCGCGCTCATCCCGAACCGTGCTGAGCCGCACGAGCACCAGACTGCTGGATCATCGGTCGATCGAAGCGACACTCTTCAGCGGTCGTGGTTCCCCCGGAGCGGGACGCTCGGCGATGGCAGCCAGATGCTGGTCGTGCGAGTAAACGAGGGGTCGCGTCAGTGATGATGCTCAGGAGGATGGTGTTGGCTCGGGGCGCGAGGCGCGCGCCCGGCCCGGCGTCGGCGAGCCTTCGCTAGCACCAATGCTGCCGCGGTCGCGTCTTTCACGCTCGCGGACGCCATCGCGGACTCGTTAAAGGATGCGCCGGGCGATCGCCCCGTTCCTCCGTTGACCGCGGCCGCGCGGGGCCGGCGAACCAGGCGGCGGAGATCAACGGGACCCCGACGAACACTGGACCGGCGCGCCGGCCGCTGCGAGCCGGTCTTGCCGACACGCACTGTCCCGTCCGGTCGCGGGGACGCCTGCTACTACCGTGACGCGAGATGACCGCCCACGCCTGCCATCAAGGACCGCCACGTCGCAGGGGAGACTTTGCCCACCGAGAAGTTCCTTCACCGCCCGCGCGATGAACAAGCCCGTCGCCCATGACCGCTTCAGCCGCGTGCTCGGCGACGCGCACGGTCCGAGCGCGAAACCGCTCGGCGAGTTGTGCTTCACGCAGCGCGACGAGGACGGCGACGTCCGCGAGCTGCATCGGCGGCCGGACGCTGACCGTCAGCCTGACGGCGCGCGACGGCGGCCACCGCACCGCGAGAACGGCGCTTGTAAACCGGGCGCTGCTCACCGCGATGTTCACCGTCGCTCCGGGGCTGCGCCCGACGCTCGTGACCCTCGACGAGCACCCGCCCGAGCAGGACCGCAGCGGCCTGCGCAGCCGGCTGTGGCTCGCGCACGACGGCGGCGGGCGCAAGCGCTCGTTCTGCTTCCGCCTCCACGTCGCGCTCGCCGGCGGGCCGTACATCGCCCTGACCGAGACGCAGGTCCGGGCGATTCTCGCGCTCGCGGGCGCGAGGGCCCCCGCGGACCTCGGCGACCCCGCGCCCGAGGTCCGGTCAGAGCTCGAACACCGCGCGACCGTCGACCGGGCGCTGCGCGAACGGCGCCCGGTGAGCGTGCGCTGAGAACGTAGCCGGCGGCGCGGCGACGAGCGTGGACGGCACGGTCGAATCGGTGGACGGCGGGCAGTCGTTCGTCCTGAACACGTTCGGCGCCGCCGGCGCCCTGCTGATCGACTTCGCCGACGTCGTCGAGGTCGGCTGAGGCGTTATCAGGCCGCCGCCGCTCCCGCGGGCGTGTTGTCGCCTCGGCCCGACAGCACGCGTCCGCGGCGAGGCGCTCGAACCGCTCAGTCGTGCGGGGGCGCGTCGGGCGACCCGGCGCCCGCCAGCTCGCCCGCGCACCGCTCGCACAGGGCGGCGGTGAACGGCGCGCCCTCGCCGCGCTGGCGCACGGCGACGCCGGCGGCGTGCGCACGACCGCAGCGCTCGCACGGCGCCAGCACGAACCGCCGGGCGGACCGGCGCGCGGAGCGGCGGCGGGTGTGCGCGGCGAGCGCCTGCATCCCCGCGACGGTGACCGCGAGCACGACGGCGCCTCCGGCGAGCGCCTGCAGCGCGACGGTGAGCGGGGCGGCGGCGAGCGCGAGCGTGCCGGCTGCGGCGAGCGCGAGCCCGGCGACGAGCGGCACGAGCTCGCGGCGGCGCAACCAGTCGATGAACTCGCGGGGCATCGGCAGGAGCCCGTCGTCGGCCCACACGCCCGCGTCGATGAGCTCCTGCGCGCGCTCGGAGGACGCGAAAATCTCCGCCTGCGAGCGGCGGCGCAGATGCGCGCCGAAGTACAAAAGGAGGCCCGCGTACAGCCAGCCGGCGCCGGCGACGAGCACGCTGCGGACGATGACGCCCGCGAGCAGCTGGCTGGCGGCCATCGCCACTCCGACCAGCACGAGCGCCCGACCGCGGCGCAATGAGCGCGCCGCGCGCACGACGAGCGCCGCCGGGTCCGTGACGGGCGCCGCGCGCCGGGCGCCGCGTGATGATGCCGCTGCTCGCACTGAGCAGGTCATCGGCCGGCGGGCGGGCGAACGTGAGCAGCCGCACCGGGTTCCGTAGAAGCGTCCACGGGCGCGACGACCGGCTCTGCACAACGCGGCGCGGCGGGCGCACCGACCGTCACGAAGCGCTGGGACGCGCGCGCAACCGCACAGACCGGACGCTCGGGCCCTCCCGCCGTGGCGCTGGCGGGCCCACGCCCGACCGGGAGCTCACCGACGAGCGGGCGTGCGAGCACGCCCGCCAGGAGGCGCTTGAGCTCGAGCTCGACCTCGACGAGGACGTGCACGGCTCGCTGCGGCTGCCGTTCTGAGCGCGCAGTCGGCCCGTCAGGGAAGCCAGCGCACTTGATTGGCCAACGCGCGCGCACCGGGATGGCCGTCCATCATTGCGCCGAGCGTCCGCACGCACAGGCCGACGCTGCCTTTCCCACGCGGCATGCTCGCGTCGGAGGTGAGCAGCAGCCCGCAGTGCTCGCGCCCGTCCGCCGCCCACCGGGCGACGATGCCGACGAAATCGCGGACGTTGTTGGTGAGCAGCGCGCGGTCCTCGGAGGACGCGAACCGCAGCAGCGGCTCGTCGCCGGTGCCTTTCAATCCGAGCTCCGACACGGTCCGGGCATCGTGTCCGCCGTTGCGAAGCGCGACGGCGATATCGTCCGCGTAATGCTCGTCGAGCAGCAGCTTCAATCGAGCACCCGCTGGGCGCGCTCCCAGCGCTCGCGCTCACGTTGCTCGAACTCGCGTTCCTCCGCGCGATAGCGGTCGACCTCGTCGGTGTAGTCCGCGTAGTACTCGACGGCCGCCTGCACGTGACGCTCGGGCAGGGAGAGGTACTCGGCCGCCTGTGCCACGGAGTTGGCGCTTGCGCGGACGGTGTCGATGATTTGCCAGACGTAGAGGCGGGTCCCGACGAGCGCGGGGCGACGCGTCCCCGCTCCGCCGTCGCGGAAGACGATGAGCGGATGGCGCTCGCGGTGGAGTCCCTCGTCGAGCAGGCGCTCCGCGAGACTGTTGCGGGATTCCGCCAGTTCACGGGCCCGGTCGTCGAGGAGCGCAAGCGTGCGCGCCGAGAGCCGGAACGACCTCTGAACCGACCGCTCATCACTCGCCCTAACCATCTGTGACCCATGGTATCATATGCGGTATGGCGTCGGGTGGCGGTGGCGTCGGGCCGTCGCGGTGGACGGCCCCGGAAGTGCGCCTGATTTCAGGTGAGCGTGGGCGTCGCTGAGGCATTCCGCGACGGCGGCGAGCGCGACGGCGCCCAGGAGCGCGAGACCGGGAGCGTTCCGCTACTTTCAGAGACGCTGGACCTCCGTTCGGACGAAGGACGACCTACGCCCGGACATTCGTCGGCGCGAGTGCAACGCGGCGTTTGACCGAGCGCACGGACTCGACTCCCGTCTGACCTTCGCTGGCCGTGCGTTCGTCGCGCTCGCCATCGGCGTCGCGCTCCTCATCGGCTTCATAGCTCACAGGGCTACGCGGCACGACGCCAACGCCGCGGGTTGCGTCGACGTGGGCAGCGTGCCCGAGTGGTACATCTCTCCGCACAGCGGCCCGGCCCTCGAGAAATGCTTGGCCATAACTGGCGGCACGTACGTCCCGGTCGTCGGCTGCGTCGTGACGCCGAGCGCCGACCCTGCCGCCGGGACCGGCGGCTGCGGCTTCGGCGAGAAGCCTCAGAGCGTGCGGCCGGCAGTCAGTTCAGGGAAGGGAGCGAGCGGACAGAAAGCATCTCCCACGTGGTGTCGGACACCTGTCGCTGAGGGATACATACGTGCCGAGGAGAGTTGCCCGCCGCAACCGGCGGGCGCACCGTAGTGCTCATTTCTGAGCGCACACATAGCAGCGAGAACCGACCGTGTGCCGTCGCAGGTCTACGGTTGATACGGGTAGCTTTGGTTCCCGGTGCGCACGGTGTCGCCGCAGATGGTCGTCTGGTGGTACAGGTGCCGCGGCCGACCGGGCTTGGAGAAGTACGGAACGTTGACCGGAGCGCCGACGTACCACTCGCGCAGGCCCGTGTACTGGTAGTGAAGCCCGCAGTTATGGATGAGGTTCGCGAGCACGACGACACGGCGGACGACGAAGTGACCGGCGGCGCACGAGGTCGTGCATATCCACATGTGCCCGATGCCGTGACCGGACGCGGTCGGCCTTCCCCAGCCCGACCATGTCAACTGCGAGGTGTAGCCCGAGCGGCCGTAATCGAGCGTGCGCGGCTTGTACGCTGGCTGCATCGATGGGTTGCGCCAGTTGCCGACGCCGCCGAACGGCAGCACGTACACGCGCGGCCCGGGAAGGACCTGGACGTCGGTGGTCGTGGAGGACTTGAGGCCGACCGCGTCGGTGACCGTCAGCGTGACGGTGTAGTCACGGGCGTCCGGGAAGGTGTACACGACGGTCGGGCTGTTGGCCTCGTCGTCGGTGCTCGAATCCCCGAAGTCCCAGAAGTAGTCGGTGAGGGTGCCGCCAGCCGCGGCGTTCGATGAGGTGGCGTCGAACCGCACTCCCCGCCCAGCGACGATCCGCGCCGCAGCGCTCGCGCTGCCACCGAATCCACTGCGTCGAGCTCTGGGCCTCGACGATCGCTGCGTAGGTCCCGGCTGCGGTGGCCTTCTCGGTCAACGCGTCGACCCGGACCAGCGGTTGCGCTTGGCCGGCACCCGTTGTGCTGCGCTTGCAAGCGGGTGGTACATGCCACGGCTCGCAGAGATCATGAGCTCTGGGATCGATCAGCGGTCCGCACCAGCTGTCGTCATCGGACGTCGGGGGGCCATCCGGCTGCGACCGGCGCAGCCGCCGATCGAGTCAGTCGCGTTGTCGTCCGTGGCGCTCGAGGGCTTTCTCGAAGCCCCCGATCAGCAGGTCGAGTGCAAATTCGAATGCTGAGTCTGGGTCGAGCGGCTCGCTCATGCGCGTTGCGACTTCGACGGTGTGAGGAAACTCGTCGGGCGGCAGTGTAAGGAGACGCGCTCGGATCTCACGGAGCCGCGCGGTCCGCTCGTCGTCGCTTGCCGGGTGCGCGCGGCCGCGTGACTCCAGCCGGACGTGCGCGCGCACGAACGTTTCGAATTCGATTTCGAGCAGGCCGGCCTCGTGCGGCGAAAAGCCTGCCCGGTCGAGCGTGCGGAGGAGAGCCTCGACAGCGCGAGCCTGGTTGTGCGAGAGCGCGGGCGCAGTGGTGTCCAACGCGGCGATGGCTGGGTGCGAGAGCAGGAGGCGGCGGAATGTGCGTGCTAACTCGCGCAGTTGGTCGCGCCAGTCGGCCGCTTCCTCCGCCGGAAGCTTGAGCTCCTCGAAGATGCGATCGGAGAGGGCATCGAGCAGGGCCTGCTTAGTGGCGACGTGGCGATAGAGCGCCATCGGCGTGACGCCGAGGTCAGCTGCGAGACGACGGAAGGTGATCGCTTCCAGGCCCCCGGCGTCGGCGCTTGCGAGCGCGGCGTCAACAATTGCGCGCCTCGTCAGTGTCGGCTGTCCTCTCGCTGTTCTTGGCTCCATTCGGTTCCTCTTGACGGAGTAGCCCCCGGCGTATACGCTGTAGTATACATAGTAGAGTACGTCGTATACCAAAGGGAGAGCGGAAATGAGCGCTCGAAAACGGTTGATCCTTACGCTCGTAGTGGGCGTGATCGCGACTTCCCTAGGCGCCCTGTGGTCGTTGCAGGGAGCTGGGCTTCTACGAGTACGCCCTCTCCTCTGCGCCTCGAACTGCAAGCCCGTCACGGGAGGCTCAGCGCCGTGGCTCGGCATCGGGGTCGTCGTCCTCGCACTTGGCATCGCCATCATCGGCGTCGCCCTCAAAGGCAGAGGTCGGAAAACGACGTTCGGACGGCACAGGCCGGCTCGTCACTCGTGACCAGAGGCAGGCGCACCAAGCGCACTCGTCGCACTCCCGCTGTTATCGCGGCACGCTCATCTGGCTGGCCTCGGCGACCGGCCCGCGGCGCGCGGAAAGCACAGCGCGGCGCGGCGGCGGCTGTCAACAAAGGTCGACGCTGAGGACCGAGACGAGTCGCCTGGCGTTCAGGAGGTCGCGGGCGTCTTGTTCCGATGGAGCTTCGCCTTTAGATCGGCCATCTTTGCGTCGATCTCTTCCTTGTGCGTCTTGAGACGCGCGTCGCGTAGTTCCTCGCGGGCCTTCTGCTTCGCCTCGCGCTGGGCCTCTTCGGCCGCTGCCACCTCGGCCTGCACGTCGGCGGCCGATCGCCTCAGCCTGGTACCGCCCAGGTTCGCCATCACGGCGTCGATCGCGACCGGGCTCTCCTCGGACAATTCGGCAAGTAGGCCCGTCTGCCCCACCCGGATCGACTTCGAGATGTCAGCCAGTGCCGACTCGGTCTGATCGGCGTCGTCTTCGTCGAACAGCGAACCGACCAGCACTCCGGTCGCCCCGCCGACGATCACTCCGAGGGGACCCCCAAGAACGCCGATCAGCAGACCCACGAGGCCTCCGGTCGCGGTCCCCTCCACGCTGTCTTCCCCGAATTGATCCTTTGTGACGGTCTTCCCGTCGTCGTCCCGGGCCACGACCGCAGCGCCGCGGACGCCCACCTCGCTGTTTGCGTCGAGCTCCTTCAGGCGGCTGAGCGCCTCGTACGCATTAGCGTCTTCTGAGAATGAGACAGCGATGACATTTTCGCGGGTGAATGCGTCGTCCAGCATGGCTCGTGCTTTCTAGATCGGTACGTGATCAGTGGTCGCCCGCCTCAATCCGAGGTGGACCCGCGGATCCGAAATGCCCGGATGATGTCTGTGGAGCCGTGCATCAGCGCCCAGATTCGCGCGAACACAAGCAAGGTGGCCGCCCTCTCGAGGAAGAACTCCCCATCAACCCAGGTGTGTTCGTCAGCTTTCGCTCTTGAGCGCTTCCTGCAGCTCGCTGGCGATCTCGTCAGCGGAGGCGTCGATCGAGTGCCTGACGACGCGCGCAGCGCCGGTGATCGCCTTGTCGAGACCCTTCTCGATCGTCGGCTCGCCGACGACGATCAGCCCGGCCTGGCTGGCACTGAGCGCCGTCGCGGCATCGTGGAGCTCCTTGCGAGGGAGGGTTCCGCCCCCGAAGACCTCCGGAATCACACGGATTCGCGGTCGGTCGAGCCTCTTGACGATGTGCGGCTTCTTGTTCTCCTGATCGATCACGGCGGCGTCGAGTTTCCGATCAGCTCGTCCTGATGTAGTTGCTCGACGGCGCTCAAGTCGGCCAGCGCAATCGACACATCGTCGTACACCGCTGCGTAGAGCAACATGTTGTCGTCAGACATCCTTCCTCCGATTGAGTTCGGTGTTTTCTGAGTGCGCCGGCGCCTCGTGGGCATCAGCTTCCTCAACGAATGAGGTCGCAATCGGGCTCTCGAAGGTGTATGCATCGTCGAGCACTGCTCGTCGTCCTCAGTTGGATGACGCAACGCGTCTAGAGTTGGTCTAGAACCCCATCCTGGTGCGCGACGTGCGAGACGCCCATAACAATCGGGCGCAGCACCATATGTGACGGTTACCGATTCAGGCGCCGCTGGGTTTGTCGGCCCGGGCGCCCTGGACCGGTTCTCGGGCGCGTTGCGTCGGCGACGACTGCGCCGTCGGGTCCGGATGCTGGCGATTGGCCCACCAACCGGTCCACGTGGCGCGCGCGTCGATGACGGGAGCAGCGCAAGAGCCCTCCGTGCCGGAGGCTTATCGTCCCTGCTGCGCCACCGCGTGCGCTGACTCGGCGGCGGCCTCGGGATCCAGGTATCGACCGCGCGGGGTGATCGGCTGGAACTCGTGGTCGAGCTCGTAGACCAGCGGGATCCCGGTCGGCAGGTTGAGCGCCGCGATGTCCTCATCGCTGATCCCGTCGAGGTGCTTGACCAACGCGCGCAGCGAGTTGCCGTGAGCTGAAACGAGCACCGTCCTGCCCGCGACAAGGTCACCGACGATCGCGTCGTACCAATAGGGCAGCATCCGCTCGAGCACGTCCTTGAGGCATTCCGATCTCGGCACCAGCTCGGAGGGCAGCGCGGCGTACCGCGGATCGGTCACCTGGGAGAGCGGGTCGTGGTCGGCGATCGGCGGGGGCGGCACGTCGTAGGACCGCCGCCAGAGCATGAACTGCTCCTCGCCGAACTCCGCCCTGGTCTGCGCCTTGTTCTTGCCCTGCAGCGCCCCGTAGTGGCGCTCGTTCAGCCGCCACGACCGACGCACTGGAAGCCACTCCAAGCCGGCGGCCTCGAGCGCGATGTTCGCGGTCTGGATCGCCCGCTTGAGCACCGAGGTATGCACCACGTCAAGACGCAGCTCCGCCTGGGCCAGCAAACGCCCGCCGTACTCGGCTTCGCGCACGCCCTTCTCCGAGAGGCCCACGTCCACCCACCCTGTGAACCGACCCTCGGCATTCCACTCGCTTTCGCCGTGTCGCAGTAGCACCAGAGTTCTCATCGCTCTCCACCGCCTCCAGTCGCTGATCGTGGGTTCTCCGACGGGGACGACACCGCCGGTAGATGAAGCATCGCTCCGGAAGCGGTGATGTCCTCACCCACTTCGGATGATCGGCCTCGCCATCGCCCGCTCAGTAGGACGTCTTGGCGTCCTTCGGGCAGCGGACGCAGCTGTTACGGGAGGCTGATCTCGGGTTCGATCGCGAGTCCGCCGATCGAACGACGCGAGACCTTGATAGTGCCCGATCAGCAGACACAGTTCGATCACCTCGCGGTCGGTCAGGTTCGCGCGGACCTGATGCCAGGTCGCTTCTGTCAGGGCGCGCTGCGCGAGGAGGTCGTCGCTGGCAGCGAGGAGTGCCTGCTGGCGCCCGGTGAGGGAGTTGATCGAGTGCTGTTCGGCGATCGCGTCGATCTGTTCCGGTGCCAGGCCGATGCGCAGGGCGAGCGGCACGTGCTGGCGCCATTCATAGACCGATCGGCACCGCCAGGCCACGCGCAGGATCACGAGTTCGGTGTCGCGCCGCGGCAGCCGCCCGAACGGCATCAGATGTGCCGAGTAGTACAGCCAGCCGCGAAACAAACGCGGGTGCTGTCCGAGTGTGGTGAAGATGTTCGGGGGCGGGGCGTCGGTGAGCCGCCCGCCGAGCTCGGCGACAATTCTCGCGATCGGCGCCAGCTCGCGCGGGCGGACGGTCGGAATGCGTGGCGGCGAGCTCGGCGCGAGCGGAAGCAGCGCCCGCAGACGCTCGGCCTGCGGATCACGCAGGCGCCGGCGGCTCACGGCCGGTACAGCGCCGCGACGACGGTCATTCCCGCCCCGGCGCACACCAGCACTGCGGTGCGCGAGTCGGCCAGCTGCACCGACTCCAGCGCGATCGCGAGCGCCGCGGTATGGGCGTGGGCGAGGCCGTCCGGTAGTGCCACGATGCGCGCCGCCTTGGTCCCGAGCGACTGCGCCAGGGCTGAGGCGAAGCCGCGTACGGACGCCGTGGCGATCAGCATGTCGAGGTTCGCGAGGTCGAGCTCCTCCTCTGTGGCCAGCTCGCGCACCGTTGACTCAGCGCACTTCACCGCGTCGGTCCGATAGCGCTCGTCGATCTCGACCGTGAGGATGTTCTGGCCGTGACCTTTGCCCGGAGGCTCGTGCCAGGCGACATCGCTGTGGAAGTGCTCGCCGTACTCCGGGAACGTCTTGAACTTGAAGGCGCTAACTATAACTAAGGCCCGGCCGGTCGTCGTGGCTCGAGAGCACGACGGCACCCGCTGCCGCCGGAAACGCGTACCCCTCAGAGACGCCAGGCTCCGGATCGACGTCGCCTGCGACGACGATCCCGCACTGGACGGTCCCCGACGCGAGCAGCCCGTCCACGAGGTACATCCCCGTCAGGAGCCCGCAGGCCCCGTTGCGCACGTCGAACGAGAACGTTCCCTGACCGGCCCCGGGCTGGATCTCCGGGTTCGCGCCGATGTCCTCCTGGATCAGCGCGGCGATCGCGGGCTCGCTGATGTTCCTGTCGAGATACACGCCGGCATTGATCAACAGCTGCACGTCGTCGGGAGTGCGCTCCGCGCGCTCCAGGCACGCACGCGCGGCCGTGTCGGCCAGCTCGACCGCACTCTGCGATCCCGACGGCTCCTCGGCGCCCACGGAGTGTGGGGCTCAGTGTCCGTCGGACTCGCGGGTCGAGCCGTTGTGCTAGGACGACGGTTGCGTGCCCCGCAGCAGCATGAGCGATCGGCTGGTCAGCGGGACGGTTGCTGATGGGTCGACGGCGTGGCCCGCCGCGGCGGGATCGGCGGTGTCGATCTCGACCCTCCATGTGAGATCGCGAAGCAACGGGGGGACCGTGAAGTCGAGCTGCTCCCACCACGCGTTGATCAAGACGAGGAACGGATCGTCGCGACGTGTGGGGTCGCCGGTGTCGCCGCTGATTGCCATCGCGATTGCCCTCGCGAACGACTCGTTCCAGTCTTGCGGGCTCATCTGGACGCCGTCCGGGCGGTACCAGTCGACATCGTCGCGAGCGGTCTCGGGCGCGGATGTACCGTGGAAGAACTGCCGGCGGCGGAACACCGGGTGCGCTTCCCGAATGCGGCACAGGCGGGCGGTGAACTCGACCAGATCACTCTGCGCAGCGACTGCGCCCCAGTCAAACCAGGTGAGCTCATTGTCTTGACAGTAGGCATTGTTATTGCCGGCTTGGCTGCGCACAAACTCGTCCCCGCCGAGCAGCAGTGGAACGCCTTCGGAGAGCATCAGCGTGGCGATCAAGTTGCGTCGCTGGCGAGCGCGCAACTCGAGCACCGCACTGTCGTCGGTCGGACCCTCGACACCGCAGTTCCAGCTGTGGTTGTCATCGGTCCCGTCGCGGTTGTTCTCGCCGTTGGCCTCGTTGTGCTTGCCGTTGTAGCTGACGAGGTCGTCGAGCGTGAAGCCGTCGTGGACGGTGATGATGTTCACCGACGCGGTAGGACGGCGGCCCCCGTGGCCGTACAGGTCCCGGGAACCGCTGATACGCGTCGCCAGGTCGGGCAGCGTGCCCGGCGTCGAGCGCCAGAAATCCCGCACGGTGTCTCGATACTTGCCGTTCCATTCGCTCCAGCCGGCGGGGAACTGCCCGAGGTCATAGCCGCCCCAGCCGATGTCCCACGGCTCGGCGATCAGCTTCACCTGCGAGAGCAGAGGATCTTGTCCGATCGCCTCCAGGAACGGCGAGAACGGATCGAAGTCGCTGCTCGCCCGCCCAAGGCTGGCGGCGAGGTCGAAGCGAAAGCCGTCGACATGCATCTCCTGCACCCAGTAGCGCAGGGCGTCCATCACGAGCCGCAGCGCCAGCGGCTGGTGAAAATCCACCGTATTGCCGCAGCCGGTGTCATCGACGTACCGGGAGCGGTCGGCCTGGAGCCGGTAATACGCCGCGTTGTCGATCCCGCGGAAGCACAGCGTCGGCCCCAACTCGCTTCCCTCAGCCGTGTGATTGAACACGACGTCGAGGATCACCTCCAAGCCGGCCGCGTGCAACGCGCGAACCATGCGGCGAAACTCGTCCACCTGACCACCGCCGTCCCCCGCAGCCGCATACTCGTTGTGCGGCGCGAAGTAGCCGATTGACTGGTAGCCCCAGTAGTTGCGCCGCCCGCGCTCCACCAGTTGCGCGTCGTGAACGAACTGATGCACCGGAAGCAGCTCCACCGCCGTCACGCCAAGCCGCTGCAGATGCGCCACCGCGGCCGGATGCGCCAGCCCGGCATACGTCCCACGCAGCTGCTCGGGCACATCCGGATGCAGCTTGGTGAAGCCCTTCACGTGCACCTCGTAGAAGATCGAGTCGGCCATCGCCCGCGCCGGACGGCGATCCTCGCCCCAGTCGAAATCAACGACGGTAAGTGCCGATCGCGGAACGTAAGGTGCCGAGTCGGCAGGATCGGCCCTGTTGGGGTCATCCGGCGCGTGGCCGACAACCGCGGGATGCCACGTGACCCCGCCGGCAACGGCGCGGGCGTAGGGGGTCGAGCACCAGCTTCGCGGGGTTGCAGCGGGCGCCCGCCTCCGGGTCCCACGGCCCGTGCACCCGATAGCCGTACCGCTGGCCGGGCCGTGCGTCCGCGAGATATCCCGCCCACACGTCGCCGTCGCCCTGCTGCAGGCTCCAGCGCGTCTCCACCCCCGATTCGTCAAACAGACACAGCTCGACGGCCTCGGCGACGCTGCTGAACAGCGCAAAGGTCGCACCTGCACCGTCGTGGTGTGCGCCCAACGGGGCCACAGCGGGAGCGTCGAGTGCCGGACCCAGCAAGTTGGCGGTCATCTCCTGCCTCCTTCAGCGTATCCCGATGCGGGTTCGAGTATCGCTATCAACCGGACCGCCCGCAAGGAAGCATGCACGCGGATTGGCGGGCGCCGACATCCCATGTCGCTCGTCGTCGATCGCGACGCTCACAAGACCTTGCGGTACCAACGCGCTGCACTCCCCGCCGGGCAGTTCGCGATGATCCCGACCGTCTCGTAGCCGAGCCGGTCGTAGAGGCCGCGAGCGAGCAGGTCGTATGCATGAAAGACGACAAGCGCACACCCTCTCCGGCGCGCCTCGGCCTCCGCGCCGGCGATGAGTGCGCGCGCGAGGCCACGGTGGCGGAGCGACTCCTCGACCCACATCGCTTGCAGCTCGCAGTACCCGCCCCAGACGATGGCGGAGACGCCCGCCACGACCCGGCCGTCGTCGCCGCGAGCGAAGATCGCGAACTCCTGCTCCTCATCCAGCCCGGCGGCGGCCTTCGCCGCCGCCGCGACGTGCTCCTCCAGCAGAGCCACATCAGCCGGCGCGGGCGAGTCCTCGACGACGAGTTCAGGCAACCCGCCCGCCCCGGTTCGCATGCGTGATCGCATGTGCGGCGATCGCGCGGTCAGGTTCCGAGGATTTTGGCCTTGGCGGCCGCGAACTCCTCGTCGGTCAGGGTGCCGTCGGCGTGGAGCTTCCCAAGCTGGGCCAGCTCGTCGTAATCGAATGTCGGACCCGGCTCCGCGGGCGCGGGCGGTGCCTCAGCCGAAGGTGCAGGCGGGGGCTGCTCGTATTGCTCGTCCTGATACTCCTCCCCACCCGACCGACTCCGACCGGCGGCGTAAGCTGCTCCTCCGACGATCAACGCCGTCCGGCGGCGAGCGCGTCGACGCACGAATCCCATCGCGTCCTCCTGAACGTGGACGATATTGACCTGAGAGCTACGGTGACTTCGGGCGCACCGAGCTATCGGTAGCCTCCCGCCGAGGGGGCTCAGCCGCATCACCCGAAACGGACGAAACAACGCAGGTCAGCCCGTCGGCCCGACCCGGGACGCGGCGGCTGTACCGCACGCGCAAGCGGTCGCCCCGCTTCATCATCACAGCGTCAGGGAGTACCCACACGGATGTCGCCCAGCTCGATGACGGCCACCTCCAGGGATCGAGCGTGTGGACGAGGCTCCCGTGCAGGTGTGCGCGGAATGTGACCGCGACTGCATTGATGGATACCGTCGGCGCGACCGCGAGTTCAGCGCACGCATCGACGGTGGGCCGTTGATAGCGCCCAAGTTCAAGCGTTGCAAGGATGACCGGTGGTCCTACCGGTGGCCAGCGGGCGAGGACTTCGGCTTCAGTGGGGTTATTCACCGGTCCTGAGAAGGCGGCGTCGAGCAGCGGCTCAAACTCGATCCGGTAGAGCTCTCGCCAGCGTTCGACGGCCTGGCGGCCGATCGCCCGCTGTCTGGCGTCCGGGTCCGGGAGCAGCAGTGGACGAGCGATGAGTTCGAGCGTGTGCGGGATCAGCCGCGCGCCCGGTTTGAGCAGGCGGTGCCGGGCGTCGAGCGTCGTCTCGAGGATCTCCTCCTCGAACGGCTCGTTGCCGATGAGCTCCGCCACCAGCAGGTCCGCCGGCTCGGGCAGCTCAATCTGTCTGGACCAGCCGCGGATCAGGGTTACCCGGTCCTGCACGCCGTTTGTGGTGAACACGCGCTCGGCGACGTCCGCGATGTCGCTGGCCTCGACGGCGTACACGTGACGCGCACCCGCTCGGGCGGCGGCGATCGCGAGCACCCCGCTCCCAGTGCCGATGTCGAGCACGACATCCTCGGGCCGCACCGCTTCACCCAGCGCGGCGATGTAGTCACGCGTCCGGCGCTCGTCGTGCAGCATGCGCGCGTGCTCAACCGGATCCGCCCAACCCCGAGTGGGCACGCGATCCGCGTCCAGCGGCACGAGGGCGCCCTCCTCGATCAGCATGTTGATCACGCTCATGGTGGGCACGAAATCAGTCGAGCCGCCGCCGTCCTTCTCGAGCCGCTCGATCGCCGCTCCAAGGCGCAGCGGCCGCGCGAATATCGACAGGGTCGCGAATCCGTTCGGGCCTGCATCGATAATCGTGCCGTCTGGCGCGTCGATCAGGACGTGGCCAGCTGCATTCAACCGCGTCCGGATCCCAGGCGCGAGCTGCAGCTGCGTCTCTGGCGACAGCTCAGCGTCAGGCACTGTCCTCAGACCTCAGCCTGTTCTGCGCCAGCGTTGAGAGTCCTATCTCATGCTTGCGCTCTGGCGAACTCGCGGTCCTCCTCGACCGCGGCGATGAGCGCCTGAGTCGGGATACGCCCCGTGCTGATCAGCTCCCCGCCCGAATGGCGAATCGCCGAGGCGAGCGGCCCGGCCCAGGTGTTCTCCCAAACGAGCACCGCAGCCGCACTCCCGGGTTCCAAATCAGCCCCAACCCGCTCGACGTCCTCCACGGCCAGGAGCACCGACAGATCCGCCTCGAGCGACCGCAGCTCGCCGATTTCACTCTCGTCCTTCTCGCGTAGCTCGGCTGCCTCCAGCGTGCCGTCCTCGGCCTTCGTGATCAGCACGAGGTCGAGCACCCGTACCGTGCCGCTCTCCATCAACTTCTTCAGCTCGGCGGCCATCGCACCCGAGAAGTCGGCTTTGTCCGCGGGAAACCCGACCACGAGATAGTCGACCGGTCCAAGCTGGTCAACGTCGATATCGGCCATTCTGATCCTCCGTTGGTGCCGTCCGGTTCAGGATCCACACCTGCACGGTGGACTCGCTGAGTCCCGGGCGTTGTGGGTTGACTGCCGATCCTTCATGGGCTGCGGCGAGGCACATCGGGCCGACCATCGGCTCCGGCGCGCCCTGGTCCCGGACGCGCCGGTCGCCTCACCCTTACGGAGCGGGCGCCGGACAGCATATGACCGCGCAGCCGAGGGCGGGTCATCCCATTCGGGTGACGTCTCACGCGCTGACGCTGGGGCGGTTGGCCGGTGCGTCACACGAGCGGGTCAGGCGGAACCAGGCCGCCCCGTCGATCGGGATGGTTGCGCCCGCCTGCTCCTCGAGTTCTTCTCGGTCCTGTGATGCAGCAGCTTGCCGATCCCGGCACCGACACCCCCGCGCCGACCACGGTCGCGGCCAGCACCGGCGGCACGAGCAGCCCGACAGCTAGCCCGCCGGCGCCGAGCCGTTCGGCGCCCTCGCGCACCAGGTGGTCGGTCTGCTCGACGATCAGGATCAGCTATTGCGTCAGCCGGGATCAGACTCTGGCCTGGTAATTGTGGACGTCGTAGAACGTGATCCGCGGCGGGCCAGGAATGCCGACCTGCTGGGAGTACGGCCCGATCTTCTCCCGCGCGTACTGCTCGAACTGCTCCTTGGTCTCCCACACGTCGGTGACACGCAGACCGTCCTCGGTGAGCGCACCCCAATGGAACAGGCAACCCGGCGGCGCCGCGCCCCCCGGTTCGTACTCCATTAACTTCGCGACCTCGTCGTACTGCTCGAGCGTCCCACCGTCGAACTCCAGGTCCACGGCAACGGCCATCTGCTCCCATCCTTTCGGCGATTCGTTCCGGGCGCCCCGATGGCGCTCGTTCGATCCTCTCAGAGCGGGCAGCGAGGAAGCAAGGACGGCGGCGCATCGCCGGCAAGCTGCGCGTCCCCTTTGGGCTCAACTGCGGGCCCCGGAGCGAGACGCTCAAAAAATCCCGGCCTGGCTGGTCGTGCGGTAAGCTCGCCCACGGCTGTCCTTGCGCCGGGGGCCGGCGCAAGGAGAATCAAGGGGGTGGACATGACGGGACTCAGGCCTTTACGCGCAGCTGGCATTCTTGCGGTCGTGACCGCGCTCGCGTCGGCCATCGCGTACGCCGCCAGCGGGTCGAGTCTGAAGATCGTGCTGCCGGCCAATGCGCGCGTGCATCACAAGTTCACGTACTCGATCAAGGGCACGTTCAGCACGAACGTCGCGAGAAATGCTTGGGTGATCGGGCTCAGTCAGCCAAAAGCGCGTGCATGTCGCGCGACGGAGCCGCAGGACTGGAAGGGCCCGTCGGCCTATGAGGTGGACTGGGCGCGGGAGTCGAGTTCTCCGTTCACCCTGCAGGCAAAATGGCATGGCGTTGCCACGAACCCCCGCCGCCTGTGCGTCTACTTGTATTCCCAGATGTTCTGGCCGTTGGGTAATGCGGGGACGGCCAATCTGCTCGCGACCGCACAGACGGTCATCCCAAAGTAGTAGAACGTTAATGGCGAACGCGACGGAGTCTCGGTCGCACGCGGTGAGGTCGTCGCAGCTCCCAGACGTTCGCGCCCGGGGCGTAGTGCGACGTGACGGCTCGGGACACCACCGAGCCCGCCGTGGCCGGCGGCGGACCCGAGTGACGACACCTCGGTGCTGGGCGCGTCCGAGCCGGACTACCGGCAGAAGTCTGCGGAGCTGGCTAAGGGGACGCTAAGTCCGCTCAAAGTGGCGCCCCGTACAACCTCGCTCACCTCCCAATTGCGAAAGGACACGGAGATGAGCCACGCCACTGCCCACACTCGATTGGTCAGACGACTGCGCCGCGACTGGCCGATAGCCGTCGCATTCCTCGCGCTGCTCATCTCGATCGGCGGCACGTCGTTCGCAGCCGGCGTCTTCCTGCCACCGGGGAGCGTCGGCACGGCCCAGCTGCGGCCGGGCGCCGTGACGCGCTCGCGCCTTGCCGCGAACGCGATCACGTCCGACAAGGTCGCCGATGGCTCGCTCCGCCGTGCAGACTTCAAGCCCGGGGAGCTTCCCGATGGCCGGCCGGGACCGGCTGGGCCGAGCGGCCCCCAGGGACCGGATGGTCCCGCCGGCGCACCCGGCGAGCGCGGACCAGCCGGCCCGATCGGGCCGGTCGGACCCATCGGACCGGCCGGGCCGACCGGCCCTCCGGGACCGCAGGGCCCGATCGGGCCGGAGGGACCGCGCGCCATCTCGGGATACGACGTCGAACACATCGACAGCATCCCGATGAACGCCACGGCCAAGACGATCTCGCTCCATTGCCCGGCCGGTGTCGTCCTTGGCGGCGGGTTCGAGGCGAGCTCAAAGGACGTGACCTTCATCGACGCGCAGCCCAGCGCCGATCACACCACGTGGACCGTCACCGCGACGGACCCCGCGCCAAGCTCGTCTGTCTTCATCGGCGCCGACGCGATCTGCGGTGATGTGTGATGGGAGCGACAACACGACAGCGCGCACACGCGGCCGTGGCGATCGCCGCGCTCGCCGCGTCGATCGGTGGAACCTCGTATGCGGCGGGCGTCGTCGTGCCGCGGCACAGCGTGGGGACGGCGCAGCTCCAGCCGGGTGCCGTAAAGAGCTCGCGGCTTGCGCGCAGCGCGGCCACCGCGGCGGCGTTCGGCGCCGCATCGCTCCGCCGTGCTGACCTGGCGTCCGGCCAGATCCGCACCGGTCCCGCCGGGCCGGCGGGGGGCGCAGGCCCGCAGGGTGTCGCCGGGCAGCGGGGCGCGCCCGGTCCGGCCGGCCCACTCGGTCCGCGAGGTCGTCCGGGGCCAGCGGGCCAGGGCGGCACGGCGGGCTCGGTCGGGCCGCCCGGCCCGAGTGGCTTCCCGGGTCCGCAGGACGTCTTCTACGCCAACGGTGACGAGGTGACCGTCCCCGCCGGCGGGTTGCAGACGGCGACGGCGACCTGCCCGGTCGGCATGCGGGTCCTCAGCGGCATCGCTCAGCCGATCCGCGAGCCGGGGTTCAGACCCGTCGTGCGCGACTCACAACCGACGGCCGACGGGACCGGCTGGATCATTACGATCCAGGCGAGCACTCCGGTCGCGTTCTTCGTCAACACGCTCGCGACCTGCGCGACACCGGCATCGTGAGCCCACCCGACGAAGCCACCGGCAGCCTCGGAGCGGTGCCCGTCGCTCCTGCTGCACCTCACATGTCCGGACCACTCGCCGATGCTCGACGTGCGTGCGTTGCAGGCTCGGGGTCGGCGCCGCGCGAGTAGCCCGTCAGGGATGAAACCTGCCGGCGGCGTCCACGACGAAGTGTCCGGCCGGGAAGTCCTCGCGCGAGAGGGTTGCGACGAGCGTCGCGGCGGTGTTCTCCGGATCCGGCCGCGGCACCCCGTCGTTCAACTGCAGCGAGTACACGCGTCCGTCGCGCAGCCGCCCGTCCGGGCGCAGCGTGATGCGAAGAACGGCGCTGTCAGAGAGCAGACCGCCGCCGCCAAGTGTCTGCCAGCCGACGAAGTTCCCGGCCGAGTACGCGATCGGATGGCCGCGGTCGTCCTCGATCCCGCGCAGTACGTGGGGGCCGGAGCCGAGTACGGCGGCCGCCCCGGCGCTCACCATCGCGTGTGCGAACGCGCGGGTGTCGCCCCTGTTCTCCCCGAGAAACGTCTCCTCGCCGGTCGGCACGTGGATCGCGTCGGTCCCCTCCGCGCCGGCGTGAATGATGACGATGACCAGTCGGGCGCGTAGGCGGGCGGTGCGGACGAGCGCCTGCGCGGCCGGAATGTCGAGCAGGCTCGCGGTGTACGGGTACGGCGCGAAGCCGACGAACGCCACCGGAATGCCGTGGGCTCGCACCACGGCAATCTGTCCGGGGAGCCCGGTGTAGGCGAGGTGGTATGCGCGCAGGGCGGCGAGCGTCTGCTGCTGTCCGGAGGGCCCGAAGTCGAGCGCGTGGTTGTTCGCCTGGTTGAGCAGATCGAAGCCGGCGGCGCGCAACTCGCCAGCCAGCGTGGGCGACGCCTGAAAGGCGAAGCAGCCGGACGAGCTGCGGCCGGCGCATTTGGAGACGCCGCCGACCGACAGTGTGCCCTCCAGGTTGCCGGCGGTGATGTCGGCTCCCCGCATCACGGGCGCGACCGGCGCGAGCGCCGCCTCCAGGCCGGTGGGCGTGAGCGCCGGGCTGAGCGCGATATCGCCAACCCAGTCGATCGTGACGGGCCGGCTGCGTGGCACCCGCGCCCGGCCAGCGCGCGCCGAGCGCGGGGAGCCGCCGGCCGGCTTGGTGACAGTGGCCTGCTGGCGAGCGGCGTGACTGGCGACTGCGGCGACCAACGCCGTGACCAGCAGCAGCGCACCGACACCGACGGATCGCTGGCGCCGTCGTTCGTGCCTGGAGGCCGGCGTGGCCGCGAAGCCGTCGCGGTCGGGCTGCCAGCGAGACGATCTGGCCCGCGTCACGCTGTGCCGGTTCCACCCCTGCAGGCGGATTCCTTCCCACGAGCGCTCAGGCCCTGCACCCGCGGACCGCCCGCGAGCTGCCGCTCCGCTCGCAGCCTCCGTGCCGGGTGCGCCTGGATGACGTGCCTCAGTCCGGCCAGGAGCGACTCACGGCTCGTCGGGCTAGCCGGATGAGATCGTCACCTCGTGAGCTGTGTCCGTTGATCCGCGCCGGCCACCCCTCGGCCGCGTAGATCGGGAACGTGACGGCCATCAGCGTCATCTTGTTCGCGTACCAGCGCTGGACCGCTTGCTCGGCACGAATCCGGGCCATCCGTGCGTCTCGCGCAGCCGGATCCTCGTCGGCGTTGTTATCAGGCTGCCCAAAGCGCATGATCCCGCCCGCCTCCTCTTGATGCCCGCACAGCCGACAGACAATCAGCGGGCTGGGGACGAACGAGTCGCTTCCTTTACGGCCGCGACCGCCTCGCCAGTCCTCGGTCGGGAAGTACTCCTCGTACTGGACCGCCCCGCACACAGGGCAAGGCTCCTCTGCCGCCGCCGACCGCGGCGGACTTCCGCAGGCCCGTCGCCTCGACCGCCTCGACGCTGACCGCTCCAGGCGGGAGCAGTCCACCGAACAGCAGCCGCTCATCGCTGAGCCCGATGCGAACCGGCTGATAGGTGTCGTGCGGCTCGAGCGATTGGCCCCAGTCCAGCGTGACGTCGTGCGTGAGCACGATCTCGCCATCGTCACGGCGAACGATGCCTTCGCCCCCGGGCAGCTCGATCAAGACGGTGGCCACGACTCGATTGTGGCTGCTCGGACGACTCAGAGCATCCGGACCGAACCGATCCCACGAGTCTGATCGGCGGCGATCCCGAGAGACGCGCAAGTCGCCGGAAGAGCAGCCCGACGACAGAAGCGATCTCCCGCACCTCGCGATCGTGGGAGGAGCGTGGGCGTGCGTGTCCGCTGGCAGTGACCGCTCGCACACGGTCTGCTGACCCGGCACAAGTGCGGGAGATTGTGTGCGCGGACGGCCGGTGGAGAGTGCCGAGCGTGCGCCGCCCGTGTCGGGGCCGAGGCGATCGGTCCTCATCGCCTCGGGATGGGCGACCGCTCCGCCAGTTCCATCCGATTCGTCACCTGGCCTTGACCTGATCGAGCAACCGTACGCCCGCGCGCCTCGGATGCGTGATTCGTGCACAGCTTGGCGCCATTGTGACCTCGAGACGGGGTACGCTCCGCCTGTGAAACGACTCGCCGCCGTCGCAGTCCCGCTGGTTGCGCTCATCGTGTTTGCGGCGCCGTCCCTCGCCCACCGCCGGGCAACGCAGGCGGAGCGTAGGGCGATCATCGCCGCGGTCGTGCGTCAAGGGCAGCTCTCCAAGGCGCAGGCCGCATGCCAGATCGTGACCATTTCGACCGTCAACACACATTGGGCCAAGCTGTCCTGGCCGGCGAAGCTCACGAAGGCATGTCTGCACGTCGCCGCCAACGGCATCATCATCGAGCACCGCACGACAGGTGGCTGGCGCTTCGTGACCGTCGGGAGCTCGATCGCGTGCCCAATCACGGGGATGCCGGCCAAGGTGGCACGGGATCTCAGCGCGTGCCATTAGGCCCGGACACACGTGCGTGCCATTAGGCTCGCACGTGCGCGGAAACCCCTGTCGGCGCCGGACGTAGGCTCCGCCACCCCCCGCCGGCACCACGGCAACCAACGCGACCGGGACGTCGACCCTGGCCGCGGCTCCGCGCCGGCCACGGCGGCCGGGCGGCCGCATGAGCAGCGGTGAACCGAGACCGGCGGCCGCTGCGGTCGAGGCGTCGAGGCATACGTGCCGAAGCGCAGTCGGACCGGCGGTGTTGGTTCCAAACCGCCGGCGAGGGACGCGGGCAGGTGTGCGTGCCAGGAATCGCGAACTCTTAAGCGGACCAACGGCTGCTCGCTCGGGCAGTCCTGAAACCAGAGCGCCAAACGGGAGCACAACGGCCGCCGTCAAGATGATGCGCAAGAACGCCGCGCGTACCGCAACCGAGACCCGGTACGCACACCTCACTACGGATCCCAGTTCGTCCTTCTCACTATTGCGCTTTGCAGGCAAAAGCGCGAATCTCCCGTTCACAACCGCAACCGGGAGGGGTGGTGCGCGCCCGTCATTCGCGATCGCCTGAGCGATCCGACGCAGCTTCGACGTTGCAAACGCAGCGGTACTGGCCACAGATGCTGGTGGCGACCGCGGCGGTGACGCTGATTCCGCTGGCGGCGATCTGGGCGCTCCGCTCCTCGGGCGCCACGACCTCGCCGTGGGTGTGCGTGCCGCTCGCGGTCGCGACATCGCTCGCGGTGTCCGCCGTCGGCAGCGCCTACTGGAAGCGGCGGCGTCCGGCCCCCGAGCTCCTGTTCTCGGAGCTGATGCTGTGGAACTGGATCCGCCGCCGGCGAGCGGAGCGCGCGATCAGCAACGCCACGGAGCTGCTGATGAACGCCGTCAACCTGAGCACCGAGTTTCGCCTACAGCTGCTGCGGGACCTCGCGAACTCGCTTGAGACACACGATCCATACACGATCGGGCATTCGCACCGGGTCGCACGCCACTCCGCGATGGTCGCCCGCAAGCTCGGCCTCGACGACGACGAGATGCGCACGGTGAGGGCTGCCGCGGCAATTCATGACGTCGGCAAGCTGCGGGTCGACCCGAACGTGCTCAACAAGCCCGGCCAGCTCACGGACGCCGAATACGAGCTCGTCAAGACGCACACGACGGCCGGCGCCCTGCTCGTCTCGGGGCTCGGCGACGATGAGCTGACCGCGATCGTCCGCCACCATCACGAGCGCCTTGACGGATCCGGATACCCCGCCGGGCTGGCCGGTGAGCAAATCCCGCTCGGCGCAAGGATCGTCGCCGTCACCGACACGTTCGACGCGATCACCAGCGGGCGGCCGTACAGGTCGGCGAGACCGCACAAGCAGGCGCTCGACATTCTGCGCCACGAGTCTGGAGCTCAGCTCGACGGTCGCGTCGTCGAGGCGTTCATCGCCTGTTACGCGGGCAGGCGAGCGATCGTCGCCTGGGCGACGCTGAGCTCGCTGCCACAGACTGCGATCGGTGCCATCAGCAAGGGCGCGAAGGGATCTGCCCAGGTGCGCGTCTCCCCTAGCTCGACGCTGTCGAGCGCGGCGACGATGGCTGCAGTGGCCGGCGTTGCGATCGCCGCCCCGGTGATTGCTCACCATCACCGCGGGCGCCGACCGCCGCCGCCCAATGCCGTGGTCGCGGCGGTGCCAACCGCGCACACGACCGCCGTCAAAGCCGCCCACCGAACGCGGCACGTGACAGCGCCGGCCCCGCACCGGCGTGCGGCGACGGTGCTCGCGCCATCGGCGAACCCGCTTGCCCTGCCGCCGCTCCTCCCGGCAGCGCAGCAGCAGGTGAGCGGAGTCCGCCGGCAACGACCCCTAGCCAAGCACAGGACGGTCATACCGCCGCCGGTCTTCACGACGCCGACGCCGCCACCTCCGACGACGACGACCGCATCGCCGACGACTCCCGCACCGCCGACGACGCCGGCACCACCGACTCCCCCGGCACCCCCAACCCCCGCGCCGGCGAGCACACCCCCGCCGACGAGCGCCACCACGATCGCGAGCGTCACCCCAGTGGCCACGACCACCACCACGACGACGACCACGACGACGACGAGCACCACGACGACCTCGAGCTCCACCACGACCCAGAACTCCGGAGATCCGTGCAAGCACGGGGGCTACTCCGGGCAGGGGTATTCAAACCAAGGCCAGTGCGTGTCCGATGAGCACGGACACCACGGCCACCACCACGACCACTGACGCGAGCTCAGTCGACCGGAGCGCCCCGCGCCGAGCGCACCCACACGCCGCGCTCCTGCAGTAGCTCCACCTGCGCTCGCGTCACGTTGTCGCGGTATTCCGCGTGCGTGTAGGGCGCACGCTCGAGATAGAGGTTCTTCGGGTAGATCGGCTGCTCGTAGATGAGCTGGTATTGCTCGGTCGTCAGGTCCTTCATCCAGTTGTCCCACTGCGCGGTCTGGCGGAAGTGCCGGAGCGCCTCGATGTCGATGGTGCCGGCGATCCACGTCGACCCGGCCCCGTAGGGCACCTCGGTCACGATCTGTCCCCGGTAGTCGACGATCTGGGAGCCACCGGAGAACGTGTCGATCGGCGTCGTCGAGTCCTTGTCGAGCAGGTACGTGCCGAGGTTCATCCCGATCACGTACATGTTGTTGTCGAGCGCGCGGGCGCGGTTCTGAACCGAGAACATGCCGCTCATCACACCGGGCGCGGGGTAGGGCCCGCGATAGGCGATCTCGCAGCCGTTCATCGCCAGGCCACGCGCGTTCTCGGGGTAGGAGGCCTCGTTGGCCATCATGATCCCGATCCGCCCGATCTCGGTCTCGGCGACCGGGTAGAACGCATCGAGGTCGCGCCCGTGCAACTCGATCCAGCGGTCCCAGACGTTGTGCGGGGTGACGGAGTGCTCGACCGGCAGCAGCGGCACGAGCTTGTGGTGCTTGAGGATGACGGTTCCGTCCTCGGGCTCGATCACGAAGCCAACGTTGAAGAACCGCCCTGGAAAGTCCGGGTGGCGAGCCTTCGCCTGCGCGATCACGTACGCGCTCCATTGCCGCGCGAGCGCGCCGAGCGCGTCCGTCTCGGGTCCCGGAATGTCGATCGCGCACTCACGGGCGTACGTCTCGTGATCGAGGTCGAAGACCTCGTCGGTGAATCCCTGCAGACCGCCCTCCGGAATGCAGATGAGCCGCACCGGAAGATCCATGCTCGACAGCCACGACGCGGCCTTGACCATGTGCGAGATGTGCTCGAGGTTCCAGCTGATCTCCTCGCGGCGACGGATCCCCCGCATCGTCTGGATCAGACCCACGGCCTGGTACGGCTCGATCATCGACGGCTCCTCTCTCCGGTCGAGACCGGACTCTAACCGCTCACTTCGAGGACTTCTTCGGGTTCTGACCCTGGACGTAGACGAGCCGGCCGTCCGACAGGCGATACACGACGCCCACCTGCACGCCCTTCCCGATCGTCCGCCCGCCGGGCGTCGGCAGCGGCGCCACCTTCTGCCCGGGCGCGACGATGACGGCCTGCGTCGGCACGGCCTTCAAACCGCTCCGGGTGATCGTCCCGCTGAGATGGAGCGAGGAGAGCGCGGCGAGCAGGAACGCGACCGACAGCACGATGCCGAGGTCGAACAGGTTGACGAGACCGTCCAGCGGGTCGCCCGAGCGGTCCTCGTGACGCCGCGCGCGCCCGTGAACCTCAATCATCGTCCAGCTCCGGCAGGGGCCGCGGATCGTTGATCACCGCGGTGAGGTACTCGAGATCGGACAGGTCCTGTCCGTACATACGATCACGGTACAGCGAGAGGCCAAATGCGATCGCGCCGATCAGCAACCCGACGACGGTGACGCTGAACGCCACCCGCAGGTTCGACGCCAGCCGCGCGACGTTGCCCTGCGCGAGGCCGGTCAGGGCCGGGGATAGCGGGATCAGCGTTCCCATCAACCCGAGGGCCGGTCCGGCGCGCACGAGCAGCCGCGTATCCGCGAGACGCTTCTGCGCGTCGTAGTCGAAATCCGCCAGCGCCTTGTTGAGCCGGTGATCGCCACCTGGGATCCGCGCGTGCGTCACGATCACCGACACCGCTTCTGCCATCGGGGCGCTGCGCGCGACGGTCTCGGCTTCGTTCAGCGCACCGCTGCGATCGTCAGCGAGCAGCGCCCGGCGGGTCTGGGCGGCGGCGCGCTCGAGATCCACGCGACGACCCGAGCGCGACCACAGCTCGGCGATGAACCGCCCGACCTCGATGAACACGACGGCGAGCGCCAGCAACGCGAGCACCAACACAGGGACCTCCAGCGCGTTCGCGACATGGAAGATCGCGTCGTCGATCCCGTGGCTGGTGAGAGCAAATGCGAGCATGGGCCGCGGTCACGCGGCCGTCGCCGCGCGCCGCCGCGAGCGTATCTCGATCCCGCTGCCCGCCGCGAGCAGACCGACGATGGCCGCGCCACCCGCGAGGCCGCCGAGCGGCGTCACGGATCCGGCGCCGAGCGTTGCGGCGGGCGGCGCCGGGCGCGGGCCGCTCCCCCCTGCGCCCTGCCGCGCGAACTGCGCCGCGGTGACCGGGACGACGCCCGTGA
This sequence comes from Solirubrobacteraceae bacterium, assembly GCA_035524415.1. GTDB lineage: Bacteria > Actinomycetota > Thermoleophilia > Solirubrobacterales > Solirubrobacteraceae > Palsa-465. Next base: position 23,672 of record DATKOY010000119.1, on the reverse strand, counting down.
CAAGCAGGCCGTCGACCCGCGTCCCGCCCTGGGTCGTGACGTGACGCGCCGGCGGGGTGCTCGCCGGGGCACGGCTGGAGGCCTGAGACGATGCCGACGCCCGGCCCGTACGGCTCCCAGTCCCCGAGCCGCCGGTCCCCGAGCCGCCGGTCCCCGAGCCGCCCGTCCCCGATCCGCCGCTGCTGCCGCTCCCCGCCCCGGCGCTCGACCCGATTGTGGTGGTTCCGACGGAACCAAAATGAATCGGTTTGATCGGCTTGATCGCTCCGTACTTTCCCGGGCTCACGCCGGGCGATGTCGAGCCGACGGTGACCAGCACGCAGTTGGAGAACCCGGCCGCCCCGTCGGCGGCCGACACCTCTACGATCACCTGGTAGGGCCCGGCCACGTCGAAGTGATGGGGCACGATCGGGCCGGTCGCCGGCTGCCGCGTGCGGGGGTTGCGGTCCCCGGGGTCCTGGAAATCCCAGGTGTAGCTGAGCGGTCCGTCCGCCGCAGTCGCGTTCAGCACGTGCGCACTGAACAGCACGGGCTCGTGGACGCCCACGGCTTTGGTCTTGCTCGCGTCTGCCGTGACGTTGAGCGAGCCGCCACCGTCCGTGCACGGAGGTCTCCGCGCCGCGCCCGCGCCCGGCGCGGCACCGAGCGCCGCGACCGCGATCGCGCACGCGAGGCACACCGTCCGAGCCACCGAGCGCATACCTCGAGGGTATTGCGGATCAGGCCGGTCGCTCAGAATGTTGCACCCCCAACCCGAGGAGCCATCGATGGACCACGCGCAGATCACGACCGAAGTCTCGGACCGCATCTTGACGATCACGCTCAATCGCCCGGACCGCCTGAACGCCTGGACGCCGACGATGGGGCGTGAGCTGATCGAGGCGTTCGACCGGGCCGACGAGGATGACGAGGTGCGCGCGATCATCATCACCGGCGCCGGACGCGCGTTCTGCGCCGGCGCCGACCTGGCGGCCGGCGGAGACACGTTCAACGCGGAGGCGCGCGAGGCGGCCGGCGGCACGCTGAACGCCGGTCAGGCACCGGAGGGGCCCGTTCCGCGTGACGGCGGCGGGCAGTTCACGCTGCGGGTGTTCGAGAGCACGAAGCCGGTGATCGCAGCGATCAACGGCGCCGCTGTCGGCGTCGGCGCGACGATGACGCTGCCGATGGACATCCGCCTCGCATCGGAGAACGCGAAGCTCGGGTTCGTGTTCGTACGGCGGGGCATCGTGCCGGAGGCGTGCTCGAGCTGGTTTCTGCCGCGCATCGTCGGCATCAGCCAGGCGATGGAATGGGTGAGCACCGGACGCGTCTTCGACGCGCAGGAAGCGCTCGCCGGAGGCCTCGTCCGCAGCGTGCATCCGGGCGGGGAACTGCTCGACGCCGCGCGTGCGCTCGCGACCGAGATCGCCGACAACGCCGCGCCGGTGTCGGTGGCGCTTGCGCGGCGGATGCTGTGGACGATGCTCGGGGCGGAGCATCCGATGCTGGCCCACCGCGCTGACTCGCGCGGGATCTTCTACCGCGGTCGATCCGCCGACGTCGTCGAAGGGGTCACGTCGTTCCTCGAGAAGCGTCCCGCGCAGTTCACAGACAAGGTGAGCGACGGACTCCCCGACATCCTTCCGGGCTGGAGCACGCCCGATTTCAGCTGACGCTCCAGGGCGCTCAGGCCACCGCACGCGAGGATGACTGGTCGCCGTTCGCGTCGATCCACTCCTCGAACCGCGCGGCGGGCATCGGGCGGGCGAGGTGATATCCCTGCGCGCGGTCGCAGCCGAGTTGCGCGAGCCACGCGAGCGTGGGCCCGTCCTCGACCCCCTCGCCGACGATCGTCAGCCCGAGATCGTGCGCGAGGTTGATCGTGGAGCGCACGATGATCAGATCGCTCGAGTCGGTGAGCATCGGCGAGACGAACGAGCGGTCGATCTTGAGCTCGTCGAGCGGTAGCCCGCGGAGGTACGCGAGCGACGAGTACCCCGTGCCGAAATCGTCGACCGAGAAGCGGACACCGAGCTGGCTCAGCTGAGTGATCGTCGCGAGCGCCCGGTCGGGGTCCGACATGATCATGCTTTCGGTGATCTCGAGCTTGAGTGCCTGTGGCGGCAGCAAGTACCGGGCGAGCAGCTCCTCGATGTCCTGTGGCAGCGCGCTGTCGAGCAGGTTGCGGACCGACAGGTTGACCGAGACCGACAGCTGCTCGCCGGTCAGCCGCCACTGAGCGCACTGGCGGATTGCGCTGTCGAGCACGGATCGCGTCAGCAGCGCGATCATGCCCGACTGCTCGACGACCTGGATGAACTCCGCGGGGGGGATCAGACCCTGGTCGGGGTGCTGCCAGCGAACGAGCGCCTCCGCGCCGTGCACGTGCAGATCGGGCAGATCGACGATCGGCTGGTAATGGAGGATCAGCTCGCCGGCCTCGATCGCGCGGCGGAAGTCGCTCAGCGCGCTCAGGCGCTGCATCGAGTGCTGGTCCTGATCGGCTGAGAACAGTCCGTAGCCGCTCTCGCGTTCCTTCGCTGAGTACATGGCGATGTCGGCCCGTCGCAACAGCGTGTGAGCGTCCCTCCCGTCGACCGGGAAGCGGGCGATGCCGATGCTCGCGCTGATCTCGAGCGAGAACTCCTCGACCACAAACGGTTTCTGCACGGATGCGAGCAGGTCAGCGGCGACGTCCTCGAGCACCCTCGGATCATCGGTGTGCGCCTCCGGCAAGACCGCGAACTCGTCGCCGCCGAGTCGCGCCACCAGCCCCCCCGGACCCACGGCCGCCGCGACGCGCGGCCCCAGCTCCCGCAGCAACACGTCCCCGTAGTCGTGCCCGAGCGTGTCGTTGATCTCCTTGAAGTGGTCGAGGTCCATCAGCATCACGCCAAACGGACAGCCGTCCTTCGTGCACTCCTTGATCTCCTGCTCGATCCGCGCGCGAAAGCGTTCGCGGTTCGCGAGGCCGGTGAGCTCGTCGGTCGTGGCCATGCGCTGGAGCGTCTCGCTGCGGTGCTTGGAGATGAGCAGCTCGCCGACGAGGTACTGGAAGATCACCAGCACAAGCGCGAACAGTGCGAGCCCGGTCACCCCGACCTGGACCGCGACATACACGGCCACCATCGTCAGCAGTGCCGAGAAGAGCTCCGACGGGAGGAACGGCACACACACCTCGAGGGCCTTACAAGCGACCGACGAGCGGTCGAGCCAGCACTGATAGCCGACGACCATCACGAAGTTCAGCGTCAGCGACACGAGGAAGGCCGCGAACACCAGCAGGTAGTAGTTGAGGTCGCTCGAGGTCACGTGAGCGACGTTTGTCGCGGCGTAGAAGAACAGACCACCGATGAGCGGGAACCACGCGAACGCCACGAGGTTGTTGCGCAGGTAGTGGCCGTCCTCGCGCCAGCGGAACCATCCGACCAGGATCGTGGTCACGCCGATGAGTGCGGCCGGCGCACCGCCGAGCAGGACCGCGGCCAGCAGCAAGCCGAGGAAGCTCCCGGACACCTTGAGCTTCGACCCGGTCTCGACCGATGTGAGATCGCTGACGACGGTCAGCGTCGCGATCATCACGAGTGAGGCGACATCCCACCGTGCGAACCTGGCGGTGAGGACGGCGACTGTGACGGCGCCCGCGAACGCGAGCAGGTGGATCGCGATTGGCGCTCGCCTTTGCCCTTCAGGCCGCCCCGGCACATCGGATGTCAGATCTGATGGCACGTTGAATTCTCGGTTACTGCGACCGCGTATTCCAAGATTCCAGTCGGTAGCTGACGCGCCTAAGTGATCCGTAGCGGCTACGCATTCGATGCCGTAGCCGCCCGAGCAACACGACCGCTGGCATGTTCTAACGGCGTGTTATGAGCGCCATAACCACCCGGCCTCTACCGAGCGAGGCGCTCCTCCGTCAACCTGCCTCCCTGACGAGCCAACGACCCATGCGGAAAGGAGCACCATGGGCTGGCGAGGCGGTTGATAATGGATTGAGCTGAGGGGCTTCACGAGAGCCCCTCAGTCGTTCTATGACTGCACCTCGAAACATCGGCTGCAGTCCGCCGCAACCTGAGGCCTCTGGACGAATGTCCAGTCAGCTGGTCGAGACGCGCACGAGCGCGGCGCTGATGGCCGGGACCGTCACCCGGTATGCGCCCTTCGTCGGGGCGATCGTCTGGCTGTCGCGCGGTCCGTGCCAGCGTCCGTCGGCGCCGAGCTGCTGGCCGGCGAGCGTGACGCCGCTCGGCGAGCTCGCGGACGGCGCGGTCAGCCGCTGCACGTTCGCCGGAGCCGTCGTCGGGAGGCGGAGGGCGACGGAGGCGGAGCGTCCCCCCTTGTTGATCAGCAGTACGTGAAATCCACTGCCGGTTCGGACCGCCCATGCCTTCACGTGGACTGGATGCACCGCTGCGATCCGCAGCGGCTCGAGTTGGCTGCCATGGGGGCCGAGCGCGCGCGCAAACATCGCCAGGCCGTAGAGCAGCGGTCGCGCGCTCAGACCGCGGTTGTTCATGATGAACGCTGCGTTGATGGCCTCGGCGCGGACGTGAACGTTGACACCGTCAACGCCGACCCGCAGCAGCTCGAACAGCGCGTCGGGTGCCCATAGGGCAGTCGCGAACGTGTCACTCACCCCGAGCCTGCCGCCGCATGTCACCGAGTTCATCTCGGTCAGGCGCAGCGGCAGGCCATCCTTGTGCGCGATGCGGACGATGCCCGCCACCGCACTTGCCATGCCGGCCGACGCCTCCTCGCTCAGGATCCGCGCGATTGTGGGGTACACCCGTGAGCGCGGCTTCGCGCACGCCGAGAACGGGTAACGGTGCGCGGTCACGACGCTGAGATCGGCGCGCGCGACCGAGAGCAGTCTCGGCAGCCAGTATGCGTTCCGCGACGGATGCGCGAGCGCGGGCCCGAGCAACGGGACGCGGGGTGCGATCTGCCTGATCGCCTTGGCGTATGTGACGAAGTCGCTCGCGTATTGCGTCGCGGACAGGCGCTGCGGCAGCATCCCCGCCCCGAACTCCGAGTGCGACACGATCGCCAGCCAGTAGGTGCGGCTGTAGATGTCGGGCTCGTTGCCGATCTCGAACCCCGCGATCGCCCCGTCGGGCAACGCCCGATCGGCGACGCTCACCCAGCGAGCGGCGGTGAACGGCGAGCCTGTCAGCAGGTTCAGGTCGATGATCAGCTTCACCTGGCTGTGGCGCACGAGTGCCCCGGTCCGCGTCACCCATTGCGGCGTGAGCCCGAACACCCAGTGCCCCCGGTCGGGCGGGGTGGGCTCCCAGAACGTGTGATCCGCCGAGTCCCCACCGACCCGCAGCACGAGCGGCCCGTCACCCGGAACGTGCAGCATCGACAGCACGCGCGTGAGCACGCCCGGGTGCTGCTCGAAGCGCGGCAGCGCCCAGTACTCGGTCGAGAGCCCGAGGAAGGAAGCCGGGATGGGGACCGCCTTGCCGTGCGCGGCGAGCGCGATCGTCACGTCCGCGGCCGCTGCGCCGCGCGGTCGCGCCGCAGCCTTCGTGCCGTCGCTGTCAGGCGGAATCAAAGGGACGACGACGACCGCGAGCGCGAGCAGCGCGGCGATCGCGGCCAGTGCCCGCGTCAGACGCCGGCGCACCCGAGAACGGCGGGGATGCCACAGGCCTCCACGTTGCGTGGCCTCGTCCCATGGCTGATGCTTGCGGGCCTTCATCGCTCCTCGCGGGGCCGATCCCGCGCCCGCACCTCCTGTCGGGAGCATATGTGAGCGATACGTGCGAGAGACCGCGCCGTCACCGCCGCTAACAGCGTGATCGAACGGCCCTAACGCGGCTTAACAGAGCGACGGCCTGTGCCGCTGGGTCGAACCGCCGCCGTAGCCGGTCTGGGTGCGGACTGCTGCGGATTCCCACGGACGTCTTCGGGCATGCATGGCGCGGTACGATCGGGCGATGCCCGATCAGCTCCACTTCACCGACTCCGAAGAGGCGAACGAGCTGCTCGTCTCCGACCCGATGGCACTGCTGATCGGGTTCGTCCTCGACCAGCAGGTGACAGTCCAGAAGGCGTTCTCCGGCCCGCTCGAGATCCGCAACCGCGTCGGGTCGCTCGAGCCCGCCGCGCTGGCGGCGATCGACCTCGAGCCCGTGTTTCGCGAGAAGCCGGCGATCCATCGCTTTCCCGGTTCGATGGCCAAGCGCGTCCACGAGCTCGCCGTTCACGTCCGCGACAACTACGACGGCGACGCCGCACGGATCTGGACCGACGCGCCCGATTCAGCGGCCCTGCGAGGCAATCTCGCTGCCCTTCCGGGCTTCGGCGAGATGAAGATCAAGGCGCTCGGCTCTGTGCTCGCGAAGCGGTTCGGGGTCCAGGCGGCGCGGGATCTCGTGCCGTGGCACCCGACGCTCGGTGACGTGGACTCGGCCCAGGCGCTGGCGGACTACCAGGCGGCGAAGCGGGTGCACAAGGCCGAGTGGCTCAAGGCGCAGGCGCCCGCGTAGGCCCTCGTCGGCGTCAGAACCCGGGTCGGATGACCAGGATCGACCGGGCGAGCTTGACGTTTGTCGCGAGGGGCGCCGACTCCACGGACAGCCACAGGAAGTCGTGGTGGGGCGTGAACACGTACAGGTAGGAGATGGGAGGCGTACCGGACGGAACCCCGCTGGTCGTCGTCACCTCGAAGGACGAGTACCCGCGGAGGTGGAGATTGACGGACTGGTGCGTCCAAGGCCCAGTCCCCTCGAGTGGAGCCGAGTACTCCTCCTCGTTGACCAGCCTCCACTCCTTGAGCGTTCCACCGTAGGCCACGCCCCACAGCGCGGGGAGAATCGGAAACGGGGCCCACGGGTTGGTCGTGTGGCCGATTGCGTCGAGGCCCCAGTCCGCGCCGCACTCCCACCTCGGGCCGTAATACCACGCGCCGATCTCCACGCCCTTCTGGGGTTTTGTCAGCACGATCGCGGGCGCGACGATCATCTGGATCTGCTTCAGCGTGAGGAACTGCGAGCAGTCCTTGTACTTCGGGTGTGCGGCCCGGGCAGCGCCGCCTGCCTTCGGCCGTGTCGCACGCGCGACCGAGCCGGCGGCGCCGAGCAACGCGGCGGCGAGACACACGATCGAGATGCCGACTGTTCGACGGACCCGTGGCACGGCGGGCAACCATACTCAGCGATAATCGACGCGTGGGAAAGAAGCTGCCCGAGGCAGCTGTCGAGATCGACACTCCGCACGGCCCGGCGCGGGTGCATCTGTCACCCGGAGGTGAGAGTCCGCCTGGAGCGGTTGTGCTCGGCCACGGCGCCGGCGGCGGCGTGGCCGCGCGCGACCTGCAGGCGGCGCGGTCGGTCGCGCTCGAGCGGGGCCTGAGCGTCGCGCTCGTCGAGCAGCCCTACCGGGTTGCCGGCCGGCGGTCCCCGGCGCCCGCCCGCCAGCTCGACGCGGCCTGGCGGGCGGTGCTCGATCGCTTGCGCTCGCGCGAGCTTGCCGGCCTGCCGGTGGTCGTCGGCGGGCGCTCGTCAGGCGCGCGTGTCGCGTGCCGAACCGCAGCGGAAACCGGCGCCGTCGGCGTCCTCTGCCTCGCGTTCCCGTTGCACCCGCCCGGTCGTCCCGCCGCAACGCGCCTGCAGGAACTCGACGAGGTGGACCTTCCAACGCTCATCGTGCAGGGTGTGAGCGATCCCTTCGGGATGCCACCACCGGGTCCGAATCGCACGATCGTCCACGTGGCCGGCAATCACAGCCTCACGAGCGATCTCGACGCGGTGCGCGAGGCAGTGCGGGCGTGGCTTGATTCGGTGCCCCCGGGCCCGTTCGCCGGGGCCATCTGTGAGAGCGGGCGACGGGAATCGAACCCGCCCTAGAAGCTTGGAAGGCTTCTGTGCAACCACAACACTTCGCCCGCGGGTCAGTCGAGATGGTACCCAGCCGCTGTCGGGCCGGATGACTGCGTGCGCCCGACCCGGCCCGACCGGCCCGACACAACGTGAAAAGATCCCACTGCTGCTCGGACTTTCTCCACATAAGCGCCGTGGCGGTGCTTACGTGGCGAAACGTTGAACGCGGCGCCGACTTTTTCACGTTGTGCAGGCCGACGGGCGCTCCGCGCCCGCCTCACCTCCAGCCCGACGGGCGACCCGCACCCGCCCCACGTCCAGCCCGACGGGCGACCCGCACCCGCCCCACCTCCAGACCGACAGGCGCCCCGCACCCGCCCCCAGCCCCAGCGGCAGCCCGCGCGCCGTGACGTTCAGGCGACCGGCCCCGCCGGCCGCGCCGGCGACGGACCGCGCGCCTCGGTCGGAACCTCGCCGCCCTGCGCGAGGCCCTGGGGCGGCCACGGGCCGGTCCAGTTGTCCAGCCCGCCGTCGATCGTGATCACCGTCCCCGAGAAGGCGGGCCCGAGGGGTGAGGCGAGCAGGGCGACCAGCCAGCCGTACTCCTCGACCTCGCCGAGGCGCTGGAGCGGCACCGTGGCGGCCGCGCTCTTCCACAGCTCGCCCGGGTACTTGCGCAGCGATTCGGTCGCGAACCGCCCAACGGCGATCGCCGCGACCGAGACACCATCCGGTTTGCACTCCGTCGCGAGTTCCTTCGTCAGCGCCTCGACCGCCGCGCGGGCGGCGCCGGTGTGCGCCATCGCCGGCATCCCGTGGTGCGGCGAGACCGTCACGTTGACGATCATCCCAGCGCCGGCCGGCCGCATCGCCAGCTCGCACGCCGCGCAGGACATCGCGAGCGTCCCGGAGACGTTGAGCCGCTGCACCGCCCGCCAGCCCTTCGTGGCGATCGCCTCGGCGGGGACGAAGTACTGTCCGCCGGCGTTGTTGAGCAGGAAGTCCAGCCGGCCGTGGCGCTCGAGCGCGGCTCTGACGATCTGATCGGCCTGCGCGCGCTCGCGGATGTCGCCGCTGATCCAGTCGCAGCCCTCGCCGATCTCGGCGGCGGCCTGCTCGAGCACCTCCCGGCGCCTGCCGACGATCACGACGTTCGCGCTGCAAAGCGCGAGCTCGGCCGCCGCTGCCTTGCCCAGGTTCGTGCCGCCGCCGGTGACGATCGCGACCCGGCCGGCGAGTGCGCCGTCCGCGAACACGCGCGAGCCACTCACCGGCTACTCCCCGAGGACCTTGATGACGAGTCGCTTGCGCCGGCCCCCGTCGAACTCGCAGTAGAAGATCGCCTGCCAGGGACCCAGATCGAGCCGGCCGTCGGTCACCGGCACGATCACCTGGTGGTGTACGAGCAGGTTCTTGAAGTGCGCGTCGCCGTTGTCCTCGCCGCCGCGGTGATGCCGGTAGTCGCCCGGGTTGGGCAGAAGGGCGCGCGCCACCTCTCCGTCGGGCTCCTTCCAGCTCGGCGGCGCCAGCTTGTCGAGCCACTCGAGCGCGTCCGCCTGAATACCGGGCTCGTCGTCGTTGATCCACACCCCGGCGGTGATGTGCATCGCGGACACGAGCACTATCCCCTCGCTGATCCCGGACTCCCGCACGGCGTCCGCGACATCCTCGGTGATCCGGACGAACTCGCGGCGCTTGGCCGTCTGGAACGTCCGGTAGACGGTGTGTGACTGCATCTGAGCACGGATCGTATGGTCTTTCGCCGGCGCGACGCGCAGCGACGTCACGGGGCGCTGCCGCAGGCGGAGCTGTCGCTACGATGGCTCACTGCCCGGGGGGACTGGTGTATCGGTAACACGGTGGTCTCCAAAACCGCAACGCGAGGTTCGACTCCTCGGTCCCCCGCTCCGAGTGCTGCCCGGCCACGGGTGAGGTCCGCCACGACGATCACCCGGGTGCCCGCGTTCACGCTCCAGTTCCCGGCGCAAGACATCCCGGCCCTCGCCGCCCGGTTCCCCGTGCTCGACGAGCGCCGGTATGAGGCCACGGGCGCAGCCGCCCGGGCACGCGGCTATTACACGCGGGGGGAGTTCATCGCGATCTGTGCCTGGAAGACGGTGCGCAGCCGGCCGAGGGTCGCGTCGAACAGCGCGGCGGCCGTACGGGCCGCGAGCCGCAGGGCATTTGCCGCGCCTGATGAGGCGACGCGGATCGGCAGCCTGCTCGAGCTTCACGGCGTCGGCATGCCGACGGCGTCGACGCTGATCTGTTTCACGTTCCCAGAGGCGTACCCGATTCTCGACGTGCGGGCGCTCGAGTCGCTCGGCGTGAGGCCGCGCAGCCAGTACCCGATGGCGTTCTGGCTCGGATATCTCGAGACATGCCGAGAGCTGGCGCAGGCCGCCGGCGTGTCACTGCGAACGCTCGACAAGGCGCTCTGGCAGCACTCGAAGGAGCGCTCGCGAACCGGCACGTCCGGTCGACGCGCCGAGATGCGGGCGGAGGTGCGGGCGGAGGGACTCGAACCCCCAAGAGCGTAAGCCCACCGGCACCTAAAGCCGGCGCGTCTGCCAATTTCGCCACGCCCGCGGAGAACTGCTGCACGCGGCCGTTTCAGATTGTATGGTCCGGCGCGTGCCTCCAGTGCGGAACCTGCGGCCGGGCTACACGATCGTGTTTCCGAATCGCGAGAAGGCCGCGAGCAAGGCGACGAAGGCGATCGTGATCCTGCTGCTGCTCGTGTCGGTGGTGCTGATGCTGCTCGTGACGATCGGGGGCTGGAGCAAGCTGCAGGGGCTCAAGCCGGTCAACCTCGCCTGGTGCGCGGTCTACGTGACCATGGCCGTGTACATCGGACGATGGGTCCGTGGCTTGCTTCCGATCGCGGCCGCCATGGCGATGCTTCTGCTGATCCTCGCCCTGATCGCCAGCACCGGCGTCGCGGGGACGAGCTGGTTTGACCGCAATCACCCGGGCTTCGCCGCCGCGCAGACGCCGTTCGGCGGCACGGGGCTTGACCCCGACATGCTCGGGCTGCTGACGCTGCTGATCGCGCCGGTCCAGCTGCTCCTGATCTTCTTCGCGATGCGCGCGTTCGCCCAGGGCTGGAACATCGAGGTCGAGATGCCGATCGAGGAGGCCCGTAGGCTCGGCCACACTCCGGCGGCACCCCCGCCGCCCGCGCCTGCGGCCGCCTAACCCGCGCCCGAGTTGCGCGGGCGTCACCCGGATGTCGATGATGCTTGTCGAAGCGGCATCCCTGAGCGGACTCTTTGCAGCATCGACACGCCCGCACTCGTGGGCGTGTCGAAAGTGCGGCGGGTGGGACTCGAACCCACAAGTCCTTTCGGACACCGGGACTTGAATCCGGCGCGTAGACCAGTTCCGCCACCGCCGCGTGTGCCCGCAAGTCTAGGCCTAGATCCACGCACACGGAACGCGCACGGTCACGGACCCGCGGCGGCTCAGGCGCCGACGACGAGCGCGTACAGCTCGTCGACGACCGGCCGCGGGGCGGCGAGGAGACCCGCCGGGTCCTCACCTGCCGCGGGCAACGTGCGGACCGCGAGCCCCGCGCGCTGCGCGATCAGGGCACCCGCTGCGATGTCCCACGCGTGCAGCCCGCGCTCGTAGTACGCGTCGAAGCGACCGCAGGCGCACCAGCAGAGGTCGAGCGCGGCGGAGCCGAAGCGACGGATGTCGCGCACGCGCGGCAGGAGCCGGGTGAGGACCTCGGCCTGGCGGGCGCGCACCCCCGCGTTGTATGAGAACCCGGTCGCAACCATCGCCATCGCCAGCTCGTCTCGCTCGGAGCCGTGGATCGGCTCGCCGTTGACGCACGGCTCGCTCGAGCGGGTCGCGGTGAAGCATTCGCCGCCGATCGGGTCGAGCACCACGCCCGCGAGCGTGCCCGCGGCGTTCTCGCAGGCAACGCTGACGGCGAACGCGGGAATCCCGAACAGGAAGTTGATCGTGCCGTCGAGCGGGTCGACGACCCAGCGCAGCTCGCCGCCGCCGGTCGCGCCGCCCTCCTCGCCAACGACGGCATCGCCGGGACGGCGCTCGGCGAGCACGGCGCGAATTGCGGATTCCGCAGCGACGTCGGCGTCGGAGACGAGATCGGTCGGCGTCGTCTTGGCACGCACCCCGCGGGCGCTTTCGCCGAAGCGAGTGCGCAGCTCCACGGCAGCGACCTCCGCCGCCTCCCGCGCGACCTCCAGCAGCGCCTGTTCGTCGATCTCGCTCATGGCCCCGTTTCTATCGGATGCCGCCGAGCGACGCGCTGAAGCGAGCACGGTTGCGATCATCCCGGCCCGATGCGCACGGCGGAGACTGTGGCGGGACTCGGAGCGTTCGCGCAGCGCGGCGCCGGCTCGGACGCGGAGCGGCGCGCGGCGGTGTGGCTCGCCGACGAGCTGGGCGGCCTCGGCCGGGACGTGGCCATCGAGCCGTTCTGGTCCCGGCCGAACTGGGCGCTCGCCCATGCCTGGCATGTCCTGCTCGCGCTTGCGGGCAGCCTGCTTTCGGTGCACCACCCCCAGCTCGGCGGGGCCCTCGTCCTGATTGCGCTGCTGTCGGTCCTCGCCGACGCACTGCTCGGGAGCTCTCCTGGGCGCCGGCTCACCCCCGAGCGCGCGAGCCAGAACGTGGTCGCGACCGCCCGCGGCCCCGCACCCCAGACGGCGCCGAGGCCCGTGAGGGTGATCCTGACAGCCAATTACGATGCCGGTCGGACCGGCCTCGCGTATCGCCGGCCGTTAAGACCGATCGCGGCATGGCTGAGACGCCGTTCGCGTGGCATCACCCCAGGCTGGCTCGGCTGGTTGGTGGTCGCGCTCGCGTGGCTCGAGGTGATCGCGATCATCCGGCTTGGCGGGACCCGTGGCACCGGTATCGGGGTTGCGCAACTCATCCCCACGGCCGCGCTGGTCGTGACGCTCGCGGTGCTGCTCGACGCCGGGGGCGCCGACTTCGGGCCTGCGGCGGGCGACAATGCCAGCGGTGTGGCGGTCGCAATCGAACTGGCCCGGGCGCTCGACGCAGCGCCACCCCGCCACCTCGCGGTCGACATCGTGCTCGAGGGGGGGAGCGACGGGTGGGGCATCGGACTGCGGCGCTACCTGCGCGCCCCTCACAGGACGATCGGGCGGACCAACACCGTCGTGATCGGGATCGCCCCGTGCGCGGGCGGCCGTCCGCGGTGGTGGACGAGCGACGGCGCACTCGCGCCGCTCAGGTCCTTCGGCCAGCTCCGCACGCTGTGCGAGACGATCGCGCGGACGGATCCGGCGCTCGAGCTGCGGCCGCACCACGGCCGCGGCAACGCCCCCGGGATCGCCGCCCGGATGCGACGGATTCCGACGATCACGATCGGCTGTCTCGACGATCGCGGACTCTCCCCCCGGTCTCACGAATCCTCGGACACGCCGGACACGGTCGAGGAGCAGGCGCTCGACCGCGGGGTCGAGCTCGGGCTACTGCTGATCGACGCGATCGACGCTCACGTCTCCCGCCGCAGCGGAACCGTCTCGGCTCCCGGACCGTCGCCGGGCGGCGGCGGGAGCTCCTGACGCGGCCGCAGGCCAATCGCGAGTCCGACGCCACCGAGAGCCAGCAGGAACAGCGGCCAGCCGACGAGCGTGCCGCGATGCGACGACGGCAGGCCGACGAGCACAGCGAACGCGATCAGCACGGCCGCACCGAGATATGCCGGACCCGGTTCGCGATCGACCGAGGCGTACGCGACAAGTCCGAATCCGATCGCGAGCAAGAACAGCTCCCACCCGAACGGGACGCCGCTTGCGTGGTGGACCGTGCGCTGGACTTCTCCGCCCGGTCCGACGGCCACCGTCGTCTGCACCGTCGCGGCGAGCAGGTACGTCGCGGCAAGCGCGAGCGACGCGAGCCCCGCGGCATTGACGAGCTGGACTGCGTGCCTGCGCCGGTGATCGCGCAGCCGGATCGCACCGGCGGTGAACGCGAGCGCGAGCGCGAACAGGATCGCGCGGGCCGTGCCGAGTCCATGCGGGGCGAAGATCCAGACGACGACCGCCTCAACCGCCACTGCGCCCGCGAGCGCCGCGATCAGCGTGCACACTCCCGAGTTGAACCGGCGGGCGCTCGCCGCGGCCGCCAGTGCCTCGACCGCGAACACCCAGCTCAGCCCGCCCGCTCCCGGCGGCCGGGTGGCGCCGAGGATTTCCGCGAGCAGCACGAGGGCCACGATCAGCGGCAGCAGCCCGCAGACGAGCAGCACGGAGTGGTAGACCCGCGGAGCGTCGCCCTCGAGCGGAGCAAGCCAGCCCATCGTCAACAGCACCGCAGTGATCAGCGCAACGACGGCAAACCGCGGACCGAGCGACCATTGGGTCATCTGCAGCTCGATCACGATCGCGGCGAGCGCGAGCGGCACCGCGCCGGCCGCGATCACGTCGCCGCGATGCGGGTGCGGGCGCAGCCGGTCGAGCAACGAACTCATGCGATCGACACGCGGATCAGGAACCGGTCACTGCCAGTCGACCGGACCGGCCGACAGCACGTGGCTGCCGAGCGGCCGCCCGAGCGCCTGCTGCGCTGCGCGAGACGCGTCGATCAGGGCGACGAGGTCGATGCCGGTCTCGATCCCCATCTCGTGCAGCATCGAGACGAGGTCCTCGCTCGCGATGTTGCCCGTGGCGCCGGCGGGCACCGGGCACCCGCCGAGCTCGCCGAACGACGACTCGAAGCTCTCAACACCGGTCTCGAGCGCCGCCAGCACGTTCGCGAGGCCCTGCCCGCGCGTGTTGTGGAAGTGCGCGGTCAGCTCGACGCCCGGCAGCGCCTTGAACGCCGCCGCGAAGAACTCGCGGACCTGGAGCGGGTTGGCCATGCCGGTCGTGTCGCCGAATCCCACCTCCTCCGCGCCGGCCGCCACGAGCCGCGCGGCGATCTCGAGCACGCGATCGACCGGCACATGCCCCTCGTAGGGGCAGCCGAACGAGGTCGAGATCACGCCCTCGCACCGCAGGCGCTCGACGCGCGCCCGGGCGATCGTGCGCTCGAGCCCGCTCAGCGACTCCTCGATCGAACGGCCGACGTTCTTGCGGTTGTGCGTCTCCGACGCCGACAGGAAGCCGTTGATCTCCTGGAAGCGGTCGCGGTGCGCCAGCGCACGCTCGAGCCCGCGCTCGTTCGGGATCAGCACGCTGACGGACACCTCCGGCGGGAGCCGCACCGCGTCGAGGACCTGCTCGGCGTCGGCGAGCTGCGGGATCACATCGGCGCGGACGAAGCTCGTCAGCTCGATGCGCCGCAACCCCGTCCGCCCCAACAGCTCGATCAGACGGACCTTCGTGTCGGTTGGGATGACCTCAGGCTCGTTCTGAAAGCCGTCGCGAGGGCCGACCTCGCGAATCCGCACAGCGGCAGGCAAGCTGTTCATGCTCCTACTTATAGACCAGCTAGGCGCTGGTCGTCGGGATGATCCGCCGCTCGTGAGTCCCGATCCCGAGCGTGCGGCCCTGCTCGTTACGAACCTCGACGCTGAAGCGAAGCTTGCGCTCGTCGACGATCTCGTCGAGGCGGGCGCTCGCCACGCAGCGCTCGCCCTCGCGCGCGGACGCGACGTGCTTGATGCACACCTCGAACCCGACCGTGGCCTGCCCGTCGTTCAGCAGCGGCCGCACGAGCATCGCCGCGGCGCGCTCCATCATCGCGATCATCCCTGGCGTCGAGAGCACCGACGAGGGCAGTGACCCGCCGACGTCGGTCAGCAACCGTCCTTCCACGTCGAACTCGGTCGACGCCTCGATCCCTCGCTCCAGCGGACGTCCCATACCGCCCACACCCTAGTTGACCCATAGACTCCCGCGCCGTGTCGCCACCAATCTGCATCGTCGGCGGAACCGGAGCCCTCGGCTTCGGGCTCGCGCTCAGGCTCGGGCGCGCCGGCGTGCCGATCGTGATCGGCTCTCGCGACGCCGGGCGCGCGCACGAGGCCGCCGCGCGTGCCGCCGAGCGCGTTCCTGCGGGCTCGTTCAGCGGTGCGCAGAACGCCGAGGCCGTCCAGGACGCGGAGATCGTCGTCCTCAGCGTCCCGTTTCGCAGCCAGTCGGAGACGCTCACGAATCTCAAGGGTGCGCTCAGCCCCGGGCAACTGCTCGTCGACGCCACCGTCCCGCTCGCGGCGGCGGTCAGCGGCAAGGCCACCCGGACGCTCGGTGTCTGGCAAGGCTCCGCCGCTCAGCAGGCGGAGGAAATGGCGCCCGAGGGCGTGCACGTCGTGTCCGCGTTTCACACGGTCAGCGCCGCGCTGCTCACCGACCTCGACCACGACCTTGACGAGGACGTGCTCGTGTGTGGCGACCGGCGCGAGGACAAGGCCAAGCTCGCCGAGCTCGTCGACCGCATCGACGGCTTGCGGGTCGTCGATTGCGGACCGCTCGAGATGGCGCGCATCATCGAGCAGCTGACGCCATTGATCATCTCGATCAACGTGCGCCACAAGGTGCGGGCAGGCATCAAGATCACGGGCCTGCATTGAGCGCTGTCGTCGTCCTCGCCGGCGGAACCGGCGGTGCAAAGCTCGCGCGCGGGATGCTCGATGTCGTCGGTTCGGACGAGCTCGTCGTGATCGCGAACACGGGCGATGACATCGAGATCTACGGAGCGTACGTCTCGCCGGATCCGGATCTTGTCGCCTTCTGGCTCGCGGACAGGATCGACGAGCGCGGCTGGGGCCTCGCCGGCGACACGTTCCAAGTGATGGACGGTCTGCGCGAGATCGGCGTCGAGGTGTGGTTCAACCTCGGCGATCGCGATCTCGCGATCGGGCTTGAGCGCGCGCGCCGCCTGCGAGCGGGCGAACGCTTGACCGAGGCGCATGCCCGCATCTGCGCGGCGCTTGGGATCGGCGCACGCGTGCTGCCGATGAGCGATCAGCCGGTCCGCACGCGCGTGCTGGGGCACGGGCGCTGGTGGGAGTTCCAGGAGTTCATGATCAAGGCTCGCGGCGAGGGCCCGATCGAGGACGTCGAGTTCCGCGGCGCGCGGTCTTCCCCGGCGAGCCCGGAGGTACTCGAGGCGATCGCCGCCGCCCGTGCGATCGTGATCGGACCGTCGAATCCGGTCGTCTCGATCGGCCCGATTCTCGAGACCGCCGGGATCCGTGACGCCCTGAAGGCAAGCGGCGCGCCGGTCGTCGCGATCAGCCCGCTCGTGCGCGGCGAGGTCATCAAGGGACCGACGATCGCGTTCCTGCAGTGGACGCGGCAGCCCGCCAGCAGCGACGGGATCGCCGCGACATACGCGGGACTGATCGATGGGCTGATCGCCGACGAGCCGACCAGCGCCGTGCCTGTGCTCGAGGCCGACGTGTTGATGGACAGCGCCGCCGCTCGGCGGCGGGTCGCAGAGCAGTCCGTCCAGTTCGCGCTCACACTTGCATGATGCAGACGCTCGCGGTCCTCCCGATCAAGAGCCTGTCCGAGGCCAAGCAGCGCTTGCAGCAGGGGCTCCCGCCGGGCCCCCGGCGCGCGTTGGCGGAAGCGATGTTCTCGGACGTCCTCGTATCGTTGCGCCGCACGACGGCGGTCGAGCAGATCCTCGTCGTCAGCGACGATCACGCAGCGCAGCAGATCGCCGGCGGATACGGCGCGGCCGTGCTCGACGACCAGCGGGAAGGTCACAACGCGGCGGCGAGCCTCGCGATCCAGTGGGCCGTCGAGTCCGGCTTCGACCGCGTGCTGCTCGTGCCCGGCGACTGCCCGCTGCTGAACCCCGGAGAGCTCGATGAACTGATCGACAGGCCGGCCCAGACGCCCTCGGCGCTGATCGTCCCTGACCGTCACGGCACCGGCACGAACGCACTGTTGCTGACTCCACCGGACGCGCTCACACCATCGTTTGGACCCGACAGCTGCCGGCGGCACGCGTCGCTCGCCTCTGAGGCCGGCGTCGCCCACGAAATCGTGCGGGTCCCGTCGCTCGCGCTCGACATCGATACGCCGGAGGATCTGTCGGCGCTCGAGGCCGCGCTTGCCGCCACCCGTGGTGGAGCTGCGCACACGCGCGGGATGCTCCGACAGCTGCTGCGAAGCCGCTCGTGAGCACGGCGCCGGCGCTCACCGTGACCCCCCTCGACGGGCTGCCGGAGATCGAACCGACCGCCGACCTCGCAGCGATCTTCGCCGCGCGGCTCCCGGACCTCGCAGACGGCGATGTGCTCGTGATCGCGCAGAAGATCGTCTCGAAGGCAGAGGGGCGGATCCGCCGGCTCGCGGACGTCGAGCCGTCGCCGCGAGCAATGGTGCTCGCCCGCAGGCTCCACAAGGACGCCCGGCACGTGCAGGTCGTGCTCGACGAGTCGCGGGAGGTGCTGCGCGCCGAGCGCGGCGTGCTGATCACCGTCACCCACCACGGGCTCGTGTGCGCCAACGCCGGCGTGGACGCGTCGAACGTGCCCGGTGAGGACTCCGTCCTCACGCTCCCCCGCGACCCCGATCAGTCGGCTCGCGATCTTCGCGCGCAGCTCCGCACGATCACGGGCGCCTCGCCGGCGGTCCTGATCACGGACTCGTTCGGCCGCGCGTGGCGACACGGGCAGTGCGACGTCGCGATCGGCTGCGCGGGCCTGGCGGTCCTCGAGGACTGGCGCGGGCGCCACGACGCGCACGGGCGCGAGCTGCACGCGACGTGGATCGCGATCGCCGACGAACTGGCTGCGGCGGCCGACCTCGCGCGGGCGAAGGACACCCGGCAGCCGGCCGTCCTGATCCGCGGCGCCGAGCGGCACGTCAGCGCTGCCGACGGCCCCGGCGCCGCCGCCCTCATCCGACCGGAGTCCGAGAACCTGTTCAGGTAGGCGCTTCGGAGTCGGCGACCACGGCCCGGTGTGCCGCCGGAAGGCGGCTGAGGCGCGGGCGCGTCGCGGTGATCAACGCAACGAGCACGAGCGCGACGCCGGCGAGCTGCAGAGAACTCGGAGCCTCGCTGAGGATGAGCGCGGCGAGCACGACCGAGCCGACCGGCTGCACGGTCAGCAGCAGCGAGGTGAGCGCCGCCGGCAGGCGCGGCAGCGAGGTCGTAATCAAGAGCCAGCCGAGTACCTGCGAGGTCAGCGCGAGCGTGAGCAGCCAGCCGGCGCCCGGCCACGACGGCACGAGACGTGCATCACCGATCACCGAACCCGCCAGCACACAGACGACGGTCGCCGTGGCGGTCGCGTCGAACAGCGGTCCCGCCGGCCGTCGGATGTCCGCCCCGCCGCGCCGCAGCAGCAAGAGGAAGCCGACGTAGGCGATCCCGGCGCACAGACCGTAGACCGCCCCCCGGGCCGGGTCGCGCCCGTAGGCCCCGTGCTCGAGCACCCCGCTGATCAGCAGCACGCCCGTCAGCGCAATCGGCAGCCCGACCAGCACCTGGCGCCCCGGCTTCTCGGACAGGAGCGCCCACGCCACGAGCGGGACGAGCACGACCTGGATGTTCGCGAGCACGGTTGCAAGGCCGGCGCCGACGTCGCCGATCGAGCGGTGCCAGAGGATCAGGTCGACCGCGAAGAACACGCCGGCGGCGATCGCGATCCGGCGATCGCGCCAGGCACGGCGGCCGTAGCGCCGATCCTCGAGCCAGGCGAACAGTCCGAGCAGCGGGAGCGCGTACAGGCAGCGGAAGATCGCCGCGGTCGAGGGGGACGCATGGCTGAGCCGCACGAGGATGCTCGAGAACGCGATCGTGACCGCGCCGAGCAGTGCACAGATCCTCACGTTCCGCTCGTTCGAGAGCCAGCGGTCGATCACACACCCAGCGTACGGGTTGTCTGGGCGGCCGCCAAAGACAGGCACAAGTTCCCGCAGTTGCGCCGGCGGCGAGGTCTGCGGCGCCGAGCGACCGAAGCGCGCAGACAATCGCCCACACCTCGTCCACGGGCGGGCAGTGCGGGAACTTACGTGCGCTCGGGGCCGGACCGGCCGGCTCAGTTCCCGGGCGCGCCGACCGCGTGGAAGCCGCCGTCGACGTGCACGATCTCACCGGTGATCCCGCGCGCATAGTCCGACAGCAGGAAGCAGATCGCGCCGGCCACGATCGACGGATCCGAGGCGTCCCAGCCGAGCGGCGCCGCGGACTGCCACAGCTCGGACAACCGTTCAAAGCCGGGGATCCCGCGCGCCGCGACGGTCCCGAGCGGCCCGGCCGACACCAGGTTCACCCGGATCCCGCGAGGCCCGAGATCCCGGGCCAGATACCGCGACACCGACTCCAGCGCCGCCTTCGCCACGCCCATCCAGTCGTAGATCGGCCATGCGACCGACGCGTCGAAGTCGAGCCCGACGATGCTGGCACCGGAACCCATCAACGGTTCCAGGGCGGCTGCCAAGGCCTTCAGCGAGTACGCACTCGTCACGAACGCCTGCGACGCGCTCTCGGCCGGCGCCGTCATGAATTTGCCGCCGAGCGCATCCTCGGGCGCAAAGGCGATCGCGTGCAACGCCCCGTCGACCCCGCCCCACCGTTCGGACAGCGTCGAGGTCAAGGCGGCCAAATCCTCGGAGCTGTTGACGTCCAGTTCCAGCACGTCAACCGGCTCGGGAAGCTTCGCCGCAGCCCGCTCGGTCATCCGCCGGACGCGCCCGAAGCTCGTCAGCAGCACGGTCGCGCCTTCCTCCTGCGCCCGCGCAGCCGCGTGGAAGGCGATCGAATCCTTCGTGATGACGCCCGTGATCAGCAGCCGCTTGCCGGCGAGGATCACGACCCCGGCCCGCGTCCTGACAGCGTCATCAGCGCCCACGAGAGTCGGGCGCGTGTGTCCACCGGGTCGATGATCTCGTCGACGAACCCAGCGGCCGCCGCGGCCGAGGCGCGCAGGTGCTGCGTCGCGTACGCGTCGGCGAGCCGCGCGCGCTCGGCCTCTGCATCGGAGGCAGCGGACAGCTCGCGGCGGTGCACGATCCCGACCGCCGCCCGGGCGCTCATGATCCCGAGCTCCGCGTCCGGCCACGCCAGCACCACATCTGCCCCGAGGTCGCGCGAGTTCATCGTGATGTACGCCCCGCCGTAGGACTTGCGCAGGACGACCGTGAGCTTCGGCACGCGCGCCGCCGCGAACGCGCGCACCAGCGACGCGCCGTGCCGGATCACGCCCGCCTGCTCCTGGCGACTGCCGGGCATGAATCCGGGTGTGTCGACGACCGCGATCAGCGGCACCCCGAACGCGTCGCAGAAGCCGACGAACCGCGCCGCCTTCTCGGATCCCTCGGCGTCGAGGACGCCGCCGAGATGGTGCGGCTGGTTGGCGACGATCCCGACCGGGCGCCCGTCGATCCGGGCGAGCGCGGTCACCACGTTGCGCGCCCACCGCGGACACAGCTCGACCATCGAGCCGGCGTCGATCACACCCCGGAGCGCGTCACGCACGTCGTAGGAGCGCCGCGGCTCGACGGGCACGACGGCACCTGGGTCGTCGATCTCGGGCGGCACCGATTCTGCGCGCGGCGGCCGACCGCGGCCATCGTGAGCCGAGGACGACGATGGCAGGTAGCCGAGCAGCTGGCGGACGCGCACAGCGGCCGCGAGCTCGTCACGCTCGACCAGATGACAGACGCCGTTGCGGTCGTGCACGCGCGGTCCGCCGAGCTCCGCCGCGTCGATCTCCTCGCCGAGGGCCTCGCGCACGATCCCGGGCCCGGTCAGGAACATCGCCGCGTCTTCGGTCATCACGATCAGATCCGTCAACGCCGGGGAGTACGCACCCCCGCCCGCCGACGCGCCCGACACGACCGAGATCTGCGGGACGACGCCCGTCAGCCGGACGGTCTCCCGGAAGATCCGGCCGTAGCCGGCGAGCGCCGCGGTGCCCTCCTGCATCCGCGCTCCGCCCGACTCGACGAACGCGACAACGGGAATCCGCGCCCGGCCCGCGATCGACAGCACCCTGACGATCGTGTCGGCGTGGCGCTCGCCGAGCGAGCCGCCGAGGTACGCGCCATCCTGCGCGTAGCAGGCGATCGGACGACCGGCCACCGTGCCGGTGGCGCCGACCACGCCGTCCCCGTCCTCCGCGCGTGCCCCGAGCGCCGGCGAGACCACGCGCGAGCGCAGCACCTGCACCGACCCGGGGTCACACAGCGCCTCGAGTCGCGCCAGCGGCGCCAAGCGGCGAGCCGGTGCCTCGAGCACGGCGCTCACGCGCCGTCGGCTCCTTTCAACACGAGCACGACGTTGTGCCCGCCGAACGCAAACGAGTTCGAGATCGCGACCGGAGGGCGCCCGTTGGCGAGCGTCAACGGGCGCGCCTCGCCCGGCACGTAGTCGAGGTCGAGTTCGGGGTCCGGCACCTCGTAGCCGAGCGTCGGCGGGATCACGCGCGTCGACAGCGTCAGCGCCGTCGCGACCGCTTCGACCGCGCCCGCGGCCCCGAGCAAGTGCCCGATCGCGGACTTCGTCGAGGACACGGGTATCTGGCGCGCACGTTCCTCTCCGAGCGCCCGCTTCAACGCCGCCGTTTCCGCCGCGTCATTGAGCTGCGTGGAGGTTCCGTGGGCATTGACGTAGTCGAGACCCGCGGGCGTGACCCCGGCGTCGGCGAGCGCCAGCTCGATTGCCCGGGCGGCCGGCACACCGCTCGGATCGGGAGCGGTCAGATGAAATGCGTCCGCGGTCGAGCCGTAGCCGATGATCTCCCCCAGGATCGAAGCCCCGCGCGCGCGTGCCGCGGACTCCTCCTCGAGCACGAGCATGCCCGCGCCCTCGCCCATCACGAACCCGTCGCGCCGCGCGTCGAACGGGCGCGAGATCCCGGTCGGCGAGAGCGCCTGCATCGCGTTGAAGCACGCGAACCCGAACGCGGTCAGCGTCGCCTCCGCGCCGCCGACGAGCGCCGCGTCGGCGTCGCCGTACTGAATCATCCGCACCGCGGAGCCGAGGGCGTGGCCGCCGCTCGAGCACGCCGAGACGATCCCGTACATCTGGCCCCGGAGGCCGAACCTCATCGACAGGGCCGCGGCGGCGGCGTTCGGCATGTACTGGGGGATCCCGAGCGGGGAGACCATCTTCGCGCCCTTGTCGCGCATGATGTCGTGCTGGGTCTCGACGGTCTCGATCCCGCCGATCCCGGTCGCGACGATGCACCCGATCCGCATCGGGTCATACGGCGGCCCGGCCTCCCAGCCGGCCTGCTCGATCGCCTCGGTCGCGGCGACGAGCGCCAGCTGAGAGAAACGATCGAGCCGCCGCACCTCCTTGATCGACAGCGTCTCCTTGGGCTCGAAGTCGCTGCACGACCCGGCGCCGTCGACGATGCCGCATTCGCCCGCCGCCCAGCGCTCGTGCAGGACCGCGGCGCCGACGCCGAGAGGCGTGACGGCCCCGAGCCCGGTGATGACGACCCGGCGCCTCAACCTAAGCTGCGCGCCCGGCGATCAGGTCGACCGCGTCGCCTACCGTCTTGAGCTCCTTCATATCCTCGCCCTTGAGGACGACGCCGTACTCGTCCTCGACGATCTGGGCGAGCTCGACCAGGTCGAGCGAGTCGACGTCGAGGTCCTCGAGGCTGGCGTCGCGCGAGAGCTCGTCGCGCTCGGTGCCGAGCTCGACGAGGCCGTCGAAGATCACCTTCTCGACGTTGTCGGTGGTTACGTCAGTGGGCATTCGTGTCTCCTTTTGCTCTGTTGAAGGTCATGCGCTGAGGCCGCCGTCCACGGTCAGCGTCGTTCCGGTCACGTAAGAGGCCTCCGGGGAGGCCAGGAAGCGGATGCAGGCGGCAACCTCCTCGGGGGTGCCGACGCGGCGCGCCGGGATCGCCTTGACCAGGTCGCTGCTGTCGAGGATCTCCTCGGTCAGCGCCGTCTCGATGAAGCCGGGGGCGACGGCGTTGACGGTGACGCCGCGGCG
>DATKOY010000118.1:0-4303 GCA_035524415.1 Solirubrobacteraceae bacterium | reverse complement strand
CAGCCGACCGAGCGGCGATCAGTCGCAGCACCGTCCCGACCGAGCCCCGGTCATGGACACGCGCGGCATCGGCCAGATCGCGGTCGAGGATCGAGCCGACGTAGCTCTCGAAGAACCGTGCCCGGGCAGCTCCTGTCCGGGGGAGCGACTCGGGGAACCCACCGGTGAGCAGCCTCCGGGCATATTCGCCGCGACCGACCGGCGCATCAGTCAGCATCGGCACCTCCCCGTCGAACAAACGGTCCAGCAAGTCCTCGCGGCGACCTTCGATCTCGCCCTGCGTCAGTGGCCACAGAGTCAGGTAGTCGACGCGTCCAGGGAGCGCATCGGCCACTGTCGGGATTCGGCGGAGGTTCGCGGAGCCCGTGAGCAGAAACTGCCCGCGTCTGCGGTCCCGGTCAAGGCGCGCCTTGACCGCCAGCAGCAGATCCGGCGCCCGCTGCACCTCGTCGATTACTGTGGAACGCCCAAGTGCGGCCACGAAACCCTCCGGATCCGCCTGGGCCGCAGCTCGGACCGGATCGCTGTCGAGCGTCACGTAGTCCATCGGGATCGGACCGCCGGCGAGCACGCGGGCGAGAGTGCTCTTGCCCGCCTGTCGAGCGCCGAGCAGCGCGACCGCCCGGGCACTCTGCATGGCGTCAACAACGACCGGAGCGACGCTCCGCTCAATGAACTCCTCGGCTACCAAGTGGTCGGCCAACTCGGAAAATACTAACGGCTAACTCGGAAAATCTGCTCCAGCTAACTCGGAGAGGCGCCACCGCATAGCCGGACTTCGCCTCTGTGCAGGTCGCCGTGGGCCACGCCTCCGCCGCCCAGCGCCGTCGTGACTGGCCACGTCACACCCCGGCGGAACCGGCTTGGCGCGGACCTAACCCGGGCCGATGAACGGCGAATCGCCGTGCGGCGGCGTAGCCGGTCGGGGATCACCCGAGAGCCGGAGAACGCCTGAGGGCGGGCGCTGCGTGGGCGCCCAGCCGAGGTCAGGCGGCGCGCTCGGACTCGATGGATCCGATGCCCAGGTCGGCCAGGTCGCCGAACAGCGTGCCGGCATACCACCCTTCGCCGTCGGTGGCCGCCGGTGAGACCAGGCCGGCCCCAGGAAACGCCGCCGACGCCGCCCGCTTGGCGGCTGCGTCACGCTCGGCGAGGATCGGGACAAGGGCGACGGATGTCTCGGCGTCCGCGGCCGTCACCGTTGCCGCGGCGGTGTCGCGCAGTCGCTGGCCGATCCGCATGCCGAACGCCACCAGGAAGGAGCGCCGAAACCGGGTGGTGCGGCTGCGCCCGTGACGGTCGAACTTGGAGCCCGCGCGCCGCAAAGCCACCGCGGCCTGGACGAGCAGCGAGGTGAAGAGCTCCTCGACCGCGTCGAGCTCGTCGGCAAAGCCGAACGCGGTGCTGAACCCCAGACCTTTCGACCACACCGAGTGGCAGCCGTTGGCGGCGGCGATCTCTGCGAGCATGAGAGCCTTGGCCTCACCGTAGGGGTCATCGACGGCGAACCGCCGCCCGACAGGGCTCGTCCGCGACGTATGGAAGTCGTGCTCGAGCACGGCACGGTCGATGCGGTGACGAGCCATCAGCTCCTGAGCCTTGGCGGTCAGCGCCTCGGCCTCGGCATCAAAGGCGGTCGATTCGGCCTTCGCTAGGAGCGCCCGGACCTTGCCGAGCATCGCCGGTGGCACGCCGGGGTCCTCGGCCAGCGCTCCCGAGCTCCAGCGGCCCGGCGGGTCGACGAGGTGCGGCAAGCGGGGCAGCGACATCAGCAGCGCCATGAGCGCCACCGCGGCGGCCAGAGCATCAGGCCACTCGCCGCCAAGCTGGCGAAGGGAGGCGCCATCAGCGCGCCGATCGCGCCGCGCTCCGATCTGCTCGAGCTGGGCCATCCACCCCGGTTGGACCTGTCGACCGAGCGTCTCATAGGCCCGAGACTGCGATGCGATCGTCCAGCGAGCCAGGCGCCTTTCGTCTGAGCCCAGGCGCTGGCGCACGATCCGGTCGACATCGGCCGGCTGCCAGCCGTGCTCCCACAGGTCGCCGACATGGTTCTCCATGCATTCGGCGACTTCCTTGGCGATCTGGGCCGACGACTCGCCGGCGAGGATCGCGACGACGTGTGCGACACGCTCGGCGTCACCCAACCGCTGGGCCCAGACCGCCGCCAGGAACAGCTCCCTGGTCGAGAGCGACAGATCGGCGGGCGCGAAGGCCCGACTGTGAGACGCCGACCGCGACCAGCTACCAGTGCCGCGGGATTCGCGGGACGAACGCTGCGTCTGAGCGCGCTTACGCACTTTGGCCGCTCGTCGCTGCCGGTTGTTCTTGCCCACCGGACGTTTCTACCTCACCGGACGGACGGCAGCGCTCCTGAGGCGTGATGGCGGGAGGCCGAAATCGTCTCGCCCAATGGTGAGCCCGGTCCGGTCGATCTTGTGCAAGCGATGATCGTCCCCTCCGAACCCGGTCGAGAGGGCACGTCGCGCTTCACCAGTCGCTTTTGCCACCCTGCCGGAGCCTCGGCGGTCTCCGGCCCGGGGCCGCAGGCGTTGTAGCCGAAGGCGACGTGGAACTGCGAACCGTCCCCGAGCGCGCCGTCGCTGGGTCCGCGGCCCGCGGATCACGCAGCGGGTAGATGTCGACCTCCATCGATTGCAGCATCGACTCGGGAGGCTGCTCGTAGCTGCCGAGGATCGCTCGCCGCGTCACGTTCGAGCGCGCTGTAGCGCGCCCGGGCGCCCGCCACCTGCATGGCGAGGTGGTCTGTGAAGCGATCGAGCAGCTGCAGCGCGACGCGCTCGACAAGCCGCGCCCGGAGCTCGTCGTCAAGGTCGACCGCTCAGGGCTCAACCACCACCATCCCATCGTCGAGCGACTGTACGCCGCGATCGACCGCGTGCTGCGACCGATTGTTGCCGCGCACGAGCGCCGCGCAGGCGCGCACCTGATCCGAGCCGCTCGCGCCGTGACCGCCCGCGACCAGGTCGGACTCCGTGCCCTGAATGACCTGCTGAAGGCCGCCTTTGGCCAACCCGGCAGTGCTGCCGCCCAGCCCGGCACAGATCCAGCGAGCAAGCCACCGACCCAACCCGCCGACGGCGATGCGGGCGCGGAGGACGACCGCGTGTCCGGCGAGTCACACGTGGCGCTCGTTTTCCGGCCAGGGCATCGATGTGCTTGCGCACGGGGCGCGGCGTAACGACCTCGTAGTCCGACACGCCGCGAGCTGGGTTAGTCCCCAGGCCCGAACGCGGCGGTGGGCGCCGCAGACACGAGCTCCCCGCCTGCGAGCGCGCGGAGCCCAGGACCGTAGAGCTTCCTGAACTCGCGCTGGTAGGTCGAATCGTCGCGCTGTAGTTGGTCGACGACGGCGACGATGAGGTTTCGTTCCCGCCCGCGCTCACGAAGATCGGAGACCCGCTCTGCGAGGTCGAGCGCCGTATCGCGGGGAACGCGCGGACGGCCGCTCGCTGCTCGTTCGACCGGGATGATGCGCTGCTCGATCCACTTGTCGAGCGTCGGCACGCTCACGCCGATGACCGTCGCCGCCTGAGTCTTACTCATCGTCTCGTCTAGATCGCGACGCAGACCGTCGATGATCGGCTCGAACTCTCGCCGCACGTCTCCCCCTCTTCGGGCCGTCCGACGTAGTGCGAGGATCCGTTCTGCGGTGCGTTCGGTGTTGATCGTTCGTCTCATCGGAAAACCTCGGGCCATGACATCGAGCTTTGTGAAAAGCAAGCGCTTTTCACAAAGTTAGAGCCTGATTTCTCAAGCGTCCGAATCGCGATCACGCCGCCACCGGATCCGCGACGTCCAAGAGGTCACCAACCGCGACAGCCCGCGTCTTGACGCCGTTGGTGGTTGGATGGCCGGACTGCAACCGGTCGTCTCATCAGACTAAACCGGGTACAAGCGACGCAACTCGGGGTAGATAGCCGCTCGGCTCCATGGCGCGGCGCTCCCGCCGGGGAGTGCACCCGTCCGGGGCGCCGTTGATGGCAAGAAGGGCGGGCGCGGGGCGCGCGGCCCGACCCTCGGGCCTGTTCGACTGGGCGAGCGGTGCTGCTGCGGAACCTCTCGAACACCCTGGCGCACGTTTCCCGCCGCGGCGCGCCCGCATGGAAGCTCGCTCCCATGAGCTCCCTCTCGGGTTTCTGGCTGGTGGTGTGCGGCATTCCGCTCCTCGCGCCGGCGCTCGCGCTCGGCGGACGCCTCGCGCAGGCGCTCGCGCGCGCCTGCCGCGGACGCGCGGGGACGCGGCGAGGAGCCTGGGCGCCCTTGGGGCGGCGTAGCGAGG
>DATKOY010000117.1:0-3604 GCA_035524415.1 Solirubrobacteraceae bacterium | reverse complement strand
GCGCAGCAAGATCGAGAATGAACTGCACACGCCTCGCGCCCCGCGTCGTACATCGCCTCCGCCTCAGCACGTTCCACGCCTGCAAGATTCGCTGCACAAACGAGGAATCCCTGCCACTGGCCCCGACGACTGAACGCTTACAGAAAGGTCCCTCTGAGCAGGGATTTTGAGTGGTGGCGCGCACCGGCAGCTGCGGTGCGGTCTCCGGGTCGAGACGCGGCGGATTGCACGAAATTCGCGCTCGCAGCGATGGCTTCTGACCGTCGGTCGATGGGGGCGGTTGCGGCTCTGTGCCCGATGTGTGACCAATTGGCCGCCCGGACCAGCCCCGGGATCGGCGCCACGATCAGCGCGTCGGCGGGCGTCGGGGCCTTGCGGTTCGTGGTGCTGCGGGCTTGAACGGCATGTGGCGTCGCATGAACTCGTCAAAGCGGGGCACGGTGAAATCGACGTGCCCGTAGTCCTCAGTGGCGTAGATGAGGCCGCGGTCGAGGAGCTTCTGGCGCACGGTCGATAGCGCGGTCGTCGTGCTTCCCATCGCTTTGGCGATTGCGCCGACCTTGTAGGGCCCGGGACCGAGTTCCGCCATCGCTCTCAGGTACCGGCGTTCCTTCACGGTCGCTCGCTGGATCCGAACCTCGTAGATGCCGCGGTCGAGCGACTCCTCAGCACGTGGTGCGGCGCGGTCTACATCGCTGCGGGTGATCGGCGTCGCAGCTGCGAGGTTCCAGATGTGCTTGCCGAACTCCTGAAGGTAGAACGGGTAGCCCTGGGTGAGCTCGAGCGCGCGCCTGATGGCATCGTCGTCGTATGTCGCGCCCTCGCGCTGGGCGGGTAGGACGAGCGCGGCTTGCGCATCGGGCTCGTCGAGCGCTCCGATCCGTGGGAATCGAAACAGCCGCTCGGCGTAAGAGCGCGCCTCGCCGGCCAGTCGTGGGATTTGCGGGAGTCCGGCTCCGGCGAGCGTCAGCGGCAGCTGCTTCTGCATCGCGCGATGCAGCGCGCTGATCAGCGCGCGGAACTCGTGTTGCTTGACGAACTGGATTTCGTCAAGGAAGAAGGCGATCCCGACCTTCTTCGCCTGCGCGGCGCGCCCGAGTTGTAGGAACAGCTCGATCAGGTCGTCGGTGAGGTGCTGCTCTTGGAGCTTCTTGAGGTCCACCGAGAGCTCGAAGCCATTCGGGTCAGTGAGCTTGAACGCGGCAAGTGTGGACAAGCCGGCTCGCACGGCATCGGCGAGCTTGACGCTGAGCTTCAGGTCGCGCAGCAGCCGCTGTGTGTCTTTGGCAAGCAGGTCTGGCAGCGAGCTCTCTTGGGTTAGCTCGCGGAAGACGGTCAGGTAGCCGGCGCCCTCGGCTAGATCCTCGAACGTGTTCAGCAGCACGGTCTTGCCGACGCCGCGGAGGCCGGTGATGATCTGGCTCTGCTCCGGCCGACTGGCGCGCAGCCGCGCGAGCAGGATCTTGAAGTTGTCGATCTCTTCGCCCCGGCCGGCGAGCTCGCTCGGGCGGGTGCCTGCTCCGGGCGTGTACGGGTTTCTGACCGGGTCCATCGACTGGCTCAGTTAGCGTGAGTTATCGACACTTATCCGCATATCCTGGATAAGTAGCGATAAGTGTAGCGAACCTGCCGGCGACCGCTTGCCAAGACGCTGCAAATTCCGGGTAGGGCGCGTGCGCGGTTCCCGCGCATTGCGAGACTGTCGCCGCCGTCGCGAAGGTGTCCGTGCGGCCACGGATGCACGGCTCGCGGTCAGGACGGCTGTGCGGCTCCTTCGTGTGATCGAGTCGGCACTTGACGGCTGTTGCTCGTCGGGGTTGACCGGCGATAATCGTGCCTGGGGGGGCTCGAGCGGGCTCCGCTGCGAACACGTGAACAGGAGGAGGGACGTGAGCACGAAAGAGTCCGTCGATGATGTCGAGCGCGTGCAGCTGGCGGCGCAGGTCTACGTGTACGGCTACCCGCTTGTCTACAACCTGCACGAGATCGATGGGTTTGCGAACAACATCGCGTCGCTCCCGTTCTCCGCTCCCTTCAACCAGTTCGGTTATGCACGGGAGCTGCTCGGGCCTGAGACCGAGTTCGTCTCGCCGAACAACGACACGCTTTACGTCCTGGCGGCTTGCGACGTCCGCCACGGACCGCTCGTGTTGCACGTGCCCGACACGGGCGGTCGCTACTACGTGCTTCAGTTCGTCGACGCCTGGACGAACAATTTCGCCTATCTCGGGCGGCGCGCGACGGGGACGGGCGAGGGTGAGTTCCTGCTCGCGGCCGACGGTTGGAGCGGCGAGCCGCCTGCTGGCATGCGGGTGATCTCGGCGCCGACCGGGATCTTCATGATCGTCGGTCGCGTTCAGGTTGACGGCGAGGCCGACCTTCCGGCTGTGCACGCGTTGCAGGACCAGTTCACGATCATGTCATCGAGCGTTCGCGACGGCGGACCGGCGCCGGCGATGCCTGGCGCTCCCAAGCCGGACCCGCGCGTGCCAGACGAATTGGAGTGGTGGGAGCGGTTTCGGGTGGCGCTGGTCTCATTCCCGCCGCCACGGGCGGACGCGCGATTCATCGAGCTCGCGGCAAGACTCGGCGCGACAACCGCCGAGTCGCCCTACGTGAATCCGGATCCGGGTCTCGCCGAGGTGCTGGTGGCGGGCGCGGCCACGGGGCAGCGGAAGATCGAGGAGCTCATGCAGGGAGCGGGCCAAGACGCGATCAACGGCTGGAACAGCGCGATGCACGGGTTTGACTACAACCTCGATCACCTCGGCCTGGGAACGCTCGATCGCCCCGATTGGAAGATCCAGGATCGCGTGGAGGCGTATGCGACGCGCGCCGCTGCTGCACGGGGCGGATTGTGGGGCAACCACGGCTACGAGGCCACCTACGCGATGGCCTGGACCGACGCCGACGGCGACCCCCTGGACGGCGCTGACAACCGCTACGAGCTGCGATTCTCTCCGCCGCCGCCGGTCGATGCGTTCTGGTCGCTGACGATGTACGACGCCTCCAAGTTCTACCTCGTCACCAACGCGATCGACCGCTACTCGATCGGCGACCGGACCGCAGGACTCGTAAGCGACGGCGACGGGTCCGTGACCATCTACATCCAACGCGACGCGCCCGACACCGGCAGGCAGCCGAACTGGCTACCCACGCCCGACGGCAGGTTCCGCCCGCTGATGCGCATGTACCAGCCGCGTGCCGAGATCCTCAACGGCGAATACATCCTCCCGGCGATCACGAAGGCTCGATAGAGGCCCGGGCGCCTGTGGCATCGACCGCAGACTGCCCAAGCCAAGCAGCAGCGGTCACCGAGATCGAATACACGCCGCGACCGACGGCTGGCGGCGAAAGCTGCAGGAACGGTTGAGTTCGAGCGATCCCAGCGCTCTGCACGGTGGCACGCGAAGGTGAAATGATTCAGGCCGTGGGCCGATTCCGGGGCTGGTAACGCTGGGACTCGCCGCACCCGTGGCGGTGACGCTGCTCGCCGTTCCGAGTGGGGCGGCCGCGCCGACGTCGCCGATTCCAGGTATTCCGGGTGTTCCGAGCCTGCCGAAGCCCGACCAGACGGCGGTCTTCGACGTGATCGTCGAGGGCA
>DATKOY010000116.1:0-7833 GCA_035524415.1 Solirubrobacteraceae bacterium | reverse complement strand
TCAACAAGTCCCCGTACGCCGGCTCGGCCGACGCGATCGCGTGGTGGCGCTCGGTGGCGAAGGTCTCCGATGTCGTCCGCGAGGTCTATCTGCCCGCCACCAAGATCTGGCCGCTCGGCCCGATCCTCGGCAATCGGTGGGCACGGGAGAGCTATCGCAACGCGGTCACCGCGCTCACGGCGATCGGGATCCCGGCGAACCGGCTCGGCATCATGCTCAGCTTCCTGAGCCATAAGGGAGTCGGCGGCCGCAACGGCCTCGAGCCGGCGTCTGCCTGGTACCAGGTCGTGAAATGGGAGGCGCTGTCCGCGAAGCAGGTGGCGAAGGAGCTCGGGCTTGGCTCGGTCTTCTCCTGGGGCTGGCAGCAGTGGAACAAGAAGGAGATGGATCCCGACAAGCCGAAGGCGGCCTGCGTCTGGCTCTGGGCGCGCACGAAGCACCTCTGCAACGCGCCGCGGATGCTCGGCAAGGGCTTCGACCGCTCCCTCACCGCGGGGCAGATCCTGCTGCGGGGCGGCGCGGTGTGCCGCATCGAGGACGGCGGAGCCGTCGGGAGCGGGGCGGTCGGATCGCTGCAGGCGCTGACCGGCGATCGCGACGCCGCCATGAGCGCCCTGTTCGAGCGGCTCGTCGAGGCTTCGGAGCGGCCCGTGTCCCGGCATGCCGTGCTCGCGGCGCAACGCGAGGTGATCCGCGAGTCGTTCCACGGCCGCAAGAGCGCGTACCTCGCGGCGCTGCACGAGGCCCACGCGACCGCCGGGATTGCCCTCTCGATCCTCGGTGACGAGTTGCGGCGGGCGCGGCTCGAGCAGCTGCGGTACGCCCCGAAGCCGACGGCCGCCGAGGTGTCCGCTTTCTACTCGGCCTATCCCGACCTGCTCGTCCGGCGCGTCCGCGTCACGCCGGCGCCGCCGTGGCTTGCCGCGCGGACCGGGTTCGCGGTCGAGGAGTCGGCGCCGCAGAGGCTCTTCTCCCTGCCCCAGGGACGCAAGTCCCAGGTCTCGACTCTCCTGGGGACGTTCGCCGTCAAGCCGCTCGGTGCGGCGCAGCCTCTCGGTGCGCTGCGGCTCTCGACGGTGCGGCCGGCGATCGTCTCGGCCCTGCGCGGCTTCGAGCGCGCGCAGTCCTTCGACCAGTGGACGATCACGCAGCAGAGTCGCGCCCTGACCCGGACGACCTGCGTCCGCGATCAGCTGCCGCAGCCGGCGGCGATCGACCTCACCGAGTACCTCCCCTTCCTGCGGATCCAGTAGCGACGACACCCGCAGGAAATAGCCTTGCGGGATGGCCGTGCTCGAGAAGCTGTGGGGGAACATCCCCGTCGGGCCCGAGACGCAGGGAACGCGCGTCTTCGGCGCCGTCGGCAAGCGCTGGCTGCACGTCGCCGCCCGCTACCTGCCGCTGCCGCCGGCCACGCGCGCGTCGCTGCACCGGCGCCGCGGCGTCAACGTCGGCAAGCGCGTCTTCATCGGCACGGAGGTGTTCATCGACGATGCCGTGCCCTCGTCGGTGACGCTCGAGGACGACGTGACGGTGATCGCGCAGACGACGATCCTGGGGCACACGTACTACCCGCGCCACTTCCACCGGCTGCTCGGCGACGAGGCGACGCGCGCGGGCCTGCGCACCACGGTCCGGCGCGGCGCCTATCTCGGGCTGCGCAGCACGATCCTGGCGGGCGTGACGGTGGGGGAGTACGCCATCGTCGGCGCGGGCAGCGTGGTGACCTCGGACGTTGCGCCGTACACCATGGTCGCGGGAGTGCCGGCCCGCGTCGTGCGCGAGTTCGGTCCCGCCGACGTCGACCCGGGCGGCTAGCCGGCCTGCGGGCCGAGCACCCAGTTCGACCCGAAGAGGCCTTGTGGCTGGAAGGCGAACGTGGAGGCTCCGCCGTCGATCAGAATGCACGAGGTGAGAACGGCGAGGTTCGCAGTTCCGCCGACCGCATCGGCGAATTCCGAAGTGGGCGCAGGCGCGTAGAACGAGCCGGACACCGAGCCGAGCGGTCCGTTGGAGCCGCTGCTCGCCATCGACATCAGCGCGAGGTCGTACTCGTCGACCTGTGCCTGGGTCGGCGCGTCCGGATCGGGGTTGTCGTTGAAGTACGTTCTGTTCTCGCAGGTGTCGCTCGGCGCCACGGCGAGATTCGGATCCTGGTAGTACGTCAGCCCTTCGTACGCGCCGGAGTCCTGGGGACCGAGCGAAACGCTGCCTGTCGTGTTGATCTCGACCTGGTCGATCGCACCGCTTCCCGAGGTGTGTGAAGCGTCCCGCGTGTTGTAGATGAGCACGTCAGGCGCCGAGAGGGTTGACACGCCGCAGAGGAAGAGACCGCCGCCGGCCATGATGTACGTCCCCGGCGCGAAGGTCACGTTGGCGGTGCTGACAGGCGGCACCTGCGTCACCGCGGAGTTGTTGCCGTGCGTCGCCGCCGTCGTGCCGTTGTAGTGGCGGGTGACGGTCAGCGTCGCAGAGCCGTTCGTGGCTGGGGCATTGGTCACCAGCATCTGCTCGCTGCCGATCTGGATCACGTCTCCAGTCGAGACAGGATCCGCTGTGCTGTACCCCGACCAGTCGACGGGAATGCTCGTCGTCGTCGAGGAGATGCCCGAGCTGGCATTCACCTGCACGGCTGGGCTGTATGCGACCGGGGCGTTCCCGGCCTGGCAGTTGCCGCCGATGTTGCTGCCGCAACTGCTTCCGCTCCAGGCCCCGATGCAGATACCTCCGTAGTAGGTGCCGGGCTGGAGCGTCACCGTCCCCGATGCGATCGTGCAGGGGGCCGGATTCGCAGCGGTTCCCATGGTCACTGTCGGAAGCTTCTTGATCGTCACGCCGGAGTTGTGAGTGGCGGCCGTCGTGCCAAGGTAGGCGCGCTGGACGGTGAGATTCTTCGTCCCGCCGCCTGCCGTGACGAGCAAGTCCTCGCTGCCGATCTGGATGACATCGCCGTTCTGAAGCGCCGTCCCGCTGGACTTGAGCGTCGTCTGGGCCGCCGTCATGCTGGTGCTGACACTCTGCGACGGGCTGTAGTTGACCGGGCTGCTGTAGCTGGTGCTGGTGCAGGCAGGTGAGCCGAGCGTCGGAGGCGTCACCTTGCCGGCGAGCGGGTCGCCGATCACGGGTTGCCCGGTGAGCGGGCAGCCCGTGGGCTGGGAACTCGTTACGGGGTTGTTGCCCTTGGCCAAGGGGCATTGGGTGCCGTTCACCGTAACCGTGTGAGAGTTGGGAGTGTTGCCGCCGTCCGTCTCCCAGCCGCCGACGACCTGGATCGAGGGCGCCGAGATGTTGCCGTGTCCGGACGTCCCGAAGATGTCGAACGCGTCGGGCTTCACGCCGACCTGCACCCCGTTGCACGAGTTGATGTACACCTTGTTCGTCACGTTGAGCTGGCCGCTCGAGTCGACGATCAGCGTATGCACGTCGCACCCCGTGTCGAGGGCGACGAAGTTGAACGGCGGCGGCGTGAGGGTCGCCGTCTGGGTGAGGGTGCGCGTGATCGCGCTCGCCCCTGTCGGGTTCGGAACGCTGCCGATCGACTTGAGCGTCCAGACCTTTGTCGTCGAGTCGAAGCTGCCGCCCCAGGTCGCGGTCGCGCCTCCGGTGAGCGACGTCACCGTCGCGCTCGTGTCACCTGCGTAGCTCGGCGAAGGGCTCATCTTCGTCGTATCGCTGCCGGCCACCTGAACCGCCGAGAGCGCGTCGTTGAGCCCGGCCTCCGCCGCCGCATAAGCCTTCTGGCTTCCTGTACTCCGGCTGGAATCGCGCGCGTTCGAGCTCGTGAAGGCGAGCGTAGACGTCACCAGGACGGTGAGCACGAGCATCACCGCGATCGCCATGACCAGCGCGATCCCGCGCTCGTCCGCCACCGCATCGAACCGTGACCGGTAAGGCACCACCCTCCTACTGTCGCCCGCCGCAGCCCGAAGGGCGCCCCTAGAAGGGGTGAAAAACGCCCCCGGACGGGGGATCTTCGGTTGTTGTCGGCTATCCGGCCCGAGGCCCGAGGATCCAGCTGGTGCCGAACAACCTGGTGGGATTGAAGGCAAGGTCGAGTTGCCGCCGTTGATCATGATGCAAGAGGTGAGCACCGCGAGGTTCGCCGTGCCGCTGAGGGCCTCGACGAAGTCCGTGCGGCTGGCAGGGGCGTAGACCGAGCCCAAGATCGATCCGAGCGAGCCGTTCGTCCCGGTGCTGGCCGCGTTCAGGAGGCGATGTCGTACTCGTTGCTCTGCGCGCCGGGACGATCCCCCTTATACGGGGATCGTCCTGAGAAGGGCTTATTGCCCGGTGAGGGAGGTGAAGGCTGACTGCTCGCGCACGGAGACAGGGGTGTTCGTCCCGAGCCCGGTGCTGGCGGCGGATGCGGTGACCACGACCGTGACGGTCTTTACCGGCGACGGCTCGCCCGTTCCGCAGCTCAGCGGCGAGATGGTCAACGTGTCGGTGGAGACCGGGCAGCTGTACTCGATGAATGTCTCCATCCGGTACGACCTGCCGTCAGGCCCCGTCTTCGTCTGAATCGGCAGGCAGGTGGACTCGGTGCTGCTACTGCAGCCGCTGACCCGAGCAGTGGCGTTGTAGACCGCGTCGCTCGTGTAGGTCGAATCCACGTTGCAAAGTGCCCCGCAGGTCGTGTTCAGCCGGATGCTGCTGTAGGTGAGCGCCCTGAACCGCTCCATCTGGGAGTCCGCGAGGACCTCGGCGCTCGAGACGCGCGTCGCCCGGTTGAGGGCGACGTAGCCGGAGGTGTACGCGGCCACGAGCGCGAGGATGCCGATCGTGAGCACGATCATCGCGATCAGGAGCTCGACGAGGGTGAAGCCCTCCTCGCGCCGCAGTCGCAGCCTCCGCAGCGCGGTCACGACCGCGCCCCGTTCCGCAGGGCGATGTCGTCGACGAGGTTGTACTTGTCGATGGTCGAGCTCGGCCCGTTGATGTCCACGGGCAAGGTGACGTGCAGCATGGGCAGGGACGTCGCGGGCTTGTACACGCCGCTGCACGCCGTGCTGCTGCTGGGCAGGCAGAACGGCGTCGACGTGGTCAGGTAGTCGACCCACTTGATCTTCCCGCTCGAGCTGCACGTAGGCCGGGAGGAGGTCGACGTCACGCGATAGAGGGCGTAGTCGCCGGTCGTCAGGGTGCTCGCCGCCGTGCACCAGGTGACGTAGGTCGTCGTGCCGAGAGTGCTCGGGCAGACCGAGCTCAGCCGTGTGTCGATCGCGGTGTACGCCGTGCCGGCTGTGAGAGCGTTTCCGCTCGTGTCCGTGACGGAGCTCGCGCAGTGCAGCTCGCGGCGGAGCTTGTCGAGCGCGGTGCGGTCCTGCACCTGGACCTGGAACCGCTTGCCTGCGTCGACCTCGGACTTCGATGCGGAGACGAGCACCGACGCGAGGGAGCCGACCACGATCAGGAGGATCGCCAGCGTGACGAGCAGCTCCGGAAGCGTGAAACCGCGCTCGTCGGCAGCGCGCGCGCGGAGGTGGCGCGACGGGCGCGCTCTCGCGGTGGGACCCATGGGACGCCTATCGGCGGCGACAGGCGGCGGCTTGAGCGCCAGTCGAGCGGTTCTTAGTCCGCGGCCGCGAGCCCGCCCTTGCCGGCGTGCTTCGCGGCGTACAGCGACTCGTCCCCGCGCTCGAACAGGCTCGTGGGGCTGTCGTTCGGCTGGATGTCCGCCACGCCGGCCGAGACGCGGACCCTGCCGGCGCGCGCGATCGGCTGCCCGGAGACCGCCCGCTGGATCCGTCCCACGAGCTGCCGGGCCTGGCCGACCTCGACCTCGGGCACGATCACCGCGAACTCGTCGCCGCCGACCCGACACGGGATGTCCGCCGAACGCACGACCTGGCGGATGCGGTCGGCGATCTCGGCGAGGACCGCGTCGCCCGCGAGATGGCCGATCCGGTCGTTGATCTCCTTGAAGCCGTCGACGTCCACGATCACGAGCGAGAGCCGCCGCTGGTACCGCTGGGCGCGGTCGACCTCGCGGCCCAGCGTCTCGTAGAAGTAGCGGCGGTTGTGCAGGCCGGTCAGGGAGTCGAGGTCGGCGAGCTGCCGAGCCTCGCGGAACCGCCGCGCGTTCTCGATCGCCGGCGCGACGCGCTCCGCGAGCTCCTCGAGCCGGCGCACGTCGTCGTCGCCGAACCGCACGTCGGGATCGCGCGAGAAGACGCCTAGCCAGCCGATCCGGCCGTCGCGGCCTACGAGCGGCACACCGAGTGCTCCGTGCACCGCCCCCGCCGCGTTCTCCCCGTACAGGTACGAATGCTCGATCGCCCGGGCCTCCTGGCGCTCGGGAGCCCCGGTGAAGATCCGGACGCCGTCCTCCTCGTCCTCGTCGCGGTCGAGGCCGATCGAGCCGAGCAGCCGCTCGTCGCCGTCCCCGTCGGGATCGAGCTCGACGACCGCCGCGTCGACCTTGGCCAGCCCGGCGGCAGCCTGGAGCGTCGAGTTGATCGCGTCGTCGAGGTCGATGGTCGTGGCGATCTGGCCGAGGAACCGGCTGCGTTGCGCTTCCTCCTCGGCGCGGCTGATGGCGCTGCTCAGCTCTTGCGCGAGCTCGTCGAGCCGTGCCTCGAGCGTCTGGACGGTCGCGGTGACCTGGGCCTCGACGTCGCGGGAGTTGCGCCGGCGCAGGCGGCGGAGCAGCTCGAGCGCCAGGACGGCGCAGACGACGAGCCCGATGGCGAGACCGATTGTTAGCCAATGCATGACCGCAGCTCCGGATTTTCGGTGGGCGTACTTTAGGTTCGGGCCGGAAAGCGAGCTACTGGCCTATGTGGCGGGTTTCGGGCCGGTTGGCGGGGGTCTAGTACACGCGTCCGCGAGTTATGAGCCACTCGCCGGTAAACGACCGAACTCGCCAGACGCATGTACTCGCCGGGTTCGCTACCATGCCGCAGGCCGGTTGGCCGGGGTGCTTTTGGCCCCTGCCGACCGTCTCTTCACGAAAGGACTCATTTGCCGACTGTCAATCAACTCGTGCGCAAGGGCCGGAAGGCCGCGAAGGCGAAGACGAAGACACCCGCTCTCGCCGGCGCGCCGCAGAAGCGCGGCGTGTGCACGCGCGTCATGACGCAGACGCCGAGAAAGCCGAATTCGGCTCTGCGCAAGGTCGCACGCGTCCGCCTGACGAACGGGGCGGAGGTCGGCGCATACATCCCGGGCGAGGGCCACAACCTGCAGGAACACTCGGTCGTGCTCGTGCGCGGCGGCTCCACGAAGGATCTCCCGGGCTACCGCTACAAGATCATCCGCGCCGCGCTCGACACCGGCGGCGTCTCGGATCGCAAGCAGGGCCGCTCCAAGT
Organism: Solirubrobacteraceae bacterium; assembly: GCA_035524415.1. Classification (GTDB taxonomy): domain Bacteria; phylum Actinomycetota; class Thermoleophilia; order Solirubrobacterales; family Solirubrobacteraceae; genus Palsa-465. The sequence continues at coordinate 521 of DATKOY010000116.1, read as the reverse complement.
ACGGCGCCAAGCGAGGTTCGTGATGCCGAGGCGCGCCGAAGTCCAGGTCCGCGAGGTGGAGGGAGACGCCGTCTACGGCTCGCAGCTCGTGACCCAGGTGATCAACAAGGTCATGCTCGACGGCAAGAAGTCGATCGCCGAGCAGATCGTCTACGGCGCGCTCGAGACCGTCGGAACGAAGACCGGCCGCCCGCCGGTCGAGGTGCTCGAGCAGGCCGTGAAGACGGTGACTCCGGTCCTGGAGGTGCGCAGCCGCCGCGTCGGTGGCGCGAACTACCAGGTGCCGGTCGAGGTGCCGCAGCGGCGCGCCCGCACCCTCGCGGTGCGCTGGCTCGTCAACTACGCCCGCGAGCGGCGCGAGAAGGGCATGCCGGACAAGCTCGCCAACGAGATTCTCGACGCGCTGAACCAGCAGGGCGGCGCGTTCAAGCGGAAGGACGACGTCTACCGGATGGCGCAGGCCAACAAGGCCTTCGCGCACTACCGCTGGTAGACGGAACGAGGAAGGAAGACTTGAGCAC
>DATKOY010000115.1:0-6337 GCA_035524415.1 Solirubrobacteraceae bacterium | reverse complement strand
CGTCGCCTGCGCCTCGTCGATCTCGTAGAAGGCGTCCATATGCTCAGACTTTCGGACGTACCGGTAGCCGTATGGGGCGCCCGACAAAACAGCCTGCGAGCCGCCGCGGGCGCGATGCGGCAGACTCCTTCTCACAGGACGCCGAAACCAACGCTCGAACTCAAAGTTCGCAGTTGCGTGGGAGCAGTCAGCTCCCCCTGCCTCGCCAACTTGTTCCTGCATTACGGGCTCGATGCGTGGATGGAGCGGAACTTCCCGATCGTCCCGTTCGAGCGCTATGCGGACGATGCGGTGATCCATTGTGTGAGCGAACGCCAGGCCCGCTTTGTGCGGGACGCGGTCGCCCGTCGGCTCGTCGAGGTCGGGTTGGAGCTCCACCCGGACAAGACGCGGATCGTGTATTGCAAGGACAGCAACCGCCGCGGGAGCTACGAGGAGATCTCGTTTACGTTCTGCGGCTACGCATTCCGGCCCCGGCAGGCGCGCAATCAGCGCACGGGGGAAGTCTTCACGGCCTTCCTTCCGGCACGCGCCCCGGAGAAGCTGACGGCGATGAGCCGCCGAGTCGCATCGTGGCGGCTTCATCGACGCACGACCCAAGACCTCGACGGCCTCGCGAAGGCGATCAACCCCGTTCTCCGGGGTTGGTTTGCCTACTCCACCGCGTTCTACCCGACCGCGGTGATCCCGCTCTGCGAGCGCATCGATCGCCATCTGATGCGCTGGGCGCGTTGGAAGTACAAGCGGCTGGCGCGCAGCGCCCGAAGGGCACGAGCATGGCTGCGGGGCGTCCGAGCCCGGAACCCCGAGCTGTTCGTGCACTGGAGGTACGGCAGCGCCGTGTCCTGAAGCCGGACGGCACGAGCCGTATGAGTCGAGAGGCTCACGTGCGGATCTGTGGGGGCCGGCGGGTGCGATTCCCGCCGGCTACCCGGCGGCTTTTTCGGGCTCTCTTGGCATAAGTGTGGTCAAGTGTCACCCGGTCCCGAGCGCGTATAGCTCGTGTGGGAGGTGCAGCGTGACGGGTCCGCACGTCAGCATGATGAGGGCGAGCGCGGCCTGGGCGGAGTGAAAGCCGTACGCGCGGCGGGTGATCAGCCGGACCTTGTTGTTGAGCGCCTCGGTGCGGCCTTGGTTGATGCCGAGACGGATCGCGGCGAGGATCCCGTCGCGGTGCTTGCGGATCGTTTTGCCGAGGCGGATGAATGGGTCAAGTCGGCTGCGGGCCAGGCGGCTGAGTAGTCGCTTGATCAGCACCTCGACGTCCTCGAGCGAGAGGCCGGCCTCGAAGATGCCGCGGACGGCCTCCTTGAGCGTGTAGGCGCGCCAGACCTCGCCGCCGGCGGCCTTGATCCGGGCGAGCGTGGCGGCCTGCTCGTCGGTGAGCTTCTCGGGTCGCTTGAGCAGGCACCAGCGGGAGTCCTTGAAGCGCTTGGCGGCGTCGGGGTCAGCGAGGGAGCGCAGCTCGTTCCAGTAGGCTCGGCGGACCTCGTCCAGCGCCTGGTTGGCGAGCTGCACGACGTGGTAGGGGTCGATGCAGATCGTCGCGTGCGGAGCGTGGTGGCGGACTGATTTGGCGTACCCGCCGGTCATGTCCATCGAGACGGCGGTCAGCCGGGAGGCGCGCGCCACGATCGCGAGGTCAAGCTCGCGGTCGGGTCCGAGCCACGCGGCCGGGATGCCGTGACCGGCCGCCACGGTCGGGCAGGGGCCGAACGGGACCATGATCGCGGGCTCTGGAGGCTGACGCGGCTGGCCTGCCGAGACGGGCGGCGGGGAGGAAGCAGGGTCGGGATCGAGCTCGGTGAAGAACGCGTCGGCGGCCTTCTGGCCCTTGCCCCCGCACCCCCACACCACCTGGCGGCGCCGGTGGTCGGCGATCAGCGTGAGGTAGTTGTGCTGCTTCTTCCAGGAGACCTCGTCGACGGTGTCTTCATACTGCACCTCCTGCAACGGTTTCTTGCGTTTGATGTTGGATTCGGATCGAGTCTGCGATCCGCTCTTGGCAGGCGGCCTCGATCTTGTCGTCGAACGTGATCGCGAGCTTGCGCTGGCCGACGCGGCGTGCCTGAAGCTTGCTGGTGGCGATCCATCTGTAGATGACCGAGTCGCCGACGTCGAGGCGTTGGGCGAGCTCGTGCACGCCGAGCTCGCCGGCGGGCAGCTTCGGCGGGGATGGGATGCGGTCGCGCCAGCGCATCCAGCGGACGCTGTCCTCGGTGAACGGGCGGCCTGAGGCGGTCAGGTAGCCGGTCTGGTTGAGGTGCTCTGCGAGCTGCTGGTTGGTGTGGGTCGGGCCGAGCTGGTGAAGGATGTCGCGCACGACCTGCGCGCGCTGCTTGCGGGTGGCGTCGGGCCGCAGCACGGTCAGCTGCTCGTTGGCGCCGGATTGCCAGCGGATGCCGACGTTGATCTCGGGCGAGTCGGGCCCGAAGGTGAGTGTCACGTCGGCGATCAGCGCGCGCAACAGCCGTTTGCGGTCGCGGTGGTTGGTGGTCGGCGCTGACCACAGTCGTGGTAGGTCGCGGGCGAGCGCTTCGATGTCGGCACAGGCGGGCAGCGGTGGCTGGGCGGCGTGGCGGGCGAGCTCGGCCTCGGCGTCTTTGAGCTCGCGCAGCTTCTCTTCCCAGCGGGCCTCGAGCGTGCGCGCCACCAGGCGGTTGTCTGGCTCGCACTGGTGGAAGGCGCGCTCGGCGCGGGCGGCCTGATAGCGGGCGCGCTCGACCCGCAGCTCGACCGCGCGGGTGCCGCGCGAGCGGCGGTCGGTGACCGTGTCAGCCGCTTTGAGCGCGAGATCGATCTGCTCGGGCGCGACCGCGGCCAGCAGCCGGTCTGTCACGGCTTGCTCGATCACCCAGCCCATGACGCCCTGGCAGCCCGGGGTGGCGGTGCCGTCGACGCGCCCCCACTTGCAGTCGTAGCCGGGCTTGCCGTCTGAGGTGTAGAAGGTCGCCATCGACCGCCCGCACGAGCCGCAGCGCACGATCCCTTGAAGCAGCGCGGAGCCCTCGCGCACCGGACGCGCGCCTTGGAAGGTGCGGTTGGACTGCAGCCGCCGCTCGTTGTCCAGGTACTGTTCCCACGTGATGTAGCCCGGGTGGTGATCGTGGATCACGATGCTCCATTGTTCGCGCGGCAGCATTGTTGTCCTCGTGCGGATCGTGCCGTCGGGGTTGACTTGGCGGCGGCTTTTCCGGCGGCCGAACACGTACGCGCCGGCGTAGGCGGGGTTCTTGATCACGGTCAGCGCGCGGCTGTGGGTGAGTGGCACCCAACGCAGCTGCCCAGCCCACGCGCCGCCATAGGCGCGAGCGGGAAACAGCCGGGGTGAGAACGCTTTGACCACCGCGCACGCCGAGCCGACCTGCTCAAACAGCGCCAGCACGTCGGCGATCGCCGCCCGGACCTCCTCGTCGGAATCGAAGATCCAGCCTCCCTCCTCGTCATAGACATAGCCGACCGCCAGCCCCATGCGCAACTCGCCGCGCTCGGCCGCATGGCGCCGCGCGCCCTGCAGGCGTTGGCCCATGATGTGCAGCTCGGCCTCGGTCCACTGGGCCTTCATCCCCAGGATCATCCGGTCGTTGAAGTCCTTGAGGTCGTAGATGCCGTCGGTGTCGACGATCAGCGTGTCGGTCAGCGCGCAGAACTCAAGCAGCCTGTGATGCTCGGCGTTGTTGCGCCCCAGACGGGCGACCTCCAGCCCGAAGATCGCGCCGATCTCGCTCACGCACACGCGCTGAACCAGCTCCTTGTAGCTCCCGCGGCCGTCGGTGTCGCGGCCGGAGACGCCCAGATCGCCGTCGATCAGACGCACCCGCTCGGCCTCCCACCCCAGCCGGGCGGCCTCCTCGGCCAGCGCGTACTGGCGCTCGGTCGAGCGGAAGTTCTCCCTGACCTGCCGCGGGGAGGACTGGCGCAGGTAGATCGCCGCCAGGCGCTCCAAGTGCGAGGACTCGATCTTCTGCAGGGCGCTCACCACCACCTGCGGCCTCCCCCAGCGCGCACCAGACCATCCCGGCGAGCGCCGCGCCCGCCTCCACAGACACGTCGCCCACCACCCATCACCGCAGCAACCTGCGCCTGAGCAACTCGAGGTTGACCTGCGAGATCTCCATCATCAGCGTCTCCCCTTGCCGAGTCGCTTGCACGTGCTCTGCCGCGACCGTCGCCACCGCCTGGGGCACGTACAGCGTGCGGCTCTTGCCCTCCCCGTACACCGACAGATACGTGTACGGGCCGTGCAGCTCCCCCTGCTGGCAGCGGCAGCGCCCGTTCGAGCACCGCCGCATGTCCTGGTGAAGCGCGCCCCGCAGCGTCAACTGCGGGTCGTGCACACCGGCCGCCAGGCGCGTGCGCAGCGCGTACAGCTGGTGCTCTGAGAGCTCTTGAAGGTCTCCGCTCATCCTGTGTCAGCTCCGCTGTCTCTTTGATTCCACACAAGTCACCGAGCTCCTTCCGACCGTCGAGGATCGACCCAAGGCGACACGTCGCGCGACGTGTCGCGCCCGCCCGAAGAAGGCTCATGCCCCCGCCCTCGCCAGTTCGTGCACGTTGGCGTCCCGCGCCTCCTCCGCGCGCCAGCCCAAGGCGCACAGCACCTCGGTCAGCTGCCGCGAGAGCTCGCCGACGTCGACCGCCAGCTGGCGGCGCTCCTCGCTCGCACTCTGGTAGTCGATGAACGCCCGCCCGATCACCCAGTGGGCGTCCTGCAGCGCGCACAGCACCGCGGTCTGGCCGGCCGGGCCGCCACCGGGCGCGCCTTCTGAGAGCTTGGCGATCTGGCTGTGGCCGGCGGGCGCCTGCCCGTCGTAGATCAGCCCGAACGCATCCGGCGCCAGCCCCGACCACAGCCGCTCGTTCGCCTCGCGCAGCCGGCGCTGGGCGTCGTTGAGCCGCTCGACGATCGCCACGTCACGGTCAAACAGCGCCGACAGCCGGGCGGCCAGCTCACGCGCCCGGGCGGGCACCCAGCGACCCGCGCTCTCGCCGGTCCCCCCGAGCCCCGGGCGCCGGTCCTCACCTGCGTGCGTAGCGCTGCCCGGGCCGCTCATCGCTGCGCCTCGCGATCGGTCGTGCACCGGATCGCGTAGACCACGGCCACCAGCTCGACCAGCACCTCAACGCTCAGCGGCCGCGCCGCCGGCTCCGGACCGCGGTCGGTCCAGTCCTCGAGGATCCCGAGCGAGACCGACGGGCCCTCGCACACGTACAGGCGACCCTGCGGCGTGCGGCGTTCGAACAGGATCGCCAGCCGCTGACCGCGCAGCGGGTGAAACGGATGCGTTACGACCAGCGAGTCACAACTAGCGTTGGCGTCACGCGTAGTATGCGCACGCCGTTTCGATCCCGATCTCGTACAGCTCAGCGAGCCGGTCGGGATCGAGCTCGTCCTCGCAGACGCGCTTGATGATCCGCCCGATCGTGCGCCAATCGATCCGCAGCATTCGCGTGATCGTCGTCTTGTCGGTGCGCGTCGCCAGCCACGCGACCAGGCATTCAAAGTCGCGGGTGAAGTCCGATAGCGGGCGGGCGAATGGCACCCCCTCGGTCCGCGCGCCGTGCACCGGGCACCACAGCCGTCGGCGCTGGCAACGGATCTCCAGCCGCCAGACCCCGAGATCCAGATGCCGCCAGCTCGACATCTCTGGCCGAGTGTCCTTCCGCGCCCGCGTCGAGAACTCGCACTCCGGGCAGACCAGCCGCCGGCGGCGAAGCGCCACCTCAACGATCACCGTGCCGCGGCCGAACTGGACCTTCTTGACCACCACGCCCTTGCCGAGCCGCAGAAGCCTGGAAAATGCCGTCGTGACGCGCACGCTGTCCCTCCTTGCAAGCCGTTGACCTTCAGACAGCCAGCAGCCTGCCGGTGAGGGTGGCGGGCGCGTCGCCAACCAGTGCGCAACTTCCGAGAACTTCTTCAGGCGGGCAAAGCCCTGCTCAAGCGCACAATCCGGCTCTCACCGTGTCCACATCGATGCCCGGAGCCCCGGAAATTTGACGGCTGACCCGGTCACCAAGCAGCTCGACGACGACCGCCGCGTCTGCAACCTGCGGATCGCGGTCAACGACCAGAAGAACCAGCCGCCGATGTTCATCGATGTCGCGACGTTCGACGCCCAGGCCGACGCCTGCGCCCGCTACCTCACCAAGGGCCGCGCCGTCGCCGTCACCGGCCGGCTCGTTTACCGCGAGTGGGACGACAACGGCACCCGCCGTTCGAAGCACCACATCGTCGGCCGGGTCCAGTTCGGCGGACGTCCGAACAGCGGCGACGAGCCGTCCGAGACCGACGACTCGGGCGAGGAGGCCACCGACTTCTGACTCGGCGAACGGG
>DATKOY010000114.1:0-3052 GCA_035524415.1 Solirubrobacteraceae bacterium | reverse complement strand
CGCCGAGTTCGCCGACAAGCTCTACGACGAGATCGCGCCGACCGGCCCCAGCGAGACCGCGCTGATCCGCCGCGAGCCGCTCGGTGTCGTCGGCGCGATCGTGCCGTGGAACTACCCGCTGATCATCAGCGCCTGGAAGCTCGGGCCCGCGCTGCTCGCCGGCAACTCAGTGGTGCTGAAGCCCGCCGAGCAGTCGCCGCTGACGGCGCTGCGCCTCGGGCAGCTCGCGGTCGAGGCCGGGTTGCCGCCGGGCGTCCTCAACGTGGTGCCGGGCTACGGCGAGGAGGCCGGCAAGCCGCTCGCGCTGCACGCCGACGTCGACATGATCAGCTTCACGGGCTCGACCGAGGTCGGCAAGCTCATGATGCGCTACGCCGGCGAGTCGAACCTGAAGCGCGTCGCGCTCGAGTGCGGCGGCAAGAGCCCGCACGTCGTGATGGCCGATGCCGACCTCGAGGCGGCGGCCGCGGGCATCGCCTGGGGCATCTATTACAACATGGGCGAGACCTGCCACGCCGGGTCGCGGGTGATCGTCCACGAGCGGGCCCGCGAGGCGCTGCTCGCCGGGATCGAGCGGGTCGCCGCCACGATCACGCTCGGGCACCCCTTCGACCCGGCGACGCAGATGGGGGCGCTGATCGACCGCGGTCACCTCTCCCGCGTGCTCGGTTACATCGAGTCGGGCGTCGCCGAAGGCGCGCGCGTTGCGTTCGGCGGGCGCCAGGCGTTCGCCGACAGCGGCGGCTACTACGTCGAGGCCACCGTGCTCGACGAGGTGCGCCCGTCGATGCGGGTCGCGCGCGAGGAGATCTTCGGCCCGGTGCTGACGGTCTCGACGTTCCGCGACGAGAGCGAGGCGCTCAGGGACGCCAACGACTCGATCTATGGGCTCGCGGCCGCAGTCTGGACGCGGGACATCAACGCCGCGCACCGGCTCTCGGGCGCGCTCCGGGGCGGCACCGTGTGGGTCAACACCTATGATCGCTCCTCGCTCGCGACCCCGTTCGGCGGCTTCAAGCAGTCGGGCTTCGGGCGCGACCGCTCGCCGCACGCGATCGACAAGTACGCGGACCTGAAGACGATCTGGACGGCCTACTCATGAACGCACTGGCCGAGCAGCACGCGGGCGCGGCGGCCGAGCACCGGATCACGGCGATCGAGGTCACCCACCACCGGCTCGCGCTGCAGCCGCCGTTCCACGCGAGCTGGGACACGAAGCCCCGCGTGCACTTCGACGCGACGATCGTGCGCGTGCGCGCCGACTCCGGGCTCGTCGGCTTCGGCTCCGGCGACCTGATGGTCGGGTTTGCGGGGCACGAGCCGCTGTTCGTCGGCGAGGACGCGCTGGCGCTCGAGCGGCACTACCGCGTGCTCGCCAACATCGACTTTCACTACGGGCGCTGCTGGCCGCTCGACCTCGCGTTGTGGGACCTCGCCGGCAAGATCACCGGCCAGCCGTGCTGGAAGCTGCTCGGCGGCCTCGCCGGCCGGGTCCGGGCCTACGCCTCGAGCGGCACGCTGCGCGATCCCGGCGCGATGGCCGAGTGCGGCGAACGGATGCTGGCGCAAGGCTTCCCGGCGCTCAAGATCCGCTTCCACCGCGGCGACTGGCGCGACGACATCCGTGCGCTCGAGGCGGTCCGCGCGCGCGTCGGCGTGCGCCTCGCGCTGCTCGTCGACTGCAACCAGGGCTGGCGCATGCCGTGGGACACCGCGGCGCCGTGGAGCCTCAAGGACGCGATCGCGGTCGCGCGCGAGCTCGAACGGCTCGACGTCCACTGGATGGAGGAGCCGCTGCATCGGGCGGACCACGCGGGGCTGCGGGCGTTGCGGCAGGCCACCGGCGTGCGGATCGCGGGTGGCGAGATGACGCGCCAGCTGTCGGAGTTTCGCGATCTGATCGCGGGCGGCTGCCTCGACGTCGTGCAGCCCGATGCGGCGCTGGTCGGCGGGGTCACCGGGCTGCGGCGCGTCGCGCTGATGGCCCAGGAGCACTTCCTGACCTTCACGCCGCACACCTGGACCAACGGCATGGGCGTCACGGCGAACGCGCACCTGACGGGCGGGCTGTGCGATGCGCCATGGCTCGAGTACCCCTACGACCCGCCCGAGTGGGGCCTCGAGCGGCGCGACTTCATGATGACCGAGCCGCTGCGGGTCGACGCGGGCGGCTGGATCGACCTCGGAAACGCCCCCGGCTTCGGCTACGCGCTCAACGAAGAGCTGCTCGCCCGCACGCGCTGCGGCTGAGGCTTAGTCGTCGATCGCCTGGTAGACGAGCGCCGACCAGTTGTCGATGAAGCGGAAGTCCTCCGGCAGGTACTGCGCGAACAGGAGCGCGACCATCTGCTCCTTGGGATCGACGAACATCGCGGTCGTCGCGTAGCCGCTCCAGAAGAACTGGCCCGCCGACGACAGCCGCTTGAATTGGGCCGGATCCGTGACGACCCCGACGCCGAGCCCGTAGCCGAGCCCGGGCGCCACCGGCGTCGCCTCGGGCGCGAGATGATGGACGCGCATCAGCTCCACGGTCTTGCGTGACAGGATCCGCGCGCCGCCGAGGCGACCGCCGTTGAGCAGCATCTGCGCGAAGCGCAGGTAATCCTGCGCCGTCGTCGAGAGCCCGACGCCGCCGAACGGGTGACCGGTGAAGTGCGCATAGAGGTCGCCATCGGACCGCCCGTCGCCCGCCAGCAGCTGGCCGTCCGGCCCCGGGTGGTAGATCGCGGCAAAGCGGGACGCGCGCTCCGGCGGCACGCCGAACACCGAGTTCTTCATGCCGAGCGGCGCGAAGATGACCTCCTGGCAGTAGGCGTCGAAGGGCATGCCTGAGAAGTGCTCGACGAGCGCCGCCTGCACATCGTGCGCGAAGCTCCGGTGCTCAGGTCGCCGCGCCGGTCCGCGCTGTCCCTGCCTCGCGCGGGCGGGGTGCCCGGCTCGGCGGCGCAGACCGGTGCGATGGCTCGTTCCCGCGAACGGACGGGGGACACCTCCCCGCGACGAGGATGTTTCGCGCCGCATTGACGTCGCGATCGTGCGTGTCACCACACGC
>DATKOY010000113.1:0-5111 GCA_035524415.1 Solirubrobacteraceae bacterium | reverse complement strand
GGCGACGAGCGCGCGCTGGGAATCGAGCTGCTGCTTGCTCGCGAGCTCCTTCGGAGCCAGGATTTCATAGCGCTCGAGGTCACTGCGGGCGCTTGCAAGCTGGGCGACATCCTTGGCTTTCGTCGCGACCGCGAGGTTGAGCACCGCCTGGTACGGGCGCGGATCGATCTGCGCGAGCAGATCCCCCTGCCGGACGGTCTGTCCCTCCTTGAAGGCGACCTTCTCGAGCTGGCCGTCCACGCGCGCGGTGATGGTGACTGTGTAGTAGGCCTGCACCGTCCCGAGGCCTTCGAGCCTCACCGGAACATCGGCCGTCGCCGCGACCGCCGTTTGGACAGCGATCGCCTTGGACGCCGCAGGCGCCTGACTCGAGCGCGCGGCCCCGTACAGGCGTTGCCAACCGAGCACCGCGAGAATCGCGAGCGCCACCGCGATCGGGATCGCGATCCGCGGGCGCCTCCATCGGGAACCACTCAACATGGAGAGTCTCGACATGGCGTTTCATGCTCCTGCCAGCCACCGCCGAGGGCGCCAAAGAGTGAGACGACGGCCTGCAGGTGGGCGGACTTCACCTGGACCAGTGCATCCTCGGCCGTGAACAGCGCGCTCTCCGTATTGAGCACGGTCAGGATGTTGACGATGCCCGCGTGCCACTGGGCCTGACTCAGCTCGTAGGCGTCGCGGGCCTCGTTGACGGCGTCCTGCTGGCGCACTTCCTGGTCCGCGGTCTGCCTAAGGGCAACCAGAGCGTCCTCCACGTTTGCGAACGCCGCGATCACGGCCTTGTGGTAGCCGGCCGCCAGCTCCGCGTAGCGCGCCTGGTCGTACCGGTACTGACCGGACAAGGCTCCGCCCTGGAAGATCGGCTGCGTCAGGCCCGCGCTCAAGGCGAAGATTCGGTTGGCGGGACTGACGAGCGCGGCCAACGCCGTGCTGGCATAGCCCCCGTCCGCGGTAAGCGAGATGCTGGGGAAGAAGGCCGCCCGTGCGGCGGCGACGTTGGCGTTGGCCGCGATCAGCTGCGCCTCGGCCGACGCGACATCCGGTCGGCGCGCCAGCAGCTCCGACGGCAGGCCTGGACCTACCTCCGGCTCGGCGAGATCAGCGAGCGTCCCGCTGCCCAGATGCACAGCCTGCGGCTCCTCACCGAGCAGGATCGCGAGCGCATCAGTCGTCTGCAGGAGCTGTTGCCTGAGGGGCGGCACCGCAGCCTTCAGGGTCGCCACGGTCACCGCCTGCTGGGCAACGTCGAGCGCGGTCACGGTCCCGACCTGCTTCTGCAGGCGCAGTCCGTCGAGCACCGTCTGCGCGCGCGTCAGGTTGTCCTCGGCGACTTTGAGGCGATCGTGCAACTCGAGTGCGCGCACATAGGTCGTGGCGACGCTCGTCATCACGGAGAGCTCGATGGTCACCCGATCGAACCGGCTCGCCGAGGCCGCCATTCGCGCCGCGTCCCGCAGTGCCCGATACCTCCCCCAGAGGTCGACCTGGTAGCTCGCTCCAAGCGTAGGGCTGAACGTGTTGTAGCTCAGCGGGCCCGCATTGGTCGATATCTCGCGCACGCGGCTCGCGTCGGCGTTCAACGACACCGAAGGCAGGAGCGGTGCCCCGGCAATTCGGGCCTCGGCGTCCGCCTCGCTGACGCGGGCGATCGCTGCGGCGATATCGTCGTTCGCGTTCCGCGCTTGCGCGATCAGGTCGTCAAGCTTTCGCGAATTGAAGCCTCGCCACCACTCGGCCGACGGCCATACGGCAGCCGCAGCCTGCCGCGCGGACAGCTCAGCGGACGCGCTCTCGCTGCTCACGCGCCAAGCCACCGGCGCCGGCACGTCCGGTCGAAGGTATCGCGGCCCAACGCCACAGGCGCAGAGACCAAGCGACGCCAATCCTCCGATGCAACGGCTGTACTTCACGGCGGATACAGGCCTCGCCCGAGTTCACGACATGCACGCTTTCCTCGGCGTAACGGCGCGGGCCCGATGCCGGTGCCAGGAGTGTCTGGCGGTGCTGCTCACGAGCGATACACGCGACTGTCGCCCGCCTTTGCCGATCGACGGTCAGTCCTGCGCCGGATCAACGATGGGCAAGCGACCGGGAGGGAAATTGCGCGACGAAGACACCAGTCCCGCGCCGCAGTGCTTTGGCTGCGTGATGCCCCGTCTCGCGCATCCGGCTTGGCGCTCTCGACGCTCACCGGGCAGAGCACTGCAGAGGCGACGACCGCCGGAATGCCGTTGCTGTGATAGGCATCCTGCCAAACTGCCGCGGCGGCGTGCGCGAAAGGCGCCCCCGGTCGGTGCTGCCGGTGGCCCCACGGTGTCAGTCCCCTTGTCGGTTCGAACCTCAAGAACACGCCAGCCGGACGAGGGCCCTCCGTTCCCGCTCAGTGACGTGGGCCGCTCATTGGCCGGCGATCCGAAGTTCCCCCGTCGCAGGACCAGGACACGAGACGAATGGAGGCTGCCCGCCAGAGCGCCGCCGCTGACCGACGGAAGCCAGCCGCCGCATGCACCAGTACCGGGACGGGAGGGCGTCGCGACCGTGTGCCAGATGCGAGCGCCGGCGGTGTAGCTTTTCCCGCGTTCGATGTGCGAGCGCGGTTGGTCCTCAATGAGGGCACTGCGGCCGCGATAGATTGCGCCGGTCCGCCATACCCCCATGGGCCGAGGGGATTGCTCGTGACGAATTTGTCGGGCGACCTCCACCACTTCGCGACGACGATCCTGCTGGCCGTGGGTGCGCTGATTCCGATCGTCGACCCGCTCGGTGGCGCCCCGATCTACCTTGTGATGACGGCCGGCCTCACGCCGGACGAGCGTGCGCGGATGGCCCGGACCGTCGCGGTCAACAGCTTCCTGCTGCTGACCGCTTCGACCTTCATCGGCGCGTACGTGCTCGACTTCTTCGCCGTCTCCATTCCCGCCGTCCAGGTCGCCGGCGGCGCGGTCGTGTGCTCCTTTGGATGGTCCCTGCTGAACGGCCCCGTCGCGCCGTCGACGCCGGACCGCGGCCGATCACAGGCGGATTCGGCTGGTGCCCTGAGTCGACGGGCGTTCTATCCGATGACCTTGCCCCTCACCGTGGGACCTGGCTCGATCTCGGTCGCCGTAACTCTCGGCGCGAATCCGCCGAGCGGACTGCGCCCGCTGCTGCTCACCGCGCTCGCTCATGCCGTTGGCGTTGTCATCGTCGCGGCGAGCGTCTTCCTGTGTTACCGATACGCCGATCGAATCCTGAAGGCGCTGGGTCCCACCGGGACGGACGTGTTCATGCGCCTGTCTGCGTTCATTCTGCTCTGCATCGGCGTGCAGATCGCCATGACCGGCCTGTCGGGCCTTCTCGGTACTGCCCCGAAGCAGCTCATCCCGCCTTGATGGCTGGTCCCCGCCAGCGCTCGCTACCCCGACCATCGCGCGCGACAAGGCCCGGACACAAGCTCGCGCTGGTCGACGGCGCTCGGGCGTGCCCGACTTCCGTCATGGCTCGACGGTCGACTCGCGATTCGGCTGTTGCTCGCGATCGCTCAGCACCGTACCGAATGCGACGTCCCAGATCGCGCTCCTGACGCCGAAGTTCCCGCTGTTGCCTGACCCGTGGTGCAACGCATGGCGGCGCCCGGCGTTCCGGAGCCTGAGCGCGAGCCACCGCGGGCGACCGTGGTGAATCACGTGGCGCTCGATCCCGTACCAGAGATAGCCACCGACGATTCCGCTGACGGCGCCCAGCGCCGTCGGCGGCGAAGCCCAGCGCCAGAGCGGAGCCAGGAAGAGCCCAGCGAGAATGGTGAGGCTGAGCCACGTTGGGGTCCAGAGATAGGAACACGGTCGGCGATGGTGAACGAGGTGAATGGCGGCGATCGCCGGCACCTTTTGAAACACGAAGCGCTGCAGCCCGTACTCAATCAGAGTCCACACCGCGGCTCCGACGGCGGCCGCCACGAGCCAGTTGCGCGGCGACCCCGTGCGACCGCTGGCGCCGACGGCGATCAGCACTGCGAGCAGGACGGCGTACACGCCGAAATCGGCGAAGTACCCTGCCCGCCCTTCAGCGATCCAATGTTCGTTGGTGGCTGCCGCCGTCCCTTTTCGAGTCATCGCGCCACCCACCCGTCTGAAGGCCTGAAGAGCCGTTCGCCGGTCGACGACGCCCGCCTCACTAGGCCGACTGCGGCTGCGGACGAATTGTTCTCATACAACGAGTCGCCCGCCCGCGCCATCGCGCCCGTGCTCAATGACGCGGCGAACCGTCACGCGCGCGGCGCGGCGAAGAACACAGAAACTTGCGGAGGCGGACCGCGTGGCAGCTCCCAATCTGGCACCAGCGCGAGTGCCGTCCCGATCGCCATGGCCGCCCAGTGGCGCCGCCATCCTTTGGCGCCGACCGAAACCCCCGAACGGCTGCTGATTCGTTGGCCGGCAACCCCAATCAAGCGCCGGGCCACGCCACCGGGCGCAGAGAGGCCCGCGTCTCCATGCCGCGACCCGGGCGACGTCATGATGCCGCCGCTGCGGCGACTGCTCCCGTTCCTTCCTTCGCTGGCGACCGGAGCGCCTCTATCCAGTCCGAAGGAAATCCGTTGAGGTGCGCTCGCCGTGAGCACCGGTGCTGCAAGGTCGTCCAACGTTCAAGTCGCGGATCGCGAGCGATCAGGAAGGTTCGATATGCAGACGCAGGCTGATGAGCACAGACTAGACGTCGCAGGGAGTGGAAACGTCTCAATCCGCAGCAGCGGGACGCTCGACGTCGCTCCAGAAGACGAGCTCCGTCAGGCGATGCACCGGGCTTGGTCGCTCGCGCGCGGCGCCTGGTCTATGCAGCCATTCCCCGGGCGCGGCGCCAAGACGATCTTCCGGAATACGCTGATCGTCGCCGCGTTGGCCGTGTCGGCGAGCTCGGCCGCTCACGCCGACGCGCTCCGGCTCGGATACGCTCACGGCCAGGACACTGACGACTACGGAATAGAAGTCCGGTTCGACCGTGACGCGCCGCTGCGAGAGTTCAAGTCATCGCTCCTGACGACCGCTGTCGACGTGGGCCTCGGCGTATTCCAAGGCCATAAGCACCCGAGCGAGCACAACAACGTCAAGACGCTGTTCGTCACCGGCACGATC
>DATKOY010000112.1:0-3346 GCA_035524415.1 Solirubrobacteraceae bacterium | reverse complement strand
GCTTGAACTCCACTGCAGATCACCCCGGTCAGCAGGGACCGTACCACGCCGGCGAGCGCGCGAATCGTCACGACGCGCGCGCAATGTGAGCGATTTGTGAGCAAGCCGTGAGGCCCCCAGCGCATCCTCCGCGCCCATCAGAGCGTCGAGAACATCCCGCCCGACCACAAGTCCTAGGAGAACTCAAGTGCCGACAAACAAGACGCTTGCCCTCGCCATAACGACGATGTCGATCGCAGCCCTCGGCGCAGGAATCGGCGCGGCGGCGGCGCAAGCCCAGAACGATGAGACGCTCTCAGGCACCGCCACGACGACCGGCGGAGCAACCGGATTCTGCGTGTCCAGCTCGCTCCTCGCGAACGCGAACTCCAGTGTCGCGGGATCGGCCGCCGGGCCCTACCCCGGCCAATTCACCGAGCCCAACGCGATCGCAAGCCTCTCGCGGAGCGCAGGCAAAACGCAACTGAAGCTCACGATTCCCTTCATGATCACCTCTGGCACCACCACGATCACCGGCACGATCACCAATCCAACGCCATACGCCGGAGGGAGCCCACTCTGCGGTTCGGGCTTCCTCATCTTCGGCATCGACGTTGGCACAAACGGAGCGCAGTACAAGGCAACAATCCAGCGGCCCGGACGACCTGACCAGACGATCAACGGAGCCGCCCAGATCAACGGCGGCTTTCAGTTCCGGCCCCCCGGCCGCCAGACGACCGTCACCGAGACGCTGCTCGCCTTCCCGGCACCATGACCCCCGCCTACACAGACAGGCGGACGCCCTCGGGTGAACGGTTCGCGAGCGGGCTGTTGAGTGGAGTCGAGGTGTGGCCGCGGCCGTAGCTGGACGATTGCTGAGTGGGCGTGATATAGGCTTGCGCGCCACATGAGCCGCCTGAGGCCGGGTCCGAGCAGGTCGGTATGCCCGAGCCTCACTATTTCCTGACCGCCGACGGTCACATCATGGCGTTACACGTCAACCCCAACCCCTCCGGCTGATCCATACCGACTGGCGCGAGCTCTCGAGTGATGGACTTGTGACGCGTGCCCCGAGGCTATAGCGTCACGCTACCGATGCGCGCATCCGCGCGCATCGATGGTCGAGGAGGTCCGAGGACATGAGCCTGAACCTGGCCACCATGCTTCGCGAGTCGGCAGTGGCTCATCCAGACAAGCCGGTTGCGCTATACGACGGCGGGCGGCTCAGCTATGCCGAGCTCGACGCGCTGTCGGATCGGTTCGCGGTCGGCCTGCGCGCGGCTGGCCTGGAGCCTGGGGACAGGCTTGGGCTGCAGTTGCCCAACATTCCGCAGTTCCTGATCGCCTACTTCGGCATCCTCAAGGCTGGGTGCGTTGCGGTGCCGCTGAACGTCCTGCTGAAGGCGTCCGAACTTGCCTACTGCCTCGGCGACTCCCAGGCCCGCGCGCTCGTCACCTGGTCCGGGGTTGTGGATGAGGCGATCAAGGGGGCCTCCAGCGCGGGCGTGCCGGGGGTGTACGTTGTGAACACGCCCGATCTTCCGGAGCCCGAGGTCGGTCGCCGGTTCGAGGAGCTGCTGGTCGCTGAGCCCAAGGTGCCTCCGATGGCCCAGACCGATCCGGGTGACACGGCCGTGATCGTCTACACCTCCGGGACGACCGGTACTCCGAAGGGCGCCGAGCTGACGCACTTTCAGCTGTTCATGAATGCCGACACTCCTGGCCGGGTGTTCGGCATCCGCGACGACGACGTCGTCATGGTGGCGCTGCCGCTGTTCCACGTCTTCGGCTTGAGCAGTCAGCTCGACGTGTGCGTCCGCTTCGGCGCGACGATGTCGCTGGTGCCGCGGTTCGACGCCACCAAGGCGCTGGAGGTCATTCAGCGTGACGGCGTGACCATCTTCGAGGGGGTGCCGACGATGTACGCGGCGGTGCTGCGCCACCCGAACCTCGACGCCTACGACGTGACAAGTTTGCGGATCGGGATCTCCGGCGGCGCGCCGTTGCCGGCAGAGGTTCTGGACGCCTTCGAGGAGAAATTCGGCCTCGTGATCCTCGAGGGCTATGGACTGACGGAAACGGCGTCCACAACCACCTTCAATGTCAGCGCCGACGAGCGCAAGATCTACAGCGTCGGCAAGCCGATCTGGGGTGTGGAGGTGCAGATCTGGGACGAAGCGCATCGGCCGTTGCCGGCCGGTTCCGAGCACGTCGGGGAGATCGTGATCCGGGGGGTCAACACGATGCGGGGATACTTCGGCAAGCCGGAGGCGACCGCCGAAGCGTTCGCCGGGGGTTGGTTTCACTCGGGCGATCTCGGCTACCGCGACGAGGACGGCTTTTACTTCATCGTCGATCGCAAGAAGGACCTGATCATCCGCAGCGGCTACAACGTCTACCCCCGAGAGATCGAGGAAGTGATCTACACCCATCCCGCCGTCGCCAATGCGGCCGTGGTCGGCGTGCCGGACGATCGCGTGGGCGAGGAGATCAAGGCCGTCGTACAAGCCAAGGCGGGCGCCACCACCTCTGAGGATGAGATCATCGCGTACGTCAAAGCGCGAGTCGCCGCGTATAAGTACCCACGACTGGTGGAGTTCCGCGACGATCTTCCGATCGGCCCCACCGGCAAGGTACTGAAGAAGGAGCTCAAGGCGCCTGGGTCGTGACGACAACCGACGGGTGCGTCCAGCCGTCGACGTCGATCGCGACGCCCTCAGTCATTGCGCGCCCCGATCGGGCTCGTCAGTCGCCGGTACTGGAAGTACGCCGCGCGCGCACCCTCACTGGAGACCATTGGCGCACCGAGCGGGCTGCGCGGCGTGCACTCGACGCCGAAGCACTCTCACTCGCTCGGCTTGATCAGGCCCTGGAGGACGTCGCCCGCGCGGCAGCGGGTCGGCTCGGCGACCGCGAGGTCCACCAGATCGAATCGCCGGCTCGCGTCGAAGTCGGCGTAGGACTCGGACGGGTTCCAGCCGCTGTCCGGGATCGTCCCGATCCCGCGCCACTGGCGGTCACCGGTGTCGAACACCTGCTCGAGCATCCGCCGAGCCGGGACGTTTCCCTCCGCCTGCACCGCGCGCTCGTACGCGTTCTCGACCTCTGCTCTGCCGGCTTCGAGCTGGATGACGCAGCGGCGAATCCCGTCAAGAACGTCGAGCGGCTCAAAGCCGGTGATCACGATCGGCACGCGGTAGCGCTCGGCGAGCGGCTCGTACTGCCGGGAGCCCATCACCGTGCAGACGTGCCCAGCGGCCAGGAAGCCGTTGACGCGGCACGTCGGCGAGCTCATGATCGCCTCGATCGCGGGCGGCACGAGCACATGGCTGACGAGCATCGAGAAGTTGGCCAGGCCACGCTCACT
>DATKOY010000111.1:0-2068 GCA_035524415.1 Solirubrobacteraceae bacterium | reverse complement strand
ACGTTGACGATCAGGCGGCCGCCTTCATCGTGGGGATTTGATCGGCGACGTTCCAGGGCAGCAACTCGTCGACCCGGTTGACGGGATGATCGGGGAGCCGCTCGAGCAGGAGCTTCAGGTAGGCCTCGACGTCGAGGCCATTGAGCTGAGCGGTACCGAGCACGCTGTAGATGGCGGCGGCGCGCTCACCACCGTCGTCGGAGCCGGCGAACAGCCAGTTTTTGCGCCCGAGCGCGACGGCGCGCAGCGAGCGTTCTGCCGCGTTATTGTCGATCTCGAGGCGGCCGTCATCGCGGTAGCGAGTGAGCGCCGGCCAACGCACCAGCGCGTAGCGGATCGCAACGGCAAGCGCGCTTTTCTTCGACACAGTCGGCAACGTTGCCTGCAGCCAGGCGTAGAGCGACTCAAGCTCCGGTCCCGCCCTGGCTTGTCGGACTGCGCGCCGTTCATCGGGCGACCGACCGCGGATCTCGTCCTCGATCTCGTACAGCCGCTTGATCCGGTCCAGCGCCTCGAGCGCGATCGGCGAGGCATGTGCGGCGTGCACTTCGTAGAAGTAGCGTCGGGCATGAGCCCAGCAGGCCGCCTCCTGGATCCGCTCACCGTAGAGTCGCTCGAACCCACCGTAGGCATCGGCCTGCAGGATGCCGGTGAACGATCTGAGGTGCTTGGAGGGATGTTCGCCTTTGCGGTCCGGCGAGTACTGGAACCAGACGGCGGGGGGATCGGAGCTGCCGGCCGGTCGGTCGTCGCGAACATACGTCCATAGGCGACCTTGGCGCGTCGTCTTACGGCCGGGGCATAGGACCGGGACGGGGGTATCGTCGGCGTGCAGCTTGTAGCTGCCACGTACGTACCGACCGAGCGCGTCGACCAGCGGCTCGAACAGCTGGCTCGCGCCGCCGACCCAGTCGGCGAGCGTCGAGCGGTCAAGGTCGATGCCGCTGCGCGCGTAGATCAGGCTCTGCCGGTACAGCGGCAGGTGATCCTGGTACTTCGACACGAGAACGTGGGCGAGGAGTCCAGGGCCGGCCAGGCCACGAGCGATCGGGCGGGACGGCGCCGGCGCTTGCACCAAGGTATCGCAGCGGTCGCAGGCATACTTCGGCCGCACGTGCCGGATCACCTTGAGCCGCGCCGGGACCCACTCGAGTTGCTCGGCAACATCCTCGCCGGCCGAGCGCAGCGCGCCGCCGCACTGCGGGCACGAGCAGGGCGCGGCGTGCACCTTGTCCTCGCGGGGGAGTTCCGGCGGCAGAGGCCGGCGGACGGGCCGCTCCGGCCGTGTCGCCACCTTCGCCGCGACCGGCGGCAGCGCCGCCTGGCTCGCCTCGAGGTCCTCGAGCGTCAGCGACAGTTGGGCGATCGTCGTGTCGAGCTGCTCGGACGAGCGGCCATACTGCTGCCGCCTCATGACCGCGAGCTGGAACCGGAGCCGCTCGACTTCGAGCTGCTCCGCGATCAGCTCGGCGCGAGCGATGGCGTAGGCGGCGTCGGTCTCGATGATGAGGCGCTTCAGCGCTTCGATGTCATCCGGCAGATCCGCCGCCTTGAGCATGCGGCATTTTACCGTGTGCGCTCATCGCATGCACGACCAAATGCTATAAAACAAGCACTTTGCTACGCGCTTACGTGCGGATCGAAGGTCCTCTCGGGACGGCGCCAGTCGATCCCTTCCAACAGCATCGACAGCTGCGCACTCGTCAGGCTCACCGTGCCGCTCGTCGCCTGCGGCCACACGAACCGACCCCGCTCGAGACGCTTTGCAAACAGGCACAGCCCGTCGCCGCTCCACCACAGGATCTTCACCCGATCGCCGCCGCGACCACGGAACACGAACAACTGGCCCGAGAACGGATCCTCCGCGAGCTGCATCTGCACCAGCGCCGCCAGGCCGTCAAAGCCCTTGCGTAGATCCGTCGCGCCCGCCGCGAGCCATACATGCACGCCGGCCGGCAGTGCGATCATCGAGTCCGCAACGCAGCGACAACCGCAGCCAGCTCCTCACGATCCACACGACCGTGTACCCGGACCATCACTCCGCTTGGCAGCAGAACCTCGATGTGGC
>DATKOY010000110.1:0-54682 GCA_035524415.1 Solirubrobacteraceae bacterium | reverse complement strand
GACGTGGTCGCCCCGCTCCACTTCGAGGAGCATGTCGTTGCCGTCGGAGGACACGTCGGAGACGCCGCGCTGGGTGGCCGCGCCGACGATCGGGAAGCGCGGAATCGAGCACGTCAGGCACTGGGCGCCGCTGCCGTCGGGATTCGCGCTGTAGGCGTCGAACATCCCGTCGGCGCCCCGCGAGTTGTAGATGACCCGGTTGAGGCTGGCGCTCCACCCCATCGGCGCGGCGTTCTGCTTCCACGGGACCAGGCTCTGGACCTGATAGGCGGACGCCGCTGCCGAGGACGCCGCGAGCCCGCCGGCCGCGATCAGCGCGATCCACAGCCCGCCGATGCGGCGGATCCCCGTGGTCCAGTTCTTCACAGCGTGTCTCCTTCCGTAGAGTTCGGGCATGCGAAAACCGCGCGTCAGCGAGATGCACTGTCCGCGCGGGTCGCGCCGCCCTACCGGCGAGGGTTCTCACGCGCCAGCGCCGCGACAAGCCGGCGGCGAGGCGCATCGAGATCCTTCTCTCAGATCGGCTCCTCGCAGGTCGAGTCCGTCAGCGCTCCGGTCGCCTCGACAAATGACCGAAACGCGTGTCCAGAGCTTGTGGCCAGTGTCCCGCCGCGCTAGCCTCTGTGCATGAGCAGACGCGCGATCATGCGAGCAGCGGACGCCGATCGCGAGCACGTGGCCGAGCGCCTGCGCAAAGCGACGGCCGAGGGACGGCTGCAGACCGAGGAGCTCGAGGAGCGTCTCGAGGCCGTGTTCTCGGCCCGGACCTACGGCGAGCTCGAGGTACTCATCAGGGACCTTCCGCGCGAGCCGGCCTCCCGGTCACGCGCCCATCGCTTGTTGCCGATCCCATGGCCGGCGGCAGTGCTCGCGTTGCTGATCCTGATGCCGATGCTCGTCGCCGTGGCTGTGGCCGCGGTCGTGCTCGTCGCGAGCCTCGTCGCCGTGTGGGTCGTCGCCGCCGCGATCGTGATGTGGCTGTTCGGCCATCGCGTTCGCGTCCACGGGCCGCGCTCCCACGGGCGCTACTACAGTCGCACGTGGCATCACCAGGCCAGCGCCGGACGCTGGCGCGCGTAGTACCTGCGCGAGCCCGGGGACCGACTCAGCTCTTCTCGCCCAGCTCGAGCACGGCGAGGAACGCCTCCTGGGGCACCTCGATCCGGCCCACCTGCTTCATCCGCTGCTTGCCCCGCTTCTGCTGCTCGAGCAGCTTGCGCTTGCGGGTGATGTCGCCGCCGTAACACTTCGCGATCACGTCTTTGCGGTAGGCCTTGATCGTCTCGCGGGCCACGATCCGGGAGCCGATCGCGGCCTGGATCGGGACGTCGTATTGCTGGCGCGGGATCGTCTTGCGGAGCTTCTCGGTGAGGGTCCGCCCGGCGTCGTACGCCTTGCTCTTGTGGACGAGCATCGACAGCGCGTCGACCGGTTCGCCGGCGAGCAGGATGTCGAGTTTCACGAGGTCTGACTCGCGCAGCCCGATCACGTCGTAATCGAGCGAGGCATAGCCGCGGGTGCGCGATTTCAGCTGATCGAAGAAGTCGAGCACGATCTCCGCGAGCGGCAGGTCGTAGGTGATCTGAAGCCGCTCGGAGGAGAGGTAGTGCATGCCGGCGTGCTCGCCGCGTCGCTCCTGGCAGAGCTCCATGATCGGCCCGACGAACTCCTTCGGCGTGAGGATCGAGGCGCGGATGTACGGCTCGCGCACCTCGCGGATGTCGTTCGGATCGGGCATGTCGGTCGGGCTGTGGACCGGAACGATCGTGCCGTCGGTGAGCGTCACCTCGTACTCGACGCTCGGCATCGTCGCGAGGAGTTCGAGGTCGTATTCGCGCTCGAGGCGCTCGCGCACGATGTCCATGTGCAGCAGTCCGAGGAAGCCACAGCGAAAGCCGAACCCGAGCGCGTCGGAGGTTTCCGGCTCCCAGCTGAGCGCGGCGTCGTTCAGGGTGAGCTTCTCCAGCGCGTCTCTGAGGTCCGGGTAGTCGTCGGAATCGATCGGGAACAGGCCGCAGAACACCATCGGCTTGACCTCGCGGTAGCCGGGCAGCGGCTCCGTCGCCGGATTCGCTCTGGTCGTGAGCGTGTCGCCGACCCGCAGCTTCGTCACGTCCTTGATCCCGGTGATGAGGAAGCCGACCTCACCGGCGGTGAGCCCGTCCGCCGAGGTCATCTGCGGCGTGAAGAACCCGATGTCGTCGATCTCGGCGTGCGTGCGGGCCTGCATCGCGACGATCGGCTCGCCCTTCGTGAAGGTCCCGTCGACGACCCGGATGTAGGCGATCACCCCGCGATACTGGTCGAACTCGGAGTCGAAGATCAGCGCGCGGGGGCTCGCGCTCGGGTCGCCGCTGGGCGGCGGGACCCGCTCGATCAGCTCGTCGAGCACGTCGGTGACGCCCTCGCCGGTCTTCGCGCTCATCCGGCGGACCGTGTCGGCCGGCTCGCCGAGGAGGTCGGCGACCTCTTCGGCAACGCGTTCGGGCTCGGCACCGGGCAGGTCCACCTTGTTCAGGCACGGGATCAGCTCGAGCCCCGAGTCGACCGCGAGGTACGTGTTCGCGACCGTCTGCGCCTCGACGCCCTGGGAGGCGTCGACGACGAGCAGCGCGCCCTCACACGCTGCCAGGCTCCGCGAGACCTCGTAGGTGAAGTCGACATGGCCCGGCGTGTCGATCAGGTGCAGCTGGTAGGTCTGGCCGTCGCGCTGCGACGTGTAGAACACGCGGACCGCCTGAGCCTTGATCGTGATGCCGCGCTCACGCTCGAGATCCATCGAGTCGAGCACCTGCGCGCGCATCGACCGCGGGTCGACGGTATGGGTCAGCTCGAGGATGCGATCGGCCAGCGTCGACTTACCGTGGTCAATGTGCGCGATGATCGAGAAGTTGCGGATGTGTGCCTGATCGGCCATGTCTCTGCTTCAAGGGTATTTGGCCCGGCGTGCGAGGTGGCTTACACCGCGGGCCGGCGACGGATCCGCTCGAGCACGAGCTCCTCGATCTGGCGGGCTTCGGGGATCCGCATCGTCAGGACCGTCTTGGCGTACAGCGCCCCACCGGCGGAGAGGGCGACGCCAACCGAGATGATCTGGGCGATGAGGCTACGTCCGAGGAGGCTGTCGAGTCCCTTCCAGATCGCCCACGACAGCGCCGCCATCAGCGCCGAGGCGACAAGGATCCGAACGGTGATCTTCAGCGTCTGCGCGCCCTCGAGCCGCCCGTTGAGGCCGGCCTTGAGGCGGCGGTACTGAAGCGCCGTCATGACGGCGTTGGCGGCCGCGGTCCCGATCACGAGCCCGGCGATCCCGAGCGGCTTGTACAGGGCGAGGCTGACGATCACGTCGACGATCATGTTCAGGCCGGCGAGCCCGGTCGGGATCCACGGCCGCTTGACCGCGAAGAACGCGCGCGTCAGCAGCAGGTTGACGCCGGCGAACGGCAGGCTTATCGCGAACCAGAACAGTGCGATCGAGACGATGTGGGTCGAGTACGCGGTGAAGTGGCCGCGCTGGAACACGAGCCGGGTGATCGGCGTCGCCAGCACCATCATCAGCGCGGCGGCGGGAATCAGCAGCAGGTTGATCTGCCGCATCCCGTTGCCGACCGCGCGCCGCATTCCGGCGACGTCGCGGCGCGCTGCCTGTCGGCTCAGCGTCGGGAACAGCACGGTCGCGACGGCAACGCTGAACACGCCCTGCGGAAGCATGTAGATCCGGAACGCGTTGTCGATCGCGCGCGGCGCCTGCCGCGACACGAGCGAGCCGAACACGGAGTTGAGCAACTGGTCGAGGTTGACGATCCCGAGCCCGATCGTGACCGGCAGCATCAGCACGAACACCTGCTTGACGCGCGGGTCGCGCCAGTCGATCGCCAGCTGCAGGCGGAAGTCGATCTTCCGCAAAGCAGAGGCAACCATCACCAGCTGCACCACCGTCGCCGCCAGCCACGCGACCGCGTATGCGTAGATCTGCTTGCCGGGCGCGAAGCGCGGGTGCAGCAGGACCAGCCCGACGATGATCACGATGTTCCACACGGCGGGCGCGATCGCGGGGATCGTGAACTCGTCGTAGGACTGGAGCACCCCGACGAGCAAGCCGGTCAGGCCGAGCAGCAGCACGACCGGGAACAGCACCTGTGCGAGCCCCGCGGTGAGGTTGTCGAGCGCCGGGCCGAACGTGCTGCCGGTGAACAGCGGCATGATCAGTCCGGCGGTCAGGATCCCGACAGCGGTCAGCGCCCCAAGCGCGATCAGGATGATCCAAAACAGCGTCGAGGCGAGCTTGAACGCCTCGCGTTTGCGGCCCTGCTGGAGCAGGTCCGTGAACACCGGCACGAACGCGGCCGACAACGCCGCCTGAGCGAACAGGTTCGCCATCAGGTTCGGGATCTGCGAGGCGATCGTGAAGGCGGACGCCGGACCGCCTGTGCCGAAGTAGCTCGCGGCGATGATTTCGCGGGCGAGGCCCGCGATGCGCGAGAGCATCGTCGCGATGGCGAAGATCGCAGTGTTGACGCTGAGCCGGCGCCGTGGTGTGCTTGCCCTCACGGCGATGGTGTCGTCGGCGGAGGCCACGAAGCTCGCTATAGTACGAGCGTGCCGCGGCGGATCGTCCGCGGCTTTCGTCTGCCTTCCGTCCTCATGGCCAACATTCACTCACAGAAGAAGCGAATCCTGCGAGCCGAGCGCGAGCGCCTCGAGAACCGCCGTTACACCTCGAAGATCAAGACGTACTTCCGCCGGCTCGAGCAGGCCGTCGCCGGAGGCGACAGCACCGCCGCCGACGCCGAGCACAAGGAGCTCGTGTCGACGATCGACAAGGCCGTCAAGCGCGGCGCGATTCATCGCAACACCGGCGCCCGCAAGAAGTCCCGCGCGGCGCGCGTCCGTCGCGGCACCGACGCGTAGCCTTCCCGCGGCGCATCGCTTCCCCGCACTGCCGGCCTGGGCCGGTGCGCGGATTGCGGCTACGCCGCAATCCGCGTGATCGCCAGCAGCGCGGCTGTGTCCTCGCCGGCGCCGCCCGAGCCGCCGCGCGAGGCGAGCTCGAGATCGGCGATCTCCTCGATCGCGCGTCTGAGGGCGTCGGCGCCGCTGCGCCGGGCGTCCGCGATGAGGCGGTCGGCGGCACGCGAGGGCATCCGCAGGTTGCGCTTGAGCTGAGCGTCCGGAACGCCCGACTCGATCGCCTGCGCGAGCTCATGCGCGAGCCGGAGCCGCTGGCCCATCCAGTACAACAGCCCGGGAACGCGCTCCCCCTGGGCGCGCAGCGCGAGGTACAGCCGGATCGCTTCGTCCGCGTCTCCACCGACGAGCGCGTCCGCCAGCGACCACGCCTTGCGCTCCGCCGACGGCGCGGTGAGCTCCTCGATCTCGGCGACGTCGATCCGAGCGCCGGGCTCTGACCCGAGCGCGAGCTTCTCGAGCTCGCGCAGCAGCCGCTGCTGGCGCTCTCCGACGTGCTGCACGAGCGCGCGGGCGGCGTCCGGCTCAAGTGTGAGGTCGAGCTCGCGCGCCCGTGCGAGCACCCACTTCGGCAGCTCCCACGGCTTGACGCTCTGCTCGGCACTGATGTCGCCGCCGGCCTTCCGGACGGCCTCGTGCAGTCCCTTTGGGGCTTTTGTCCGGCTGTCCTCGCGGGCGAAGAACACGACCGTCGTGTCCGGCGGCATGTGCGCGAGGGCGTCCTTGAGCGGCTCGAGCTCCTTCTCCTTCCAGCGCTCGGCGCCGTCGACGATGATGAACCGCCGGCCGAACGCGAACGTCATCGCGCTGAGGGCGCGGGCGATCGCCTCGGGCGTCCCGTCCTCCCCTTCGAGCAGCTCGACTCCCTGCGCTCCGCTCTCTGCCTCGGCGAGCGACCTCAGCCGGTTGCGGCGCTCGCCGAGGCGACCGTGATCGTCCCCGTGGATCAGGTAGGCGGGCTTGAACGCGGCCATCGTCGGCCCAGTGTAGGGCGCGGTCCCGACCCTACCGGCGGGCGAGCTCGAGCGCCCGGGTTGCCGCCTGCTCGGGCGAGCCCGCCCGTTCGACCCCGTCGATCGCCCATGTGTCGAGCCCGAGCACCGTGAGGCCTGCGCGGAGCGCGAGCGCGATCTCCGACAGGGTGCCGTAGGCACCCCCCACAGCAACGACGACATCTGCCGCCCGGATCACGAGCCCGTTGCGCAGCTCGCCGAGGCCGGTCGGGATTGCGACCGAGACCCACCGGTTCGCCTCGCCGCGGTCGGTGCCGGGCAGGATCCCGACGGCGGTTCCGCCGGCCGCGGCAGCGCCGCGTGAGGCCGCGGCCATCACGCCGCCACGGCCGCCGGTGATGACGATCGCGCCGTGCTGCGCCAGCACCCGCCCGACGATCTCCGCGGCGCACTCCTGCTCGGCGGTCGCGTCGCTCGCGCCGATCACCGCCACGTAGGGAGCGTCGCTCACCCGCGGCGGACCACGACGTTGACGAGCTTGTCGGGCACGACGATCACCTTGGCGATCTCGTTGCCGTCGACGTGAGCTTGCACACCGCGAGCATCGAGGCACAGGCGCTCCAGCTCGTCCTTGGAGGCGCCCGTGGGCGCGGTGACGCGGTCGCGGACCTTGCCGTTGACCTGGCAGACGAGCTCGAACGTCTCGGCCTGGAGCATCGCTGGGTCCGCCTCGGGCCACGGCTCCTCCCAGATCCGGCGGCCGGCCAGCAGCTCGTATGCCTCCGCCCCCAGATGGGGCGCGAACGGGAACAGCAGCGAGGCGGCGCTCGCGGTCGCGAACCGGCGCGCCTGCGTGTCCGCCTCGAGGCTCGGGTCGTACAGCAGATTGACGAGCTCCATGATCGCCGCGATCGCCGTGTTGAAGGCGAAGCGACCCGTCATGTCGCGTGTGACCTTGTCGATCGCCCAGTGGACCTTGCGCACCAGGGTGAGCGCGTCGCCCTGCGGATCGGCGGGCTGCGGCACACCGACCTCCGGATCGGGAGCGCGCTGGGCGGCCAGCTCATCGGCGAGGCGCCACAGCCGCGCGAGGAACCTGTGGACGCCCGCGAGCGACGTCTCAGACCATGCTGCGTCCTGGTCGGGCGGACCGATGAACAGGATGTAGCAGCGGGCAGCATCGGCTCCATAGCGCTCGACGATCGGCATCGGGCTGATCACGTTCCCGCGCGACTTCGACATCTTCTGGCCGTCGGGGCCGAGGATCATGCCCTGCGTGAACAGCGCCTGGAACGGCTCCTGGACGTCGAGCAGCTCCATGTCCGCGAGCGCCTTGACGAAGAAGCGCGCGTACATCAGGTGGAGAATCGCGTGCTCGACGCCGCCGATGTACTGGTCGACCGGCATCCACGCCTTGAGGATCTGGCGGTCCCACGCCGCCTCGTCGTTGCGCGCGTCGCAGTAGCGCAGGAAGTACCAGCTCGAGTCCACGAACGTGTCCATCGTGTCCGTCTCGCGCCGCGCCGGGCCGCCGCACGTCGGGCAGCTTGTGTTGACCCAGTCCTCGGCGGTCGCCAGCGGCGAGCGGCCCTTCGGCTGGTAGTCCTCGATCTCGGGCAGCTCGATCGGCAGCTCGCTCTCCGGCACCGGAACGATTCCGCAGTCCCCGCAGTACACGACGGGGATCGGGCAGCCCCAGTAGCGCTGTCTGGAGAGCAGCCAGTCACGCAGGCGGAAGCTCACTGCTGTGCGGCCACGGTTGCCGCGCTCGAGCCACGCGACGATCGCGTCATAGGCCGCGCGATTGTGCATCCCGTCGAATGCGCCCGAATTCACCATGACGCCGTCGCCGACGTACGGGAGCTCGTCGGTCTCAGTGCTCTCGATCACGCGCGTGATCGCGAGCTTGAACGCCTGCGCGAACGCGAAATCGCGCTCGTCGTGAGCGGGCACGGCCATGATCGCGCCGGTCCCGTACTCCATCAGCACGTAGTCGGCGACGTACATCGGGATCTGCTCGCCGGTCACCGGATTGATGACCGTGCGGCCGAGTGGAACGCCCGTCTTCGGCTTCTCGGCAGCGCCGCGCTCCTCGATCGACTCGGTCATCGTCCGATTGACGTACGCGTGCACCTGCTGCTCGTGCTCGGTGCCGGCGGCCAGCCTGAACACGTCGGGGTGCTCGGGAGCCATCACGAAGAAGGTCGCGCCGAACAGCGTGTCCGGCCTCGTCGTGAACACCGGGTAGTCGATCGCGAGCTCCTCGCAGCGGAACACGACCTCGGCGCCCTCGCTGCGGCCGATCCAGTTGCGCTGCATCGCCTTGACGTGCTCAGGCCAGCGGATCGCGTCGAGGTCGTCGAGCAGGCGGTCGGCGTAGTCGGTGATGCGGAAGAACCATTGCTCGAGCTGGCGCAGCTCGACCTCGTGGCCACACCGCTCACAACGACCGTCGATCACCTGCTCGTTCGCGAGCACCGTCTGGTCGTTCGGGCACCATTTGACGGCGGCCTCCTTGCGGTAGGCAAGCCCACGCTCGAGCAGCTTCAGGAAGATCCACTGCGTCCAGCGGTAGTAGCTCGGCTCGTGCGTCCCGAACTCGCGGCTCCAGTCGATCGAGATCCCCCACGAGCGAAACGCCTTCTGGAACGCCGCGATCGAGGTGTCGGTCGACTTGCGCGGGTGCACGCCCGTGTTGATCGCGTGGTTCTCCGCCGGCAGGCCGAACGCGTCATAGCCCATCGGGTGCAGGACCCGCCGGCCGGTGCGGCGGTGGAAGTGCGCGATCGCGTCGCCGAGCGCGTAGTTCTTGAGGTGCCCGATGTGCGGCTCGCCACTCGGATACGGCAGCATCTCGAGCACGTAGGACTTCTCCGGTACGCCCTGCTGTGGATACTCGGCGCGTGCGGCTCCGCCCGGTTCGTTCGGCACCTCCCACGTGCGCTCGCGCGCCCACAGCTCCTGCCACTTGGGCTCGATCTCGGAGGGGTCGTAGCGGCGGTCGGACATCGCTACTGCGCAGGTTACTTCTGCAGTGCGATGCCGGGCCTCGTCGCGCGCGGGGCGGCGGCTGCGGTCGGGCGCGGGGTCGGCGCGGTGCCGTTCTTGCGAGCGCGCGGGCGGGCGCGCTTTACCATCAGCCCGTGATCAGCCGTGATCAGCCCGTGATCAGCCCGTGACCGACAGCCCACATTCCGGTTCTTCGGGCGCGGCCGCGGCGGCCGAGCGCGTCGCGGCGATCGTCGCCGCAGCCGAGCAAGCCGCCGAGCGGATGCGCCAGGAGGCCGAGCAGCGGATGCGCGACCGGATCGCCGAAGCCGACCGCGCCGCCGACTACCGCGTCACGGCGGCCGAGGATGAAGCCGCCGAGATCGTTTCGATGGCTCAGGCCGAGGCCGCCCGCCTGCGCGAGGCCGGCCGCAGCGAGGCCGAGCAGACCAGGGCCGCCGCCGAGACGGACTCCCGCGAGCTGATGGAGCGCGCCCAGGCGACCGCCGAGCAGACCGTAGCCGAGGCGAGCGAGAGTGCCGCCGCGACCGTCGATCAGGCCGAGCAGAAGGCACGCGACCTGCTCCGCGACGCCCGCACGGCCGCGAGCGACGTCCGCACCGAGGGGCTCGAGCTCGTCGGCAACCTGCGCGAGATGGGCGACTCCCTGCGCTCGAACGCCGAGCGCCTGCTCCGCGACGTCCAGATGATCCACTCCCGAATGATGGCCCAGGTCGATCGCATCGACGGCGGCGCCGGCCGCAGCGCGCCGCCGGGATCGTCGTGGTCGCCCCCGGGAGGTACTCGGGCCGGGCGCGGGCGCGGCCGCGCGGACTTCGAGCCCCCTCCCGATGACGATGTACTCGACGTGCCGGAGTTCATCCCGCCGGGATAGCCGGCCGGGCGTCCGGCGGGCGGTGTCTGTCGCGCCGCGACGCCCCGGCGCTCGAGGTGCGTCTTCGGCTGACTCCCCCGCGCAATGGGCAGGTGGCATGTACTACCCTTGCTCAAGACTTCGACTTCGTCGGGGCTATAGCTCAGTTGGGAGAGCGCTTGCATGGCATGCAAGAGGTCGCCGGTTCGAGCCCGGCTAGCTCCACTGCTGCAGGTCCGAGCCGTGCCCGCGGTCCCGCGATGGTCGGCTCGAATCCGTTCAGGGATCGGTTGGGCTATTGGATGGAGCGGGCCGCGGCCGGTGACGAGGTCGTCGTCACTTTTCGGGGCAAGCCCCGCGTTCGCCTGACTCCGGCTGCGGGACGCTCTCCCTGAGACTACGCCGGCTCTCCCTCCCCCTTCTTCGCCTCCTCCAGGGCAGCCGGGGGATCGAGTGCCGGGTTGCCGGCGCTCAGCTCGAGCGCGCGGTCGGCGAGCTCCGCCGCCTCGACGCCGCTGACCGACTCGTCCCGCAGCGCGAGCGCGAGCAGCACCTGGTGCATCAGCTCGGGATTGCGCGTGTCCGGCGGCGGGCCCGCGGGCGGTAGGGCGCGCGTCTCCGCGACGAGCTTGGACGCGCTGACGCCGCCGCCGAACAGGCGTCCGCCGCCCTTGCCGGGGATCGTCGCGACGATCCCGCCGGTCGCCGGGTTGACAACGTTGATCTTGCTGCGCATGCCCTCGCGCTCGAGCGCCAGCCGGTAGCCGGAGAGGCGCAGGTAGCCGAGCTGCGCCGCGAGTTGGGTGATCGCGAACACCTCGCTCTCGTCGCGGAGGCGCGTCTGGTGCAGCGCGATCTGGGTGCCCGCGTCGGGCAGGTTCGGATCGGGATCGGGCGCGACGAGCAGGAACGCCTGCGGTCCGAGCCGGCCGGCGCCGACGCCGGCGACATCGGCGAGCAGCTGGTAGCCGCCGAGGCTGAGCGCGCCGACGATGCCCGGCGGTAGCGGATGTTCCGCGAGATGCCCGGGTGGGAACGTCATCGTCAGTTGTTGAACAGGCCGCCGACGATGTCACCCAGCGCGCTGCCCGCGTCGCGCTGACCACTGCTGCCGCTGCCCTCGGCAACGGGCGGGTGGTAGTAGGCGCTCTGGAGGCAGACGCGGCCGGGACCGGTGAAGCGATTGAACACGAGGTTGCCGCCGCCGCCGAGGAGCCCGGTCTTGAAGCCGTAGACCTCCTGGGTCATCGACACGGAGTGATCGCGGTAGACCCAGCCGCCGGGCTCGATGTCGATCGTCTCGCCGGGCTCGAGATCCTTCTCGAACAGATTCCCATACCCGTGGATCCAGACGACCCCCTCGTGATCCGCGGCGAAGAACTGATCGACGAAGAAGCCACCGCCGTACATCATGTTCGCGAAGCCCTTGATCCGGCTGTAGTCGTACTGGACGCCGCCGGTCGCCGCGAGGAACTGGTGCTCGCGCACGACGATGCCCTCGCCGGCCTGCAGGTGGATCGCCGCGACATGCCCCGGCGCGTCGCGGCTGAAGGCGATCTCGCCGGCGGACTGCGCCTCCAGCATCAGCAACGGCATGCCGCCGAACACGCGGCGCTTGAGCCCCTTCTTCAGCGGATGCAGACCGATCTGCATCTGCGGGTACTTCCACAGCAGCACGTGCTGCTCGAAATAGACCGGAATCTGGCCGCTGAGGGCCATATGCAGAACGGGCACAAGCTCCCCCTCGAGCCGGTAGTTCACCCCGGGTGCGGTGCCCTGCGTGATCTGTGTCGGGAGAATTTGAGGGGCCGATGGCATGCCATCTCCATTTCGTCGGCTGGCCAAGTCCAAGCAGCGGCGGACCCCCGCTACTTCGTGTCGGACAGGACGCTATCGCGCCGCGCAGCGGACCGCTAGGAGGCCGTCGTCGCTTGACAAGGGGGAATAATCGGGCCGTGCCACCAATCTACGTCACGGGGCATCGCAATCCCGACACCGACTCGATCGCGTCCGCGATCGGCTATGCCGAGTTGAAGGGCCGGCTTGACCGCAACAACGAGTATGTACCGGTCCGGCTGGGCGAGCTGAACGCGCAGACGGAGTGGGTGCTCGAGCGCAGCGGCGCGCCCGAGCCGCGGCTGCTCACGCACGTGCTGTTGCGAGCCGGCGACGTGATGCAGAGCAGCTTCCCGTGGACAAGCCAGCACGAGCCGATCAGGTCGGTCGGCTTTGCGATGGCGCGGGCGGACCTTGACCTCGTTCCGATCGTCGACGAGCAGGGCGCGCTCGTCGGCGTCGTCACCGAGCGGACGCTCGCGCGCCGCTTCATCCGCGAGACGCGGCAGACCTCGACGCTGGAAGCCCCCACTCGCATCAGCGCCGTCGTCGATGTGCTCGAGGCCGAGCTGGTCGTGGGCGAGGACAAGCTGCTCGCGGGACGCGTGTGGGTGCACTCGATGGACGTGCACACGTCCAGCGGGATCTCCGAGGGAGACGTCGTGGTGGTTGGCAACCGGGCCGATGCACAGCGGCTCGCGCTCGAGCTCGGCGCCGCCCTCGTCGTGATCTCCAACGGCTCGAGCCCTACCCCCGAGATCGTCGAGCTCGCCCGTAGCCGCGACGCGGCGGTGATCGTCTCGCCGCTCGACACGTACGTCTCCGGCCGGATGATCACGCTCGCGGCGCCGTGTCGCGCGTACATGGAGAAGGACCCGCTGACGGTCACGACCGAGTACCTCGTCGCGGACGTCTCGGAGCAGATCAAGGAGATCCACTACGGTGCCGCGGTCGTCGTCGACGCCGAGCGCCGGCCCGTCGGGTTGATCACGCGCTCTGACCTGGTCGCGCCGCCGCGGCGCCGGGTGCTGCTCGTCGACCACGCCGAACAGGCGCAAAGCGTCCGCGGCATCGACGAAGCCGAGATCGTCGAGATCCTCGACCACCACCACATCGGCTCGATCGAGACGCGGATCCCCGTCACGGCCACGTTCGATCCGGTCGGATCGACGGCCACGCTCGTGGTCGAGCGCTTCCGCCAGAACGGGATGGAGCCCAGCCGGCCGACCGCGGTGGCGCTGCTCGGCGCGATCTTGTCGGACACCGTGATCCTCAACTCCCCGACGACGACGGAGCGCGATCATGCGGTGGTTGAGTATCTCGAGCGAGTGCTCGCGGTGAACGCCGCTGAGTTCGGCCGCGAGATGTTCGAGTCGACCGCGGACGTCTCCGAGGTCAGCGCCGAGGAGATCGTCTCGCGAGATGCCAAGCAGTACAACGTGACCGGTGGGCAGGTGATCTGCATCGCGCAGATCGAGGTCGTCGGCAAGGGCCTGCTCGAGCGCAAGCCCGAACTGCTCGAGGCGATGCGGCGCGAGCGCGAGCGCAAGGGCTTTCAGCTGTATGCGCTGATGATCACCGACGTCTTGACGAAGGGGACAGACCTGCTCGTCGCCGGAGACATGGCCGCTGTCGCACGGAGCTTCGGCGTGCGCCCGACGGACAGCACGATCGAGCTGCCCGGCGTGATGAGCCGCAAGAAGGAAGTGGCGCCGAAGCTGCTGGCCACCCTCTAGGATCGGCCCGCGCCCACCGCCTGCACGGGGGCCTCGCCCCACAGCTGCTCGAGCCGGTAGTACTCGCGCGTCTCCGGCGTGAACACGTGGACGACGACATCGAGGTAGTCCATCAGGATCCATCGGGCCTGGCTCAGGCCCTCGACGCGCCGGGGCAGCAGGCCGTGCTCGGACTTCATGCCCTGATGGATCGCGTCGTGGATCGCCTTCGTCTGCCGGTCGGACCGACCGGTGCAAATCACGAAGTAGTCGGTGTAGGAGATGATCGCGCGCAGGTCGAGCTGAACGATGTCCAGCGCCTTGCGATCCGCGGCATAGTCCGCGACGGCTTCTGCGATCTCTTCAGGCGTCATCTGTCTGTGGGGCCTCCGTACAGCCTGTGTTCGTGGATGTATGCCGCGACAGCGTCGGGCACGAGATACCTGATCGGCTCGCCCGCCCTCACCCGCCGCCTGATCATCGTCGAGGACACGCCGATGCGTGGCATCTGGAAGAACGTCGACCGCTCGCCGCCGGGGAGCCCCTTGAGCGCAGTATCGACCGCTCCGCGCGAGGTGCCGCGGCGCTTGGCGACTGCCAGCCGCGCCAGCGACAGCACCCGCTTCGGCTCGTGCCACGAAGGCAACCCTGCCGCGACGTCGCCACCGACGATCAGGAACAACTCGCTATCTGGCGTCTGAGAGTGCAGCTCTTCAAGGGTATCGACCGTGAACGACGGCCCCTCGCGCCGCATCTCGATCTCGGATACGGCAAAGCGCTCGTCGGCGCCCACCGCAACGCGGCACAAGGCCAGCCGGTGCTCGGGCCCCGGCTCGTCCTCGACGGCCTTATGCGGGGGCAGCCGCGCGGGAATCAGGACGACCTGGTCCAAACCGAGCTGAAGATACGCCTCCTGTGCGCAGACGAGGTGACCAAGGTGTGGCGGGTTGAACGTCCCGCCAAGGATGCCGACCCGCACGGCTCAGCCTGAACCGCGACCGCTCACGAACGGATGTGGCCCGCGCCCTCGACCAGGTACTTGAAGGTGCAGAGCTCGCGCAGCCCGATCGGTCCGCGCGCGTGGAGCTTCTGCGTCGAGTTGCCGATCTCGGCCCCCATCCCGAATTCGCCGCCGTCGGTGAACCGGGTCGAGGCATTCACGTACACGCACGCGGCGTCGACCCCGAGCTCGAACGCGCGCGCCGAGGCCGTGTCGCGGGTGACGATCGCCTCCGAATGTCCGCTTCCGTGGGCGTTGATATGGGCGATCGCCTGCTCCGCGGAATCAACGACGCCGACAGCCAGCTCGAGCGCAAGATACTCCGTGTCCCAGTCCTCGTCGGTCGCGGGAGCGATCTCGAGATCAGGCGCGGCAGCCCGGGCCCGCTCGTCGCCGTGCAGCGCCACGCCCGCGGCGGACAGAGCGTCGAGCGTGCCCGGCAGGAACGCGCCGGCGATCTCAGCATGGACGAGCAGCGTCTCGGCCGCGTTGCAGACCCCCGGGCGCTGGAGCTTTGCGTTGAGCACGATCGCCTGCGCCGCCTCGAGATCGGCGCTCGCATCGACATACACATGGCAGTTGCCGGACGCGGCATAGATGACGGGCACCGTCGCGACGCCCTTCAATGCGGCCTTCAGCCCCTCACCGCCGCGCGGAATGATCAGGTCGACGACGCCGGTCTGGGTCGCAAGCTCGGCGAGCTCCTCGCGACCGCCGCCGGCGACGAGCGACAACGAGCCGTGCGGCAGTCCGGCGCCAAGCACCGCCTCAGCGGCCACGCCGGCGAGGACGGCATTCGAATGCGCCGCCGAACTCGAGCCGCGCAGCACGATCGCGTTGCCCGACTTCAGGCACAGCGCGGCCGCGTCGATCGTCACGTTCGGCCGTGCCTCGTAGACGACGGCGACGACACCCAGTGGCACTCGAACCTTGCGGATGTCGAGCCCGTTCGCCAGGCGGTGGCCGCCGATGACCTCGCCCACCGGATCGGGCAGCGAGACGATCGTGCGAACGCCGGCGGCCATGTCGGCGATCCGCCGCTGATCGAGCGCGAGGCGGTCGATCAGCGCCGAGGACAGGCCGCTCTCGCGGCCGGCCTCGAGGTCACGGGCGTTGGCCTCGAGGATCTCCTCGCGACGCTCCAGCAGGGCCACGGCGATCGCCTCGAGCGCGGCATCCTTGAGGGCGGAGCCGAGCATCGCGAGTTGCCGCGAAGCGGTCTTCGCCTCGGCGCAGGTCTGCGCGACCGACTGTGTCGCAGTGGCCATCGGCGGTACAGGTTACGCGAGCACGAAGTAGTCCCGGTGGACGGCCTCCTCGCTGGCGCGCGGAAGCAGCTCGCGCACATCGGCGGACTTCATGCCGCGAACCGTGCGCAGCTCGGCCGCCGAGTAGTTCGAGATCCCCTTCCCCACCGGTTCGCCCTCGTGCGCGATCTCGACCGCATCGCCGGCGTCGAACGACCCCATCACCTCGACGACGCCGACCGGCAGCAGGCTGGTGCCGCCTTCGCGCAGCGCGCGCGCGGCACCGGCGTCGACGATCACGCTGCCGCGTGCCGGCTTCGCGTACTTCAGCCACAACTTGAAGCTCGAGTAGCGCCCCTCGCGCGCGGCGAAGCGGGTCCCGACCGGCTCGCCTCGGGCCGCCGCGAGGATCACGCCGGGGGTGAGACCCCCGGCGATCACGGTCGGGATCCCGGCGGCCGTGGCCATCTCGGCGGCCACCACCTTCGAGCGCATCCCGCCGGATCCGAGCGGCGAGGTGGCGTGCCCGATGTCGAGCCCGTCGAGCTCGTCGAAGTCAGCCACGTCGGAGACAAGCCGCGCATCGGCGTGGGTGCGCGGATCGGCCGTGAACACGCCCTCGGCGTCGGTCAGCAGCAGCAGCAGCTCGGCGCCGAGCAGGATCGCGACCTGGGCTGCGAGGAAGTCGTTGTTGCCGAACGAGATCTCGTCGGTCGTCGTCGTGTCGTTCTCGTTGATGACCGGCACAACGCGCCATTCGAGCAGCTTGCGCAGCGTCTGGCGCGCGTTGAGGTAGTGCGTGCGCGCGCTCATGTCGAAGAACGTCAGCAGCACCTGCGCGGTGCGCGCGCCGTGGGCCTGGAGCAGCTCGTCGTAGATTCGGTAGAGCTTGCCCTGTCCGACGGCGCTTGCTGCTTGCAGCTCATCGATCGTGCGCGGCCGCAGCGCCAGCTGCATCGCCCCCATCCCCCGGGCAATCGCCCCGCTCGTGACGATGATCATCGCCTGACCCGAGCGCTGCAGTGCGGCGACCTCGGCGCAGATCCGGGCGAGCACGTCCGCACGCACCTCGCCGCGATCATCGGCGACGACGCTCGAACCCAGCTTGACGACGATCGGACTCATCGCCGTGCAATGTAGAGCGGAGCGGTGGGCGCCGTCCGCGACGCCCACCGCCCGATTCGATCAGACGGGCTTGCCTCGCTTGCACCATGCATTCGCGGGCACGCCGGCGCACGGGTTCGGCATCGTCTTCAGGCCCTTCGGCAGCGGATGCATCACGACCTTCGTCTGGTGGGGATAGTGATCGCCCTTCCGGCAGCCGAACGGCTTGAGGTTGATCAACGAATCGCACAAGACCTCGTTGAGGAAATCGACGTTGAGGTCCGCGGCGACCGGACTCGTCGTGCAGGTCGGATACGTCTGCTCGAGCGCGGCCGACACCGACGTGAGGTTGCCCGCCGTGTCCATGTTGCCGCTGAAGCAGTCGCTCGGCGCCTCCTCCAGGCTGAGGCGCTCAAAGTCGCCGTTGGTCGGGTTCCCGAACGCGCCGTTGTTGGTGAACGTGTTGTCGATCAGATGACGGCCCCATCCTTCGAAAAGGCAGCTCCCCTTGCCGAGCAGCGACGCGTTCAAGGTGCCGCCGATGCACGGTTTGCCGGTGGTCGGATAGCCGACGAAGATGACGCCCCAGGCATTGTTGTCGACGAAGTGGTTGTTGATGAGCGTGTCGTTGCGCGCGCCCGACATCGACACGCCGGTGCCGAGCGGGCCGGCGGCCGCAGCCCCGAGCGCCGGAACGTTCGGATTGTTGTTGTCATGGACGAAGTTGTTCATGAACACCCAGCAGGTGCTGACCCCCGGAACCGGCGGCTTGACGCCCTTCGGGCACGCGCCGTTCTGGGGCGCGGGGTTATCGCCGTTCTGGCTGTTGGTGTCGAACCCGTCCTGGTTGTTGTCAAACTCGGAGTTCTCGACGACCAGCGTCCCCCCCGAGTTGGAACCCGAGTACCCAAGCACGCTGTACTCCGCGTGCCCGTGGTCGATGACCTGGTTGCACACTTGCACGCACGCGCCGATGTAGTAGCCCGAGTCGCTGAAGTTGCTCGTGTAGGTCTGATCCCAGGTGCCGCCGCTCCAGTTGCTCGAGAAGATGCCGTACTGAGCTGCGGTCGTGTTGCTCTTGAAGAACGTGCTGGTGGCGTTCAAGAACGAGCCGATGAACCCGTGTCCGCCGATGTATGGGTGGATGCCGTTCTGACCGCCGTCCCACCAGATCTCGTTGCCGGTGTCGCCGGAGCCGTGCAGGTAGTTGCAGGCCGTCAGGTTCTGGATCCAGACGTTGTCGGCCTTCCACACGAGCAGGCCGTTGAGACCGACGCGGTGATGCTTGAGCGTCGGCCCGTACTCCTGATCGGAGGCCTTGCGGCTGCACGTCGGCGAGCCGGGCCTCGTGCCGTCGACAACGACGGCGTTTCGGTCCATGCCGCGGATATAGAGCCGCGGCGTCGTGATCAGCACGCCGGCCGGCAGGTCGGGCCGCCCCTTGGGCGCCCG
The DNA here is from genome assembly GCA_035524415.1 of Solirubrobacteraceae bacterium. Lineage (GTDB taxonomy): Bacteria > Actinomycetota > Thermoleophilia > Solirubrobacterales > Solirubrobacteraceae > Palsa-465. The sequence goes on along the minus strand of DATKOY010000110.1, from coordinate 36,545 downwards.
CTCAGATAGCTCCTTGTAGTCGCCGGGGCCGACCAGAATCCAGTCACCCGGTCTGGCCGCGTCAACGGCCGCCTGAATCGATCTGAACTGACCCGCGATTCCGTGGAACGTCCCGACCCGCAGAACCTTCGCGCTCGCCGCCGAAGCACCCAGCGCCGCGACGATCACCACGATTGCCGCGCTCACTGCACGACGCATCCGTTCTCCTCTCCGAGTTGGCTATCCGGCCAGCGCGCGATCCTACACGTTCGGATCGAGTTCAAACGCGACGCCGGCGATCTCGACGTCGTCGCCCGGCTCGAAGCCCTCGTCCTGAAGCGCACGGATGACGCCGATCCCTCGCAGCCGGCGTTCGAGGTGCGCCAGCGCCTCCTCGTTGTCGAGGTCATAGCGGGCGAGCAGCCGCTCGATCCCGGCGCCCGTGACGCGGTAACTGCGCTCGCCGACGCGCTCCACGCGGTAAGACCGCCGCGCCGACGGACGGAACACGCGATGCTCGGCGAGCTCCTCGTCGAGCGGTTGCGGCTGCTCGTCGCCGGGCTGCTGCACCGGCACCCGCCGCAGGAGCTCGACCCCCAGCTCCTCGAGGCCGGCGTGCGTCACCGACGAGGTGAGGATCACAGGCACGTCTGGTCCGAGCCGCCGGCGCCACTGCGTGCGCGCGGCTGCCGCCGTCTGCGCGTCGACGAGGTCGACCTTCGACAGCGCCAGGATCCGCGGCAGCGCCGCCAGCCGCGGATCGTGCAGCTCCAGCTCCTGCTCGATGGTCTCGTGGTTGCTGACGGGATCGGATCCATCGAGCGGGTTGATGTCGAGCACGTGGACGAGCAGGCGCGTGCGCTCGACGTGCGCAAGAAACTCGTGACCGAGGCCGGCGCCCGCGCTGGCGCCCTCGATCAGCCCGGGAATGTCGGCGATCACGAGCTGGCGATCGTCGCGTTCGAGCGTGCCGAGCACCGGGGAGAGCGTCGTGAACGGGTAGTCCGCGATCTTCGGCTGGGCGCGGGTGAGGCGCGCGATCAGCGATGACTTCCCGGCGTTCGGGAGCCCGACGAGGCCGACGTCGGCGAGCAGCTTGAGCTGGAGCGTGAGCCACGATTCTTCGCCGGGCAGCCCGCGCTCGGCAAAGCGCGGCGTCTGATGGGTCGGCCCCGCGAAGCGCTTGTTCCCCCGGCCGCCGGACCCGCCGCGCGCGACGACGGCGCGCTGACCCGGGCGGACGAGGTCATGTGTGGTGCCGTCCGCTTCGACCTGTATTTCGGTTCCTGGCGGAACCGAAATGTCGAGCGTTTGCCCGTCCGCTCCGTGGCGGAGTGCCCCCTGGCCGTGTCCGCCCCGGGGCGCCTTGAAATGGGCCCTGCGCCGGAACGCCTCGAGATCGCGCAGCGAGTCGTCGCAGACGAGCACGACATCGCCCCCGCGGCCGCCGTCGCCCCCGTCGGGCCCGCCGCGCGGCACATGCGCTTCGCGGCGGAAGCTCATGCAGCCATTGCCGCCGGCTCCGGCCACGACGTGGATCCTCGCACGATCCTGCATGCTTCAAATATGTCCAATTCCTCCGATCCGGTGTTTCTGATCACGGGCGCCTCGAGCGGCATCGGCGCCGCCACCGCCCGTCACGCCGCTGCGGCCGGCTACCGCCTCGTCGTTGCCGCGCGCTCGACCGATCGCCTGCAGGCCCTCGCCGAGGAGCTGGGAGGCGATCAGCGGGCGCTCGCGGTCGGCTGTGACGTGACCGAATGGGAGCAGCAGCAGGCGATGGTGCAGGCGGCGCTCGATCGCTTCGGACGGCTCGACGTCGCGTTCGCAAACGCGGGCTTCGGTGCCGCGCGGGGATTTCTCAAGGAGTCCCCGGAGTTCTGGCGCTCGATGGTGCTGACGAACGTGTACGGCGCGGCGTTGACGATCCGCGCGGCGCTGCCGGCGATCACGGACGCCCGCGGCCACTTTCTGCTCACGGGCTCGGTCGCGGGCCGACGCGCGCTGCCGGGCTCGCTCTACTCGGCGACGAAGTTTGCGGTCACCGCGATGGGCGAAGCGCTGCGCCAGGAGTGCAACGACACGGGCGTGCGGGTCACGCTGATCGAGCCGGGGATGGTCGACACCCCATTCTTCGACAACCCGGTCTCGAACGCGCTCGAGCCCGACGACGTGGCGCGCGCCGTGATGTTCGCCGTCTCGCAGCCGCCGCACGTCGACGTCAACGAGATTCTCGTGCGGCCGACCGCGCAGTCGGGCTGAGCCTACGGCGCGACCGCGGGGGGCACGTACGTCCGGCACGGCTCGCCGCGCAGGCCGGGGCACGGCGGCAGCGCCGTCGGCACCTGCACGCCGGGGACGAGCGGCAGCACGAGCCGTGAGGGCATCTGCGGGGAGTGGGCGATCTGGACCGTCGCGTGCCCGGAGGGCACGGTGTTGGCGAACGCCCAGATCGGCTGGTCGCCGCTGGGCGCAGAGATGATCATGCGGATGCGCGACCCTGCCCGGTACACGTGGCCCTCGTAATAGAGCGGGATCGTCAGCTCGGTGAGCCGGCCTTTTGCAAGCGGCGCAGCGTCGCCCTGCCGGAAGCTCGGGAAGGGCGCGAGTAGTGTGCTCTGCGCCGGGTCAAGCTTGCGATCGCTGGCACGGAGCCACCCGTTCTGGACGAACGTCTCCTTGCCGTCGGGGCGCACCTCCGTAACCGTGACCTGGAGGTCGACGTCTGACGTCGAGGACTTGATCCACAGCTGCACTGATCCACCGCCGACAATCGCCGTGTTCGAGCTCAGCGGATTGGTCAGATACGACGCAGCCGTCCCGGGAGGGTTCTGCGTCCAGTTGTAGTTCGGCGTCGCGTTCCAGAGCCCACCAGGCCCACCGCCGGTATCGCCGGTGAAATCGGTCGCTGGCCGCGCCGTCTTGTTCCACGTGAACGAGTCGGTGCCGGCCCGGGTCGGCTGAGCGTCCGACAGCAAACCGCCGGCCTCGAGGTACCACGAGCGAGCGGTCGTTCCCGGGATCGGGAAGCGGGAGAATGACTGCTCGAACCCGGGGATCGGGTTGCCCGGCGTCGAGGAGCCGGCTCCGTTGTCGAACAGGATTCGGACCTGGGGCAGCCTTTGGAATGCCGCCAATGCGGCTCCGTAGCTGGGAAGACCCTGGAGCGGGTCGGGTGGGAGCGTGACGCCTTTCACCCCCTGCGCGGCCTGGAAGATCGTCGGCGCCGCGGCCTTGACCGCTGCCGGCAGGTCCGGCAGCTGCCGGGCGACGTAGAGCTCGAGAAAGTCGTACCAGCGGTTGAAGGTCGCCGGGTCGAGCGAGTCGGTGTGGACACCGTTGGTGAAGGTGAACCACTTGTGCGCCGTGCCCGTGAAATGCTCCGCCAGGTCGGGACAGTGACCACCGGTCTGCTCGTCGGTGAACTGACAGGCAAGGAACACTGGCGCCTTGATCTTGTGGACGAACGTGATTGGGTCGAGCGGATCCACGATCGAGGGAACGTAGAACGGATTGGCGTGGATCTTCGCGATCAGGTTGACCGCCTCGGCGTGAAGCGCCTGGTTGGCCCTGCACGTCTGATCGCCGGCCTCGATCCGCTTTAGCGCCCACGCTTGGCCCCCGCTCGCCGACGCGGGCTCGGCGTCGTGCACGCGCTGCTCTGCCCAGGGAATGACGAACCCCGTGTTGAGGATCCCGCCGTCATACAGAAGCGTCGTCGACGTGCGGTCGACCACAGACAGCGGGCTGATCGCGGCGAGGCTCGGCGGGTCCGTCGCAGCCACGAACAGCTGGCTGATCCCGCCGTAGGAGACGCCAATCATCCCGACCTTGTGGTGAAGCACCCATGGCTGGCGCGCTACCGTCTCGATCACGTCGTAGCCGTCGAGGCCCTGCAACGGCTCGAACAGGTCGAACGCACCGCCTGAGCAGCCTGTGCCGCGCATGTTGACGTCGACGACGGCGAACCCGAGCAGGTTGGCGATCTGGGCGATCCCGCTGTCGGGCCCGTGGAACGGGTCGGCGTAGCCGTAGCCGGCGTACTCGATCAGCGTCGGGTACGGGCCGTTGCCTCCCGGGAGCCGCACGTCGATCGCAAGCTTCGTGCCGTCGCGGGTCGTGAGATAGCCGTACCCCATCGTCGGGATCCGCTGGTTGTAGATCGTCGTGCTCGGCGGGGCCGGGCGGTTGGAGAGGACCGTGAGCGCCGGCGACTGGACGCCGGTGGGGGCGCGCACGCGGTAGCCGTTGCCGGGCGCGACGTTGCGGAACAGCAGCGCCCCGAGGACGTCGACGGTGCGCGACTGCACCGTGCGACCACGCCGGTCGACGAGGCGCAACAGCTGGTGTGGCTTCGCGCCCGTCACGTCGACCTGCTCCGCGCTGCCGCGCGCAGTGAACGGCGCGACCTTGGCCATAGCTGCCGACGGTGCCCACGCCGCGGTGAGCATCACGATCATCGCGACGGCAGCTCTCCTCACGCGCGGGAGCATTACACGTCTCGCGTGTAGTTGACGTGACGGTCGTATGCCGCCCGGAGATCGGGCGCGACGAGCGCGTATTCCTGCGTCACCTGCCACCACGTGTAGCGGATGACGAGGAAATCGAGCCGCCGTAGCCGCAGCTCGTTGTGGCGGTCCCGCTCGATCTGCGCGGGCGTGCGGTGGTTGTCACGGCCGTCGAGTTCGACGACGAGCCGCCGCTCGCGCCACAGGGCATCCACGGTGACACCGGCGACCGGCACGTTGACCTCCGGGAGCGGGACGTCGGCAGCCTCGCAGAGAAAGACAAAGACGTCCTCGAGGGGGCTTCGGGTCTGCGCGAGCAGCGGGAGATGGCGATCGAGCGCGGCTCTCAGCGTCGCGCTGCCGGATCGGCCCGGCCGGCAGGCCGCCTGGACTACCTGCGGATCGAGCAGGCCGCGGTAGTCCGCCTGCGCGAGCAGACGGCGGAGGTCGTTGACGGCCGCCCCGGCCGACGAGCAGTCGAGCAGCGTATCCGGCACGCTCGTGACCGGGAGTCCGTTGCGCCACATCCGATTGCGGTCGCGCCGATCGTGGATGCGGATCTTCATCTGCGGCGGGAGCGCCTGGCAGCGCCGCGGCGTGGTGAGGTCGATCGTGATCGGCCTCGCCTTGAGCAGTCCGTGCCACCACGCAGCGCTCGCGTGGCTGAGCATCGCTCCCGGCCCGGCGTACAGGAGCGCGGCCGCGAGATCACCGGCGACGCTCGGCGCCGCGTGACCGACGGCGTAGACGCCGGGAAGAACACGCGGCGTGTAACCGGACTTGACCCATCGGCCGATCTGCCCGTTGCTGATGCCCAGCCAATGCAGCTGCCGACGGGCGACCCGGCCGAACTGGCGATCGGCGAGACGCCGCACGAGGAGAATGGCTCTTTCCGCCTGAGGGGCGGGCGGGAGCAGCCAATCCCCGTGCGGCGCCTCGGCCATAGCCGCAGCGTCACAGGGATCGCGTCACCGAACAAGACGCAACCCGTGCCGGCTCTGTAAAAAAGCGCTACTCGGCGGCGTCGCCTGGGACGACCGAGATCACGCGCCCGCGACGGCCGCGCGTGAACGCGACCGTGCCCGCGGCGCGCGCGTAGATCGTGTCGTCCTTGCCGATCCCGGCACCGTCACCGGGCTTGAAGCGCGTTCCGCGCTGGCGGACGATGATCTCGCCGCCGGTGACGGTCTGGCCGGCGAACACCTTCACGCCGAGGCGCTTGGCGTTCGAGTCGCGGCCGTTGCGGGAAGAGCCAAGGCCTTTCTTATGCGCCATCGGTGCTCTCCGAAGTGGAAGGTTCAGGTTGTGCCGGCTCGGCGGCGGCGACCGGCTGGGGCGCGGGCTCGGCGGCGGCGACCGGCTGGGGCACCTGCTCCGACGCCGGCTCGCGCGAGGACCGCGCCGCCAGCGTGATGCCGGTCACCTCGATCCGCGTCAGATCCTGCCGGTGCCCGGTGCGCCGCTTGTAGCCGCGCTTCGGCTTGAACTTCACGACGCGCAGCTTCGGCCCGCGCTCGTGCGCCACGACCCGCGCCTGCACCTTGACCTCCGCGAGGTCATCGCCGTCGAGCACGGTCGCCCCGTCGACGTAGAGCAGCGGCTCGAGTTCGACGCTCGCTCCGTCGTCGGCGGGCAGGCGCTCGACGAGCAGGGACTGGCCCTGCTCGACGCGGTACTGCTTGCCGCCTGTTCTCACGATTGCGTACGACATGGTCTAGTCAGAAGATGAGGAGGTGCCCGAGGCCGACTCGGCCTTTGCGCCGGAACGGCGCCGTCCGCCTCTGCGGCCGCGGCGCCGAGGCTTTGATTCTAGGACATCGCCCGAATCTTCCGCGCCCGAGGCCGAACCACGGCCGTCGACCGCGGCTGGAGCGACGTCGACGAGCGAAGCCCGGGCGGCCGTGCGACCGACCTCCTCGATCCGCACGAGGTGCTTCTCGCCCACGTACGGCGTGCCGCCCGTGATCGAGATGATGTAGCCGTCGATCTTGGCGACCGCGTCGCCCGGGCTGTACATGTGCGGCTCGACGATCTCGACATGGACCTCCTCGCCTTCGCGGAACGGCAGCGCCCGCTCGAGCACCTGCTCGCGGTCGGCTTCCATCAGCACGGCGAAATGCTCGAGCGGCAGGCCCTCGGAGCCTTCGAAGTGGAACCACTTGCCGGTCTCCGCCTCGATCGCCTGGAGCACGCGCGCATCGTTGCCGGTGAACTCGGCGCTGACGCGCGGGTTCATCTGGATCAGGAGCGCCTCGGCGTCCGTGTCCTTCGCCAGGTCGCGCATCCGGCGCTCGAACTCGATCGCGATCGTCTCCTCGGACTTGATCACACCCTCGCCGTCGCAGGTCGGGCACGGCCGGGTCATGATCTCGCGCACGCCGTCGGTGACGTTCTGGCGGGTCATCTCGACCAATCCCAACGGCGAGATCTCGACGACGAACGTCTTCGTCCGATCCTCGTCCAACGCCTTGCGGAGCGTCTTCAAGACGGCGTCGCGATTGCGGGCGCGCGCCATGTCGATGAAGTCGATCACGATGATCCCGCCGATGTCGCGCAGCCGCAGCTGGCGCACGACCTCCTCGGCGGCTTCCAGGTTGGTCTTGGTGATCGTGTCCTCCAACCGCGCGCCCTTGCCCCGGCCGATGAACGAACCGGAGTTGACGTCGATCACCGTCAGCGCCTCGGCGTAGTCGATCATCAGATAGCCGCCGCTGGGAAGGTCGACGCGACGCGAGAGCGTCGAGGCGAGTACGTCCTCGACCCCGAAGGTCTCGAACAGCGGCCGCTTCTCCTCCCACAACTCGACGCGATCGACGAGCTCGGGCGCGGTCCGAGAGAAGAACGAGACGAGCCGGTGATGCTGCTTGGGGTCATCGACGATCGCGCGCTCAAACGCCTCGGAGAAGATGTCGCGGACGACGCGCACCGAGAGGTCGGCTTCTTGGAAGACGAGTGCGGGGGCCGGACTCTCCTCGACCCGCTTCTGCAGCACCTCGTTGAGCTTGAAGAGGTACAGCAGCTCGCGCTCGAGATCGGCGCGCTTGGCGCCCTGAGCGGCGGTCCGGATGATCGCGCCGGAGCCCTTGAGATCGAGCTTGGCGGCCTCCTTACGCAGCCGCTCGCGCTCCTTGTCGTCGAGCCGGCGGGAGACCCCGACGCCCTCGCCGAACGGCGCGAGCACCATGTAGCGCCCGGCGATCGTGAGATCCATCGAGAGCCGCGCCCCCTTCGTCTTCAGGGGATCCTTGACGACCTGGACGACGATCTCCTGACCCGGCTTGAGCATGTCGCTGATCTGCCGGCCGTCGCGCGAGCCGCCGCGGCCCCGCCGCGGCGCCTCGACGCCGGGCAGCACGATCTCGTCGACGTGCAGAAACCCGTTCTTTTCGAGGCCGATGTCGACGAACGCCGCCTCGAGGCCCGCGAGCACGTTGTCGACGCGCCCTTTGTAGATGTTACCGACGATCGACCGCGCGCCGCGACGCTCGAGGTACAACTCGGCGACGTGGTAGCCGGCGGCTGGGTTGACGGTCTTACGCCGGCGCCGGGTGCCGGGCTTGGATTGAGCGACGGTACCCGTCGCTTCCAGCAGCGCGACCCGTGTCTCCCCACGGTCGACGCTGACCAAAACTTGCTTCTTCAATGTGTGTCAGTCCTTTGAATCGATTCGCACCCTGAACCTGTCGGCAGGCAGGGCGCAGACGGTTAACGCCCGGCGCGCGTGACGCGGCGCGGGCAAAGCGGAATGTGAGTGGGCGCGTCATGAGAGCAACGCCCGACTCTTGCCGGCAGCCGACATCCGAGCCTGGATGTAGATCGACTGCAGCAGGCCGATGGCAATGAACGTCACGAGCACCGAGGAGCCGCCATAGCTCATCAGCGGCAACGGCACACCCGTGATGGGCATGATCCCGATCGTCATACCCACGTTCACGAACACCTGGAACATCAGCATCGCAAGGATCCCTGCGGCGATCAACGTGCCATACAGGTTCTTCGCGAGCGTGAGGATTCGTAACGAGCGCCAGATCAATAACGCATACAGCGATAGCACGAGCGCCGCGCCGACGAACCCGTAGGTCTCCCCCACGACCGCAAAGATGAAGTCGGTCTGGTTCTCGGGAAGGAAGTGAAGGCTCGTCTGGGTGGCGTCGGCGACACCGCGACCGGTCTTCTGGCCGGATCCGATCGCGATCTCGGATTGAAGGATGTTGTACGTCTGGTTCTGCGGGTCCCGGGATGGATTGAGGAATCCCGTCAACCGCTGAACCTGGTAGGGCTTGAGCACGTGCACGCCCGTCGCCGGCGCGGCGACGAGCACCAGCACGATCGAGGCGACGAACATCGCCGCCAGGCCGGTCAGCTGCTTCCACGAGGTGCCGGCGAACACGAGCATCATGAATGCGATTGAGACGTACACGAGCCCGGTGCCGAGGTCTGGCTGGGGGATCACGATCAGCGCCGGAAGCAGCGCGAACAGCATGATCCGCGCGGTCGTGCGCCGCTCGTGCAGGCGACGTGCGCGGTCGACCGCGAACGCCGCGAGCGCGATGATCAGCAGCGCCTTGCCGAACTCCGATGACTGCACCTGGAAGAACGGCAGCGGGATCCACCGTCGCGCGCCGCGCACTGCGGGCATCCCGAACACGACGATGTTGAGCGCGATCAGCAGCCCATAGAAGGCATAGCGATATTCGCGCAACCGGGAGTAATCGATCTGCGACAGGACGAGCGCGACGACGAGGCCGATCGCGGCATAGATCGCCTGGCGCTCGACGTAGTAGAGCGGGTGTCCCGGGTTCGTCGTCTTCGTCGCGCCCTTCAGCGTCATCAGCGAGCACGCCACCAAGCCGAGCGCCGCGAGCAGCAGCAGCGGGTCGAACAGCGGCAGCGTTCGTACGCGCGGCGCGGCGGCTTCGTCGACCGGATGGATCGGGGTCGCACTCATAGCGTCTTGGACGTTCCGGCGACGAACTGGCCGCGCTTGCCGAAGAACCACTGCGAGAGGATCTCGCGCGCAGCCGGAGCCGCGGCCTGGGCGCCGAAGCCGCCCTGCTCGACGGTCACGGCGACGAGGATCGGCTTGACGGAGTCGGGGACGTAGCAGACGTACCACGACTGGTCGGCCTGATTGTCGTGCTGGGCGGTCCCGGTCTTGCCGTAGACGGGGAATTGCGACTGCGGCCAGCCGGCAAACACGTCAGCCGAGGTACCGCCGGGCACCGATGCGGCGTCGTGCAGCCCGGTCCGGATCGCATCGAGGTTCTGCGGCGCGATCGCCAGACGGCGCAGCGGTGCGGGATTGATCCGCGTCAGCACGCTCCCGTAGGGATCGTCGACCTCCTGGCCGACGTGCGGGCGCACGATGTTGCCGCCGTTCTCGAGCGCTGAGTACGCGACGGCCAGCTGCAGCGGGGTCGCCTCGAGGTCGCCCTGGCCGACGGCGAGGTTTTCGTTGTCGCCGACCGACCACGGGCGCTTGTCGCTCAGGGTGCAGCACGGCACGTGGTGCTTGCGCTCGTACGCGACCTCTTCGGCGTCGCGCTTGGTCCGCCACTCCGGGCTCGGCAGCAGCCCGGCGTTCTCGCCGCCGAGGTCGACGCCGGTCGCGCGCCCGATCCCGAATGCTCGCGCCCATTGCTGGAGCGCACCCCCCTTCGGCACGTCGACGTTCAGCCGCGCCCCGAGGTTGTAGAAGAAGTCGTCGGAGGACACCATGATCGCCTGCGTGATGTTGAGCACGCCGTACACGGCGTGACCGGCGTTGTGGCGGAAGACACCCGGCGCGTCCTGGAACTGGCCGCTGTCGTCGTAGGTGTCGGTGAGGTTCCAGGCGCCACTCTGGAGGGCGGCGGTCGCCGTGATCCCCTTGAACGTCGATCCCGTCGGGTACGAGCTCTGAATCGCCCGGTTGAGCAGCGGATAACCGGCCGCCTGGCCGAACAGCTTGTTGTACTGCGCGTAGGAGATCGGGTGGGCTCCGTTGAAGACGTTCGGGTTGAACGTCGGCAGCGAGCCCATCGCGTAGATCTCGCCGTTCGTCGGGTTCATCGCGACAAACGCGCCCGCGGGCGCCGGCGGGCTGTTCGCGATCGCCTCGGCGAGCGCCTGCTGACCGGCCTGCTGGAGCTGCAGGTTGAGCGACAGCTTGAGCGTGTTCCCGGAGACGGGCTTCGTGCTGCTCAGGTAGCGCGTGAAATGGCCGAGCGCGTCGACCTGCACCCGCTCGGACCCGTCGACGCCGCGCAGATACCGGTCGTAGTACCACTCGAGCCCCGACTGGCCGACGACGGAGTTCTGCGACACGCCGCGGTAGCGCGGGTCGTGGATCTCCTGCGGCGTGATCCGGCCGACCGTGCCGAACAGCTGGGCCGCAAGGTCATTGCGCGGATACCGTCGCAGCCACACCTGCTGGACGTTCACGCCCGGGAATTGATCCTGGCGCTCGGCGAGGTAGGCCTGGACCTGCCACGGGACGTCGGTCGCGACCTGGACGTCGGCGTAGGGCAGCAGCGCCACCTGCTGGCGCACGTCGCACGGGATCTCCGCCAGACGCAGGACGCCCTGCCCCGCGACGGGGCAGCGTCTGCGCTGCGTCGAGAGGCCGAGCACGGTCGCGAGGCGCCGGTAGAGCCTGCCCCGGGCGGCCCGGTTCTTCGGCAGATCCGGGGGCGAGAGCTCAACCGCGATCGACGGCTTGCTGTCGACGAGGATGTTGTTGCCGGTCGAGTCGACGATCTCGCCGCGGGGCGCGGCGATCCGCAGCGTCCGGACCTGGTTGGTGCTCGCCTGCGCGAGGTACTGGTCGCCCGAGAGCACCTGCAGGAACCACAGGCGGAAGAAGATGATCGCGAACATCGCGAGCGCGATGCTCCCGACGACCGCGACGCGGAGCGCGATCTGTGGGGTGAGCGGTGGCCGCCTGTCTTCCGGAAGCTGGATCATCGCGCGGAGCGGGGGATCTGGCCGAGACGCTCGGACGGGCGCTGGAGCGGGCTGAGCCCGCCGGTCGTGTACGCGCGCCGGCGCCTGCGGCGCGGATCGTCCGGCAAGGCCGGCTGGATGATCCGCCGCACGGCGGCATACACCGGCAGCGCGATCAGCGTGTTGACGAGGACGACGATGAACAGCTGCTGAACGAGGAGCAGGCTGACCGGCGACTCGACGCCGAGCAGGAACTGGATGAGCGTCATCCCGATCCCGGCGAAAGCGGTCGCGGCCGCGCCGAGTGCGAGCGGGACGAGGCCGTGGGCGGGATCGCGCAGCTCTCGCAGGCGCCCGGACCAGTAGCCGATCGCGATGTACAGCAGCGAGGTGACCCCGAGCGTCTGCACGGCGACCGTATCGACGAACAGTCCGATCCCGAAGCCGGCGATGGCGCCGAGCAGCGATCCGGTCAGCAGCCCGATCGACATCACCACGAGCGGGGTGATGTCGGCGCTCACGCCGAAGATCGAGATCTGAGAGATCGCCGCCTGCTGGAGCACGACGGTCACGAACGCCAGCAGAACGAGGCGAACAGGAAGTCGAAGCGATTCCCTCACAGCGTCAGGATCACGGGACCTGCGCCCGCTGCGTGCCGGCGTTTACGTGGGTCAGGATCTGCACGAAGTCGAGATGGCGCAGGTCGGCGAACGGCGTGACCTGGACCTCGCGGTTGTTGATCAGATCGTTCTGGTTGGCGCTCGAGACCCAGCCGATCGGAATCCCCGGCGGATACAGCGAGTCCAGTGGCCCCGACTTGAAGCCCGAGGTGACGACGTGCAGCGGCGGGTTCGTGACGCTGATCGGAGCGTGCGGTGGCAGGTACTGCAAGAGCAGCGAGTTCGGGTCTCCGACTTTGGGGACGAGCACGCCGGTGTCGCCGAGGCTGTCCTGCACCTCGGCGCTGACGGCAAACGAGTGATCGGTGATCAGCGTGACGAACGACACGGTCGGCGCGACGAGCGACACCTTGCCGACCAGCGCGCCGTCGCCCGTCACCGGATCGTCGACGCGAACGCCGTCGTCGGAGCCTTTGTCGACCTCGATCGTCGCGTACCACAGGGTCGGGTCGCGCGAGATCAGGTGGGCAGCGACAGGCTTATACGAGCTGATCGCATTGCTGTCGTCGAGGCCGACCTGCTGCTTGAGCTGCTGGTTCTCGATCAGAGCCTGCTTGAGGCTCGCGTTCTGCGCCAGGAGCTGGTTGACCTCCTTTTGCAGCTTGTCCCGCTGCGACTTCGCGTTGAAGGTGCTCGAGAACCAGCCGGCCACGTCACGGACCGGCTTCAGCGCTCTGCTCGCGCCCTCCTGGATCGGAGACAGCACCTCGACGATCCCGCGCTGCACGCTGTGGAGCGGGCTGCTCGGCGACTCGCCGAAGTACGCCGTCAGCAGGATCAGGGAAACGACGACGAGCAGCGCGAGGACCGCGCGCCGGCGCCGAACTTGCTTGTCATGCACGTGGTGCTTGTCTCCAAAGTCTTGCTCCGCACCGCCTCAGGCCAGGTCCGGAAACCTAGTAGCGGCGGCGCCGGTTACGTGAATTCTTGCTCGAACGGTGGATCGCCTCGAATTCCTCCAACGATCTCCCCGAGCCGACCGCGACGCAGGTCAGCGGCGACTCGGCCAGATGGGCCGGCATCTGCGTCTCGTGACGCAGGCGCTCCTCGAGACCCTGTAGCAGCGAGCCACCTCCCGCCAGCATGATGCCACGATCCATGATGTCGGAGGCGAGCTCGGGCGGGGTGCGGTCGAGCGTTTCCTTGACGGCGTCGATGATCTGCGAGACCGGCTCCTCGAGCGCGCCACGAATCTCCTCGCTCGTGAGGACGACCGTCTTCGGCAGCCCGGAGACCATGTCTCGCCCGCGAATCTCCGCCTGGACCTCCTCCGGCATCGCAAATGCCGAGCCGATCTCGAGCTTGACCTCCTCGGCGGTCTGCTGTCCGATCAGCAGCTTGTACTCCCGCTTGACGTAGTTGATGATCGCCTCGTCGAGCTCGTCGCCACCGACGCGAATCGACTGCGAGACGACGATCCCGCCGAGTGAGATCACCGCGACCTCGCTCGTCCCCCCGCCGATGTCAACGACCATCGACCCGGTCGGCTCGCCGACCGGGAGCCCGGCGCCGATCGCGGCGGCCATCGGTTCCTCGATCAGGTATGCCTGGCGCGCGCCGGCGGACAGGCACGCCTCCTCGACCGCGCGCTTCTCGACGCCGGTCACACCGCTCGGCACGCATACGACGACGCGCGGGTGCGCCCAGCGGTTCTGATGGACCTTCTGGATGAAGTGCCGGAGCATCTCCTCGGTCACCTCGAAGTCGGCGATCACCCCGTCCTTCAGCGGCCGGATCGCTGAGATCGTGCCCGGCGTACGGCCGAGCATCCGCTTTGCCTCGATCCCGACGGCGTGGACCTCGCCGGTTCGCGAGTCGACCGCGACGACGCTGGGTTCCGAGAGCACGATTCCGCGCCCACGCACGTACACAAGCGTGTTGGCGGTGCCGAGGTCGACCGCCATGTCGCGGCCGCCGAAACCGGTCAGGTACGTGAAAAAACCCATAGGAGGATTGGGGGGAAGCTGCGGACGGGGCGGCGAGTTAGGGAGGGGCCGCGCCCGGGCTGCCCGCTCCGTCCGGTGCTGAGTGTAGCCGAAGACCGGGGTGCCAGCCCACTCCCCAGGGGGTGTGCTGGCACGAAAAATCCTGGAAAACAGCTAACTGGCGATTAAATTGCACCGCCGGGGTCTCCCGGCCGCCACGGGCGCCGAGGTCAGGCCCAGACGAACGGCGGGTACTGCTCGGTCATCCAGTATTCGAACACCGCCGTCCGGGTGCTCCACCGGAACCAGTAGAGGATCGGGTCGAACATACCCTGCGGCATCCGGCCGGTGATCAGGATCGCGAACCACGCGATGAACACGCAGATGTAGGCGATGATCCCGATCACGGCGGCGACGAGCGCGACCGGGATCACGAGCAGCCAGTTGAGCAGCGGCCGCCAGCGCGCGATCCGCTGTGGGTAGTCGATCTCCACGCGCACCGGATAGGACGGGTCGTCCTGGAGCGAGAACGGCGGGTAGCTGTCGGTCATCAGGAAGACGTATGCGCTCACCCGAACACCCCACCGCAGCACGCCGACCATGTAGTCGAACATCCCTGCGGGATACGAACCCATGATGATCGTCGCAAACCACGAGATGATCAGCACGACAGACGCGCCGATCGCCAGGAAGAACAGAGCGATGTAGTGGGGGAATGCGAGCAGCCACTTGACGAAGATCAGCAGCCGGCTGAGCCTGTCCGGGTAGTCGACGTCGACGCGAACCGGATAGGCGGGATTGGGTGCGGTCATTGAGTGCGCGCCCTCCTGCGCTCACTGCGGATGATGAAGCCGCCACGCTACCCGAGGTCGCGGACGCCGGCGGACAGGACCCCGACGCCGCTCGCGTCTCAGTCGGCGCCGAGCAGGCCCGGCGCCAACTCGAGCAACGTCGGGACCGGCAGACCGACAACGTTCGTGTAATCGCCGTCGATCCGGCCGACGAGGGCCGCGCCGTGCCCCTGGATCGCGTATCCGCCGGCCCGCTCGCGCCACTCGCCCGTTCGCAGGTACCACTCGATCAGGGCGTCGTCGAGCGCGCGGAACTCCACGAGCGTGGTGGCGACGGCAGTGCGCGGCCGGCCGTCCCGCAGCAGGCAGATCCCGCTGATGACTGCGTGACTGCGGCCGGCGAGTGCGCGCAGCGTGCTGCGGGCCTCGTCCGGATCCGCGGGCTTGCCGTAGATGCGGCCGCCGATGCTCACGACCGTGTCGACGCCGAGCACGAGCGTGTCGTCGGCGGTCGCGGCGGCGGTCGCCTTGCGGTACGCGTTCTCGACCGCGACCTCGGTCGGCGGCCCGGACTCGAGCTCCTCGATGTCAGGCACCACGACCGCGAACGCGACGCCGAGCTGCTCGAGGATCGCCCGCCGCTGCGGCGACCGCGACGCGAGGATCAGTCGAGACCCGGAAAGAACAGCCCCACCTCGCGCGCCGCCGACTCGGGCGAGTCGGAGCCGTGCACCATGTTCTGGCCAACCTCGATTGCGTAGTCGCCGCGGATCGAGCCGGTCGTGGCCTGCAGCGGGTTGGTCGCCCCGATCACCTGGCGCGCAGCCTCGACCGCGTGATCGCCGGCGAGCACCATCGCGACGAGCGGACCGGAGGTGATGAAGCTCACGAGCTCCTCGAAGAACGGCTTGCCGACGTGTTCGGCGTAGTGACGCTCGGCCAGCTCCTGCGTCATCGTCATCAGCGTCAGCGCCTGCAGGCGCAGGCCCTTGCGCTCGAAGCGGGCGATGATCTCGCCGGTGAGGTTCCGGGCGAAGGCGTCGGGTTTGACGAGGATCAGCGTTCGCTCCATGTGCGACTGGGTCTCCTTGTGACGATGGGATGCTGACGGCCCGGTCCGGGCCGCTCCGGCTTACGTGACCGACGGACCGCCGGCCTCGCCGGCGGTGCCGGCCACCGGCTGCTCTGAGGTGAGCTCCGAGGTGACGGCCGAGCGGCGCCGCGCGCGGCGAGGGGCTGGCGGCATCACGCCGATCTCCGCCTCGCAGTACGGGCAGATCTTCCACTCAGGATCGAGCGGACGCCCGCACGTCTTGCACGGATCCTTCAGCTTGCGCATGCAACTCGGGCAGCGCAGGAAGTCCTTCTCGACCTCGAAGTCACAGTACGGGCAGAGGTGGTAGCCGACCTCCTGGAGGCGCGCTTCTGCCGCCTGCATTTCGAGTTCGCGCTCGCGGACATCATCGAGATATTCCGGAGGGCGCACGATCATGTAGACGATCGTGCCCACGAACGGGAACAGCGACGCGGCCGTGGCGCAGCCGATCAACATCGGGTCCGCGATCCGCCGGCGCGCGTCCGCGTACGTCCAGTAGACGAGCGCGAGCCAGATCACCACGAGGAACAGGATCAACAGGTCGACGACCAGGTTGATCGTGCTGTTCTTGATCCCGAAGACGCCTTCAACAAAGAGCATTAACGACCCGAGTGTAGTGGTCGGCCGGTGAGTAGGTTCCAGGTCGGGACACGATCCCCTCTAAGGAGGGTACGAACGCTTCCTAAAGGAAGACGCGGCCAAACAGGTATCCGATCCCGAAGAAGACGAGGATAACCACTGCGACGATCAGCGCAACGAGGCCGATCATCGTGAGAAAGCTGGGCTGGTGGTCCTCGTCGTTCACAGCATCGAGGCGCGCCGGCGCGTGCTCGGAGCGATCAGGTCAGCGACGAGATAGATCGAGCCGGTTGCCAGCACGATGCCCGCCGGGCCGGCCAGCTCACGCGCTCGCGCAACGGCGGCAGCCGGACTCGCGACGACTTCGGTCGGCGGCCCGTGCAGTTGGTGGGCAAGCGATTGCAGGGTCGGCGGTGGCAAAGCGCGCGGATTCTGACTGCTCGTGAGGATGAGCGCGTCGCAGGCGGGCATCAGCGTGGCCAGCATTCCCGCCGCGTCCTTGTCGTCGAGGATCGAGACGACCGCGACGACCGTGTCGTGGTCGGCGCTGAGCTCGGGCAGCGACTCCGCGAGCGCGGCGATCCCATCGGGGTTGTGCGCGCCGTCGAGCAGCGTCAGCGGATCCTCGCCGACGATCTGCAGCCGGCCGGGCACGCGGACCTCGGCGGCGGCGCGGGCGACTGCCGTCCGGTCGAGCTCGCCGAGATAGGCCTCCGCGGCCGCCCGCGCGAGCGCGAAGTTCCGCCGTTGGAAGGCGCCAAGAGCCCCGACCGGCACGCCGGGATCAGTGCCGGCCTGCACGATCGCGGCACCGCGTTCGGCGGCGACCGCGCGCGCACGGTCGAGCGCCTGCGGGTGCAAGCCGACACCGAGCACGAGCGTCGCGCCGGGCTGCACGATGTCGAGCTTTTCCCCTGCAATATCGGAGATTGTCGGCCCCAGCCAGCGAGTATGCTCGAGCCCGACGCTCGTCAGCACCTGGACCCGCGAGGGGATCACGTTCGTCGCGTCGTAGCGTCCGCCGAGGCCCGCTTCGATCACGGCCGCCTTCACCTCTCGACGGGCCAGCTCGAAGTATGCGGCCGCGGTCAGCGCCTCGAATTGAGTGACGCGATCCTCGCCGGCGAGCGAGCGGTCGACGAGCTCAGCGGCGTGCGCAGCACGCTGCACGGCGGCTGCGAACGCCGCCGGAGCGAGGTCCTCGTCGCCGATCCGGATGCGCTCCGTAAACGAGATGAGATGCGGGGACAGGTATGCGCCGGTGCGCAGGCCATGATGCGCGAGGACCGCCGCGATCATCCGCGCGGTCGAGGACTTGCCGTTCGTTCCGACGACGTGGATCGAGTCAAAGCGGCGCTCAGGATGGCCGAGCGCGGTCATCAGCCGCCGCATGCGATCGAGACCGAACCGCATGCCGAACAGCTCGAGCGAGAGCAGGTACTGCTCGGCTTCCTCGGGCGTCACAGCGCCTCCAGCTCGGCGCGCAGCCGCTCGAGCTTGTCACGCTCGGCCTGCACGACCTCCGGCTTCGCCTTCGAGACGAAGCCCGCGTTGGCGAGCATCCGCTCGCTGCGCGCGATCTCGCCCTCGAGCTTCTCCGCAGCGGCGGCGCGCTTGCGCTCCGCCGCCTCGAGGTCGAGCGCGTCGCCGGCGAGGATCTCGATCGCCCCGCCGGGGACGGGCACCGATGCGACCGGCTCGCCCCCATCGCCGGAGAACGTCAGCCGTGCGAGTCGCGCGAGATGGTCTGCGGTCTGCTCGTAGTCCGGCGCGGCGAGGCGGGTCGCGACGACAGCCCCGGCTTTGACCCCGGCAGAGTCGCGCCACGCGCGGACGGCCTGCACGGCCTCGATCAGCCGGCCGAGCTCGGCCTCGGCGGGCTCGTCGACGACGGCGTCGACCGGGGTCTCGACACGTGCTGCGAGAAGGCCATCGGCGCCCGGCACGAACGAGTAGATCTCCTCGGTGACGAACGGGATGATCGGGTGTGCGAGCGCGAGCGTCTCGGTCAGGACGTGCAGCAGCGTGCGCGCGAGCTCCGGCTCGCCGGCGCGCAGGCGCGGCTTGACGAGCTCGAGGTACCAATCGCACAGCTCTCCGTACACGAAGTCGTAGAGCCCGAGCGCGGCGCGCGAAAAGTCGTAGCGTTCAGTCCGTCCCGCGAGCTCGGCTCGCGCGCGGGCGAGCCTCGAGAGGATCCAGCGATCCTCGACGGTCCGGGGCGTGACCGCAGCGCGGGCGTCGGCGCCGACCCCGAGCAGGATCAGGCGCGAGGCGTTCCATAGCTTGTTCGTCAGCTGCTGGCCCTGAGCGATCTTGTCCTCGCTGAAGCGGACGTCCTGTCCAGAGGACATCGCGAGCAGCCCCCACCGGACCGCGTCGGCGCCGTAGGCCGGAAAGTCCCCGGGCGGATGCGAGCCACCCTCGGAGAAGACGGGCGGGCGGGGCCCGCCGTTGATCAGATCGAGCGGGTCGATACCGGTCCCGAGCGACTTCGACATCCGCCGGCCGTCGGGAGCCTGAATGATCGAGGTGATGTGGACGTCCTCGAACGGGATCTCGCCCGGAAACTCGAGGCCCATCATGATCATCCGCGCGACCCACAGGAAGATGATGTCCCGTCCGGTCACGAGCGCGTTGGTCGGGTAGAAGGCGCGCAGCTCGGGCGTCTGCGCGGGCCAGCCGAGGGTCGCGAACGGCCACAGCGCGCTCGAGAACCACGTGTCGAGCACGTCCGGGTCGCGCTCCCAGCCCTCGCCGTCGGGCTCGGTCGTCCCTACGTAGGTCTCGTTGCCGCGGTACCACACCGGGATCCGGTGTCCCCACCACAGCTGGCGCGAGAGCGTCCATGGGCGGATGCCCTCCATCCAGTCGAGATAGACCTTCGCCCAGCGCTCGGGATAGAACCGGACCCGGCCGCTTGTCACCGCCTCGATCGCGGGCCGTGCGAGCGCGTCCATGCGCATGAACCACTGCAGTGACACGAGCGGCTCGATCCGCTCACCCGAGCGGTGCGAGAACGGGACGGTGTGCGTGTATTCCTCGGTGCGGGCGATGAGGCCGAGCCCACGCAGCTCGGCGACGACGGCGTGCTGCGCGTCGGCCGTGCTCATCCCGGCGAACCGCTCGGGGGCGTCGTCGGTGATGCGGCCGTCCTCGCCGATCACGCTGATCTGCTGGAGGCCGTGACGGCGGCCGATCTCGAAGTCGTTGGGATCGTGGCCCGGCGTGATCTTCAGCGCGCCGGTGCCGAATTCGGGCTTGACGAACTCGTCGGCGATGATCTTCAGCTTGCGGCCGACGAGCGGCAGGATCGCCGTCTCCCCGACCAGGCGCCGGTAGCGCTCGTCGTCGGGGTGCACCGCGATGGCGGTGTCGGCGAGCATCGTCTCGGGCCGGACCGTGGCGACCGTGATCGCGCCGCTGCCGGACGCGAGCGGGTAGTCGATGTAGAACAGGGTGTCGGTGACATCGCGCGGCTCGACCTCGAGGTCGGAGATCGCGGAGCCGCTGCCCGGGTCCCAGTTGACCATGTATCGGTCGCGGTAGATGTAGCCCTTCTCGTACAGGGCGACGAACACCCGGAGGACCGCCTGGGCGTAGGCGTCGTCGAGCGTGAACCGCTCCTCCTCGTAGTCGCACGACGCGCCCAGCCGCTTGAGCTGCTCGATTATCGTGCCGCCGTACTGCTCGCGCCACTCCCACACGCGCCGCTCGAACTGCTCGCGGCCGATCGCTTCACGGCTCGTGCCCTCACGCTCGAGCGCACGCTCGACCTGCGTCTGGGTCGCGATGCCGGCGTGGTCGGTCCCGAGGATCCACTTCGTCCGGATCCCCTTCATCCGGTGGTAGCGGATCAGGCAGTCCTGCACCGAGTTGTTGAGCGCGTGCCCCATGTGCAGCGCGCCCGTCACGTTCGGCGGCGGGATCGCGATCGAATAATTCTCCGCGGCGGTGCCCTCGGGCTCGGGGTGGAACAGCCCAGATTCGAGCCAGCGCGTGACGATGCGCGGCTCGACCTCCGAGGGGTCATAGCGGGTGTTGGCCTCGAGGCTGGACATTGCGGCTCGGAGTGTAGGTGTCTGGCGCCGGCAGCCGGGGCTGCGTCGTGCTCGTCAGCTGACGAGCACGAGTTCACATGTTCGAAACACCGGGGTAACACCTCCGCCGCCACCGCGGATCGCGGTGGCGGCACGATTGACGAGCCCACGCACGCACGTACCTGCCGGGGAGGATCGTGAGCCGCCCCGACAGCGTTGAAAGAGCCTCCGCAACCGCGGGGGCTCTTTCGGCTCAGGCGGCTTCTTCTTCAGGTGCCGCCGTGACGAGCGTCGGCGGCGTGCCCTTCTCGATCGTGTCCTTCGTGACGACGCACTTGCGGACGTCGCGGCGTGAGGGCAGCTCGAACTGAACCTCGAGCAGGACCTCCTCGATGATCGAGCGCAGCCCGCGAGCGCCGGTCTCGCGCTCGAGCGCCTTGTCGGCGACCGAGACGAGGGCGTCGTCGGAAAACACCAGCTCGATCCCGTCGAACTGGAAGAAGCGCTGGAACTGCTTCACGAGGGCATTGCGCGGCTCGGTGAGGATCTGCATCAGCTCGTCACGCGAGAGCTGGTGGATCGCGGACATCACCGGCAGGCGCCCGATGAACTCAGGGATGAGGCCGTACTGGATCAGGTCCTCGGGCAGGCAGTGCTCGAAGATCTCGCCGGTGTCACGCTGCTCCTTGGACTGGATCGCCGCGCCGAAGCCAACACCCTGATGGCCGATCCGGCGCTCGATCACGCGGTCGAGGTTTGCAAACGCGCCGCCGCAGATGAACAGGACGTTCGTCGTGTCGATCGAGAGGAACTCCTGGTGGGGGTGCTTGCGGCCGCCCTGCGGCGGAACCGACGCGGTCGTGCCTTCGAGGATCTTCAGCAGTGCCTGCTGAACCCCTTCACCGGACACATCGCGCGTGATCGACGGGTTGTCGGCCTTGCGCGCGATCTTGTCGACCTCGTCGATGTAGATGATCCCGGTCTCGGCCTTCTTGACGTCGTAGTCAGCGGCCTGGATCAGCTTGAGCAGGATGTTCTCGACATCCTCGCCGACGTAGCCGGCTTCGGTCAGCGCGGTCGCGTCGGCGATCGCGAACGGGACGTTCAGGATCTTCGCGAGCGTCTGCGCGAGCAGGGTCTTGCCGCAGCCGGTCGGGCCGAGCAGCAAGATGTTCGACTTCTGCAGCTCGATGTCGTTCTCATCGGACTGCATCATCTGGACGCGCTTGTAGTGGTTGTAGACGGCGACGCTGAGCGAGCGCTTCGCCTGCTCCTGGCCGACGACGTACTCGTTGAGAACGTCGTAGATCTCGCGCGGCTTCGGCAGGTTCTCGATGTCGAAGCTCGGCGGGGCGGTCAGCTCCTCGTCGATGATCTCGTTGCAGAGATCGATGCACTCGTCGCAGATGTAGACGCCGGGACCGGCGATCAGCTTCTTGACCTGCCGCTGAGACTTGCCGCAGAAGCTGCAGAGAAGCTGTTCGTTGGAGTCCGTGGGACGTGCCATGCGATTCCTCTCTCCGGAGTACGGCTTCCTCGCCTGAACTCTAAGCCTAAGGGTAGTGCCTCAGTGCTGGGAGATCACGCGATCGATGATTCCGTATTCCTTTGCCTCCTCCGAGCTCATGAAGTAGTCCCGCTCTGTGTCGGAGCGCACCTTCTCGAGCGCCTGCCCCGTGTGGTGCGCAATGATCTCATCGAGTCGTCGGCGGACATCGATGATCTCTTTAGCGTGGATCTCGATGTCCGTTGCTTGTCCCTGGAAACTCGAGGAAACTTGGTGAATGAGGATCTTTGCGTTCGGCAGGGCCATCCGCTTGCCCTTGGCGCCGCCGGACAGCAGCAGCGCGCCCATCGACATCGCGATCCCGACGCAGATCGTCTGCACGTCGGGCTTGATGAACTGCATCGTGTCGTAGATCGCGAGGCCCGCGTACACCGATCCGCCGGGGGAGTTGATGTACAGCGAGATGTCCTTGTCGGGATCCTCTGACTCCAGGTGCAGCAGCTGCGCGACGATCAGGTTTGCGATCTGATCGTCGACGGGCGTCCCCAGGAAGATGATCCGCTCGTTGAGCAGACGGCTGTAGATGTCAAACGCACGCTCCCCGCGGGAGGTCTGCTCCACCACCATCGGTACGAGTGGGCTCATGTTCCTCGCTTCTTTTGCTTGCGCGGCTGGATTCCTGCCGAATGTAGCAATCGCTCAGCCACGGCTGGTCCGGGTGAACTACGGCAGAGGCCTCCGTGCACGCTTCAGACGCGCCCCGGGATTCAGGATCGGCTGCCCGGCGTCCACAGCCGGCCGGGCTGCTCCCCAGCGTCCTCCTTGCCGGGCGTCCACAGCTTCTCGCGCGCCTTCGCCTGCTCGACGCTGATCGGCTTCGCATCGCGCACGATCAGATCGAGCGCCTGGCGGGTCGCCACGTCGTCCCGCACGCGGTCGATCCGGCCGCTCGAATGCAGCTGCTCGAACACCTTCTCGACGTCGGTTCCGCTCCGCTGCGCGACCGGCTCGAGCGCCTCACGAATCGCCTCCTCGCTCGGTTCGATCTGCTCAGCCTCGACGATCGCCGCCAGCACCGCCTCCCGCCGTAGCGCAGTGCCCGCTTCGGGCTCGGCCTCGTGGGCGATCGTCTCCTCGTCCTTGCCTGTGATCCGCAGGTATGCCTCTTTCGAGATCCCCTGCCGCGCGAGTGCCGAGAGCGTGTCGTCGAGCATCTCGTGGGCACGGGCATGAACGAGCCGCTCGGGCAGCTCGACGTCGGACTCGGCGACGGCCGCATCGAGCACGGCCTCTTCGAACTCGCGGTCGATCCGGGCCTCGTCGGCCTCGCGCAGTCGCGCGGTGATGTCCTCGCGCAGCTCGGCCAGCGTGTCGAACTCGGACGCCTCCGACGCAAAGTCGTCATCAGGCTCGGGCAGTCGCTTGGCCTTGACCTCGCTGACCTTGACCGCGAACGAGGCCTCCGTGCCGGCGAGCCCGCCGGGATAGTCCTCCGGGAACGTGACCTCGACGGTCCGCTCGTCGCCGGCGCTTGCGCCGATCAGCTGCTCCTCAAACCCGGGAATCAACCGCCCCGAGCCGAGCTCGAGCAGCTGGTCGCGTCCTTCTCCTCCCTCGAACGGTTCGCCGTCGATCGTGCCGAGGTAGTCGATCACCACGTGATCTCCGGTCGCGGCCGGGCGCTCGACGGTGTCGAGCGTCGCGAACCGATCGCGCAGCCGCTCGAGCTCCTCATCGACCGCCGCGTCCTCGACGTGCGGCTCGCGGCGACCGACCTCGAGGCCCTTGTACGTTCCGAGCTTCGCGCGGGGACGCACCGCAATCTCGATCGAAAACGCGAGCGGCTGTCCCTCCGCGGGGAGGTCGCCCACGTCCAGATCCGGCTCTCCGATCGGCACGATGCCGGCGTGATCGATCGCGTCGAGGTACCAGTTGCCCAGTGCCGAGCGCAGTGCCTCATCGAGCACGGCGCCGCGGCCGAGCCGGCGAATCACGACGGGGGGCGGCACCTTCCCTTTGCGAAAGCCGGGGATCCGCATCTCACGACCCAGCTGCCGGGCGGCCTGCTGGACGCGGCGCTCGACCTCCTCGGCGGGCACCTCCGCATCGACCCGCACGCGGGACTCCGGCAGCTCGGTGACGCTCGTCTTCACGGCGGATGTTGCGGCCATCCCCGAGACGATAGCTTCCGCCCGTGTTTCGCAGAGTCGCCGCCGCATTCGTGACCGGGCCGGTCGCGTTCTTCATCGCGGCCGTGCTCGACATCGCCGCACTTCTGCTGGCCACGATTCGCGCGCAGGCGCGTCAGCGCCTCGTGCACCTCAACCGGCGTGCGTCACCGATTCCGCGCCGGCCGGACCGGTAGCGAGCCTTCCGCCCCGGATCAGGTTGCGGACCTCGCGCAGTGCGACCGGAAGCGTCGTCGTGTCGTACGTGCGCGACGCCTTGATGTCGGCCAACATCCCCAGACAGCGCTCGATCGCCGCGCCGTTGCGACGGGACCAGGCGTCGATCGCGACCGAGCTGCGCACACCGGGAGGACCTACTCCCAGCACTTCCTGAGTGAGCGCTCGGTGCAGGCTGCCCAGGTCGTCGCGCAGCGCGCCGCGGGCCAGCGCCTGCCAGCGATTCTCCCGCGGCAGCTCGAGGATCTGCTCGCGGAGCCAGTTGAGCTCGAGCCGAGCGCCGAGATGGAAGTAGGTCTCCATCACCGTCTCAGGTTCCTGCTCGGTCACGGCCGCGACCTCGACGATGTCGAACGTCGCCAGCAGCGCGGCCATGCCGGCGACGCGACGCGCCAGATCGGAGGGCACCCCCGCGGCGCGCAGCTCGTCGGCCCGCGCATCGAAGCGGTCCCGCTCGGCTCCCTCGAGGACATCCGGGAGCAACGCCGCGAGCATCGTCGCGCCCGCCTTGTAGTAATGGGTCGTCTGGGCGATGTTGATCGCGCGCGGGTTCGCGTGCACGAGCCAGCGCGTGGCGCGCTCGACGAGCTTGCGCGCCTCGATCAGCATCGCGACCTGGATCTCCGCATCGACGGCGTTGTCGAGTGCTTCGACCGCGGACCAGAACGAGCGCATGTCGAACACCTCGCGCGCCACCGCGTAGCCGCGTGCGAGGATTGACGGGGGCGCGCCCGTCTCTTCCTGCAGGCGAAAGACGAACGTCGTGCCGGCCCGGTCGACGAGCTGCTTGGCGACGAGGGTGACGATGATCTCGCGGCGCAGGCGGTGGCTTCGCATCGCGCGGCTGTAGCGCTCGGGTAGCGGCGGGGGAAAGTACCGCTCGAGATCGTGCGCGAGATAGGGATCCTCCGGAAGATCCGATTCGAGCAGCAGCGCGTAGAGGTGGATCTTGCAATACGCCATCACGACCGCGAGCTCGGGCGCGAGGAGGCCGATATGGCTGCTGCGGCGCTCAGCCAGCATGTCGTCGTCGGGGAGGAACTCGAGCTCGCGATTGAGCCCGGCGACCTGCTCGAGATGGCGAATCAGCCGTGCGTGGACGTCGAGCATCGGGGGCGCCTGCGCCAGCGCGAGACTCAGCGCCTGGGTCTGCGTGTAGCTCCCGTACAGGACCTGCTCGGCGACCGCGTCGGTCATCTCGACCAGCAGCTCGTTGCGTTGCTTCTCGGTCATGTCGCCCTCGGCGACGAGCGCGTCGAGCAGGATCTTGATGTTGACCTCGTGGTCCGAGCAGTTCACGCCGGCGACGTTGTCGATCGCGTCGGTGTTGATCCGCCCTCCGTTCAGCGCGTACTCGATCCGGCCGCGCTGCGTCCAGCCGAGGTTTCCCCCTTCGCCGACGACCCGGCATCGCAACTCAGCTCCGTCGAGGCGGACGGCATCGTTGGCCTTGTCGCCCGCGTCCGCGTGCGTCTCGGTCGACGCCTTGACGTACGTCCCGATCCCGCCGTTCCACAGCAGGTCGACCGGCGCACGGAGGACTTCCCTGATCAGCTCGTTGGGCGAGAGCTCGTCGCACTCGATCGCGAGCGCCTCGCGCACCTGCTCGGAGATCGGGATCGACTTCGCGCTGCGCGAGTACACGCCACCGCCCTCGGAGATGACCGAGCTGTCGTAGTCGCTCCAGCTCGAGCGCTCGAGCTCGAACACGCGCTTGCGCTCCGCGTGGCTGCGCTCCGGATCCGGATCGGGGTCGAGGAAGATGTGCATGTGGTTGAACGCCGCGAGCAGCTTGATGTGCCGTGAGAGCAGCATCCCGTTGCCGAACACGTCGCCTGACATGTCGCCGATCCCGACGACGGTGAAGTCCGTGCGCTGAATGTCGGTCCCGAGCTCCCTGAAGTGCCGCTTGACGGACTCCCATGCTCCGCGGGCGGTGATGCCCATCTGCTTGTGGTCGTAGCCCTGCGAGCCGCCCGAGGCGAACGCATCGCCGAGCCAGAACCCGTACGAGCTCGACACCTCGTTCGCGATGTCCGAGAAGGTGGCGGTGCCTTTGTCCGCCGCGACCACGAGGTACGGGTCGTCATCGTCGTAGCGGACGACCCGATCGGGTGCGACGACGTCGCCCGCGACGATGTTGTCGGTGATGTCGAGCAGCCCGCAGAGGAACGTCCGGTAGCACGCGATCGCCTCGCGCTGGAGCGCGTCGCGCCCGCCGTCGGCCGGTGGGCGCTTGAGCACGAACCCGCCCTTCGACCCGACCGGCACGATCAGCGCGTTCTTCACCATCTGCGCCTTCATCAGCCCGAGGACCTCGGTACGGAAATCCTCGCGGCGATCCGACCATCGCAGGCCGCCGCGCGCGACCCTGCCGCCGCGCAGATGAACACCCTCGACCCGCGGCGAGTAGACGAAGATCTCGAACCGCGGCCGCGGCAGCGGGAGCACGGGCACGAGCGACGGGTCGAGCTTGAACGACAGGAACGGTCGCGGTCGACCGGCGTCGTCGACGCGGTAGTAGTTCGTGCGCAGCATCGCGCGGATGACCGCGAGGAAGCTGCGCAGGATCCGGTCCTCGTCGAGGCTCTGGACCGCATCGATCGCGTCCTCGATCTCTCCGACCAGG
Source organism: Solirubrobacteraceae bacterium (assembly GCA_035524415.1). GTDB lineage: Bacteria > Actinomycetota > Thermoleophilia > Solirubrobacterales > Solirubrobacteraceae > Palsa-465. The sequence continues at coordinate 9,482 of DATKOY010000110.1, read as the reverse complement.
CGCTCGGCGGCCGCCGAGTCGCGCTGCTCGGGATGAAACCGCGCTGCGAACAGCCCGACGAGCATCACCGTGACCTCGGGGTGGGCGAGGATCGTGCGCTCCATGTACCTGTCGGAGAACGCGATCCCCGCCTGACGCAGGTACTTCGCAACGGCCCGGATGATCACGATCTGCTCTCCGGTCAACGCCGCGCGGAGCACGAGCGCGTTGAACCGGTCGTCCTCGAGCTCGCCGCGCCACACGCCGAGGAACGCGTCCTGGAACAGGCTGCGGACGCGATCCACGTCCTCGGCAACGCACTGCAGTCCGAAGTCGTAGATCCACACGTGCTCTCGGCTGGCCGGAGCGATCTCGTACGGCCGTTCGTCGACGACGCGTGCGCCCATGTGCTCGAACGTCGGCAGGACATCGGAGAGCAACACGCCGTCGGCGCTGAACAGCTTGCAGCGCATGATCCCCTCGGGCGCCTCGAGCGGCCGGTAGAGACTCATGATCGGCTCGTCCGCACCGGCCAGATCTTCGATCCGCGCGATGTCCGCAACCGCCGAGCGTGCGACCCAGTCGTCCCGGTATGCGGGCGGAAACGCCCGCTCGTACCGCTTGTACAGCCTGCCGCCGGAGTCCTCGCCCTGCTCGTCGCCCAGCGCCGCGCGCAGATCGTCGCTCCAGGCCCGGGTCGCGCGAACGAGCTGCGACTCGAGTGCCGCGACGTCGAACTCGTCCGGCACGCCGTCCGGACAGTGAACGATGTAGTGGACGCGCGCGAGCAGCGATTCCGAGAGCTGGATCGTCCAGTCGACGTGCGTGCCGCCGAACTGCTCGACGAGGATCCTGGCGACACGCTCACGGTTCTCGGTGTTGAACCGGTCCCGTGGGATGCAGACCAGGCATTCGACGAACCGGTCGAGCATGTCTCTGGTCACGAATAGCCGCACCCGCTGGCGTTCGCCGAGGCTGAGGATGCCGATCGCCACCTCGAACAGCTCATCGAGGTCGACTTGGAAGAGCGAGTCGCGCGGATAGGACTCGAGGATCTCGAACAGGGCTTTGGCGTCGTGGCTGTCCGGCGGGAACCCCGCGCGGCTCAGGATCTGTCCGATCTTGCCGCGCAGCTGCGGGATCTCACGCGCGCTCGTCTTGTATGCGGCGGTCGTGTACAGGCCGAGGAACCGGCGCTCGCCGGTCACCTCGCCGCCGGGTCCGAATCTCTTGACGCCGACGTAGTCGAGATAGGCGGGCCGGTGCACCGTGGCGCGCGAGTTGGCCTTCGTCAGCACCAGGATGTGGGGCGCACGCGCAAGCGTGAGCGCCTTCGGGCCGAGCTCCGTGTACGGCGTCCGAGGGTCGCCGCGCAGGATCCCGAGCCCGGACTCGCGGATCGCCCGCAGGCCGGCCCGCCCGCCGCTGTCTTCCAACTCATATTCGCGGTAGCCGAGGAACGTGAAGTGGTTGTCGGCAAGCCAGGCGAGAAATGCCTTCGCCTCCTGAATCTCGGCCGGATCGAGCGGCGGCTCGTGCTCATCGAGCTCACCGATCAGCGACTCGGCGCGGCCGCGCATCACACGCCAGTCGGCCACCGCCGCGTGGACTTCGCCGAGCACGCGCTCGAGCCCCGCTCGGAGCTGCTCGAGCGCGTCGCCGTCGGTGTCCCGTGCGACCTCAGCGTGCAGCACGGACTCGGCAAGCGCGTCGCTCGCGTCGGCCCCCGGCTCGAGCACGTCGACGAGACTGCCGCTCTTGTCGCGGCGCACGCGGATCACCGGATGGATCACGAGGTCGATCGCGTAGCCCATGCGGGCAAGCTCCATCGTCACGGAGTCGACGAGGAACGGCATGTCGTCGGTGACGATCTCGGCGACCGTGTGCGACGACTGCCATCCGTGGTGCTCGAAGTCAGGGTTGTAGACGTGGACCTTGATCTCGCCCGGCGCGCGCCGCTGGAGCAGGTTCCAGTGCGTGAGCGCCGCTCCGTACAGGTCGAGCGAGCTGCGTCCCGCGAGGTCGTCCGGCGGCACCCAGTGGTAGTACTGGCGAACGAACGCGTCACAGCGCGAGGCCTGGTTCTGGGGCAGCCGCTCGCGCAGGCGTGCACAGACGGCGTCGATCAGCTCTGCCTCGAGCTCCGCCGCCTTCACCGCCATGTCGACACCGCCTCTCTCCTTCTGAACCGCTGTGCCGTCCGGTCCGCAGCGTACTCCGCGCCGCACGCCGCTGCACGACCTGCACGCACGCTTCCAGCTCGATCGTTCGTACAAACGTCGGCGTGCGGAGGCGGCGGAGAGGGTCGCCGCCACGGCGCGCCGATGTCTCGCGAAGTGCCGCGGCTCGCGTCAAGCGTGGTCGAACCGTCACGGAGGATCGGTGTGCAACGCGTCTTGATCGCGATGCCCGCGGCACTGCCCTTCTGCGCGTTGACGAGGCTTTGGCATTCCACGGCGAACGGCCGACAGCGGCCAGTTTCGCCGACCGCTTGACATCCACTCACGTCGCGTACGAACATATGTTCGCGTGACCAGCGACGGGAATCCCTACGCCAGGTTCCGGCGAGCACTCCAGACCGGCAACGAGTCGCTCGTCACGGCCGCGGCGCTGGAGCTCCCCCGGATCGCCCTCGACGACGCGCTGCGGATCTGCCTCGTCCTGCGTGGGGGCGATCCGGCTCGCTACGAGCGCGCGGCCGTGCGCTGGTTGGGGAGATTTGCGCTCGAGGCTCGGCGGGTCACGATCGACGACCTGCGCGCAGCGGCGGACGCGCTCGACACGTTGCCGGAGCGGCCGGCCGAGGCGATGGAGACGCTGCAGCGACTGTGCGTCGCGCGCGGAGTCGCCTGATCGAGACGTCCGGGCGGGCCGAGGCGGGCCCGCGCCGGGAGGCTGGCAGGTTGCGCTGCATCGTCGTCGGCCGGCTTTGGTAGGCTCGTCCCGTTCGGGGCGTCTCGTCGTGGTAGCGGACTTCGTGTCGTGACAGCGCACTCCTCTCGTCGGTGCGGTCACGTGCTTGTTCTGGCTGCGGTCGTTGCGATGACGCTCGCGGGTATCGGGCCCGGGGCCGGGGTCGCCGGCGCGACGGCCGATGTCGGCGTCGAGGTGCTCGAGACCGGACCGGGCAGCGCCCAGGCCCTGGTGCCGTCTCAGATCGCCTTCAGCAGCCGATCGGACCCCACGACAGCCTCCTCGGCCGCTATCCGTGTTGACGACAGCACGCTGTTTCAGCCCGTCTGGGGTGTGGGGGCAGCCATGACGAACTCGTCCGCATTTCTGATTGACGGAGGGCTGACGCCCTCGCAGCGTCAAGCTTTGATCGGTCAACTCTTCGGCCCCAGTGGGGACCGTCTGACCGTGCTGAGAATCTCCCTCGGAGGGTCGGATTTCAACGCGGGCGGCATCCGCTACTCGGAGGACGACATGCCGCCGGGTCAGTCCGATCCGCAGCTGCGGCATTTCTCGCTGCGACACGATCAAGACACGATCCGCATGCTTCGTTTGGCACGTGCCGTCAATCCTCATCTCCGGATCATCGCGAGCCCATGGACGGCACCGGCGTGGATGAAGACGAACGGCTCGCTGGACGACTCCACGCTCTCCGGCGAGCTCAAGCAACAGGATTACGCCGTGTATGCCCAGTACGTCGTCCGCTTTGTCAAGGGCTATCGGGACGCGGGTGTCCCGATCTTCGCCCTGACCGCGCAAAACGAGCCGGTGGGTGTGCCCGCGAAGTACGAGGGGATGTTCTTCCCCGTCGCCCACGAAGCACAGTTCGTGAGGACGTATCTTCGCCCTGCGTTGCGCCGCGCAGGTCTGACGACCGCGATCTATGGACCGGATGAGGGGTGGGATCGATCGACGTACGCCAAGGCCGAGATCAGTCAAGCCGGCGGACTCAGTGGCCTCGCATGGCATTGCTATGCGGGAAATCCCGATGACGTGATGCCTCACTTTGGGTCAATGACGCAAATCATGTCCGAGTGCGCGCCGAGTCTCATTCGCTCGCCCGTCGGTTCCCTGCTGAGCAACGTGTTCAACGACGGCGCGAACGCCGCCTTGTTGTGGAATATCGCGCTTGATCCATCCGGCGGGCCCGTCGTTCCCCCGAACTCAGGATGCCCCGGCTGCGCCGGCCTGGTCACGATCGATCCCGGCGCGCGCGCGACCACGTACGGGTCCGCGTTCTACGAACTCGCCCAGTTCGGTCGTTTCCTTCTGCCTGGTGCGCACCGCATCGCCGCAACACGGCTGGGCCATTTCGAGTCGGGCGGCGACGGAGCGAGTCCCGGAATCCACGACGTCGCGTTCCGCAACCGCGACGGGTCTGACGTCCTCGTCGTGTTCAACAACAGCTCAGACTCCTTCACCTTCAGCGTCAGGTGGCGCGGCCTCGGTCTCGTGCACGCGATCCCGGGCCAGACGATCGTCACGCTGAGGTGGCCGGCCGGCTGAACGCCGAGTCCGGCTCGCGACTGTCCGCGAACGCTACGGCGCCGTCCACAGCCGCCGCGTCCGACGGCGGCGTGGCGTGGTCACGAGCGGCGCATCGTTCACAGGTTCCGACGATCGCGAAGTGCGTGAAGCGTGCGTTGAAGCCGAACCGGTCCTTGATCAGGCCGCGGACGGGGTCGAGGTCCTCGACGGCGACTGGTGTGACGGTCTCGCACCGCTCGCAGTAGAGGTACTCGTGCTCCTGGCGTCCGGCGAGCAGGTAAAGGCCGGCTCCGTGGGCGAGGTGGACGTGGCGGACGACGCCGAAGCTCTCCAGCAGCTCGAGGTTTCGGTAGACAGAGGTGACGTCGACCGCGAGCTCACGGGCGAGCTGCTGCGCCGACACGGGGCGATCCGCAGCGAACAGCGCCTCGAGCACGAGCCGACGTGCCGTGGACAGCCGCAGCCCTCGCTCGCGCATCGCATCGATCGCCTGATCGATCGTGGCGAAGTGCACGGGGGGTGTCGCTGGTGCGTCTGGCAAGTGGCGTCAGTCCGGTGGTTGCTGGTAGCGGCAGGGCGGGCTGCCATCCTAGTGTTCCGGGAGGTCCACTCGTGAGTATGGACGCGAGGGCCGGCCTCGTCGCGTCCTGCCGGTCAGGCTTCGACCTCGCTCGCAGTGCGCGCGTTCGCGAGCTCCATCCCGACCGTCCATTTCTCCTCGATCTTGGCGAAGCGCCAGACGGCGAGCGCGAGCGTCCAGGTCGCGACGAACATCCCGACGATGATGACCCCGGCGGTGTTGATATTGAAGTTTTGGAACCAGTCGGCGACTTGGCCGTGCAGTCCGAGCTTGTCGGTCAGCAGGCCGGCGAGCTCGATCGTCCCGATGAACAGCGCGACCGCCACCGACAGGCCCGTGATCGTGATGTTGTAGTAGACCTTGCGCACGGGCTTCGAGAACGCCCAGCCGTAGGCGAAGTTCATGAATGACCCGTCGATCGTGTCCAGCAGCGACATCCCGGCGGCGAACAGGATCGGCAGGCACAGGATCGCGTAGAACGGCAGGCCGGCCGCGCCGGCGCCGGCCGCGAGCACGAGCAGCGCGATCTCGGTGGCGGTGTCGAACCCGAGACCGAACAGCACGCCAAGCGGATACATCTGCCACGGCTCGCGGATCTTGTTCACGCGCGTGCCGAGGAAGCGGTTCATCAGCCCGCGCGACTCGAGCTGCTGCTCGAGCTCGCGCTCGTTATACGCGCCGCGGCGCATGTCGAAGAAGATCCGCACGATCGAGACCAGGATCAGAAAATTGAGAATCGCAATCACGTAGAGGAACGAGCCCGAGACGGTCGTGCCGATCACGTTGGTCGCCTTGTGCAGCGTCGACTGGGCGTTCTGGACCGGGCCGCTGAGCGCGCGGACGCCGATCGAGAGCAGGAACGCGAGGCCGAACACGATCGTCGAGTGGCCGAGCGAGAAGAAGAAGCCGACGCTCAAGGGGCGTTTGCCCTCGCTCATCATCTTGCGCGTGGTGTTGTCGATCGCCGCGATGTGATCGGCGTCGAACGCGTGGCGCATGCCGAGTGTGTAGGCGGTGATCCCGGTTCCGATCGCGAACGTGCCCGCCGCCCCGAGCTTGAAGTGCTGCGGGACGACCACCAGGATCAAGAGGCCGAACCCGACGATGTGGAGCCCCGCGATCACCGCGGCCATCCCGCCCGCCCGGCGCCACTCAGACGGCGACATCGACCGCTTGACCCGGGTCCACCGGGACGCGCGCGACAACGACACAGACGAGGCTTCCATCACCGTCTCCTCTCATGAGCTAGCTGAGCAGCCGACACGGCGCACGCAGCCGGCGAAGAACTTACTCGCCACGCTATTGCTAATGCAACTGGGTTGTAATTGAGGACACCAGGCATCACGCGTCACCCGGCTATACGCCACCGGCTCCGGACCGGATCACGGGGCTGACAATGCGGACCCCCGTGCGCGGCGAATCGGGTCAGGGCCGGCGACCCGCCTCCAGCCACGGTCGCCGCGCCCGCGGTCGGATTCCCGATGACGCCTGAGGTGATCTTGGGGTGATTCAGTCCAGCTGCGCGACGAGGTCCTCGACGGTTGCGCACGGAATCACGCCCGCAGTGCGGAGCAGGTCGGTCGCGTCGCGGGGTTCCGAGTCACCGTCCTCGAGGGTGTTGAGCTTGCCGCCAAGGAAGACCTGCGGTCGCGAATCACCTCGGCGCCCAGCTCGCGGAGCACCGAGGCGACGACGAACGTGCCGAACACGAGTATCGCTCGAGCCGACGATGAGGCGCCAGCCGCGGACAGCGTCGGCGATCCCGCGGGCCCGGATCCGCCCGATCTCCTCGGCGACGAGATCGGCCGAGCGTCGGGTGAACTCGGTCTGGCTGAAGGGCACGATCCCGTTCGGCAACGCTTCGTCGCGTGCTCCGGGATGGAACAGCCGTTCCACGCGCCGGGCGCCGAGGCGGCGGATCCCGAGCAGCAACTGCAGCGCTATAGCGCTCGAGCAGCGCGTAGCCGATCATCGAGACGTTGTCGGCGAACTCGGCCGGCATCCCGTCATCGAGGTAGGAGTCGACGACCACCTCGTCCGACCACTTCTGCGCGACCACCGCCCACCGAGCACGAAGCTCGTGCCTTTGGGGGCGCGCCCGCGCAACCGCGGCGGCAGCCCGGTCACCCAGTTCGGGATGATCAGCCCGCGGTCGATCACCACCCCGGGTCCGCTCGCCGAACTCGTGCAGGGAAGCGCAGACCCTCGATCTGCTCCTGATGCGAAGCGAGCCCCATGATCATGCTGCACTCAAGCTCCCCGGCGGCCATCCGCGAACGCTTCCACTCGACCTCGCTCCGCACCCTGCGGGCGCGGCAGAACGCGCACCGTCCCGCCTCGACCGTTGCCCCGAGCGCGAGTCCCTCCTCGACCAACCCCGTCCCCGACGGCAACTCTTCACGCTCGAATATCGCCTCGTCGACCGTCGTCATCCCCTCTCCCTCTGCGATGCGCCGCCGTCGAGCGGCAGCCTAGCCAGACCGGCGATCCAACGGATCGGAGCGACTGTCGCGGTCAGGCCAACGGGAGTTCACGCGAGATGTCCCGGCGTGATCGGCGCGTGGCGCAACCTCCTGCCATGGCTTCACCACTCGGCCTGCGCGCTCCGGAGTCTCCATGGCACGCTCACGGTCTTGGTGTGGCCAGGCCCAGACGCTGGCGGGCCCCGCCGCTGGTCTGGCGGGTCGACCCGCAACTTGCCACGACGAAGGCGAGCGCCACGCACACGAGGCAGTAGCCGAGGCGGTGGCACGCCCGGTGTGCAAGCTCGATAGCGGCTGTCCAGCACAGACGAAGTCTCATCAGCTCAGGCACGCGAACGAACGGCGGCGCGTCATCCGCCGACAGTACGGCAGCGGCCGTCCGAGGGCCGTCCCGCGCACACGATCTCCCGCACTCGTGCCGAGACGGCGGACCGCGGGCGATCCGTCGCCGCCACCGGACACACACGCCCACACTCCTCCCACGATCGCGAGGCGCGGGAGATCGCTTCCCGCTGAGGGCGGGGCGCTGTCGCCGCCGACAAGAACCGGGCGGCAGATTTCGTCCGCACCTCCATCGCCGAACCGGCCCAGGTGGGCGACGATCTGCGCTCGAGCGAGGAGAGCTATGACCTATTACCTTGGCGTCGACATCGGCGGCACGTTCACGGATTGCGTAGCGGTCGACGATGACGGGCGCATATTCCATGCGAAGACACCCTCGACGCACAGCTCGAGCCCGGTGGACGGCGTGCTCGCCGGCCTCGATCTGCTCGCGGACGAGGTCGGCGTCAGTACCGGTGAGCTGTGCGCGGGCGCCGATCGCCTCGGCCACGGCACGACGATCGGCACGAATCTGATTGTCGAGCGCAAGGGCGCTCGCGTCGGCCTGCTGGCGACGGCCGGCCATGGGGACGCGCTGTCGATGATGCGGGGCAACGGCCGCACCGCGGGCGTCGCTGCGGACCGGGTCTACAGCGTGCACGCGACCGACAAGCCGGCCCCGCTCGTTGCCGCCGGCGACGTGCTCGAGGTCTCGGAGCGGACCGCCGCAGACGGCGGCGTGCTCGCGCCGCTCGACGTCGACCGCGTCAAGGCGCAGCTCGAGGGCCTCCTCCCCGGGGACGAGCCGCTCGAAGCGATCGCGATCGCGCTGCTGTGGTCGTTTCGAAACCCCGCGCATGAGCAGCGGCTGCGGGCCCTCGTGCATGAATTCGCGCCCGAGCTGTACGTGTCGGTCTCGTCCGAGACCTCGCCGCGTCAGGGCGAATACGAGCGCACGGTCGCCACGGTCCTGAACAGTTACGTCGGGCCCGCATCGAGCCGTTACCTGATCAAGCTCGCCGAGGCGGCCCAGGAACGTGGTCTGAAGCGAAGCGTGCTGATCATGCAGGCGGCCGGCGGAGTCGTGCCGGTCGATGTGGCCAGGCGCCAGCCGGTCCAGACGATCGGCTCGGGCCCCGCGGGCGGCGTCGCCGGAACGGCATCGATCGCGCAGGCGAGCGGTCATCAGAACGTGATCGCGACCGACATGGGCGGGACGTCGTTCGAGGTCGGACTGATCATCGACGGTCAGCCCGTCGTCTCGAGCGAGCAGGTCGTCGACCAGTACACGTTTCACTCCGCGCAGCTCGACGTCCGCTCGATCGCTTGTGGCGGGGGGTCGATCGCGTGGGTCGACCCGCACAGCGGCGCGCTGCGCGTCGGACCACATTCCGCCGGATCGGATCCGGGACCCGCGTGCTACGGCACCGGCACCCGACCGACGGTCACGGATGCAGATGTCGTACTCGGGTTGATCGATCCGCAGACGTTCCTCGGCGGGCGCATGGGCCTCGATGGCGACGCGGCCCGACGGGCGGTGGCTAGCGTTGCGGAGCCGTTGAACCTGACGGTCGAGCAGGCGGCCGCGGGCATCGTGCACATCAACAACCAGAAGGCCGCGCTGCTCATCCGCCAACGGACAATCGAACAGGGGCTCGACCCGCGCGATTTCGTTCTGT
>DATKOY010000109.1:0-32647 GCA_035524415.1 Solirubrobacteraceae bacterium | reverse complement strand
CGCGGGAACCGACGCCGTTCGCGCATACGACGGCACGACATCCCGCACGAGCGAGCGCATCGCAGGCGGCAGCTGCAACCGTGCGTTGCCGTGCAGGAACCAGATGTTCGCGAGTTCGTCGTTGTTGAACGTGGTCCCGATTCGCACCCGGAACACGCGCTCGAACTGATCGACGCGACCGGTCACGCGTGCGAACACCCCCGACGGGTCGACGCGAGCCGTGAAGCCGTACCGCCGAGCCACACGGGCGAAGGCCGCTCGTGTCGCGCGGCTGGCGCCGTACCGCTGCGCAACCCCACGTGCGCATACTGCGTCCTATCCTGAGCTGCGCATGTCCGTGACGGATATCCGCGATCGCAGCGACGTCGAGCGTCTCGTCCGCCTGTTCTACGGCCGTGCTCTGGCGGACCCGGTGATCGGCTTCATCTTCGTTGACGTCGCCCACCTCGACCTCGAGGCCCACGTCCCCCGGATCACCGCTTTCTGGGAGACGATTCTGCTCGGTGGCCAGTCCTACCGCGGCGGGGCCTTCCGGCCCCACGCGGCGCTGCACGCGCAGGTCCGTCTCCGTCGCGGCCACTTCGAGCGCTGGCTGTGGCTGTGGTGCGCGACCGTCGACGAGCTGTTCGCCGGCGACCGCGCGGAGCTGGCGAAGTCCCACGCCGTGCGCGTCGCGGCGGCCTTCCACGCGCGTCTCGAGGCGCTCACTCCCGCGGACGCTGAAGCGGGACACGCGCTCGGGTCGCCTGGCGACCGGGTGCCCGCGCTCACGGTCATCCAGGTGGCGGCCACCGACGCCCCCGGTGCAGCGGCTCCCTGGCAGGACGATTGAGCAGCGCGCACACATCAGGACGCGGGGAGCCGGCCGGACGGCGCTACGTCTCGTTGTTCCAGCGCGTCGCCGGAGTCAACGCGCTCCTGTTGGTGACGACCGTCGTCGTCACGATCGCCGTTCTCGCACCCCAGAAGCTGTCGTCCTTTGCGATCGAGGAGCTCGGCGTCCTGATCGCGGCGCTGGGACTGGTGGCGTTGGGGAACCTCTACGTCCTGCGCCGGGTCACCCGGCCTCTGCAAGAGTTGACCGCCCTTGCCCGCCGGGTCGATCTCGCCGGTCCGGGCGAGCGGATCTTGGGGGAGGAGCCGACGTCAGAGGCAGGCGAGCTCGCGCTGACGTTCAACCAGATGCTCGATCGACTGGAGGCGGAGCGCAGAGATGCCACCGGCAGGGTGCTCGCCGGGCAAGAAGCGGAACGCCTGCGGATCGCCCAGGAGCTGCACGACCAGGTCGGGCAGGAGCTCACCGCCGTCCTGCTTCGATTGTCCCGACTCCACGCGCGGGTGCCGTCGCAGCTCAGCCCCGATGTGACCGAGGTGCAGGAGGACGTTCGCGCGAGCCTCGAGGACGTGCGCCGCATCGCGATCGAGCTGCGACCTGAGGCGCTCGACGACCTTGGACTCGCGAGCGCGCTGGCGGTTCTGGGCCAGCGCTTCGCCGAGGGCTCGTCGCTGCAGGTGGTCGAGTTCGTCGCGCCGGAATTACCGCGGTTGTCGCCGGACGTCGAACTCGTCATCTACCGGGTTGCTCAGGAAGCACTGACGAACGTCGCTCGACACGCGGGCACCGACCGCGCCGAGCTCCGGCTCGAAACCGACGGCGAGCATCTCGAGCTCACCGTGCGGGATTGGGGCCACGGACTGTCGCCCGACGGATCCCCGGGATCCGGCATCCGGGGGATGCGCGAGCGGGCGAGCCTGGTCGGCGCGTCGCTGTCCGTGGGCGATTCGCCGGACCGCACCGGCTGCGTCGTCCGACTCGACGTCCCGCTCGATCACGCGTCGTGACAGGGGCCCCGCTGAAGACCCGCATCCTGCTCGCGGATGATCATGCGGTCGTGCGCCGCGGCCTGCGAAGCCTGCTCGATGCCCAACCGGATCTCGAGGTCGTGGCCGAGGCCGAGGATGGTGCCGAAGCGATCACGCTGGCTCTCTCGCACGACGTGGATCTCGCCATCTTTGACATCTCAATGCCGAGGATGACCGGTTTGCAGGCGGTCCGCGAACTCCGTCAGCGCCGGCCGGACTTACGGATGCTCATCTTCTCGATGCATCAGAACGAGCAGTATCTCTATGAGGCACTCAAGGCGGGAGCGTCGGGTTATGTCCTGAAGACCGTCGTCGATCGTGACATCGTCGCCGCGTGCCGGGCCGCGATGCGTGGAGAGCCGTTCCTGTATCCCGGCGCACGCACACCGCTGATCCAGGACTACCTCGACCGCGCGTGGCACGAACGGCCGCTGCCCGAGGAGCCGCTGACGGCGCGCGAGCAGGAAGTCGTCAAGTTGATTGCCGAGGGATACAGCGGCCGGCAAATCGCGGACGCACTGGTGATCAGCGAGAAGACGGTCGAACGGCACCGGGCGAACATCCTCGAGAAGCTCGGGATGCGCGATCGCGTTGCGCTCACTCGGTACGCAATCCGGCGCGGACTGGTCGACCCGTGAGTGGGTCTACGCGATCAGGCCGATGACGCCCTTGATCACGAGGGCACAGCCGACCGCGGCGAAACCGCGGATCGCATACCGCCTGCCGTGCGCCCCGCCCCAGGCCTGTAGGCGCGAGATCGCCTGCGGGGTGCGCTCGGGCGCGACCGTGAACGCGATGATCGGGACCTCGAGCAGGGCGAGCATCACAACGTTGAAGCAGAGGACGATTACGACCGTCACCGCAGGTGCGTAGTCCAGTTTCGCGAGCCGATCCAGCGCGGCCAGATACGAGGCGCCGGGGAGCGTGAGCAGCGCTCCGATCACGAACGTCGTCCGAGCGCTGCCCCTGCTCAGAGCGTGCTGCCATCGCGGCGGTTTCTTGTGTTCCCGCCGGCGCGCGCCGGGCTGCGAGGCGACTGCCGGGAAGCCTCGCAAGGGCCAGCGCGAGGATCAGCAGGGCGACACCGAGCGCGATGTCGGCGAGTGGACTCAGCGTCTCCTGGGTGAACGTGACCGTCTGCGACCCGCTCAAGGTGAACACGATCACGAGCCCGATCGTGATGCTCGTCATCATCGCGCCGAGCCAGTCACCAACCATCAACGTCCGCGTATGCGGCAACAACAGCATCGCGGTCGTCACCGCAATCAACGCTGGATTGGCCGCGGACGTGAACGCAAGCGCGACGACCGCGCCCATTGGCTCAGGTCTGCACTCCGGCGGCGACGCGCGGAACGATCTCGAGCAACTGTGCCATCGCGGCCTCGACGCCATCCGTGAGGATCTCGATGTCGCTGGAGCTGTCCCAGTCGCCGGTCACGCCAAAGTAGAGGCCACCGTTGTACGAGAAGATCGCGATTGAGATCCGCACCTGGCCGATCAGGGGGACGAACGGATAGGACTGAAGCAGGCGGCGCCCGAGCGTCCGGAGAGGCTGCTGTGGACCCGGCACGTTCGTCACGCCGGTCTGGACGCCGAGGCTCGGCGAGCGGGCGGCGAGGCGCCCTCCCAGCGCCAGCAGCACCGGCGGCGCGAAGCCCGACAGCGAGGTGAGCACGTCGCCGGCGACGGCCTGCTTGGATTGCTTGAGGCCGTCCATCTGCGCGCGGACGGCTCGGAGTCGTGCGGCCGGATCGGCGATCCCGACCGGCAGTTCGGCGAACATCGCCGAGACCCGGTTGTTGTACACGCCCCGCTCGCCCGGCCGCCGAACCGAGACGGGGACGAGCGCGCGGATCGTCCGGCCGGTGACATCCTCCCCACGTGCGATCAGCAGATCACGCAGGCCCCCGGCCGCCAGTGTCAGGACGACGTCGTTGACGGTTCCGCCGACGGCGGCCCTGACCGATTTGACGTCAGTCAAATCAATCTGCGCACAACTCCAGCTGCGGTGCGGACCGACTTGTCCAGTGAGCGAGGACCGGCCGACGGGGCGGAGCAACCCCGCCGCGGAGCTGACGCCGCGCAGCAGATCCGACGTGTGCCGGAGCGTCCAGCGCGGTCCGCGGATCGCGCCACGGATCATGCGCAGCTGCTCGGATGGGGTCACCGCCTGGTGAGTCAGCGTCCGGAGCACCAGCTCGGCCGAGGTCGGCTCAGGTGTGGGCTCCCAAGCCCGCTCACCGGCGGCTGTCGTGGTCTCGTCGAACATGACCGTCATCAGGTCGGTGGCGGACACGCCGTCGACCATGCAGTGGTGCACCTTGGACAGCAGCGCCCATCGATTCCCGCTCAATGCCTCGATCATCCAGATCTCCCACAGCGGTTTGCTGCGATCGAGGTGCTGAGCGAAGATGCGGGCCGCCGTGCGGCGAAGGATCGCTTCGGTGCCCGGAGCCGGTATCGCCGTGTGCCGTACGTGGTAGCTGAGGTTGAAGTACGGGTCCTCAACCCAGACCGGTCGCCCGAGGCCCAGCGGAACGAAACGAATCTTCTGCCGGTAGCGTGGGACCACGTCGAGCTTGCTTGCGACCATCTCCTCGAGCCGTTCAAACGGCGGTGGCGGACCCTCGAAGACGCTCACCCCACCGATGTGCATCGGGTTGTTCGGCGTCTCGAGATGGACGAAGGACGCGTCCATCGGGCTCATCCACTCCATCGCTGCGCCTCGCTGTCGAGGATTCCCGCGAGCACGGCGTACACCTCACGGTTGGCGGACATGCCGCTGTGGCTCGACCCGACCTCCACGTGCAGGGCGCCGGGGTCAAGGCACGCGTGCCAGGACACGATCCCATCCGTGCGCGAGTACACGGCAACAGCGTCCACGTCTCCCGGGACGGCGGCGCGGAGCTGGTCGCGGTAGGCGGCACAGCAATCGCCGACGGCGCACTCGCTCGAGAAGACGCCCGGCATCCCCAAATCGCCCAGTCGCGCAACCGAACGGACCGCAGCCATCACGGCGCGCCCGACCTTGAGCGGCGCCAGCACGGGTGAGCCGAGCATCACGACGGTGCTGACGAGATCGGGGTTGCGCACGGCGACGACGCGCGCGAGTTCGCCGCCGCGACTCTGCCCGATCAGCACGACGCGCCGTTGGCTGCGCTCGGCCAGTTGCCGCAGCCGCGTCTCGATCCCGCGAACCGCTCGCTCACTGCAATCGACGTTGAGCCAGATCCCCGAGACCTCGGTGTCCGACCCGCGCCGCTGCACCCAGTTGCGCAGCAGCGCGAGCGACGGATCGCCGGCCATGAAGCCCGGAATGAGCAGGACGGGCGGGGCGTTCGCATGCCGGCTCGGCGTCAGGAAGCCGCGATCGGTCACGAGCCGAGCCAGCTCGAACCCGTATCGCAACTCCCCCTGCAAGGGCAGGTCAACGGGCTCACCCAACACGAACGTCCCCGGCATCGCGGGAAGCCTACCTGCGAAATGCATGCATGTCCGGGTCGGTAGGATCGTCTGGTGGTCGTAGCGATTGCGGGAGCCCACGGGAAGATCGCGACGCGGCTCACCGCCCTGCTGGTCGCCGGTGGCGACAGCGTGATCGGCCTGGTCCGCAACCCCGACCATGCGCCCGACGTGAGCCGCCAGGGCGGGGCGCCCGTCGTCTGCGACCTGGAGCACGCGACGGTCGATGAGGTCAGCGCCGCGATCGCCGGCGCGGACGCGCGTCGTGTTCGCCTCGGGCCGATGACCCCGGCACCGGTCGCGTGCGGATCGACTCCTCGCCGTCCCATGGTCGGGTGCCCCGCGACGATGTCGCCGCCGTCCTGCATCACGCTCTGAACGACCGGCGCGCGTCCCGCTGCCTGTTCTACCTCAACGGCGGCGAGGATTCGATCGAGCAGGCGTTGGCCGGCGCGTGCCGGCCCGCGTACGCGGCGCGCAACTCGATCCTCATCACCTCATGGGGGTGATGCCGGGTGGGCCTGGCCGCGCCAGAGTCCACGGCCGCACAGAGCATGCAGCAGGAGCGAAGGGAGCGCCACATCTCTACCCAACGCACCCCCACCGTCCCACTCGAACAACACGCGAGCCACGACCCTGGATACGGCTGGGTGTTGTTCGCCGCCGTGCTGTTGATGCTGCTCGGCACCGTGAACTTGATCGAGGGCCTCGCAGCTGTCGGCAACTCCCACTTCTTCGTGCGCGATGCCCATTACATCCTCGGCAGCCTCAATGCCTGGGGCTGGGTCGCGATCGTGATCGGGACCAGCCGGTTCGTGACGGGTTTCGCGGTCCTGGTCAAGAATCAGCCCGCCCGGTGGGTCGGCGTCGGGCTGCTCAGCGTCAATACGGTCGTCCAGCTACTGCTGCTCCCAGCCGACCCATTCTGGTCGGTGGCGATCATCGCGCTGGACATCCTCGCGATCTTCGCGCTGATCGTGCACGGCGAGGTCCTCGCCGAGGCGCGGTAGATCCTCAGCCGGCCGTCCCCGGCGTCTCCTTCAGGCTTCCGATCCGAAGCGATCCGTCGCCTGACGCCGAGACAGCCGGAGTGTCTTCGGACGCCGCTGCCTGGTCGGCTGCGGCGTCCGGAGGGTCGTCGAGCCAGTCACTTGTCGGGACGAAGAACAGGTTGCCCGTGACCGCGGTCGAGAAGTCCAGGATGCGGTCGGTGGTGCCGGGCGGGTTACCGATGAACATGTTGCTGAGCATCTGCTCGATCACGTCTGGGGTGCGGGCGTAACCGATGAAGTAGGTCCCGAACTCGCGCCGACCGACGCGACCGAACGGCATGTTGAGGCGGACGATCTGCTGCTCGTCTCCGTTCTCGTCGGTGATCACGTTGAGCGCGATGTGCGCGTTGGCGGGCTTGACCTCGTCGGGTAGCTCGATGTCGCTCAGCTTCGTGCGCCCGATTGCTCGCTCCTGTTCCTCGACGGACAGCGCATCCCACGAGTCGAGATCGTGCAGGTACTTCTGAACGACGACGTAGCTGCCGCCGGCGAACTCCGGATCTTCCTCGCCGATCAGCACCGCGTTGCGCGCGGCCGCGCCTTCGGGGTTCTCGGTCCCGTCGACGAACCCGAGCAGGTCCCGTTCGTCGAACGACCGGAATCCGTGCACCTCGTCGACCACCTGAGCGAACCCGGCGAGGCGCTCCATCAGTCGCTCGGCCAGTTCGAAGCACAGGTCCAGTCGATGCGCCCGAATATGGAACAGCAGATCCCCGGGCGTCGAGACCGCCCTGTGTCGCTCCCCGGCGAACTCGGGGAGCGGATGAAGGCCGGCGGGACGCGGCGCGCCGAACAACCGATCCCACAGCTCAGACCCGATCCCGGCAATGCAGGTCAACTCGCCCTCGGGAAGGCGGAAGCCGACCGACCGCCTGAGCCCGCTGACGTCGGCGAGCACGTCGCGGACGGCGTCATCGGCGCCGGGGTCGACCGTCAGCACGAGGAAGATTGCGGACTCCGTGATCGGGCTGAGAACAGCCTGTGGCTCGGGTGCATCCACGACGCGTCGCTTTCCGCTCGGGGTCGATGAAGCCTACTTCGCCTGCGACCGGTGAGATCGACCGGCCGATCGAATTAGATATGGGCGATGACGCCGCTGCGGATCGGCCTGGTCGGCTACGGATTCGGGGGTCGATACTTCCACGCCCCGCTCCTCGCCAGTGCGGCCGAGTGCGAGTTCCTCGGCCTCGTGTCGACCTCGACGCAGCGGCGAGATGCGTTCACCGGGCAGTTCCCGGGGCGAGCGGTGTTCGACTCGCTCGAGCAACTCGCCGCCGCCGGCGCTGAAGCGGTGACGATCTCGACGCCGGCTGACACGCACACGGACCTCACCGAGCAGGCGTTGCGGCTCGGCCTCGCCGTCGTGTGCGACAAGCCGTTCGCGCTCGACGCCCCGTCAGCTCGCGAAACGGTGCGTCTCGCAGAGCAACTTCAGCGCCCGCTCACCGTCTATCAGAACCGCCGATGGGATTCGGACTTTCGAACCGTGCAGAAGGCTCTGGCCGACGGCGTGCTTGGGGATCCCGTGCGGTTCGAGTCGCGATTCGAGCGTTTCGCTCCCGATCCGGGGCCGCCGGCGTCGGGGGCCGGAACGCTGCTGGACTTCGGCAGCCACCTGGTCGACCAGGCGCTCGTGCTGTTCGGGCCGGCGGGCTCGGTCTACGCCGAGATGCACGCTCCCACCGGTGGGGCCGCGCTCGACGATGACGTGTTCGTCGCGATCGCCCATCGCGGCGGCGTGCACTCGCACCTGTGGGGGAGCTGGCGGCAGCACGCGCCTGGTCCGCGCTTTCGCGTCACCGGGTCAGACGCGAGCTACATCGTGGTCGCGCCGATGGATGGCCAGGAGGATCTGCTCGTCGCAGGTCATTCGCCGGCGACGTACGCGAACTGGGGCGTCGAGCCCGAGCGCCGCTGGGGCCGGGTGTTCCGCAGCGAGCACGCCGACGTGCTGCGCTCCGAGCGCGGGGCCTGGGATCTGTTCTATCCCGCGTTCGCGGCGGCGGTTCGGGGAGAGGGGCCGCTGCCGGTCGACCCATGGAACGCCGTCGCCACGGCGGAGGTCCTGGACGCGGCCCGCGAGAGCGCCGCAACGAACCAGGTGATGAAGATGTAGCCGAGTGGTTCCGCGGTTGGGGCGCCGGGCGCGGGCCGTTCGTGCGGAGGTCGGCGCAACCCGCGCGCTCGGCTGACCCGGTGGACGCGACATGATCGTGTCTGTTCGCGGAGGGTGAATGGGAGGTGCCGGGCTCCGGCGCCGCGTGCGAGAGTGGCGGTGTCGCGGAACCGATCTTCCACACCTCGCGACGAGCGTGAGGGTGTGGGCATCTGTGTCCGCCGCGGGTGAGCGATCGCGCACGGTCCGCCGACCCGGGGACGACTGTGGCAGATTGTGTCCGCGCGGACGGCCCGCAGCAGCGGACGAGCGCGCGCCGACGGGTGCGCGGGCCCGGACGATCGATCGCATCGCCAGCACCCACGGCTCGCATCGGGGGTCGTGGCCGGCACTCCCCTGGCAGCGCGCCAGCAACGAGAACACCAACGGGCTGCCACGCCCACGCCTGCCGCACACGCTCGACCTGGCTGCTTGCCGCCAAACCGAGCGTGACCAGATCGACGCACAACTCAACGGCCGCCGCCGCGCCCCAGGTCCCGATGGGCACGCCCCAGGTCGAGATGGGCACGATTCTGGTTCGCGCCCGAGCCGCCCGCAACGCTCGCTCTCGTGAGGCTCGCCGCAGGATCGGTGACGCTGATCTGGGCACTCGCGTTCCTGCCCGATCTCGCGATCTTCGCCGGCCCGCGCGGACTCGTGCCCGGGTCCCCCGCCGCAGGTCTGGCCGAGGCGTGCCTGATCGCGGCTGCGGCATCGCTGACCGTCGGCTACCGCAGCCGGCGCTCCGCCGGCGTCGCGTTCGGCTGCCTGGCGTGGTTTCACCACATCGACCCGTGGGCGCTGAACGCCGGCGATGCGCTGTTGCGCGACATCCTGTTCCTGCTCGCGCTGAGCCCGGCCGGCGCGGCGTGGTCCGTCGACGCCGCCCGCGGGGAGCGACGAATCGGCGCGACGCGCAGCCCGCTCGTGCCGCGGTGGGGGACGAGGCTGATCCAGGTACAGGTGAGCGTGATGTACCTCGCGGCCGTGGCCCAAAAACTCGTTGGGGCGCCGTGGCGCGAAGGGACCGCCGTCTCCTACCCGTTGCGGATTCCCGCGATGATCCGCTGGCAGCTGCCGCACAGCCTGACGGGCTCGCCGGTCGTTGTGCATGTTGCGACCTGGGGGGTCCTGGTCACCGAACTTGCCATCGGGGTGCTCGTCTGGAACCGCCGCGCGCGGCCATGGGTGTTGGCCGCCGGCGTCGCACTGCACCTTGCGATCGAGCTGACGCTCAGGGCCGGCTTCTTCTCCTGGATCGTGCTCGTGAGCTATCTGGCGTTCATCCCACCCGAACATGCCGAGCGGCTGTTTCGCACGGGCGAGACCGTCTCACGGCGACTGCTCCTCAGCTGCCGTGCGCCACTGGCTCGGTCGCCGCGATCACCGCGGATGCGCTGACGAATCCGAATCCCGCCCGGGTTCCCTCGCCCCCGGCGCCGAGGAGTTGCTCGGCGTGCGCGAGAAACTCGTCGATACGAGCAAGCGCGGGCCCGGCAGCCCCGGGATCGGGATCGCGACACACGGCGCGTGCCAGCGCGATGAACTGCAGTCCGCGCGAGAAATCCGGCGGGGGTCCGCTCCCGAGCGCCGCGGCGAAGGCCATCAGCAGGTAGCCGTTGATCCGCGTGAGCCGGCCATTGACGGCCCGGACCTGTGGGACCCGCGGCGGCATGGCGCGAGCGAGCGGTCGCCGTTCCAGGATGTCGGTCATCGTCGCGCCAACGAGCCTGCCGCGGTCAGCGTCGTCGAGTCCGGCGTACCCGGCGATCCTCAGGACGGCGTGCAGCGCGGGAAGCGGCCGCCCGTATGGGACGTCCGATGCAAACACGATTCGCTCGGCGGGCACGCGGGCGAACAGCTCGAGTTGATCGAACACGGACATCGTGGAGGTGTCATAGACGATGTTCGGATGGTCGGCGAGCCGCGACGCGAACATCCCCTGGTCGGCAATGGCCGCGTGGGCAAGCACGAGCACGACATCCGGGAAGCGCAGCGCGAGGTCGGCGAGCGGGTCCATCCGAGGCATCCCACGACCGGCGTGGATCAGGATTGGGACGCTCGCCTCCTTGGCAACCCTCCAGATTGCCTCGGCCGCCTGATCACCGAACCCGAATGACTGAGCGCGCGGGTGCAGCTTGATCCCGCGCGCACCGAGCGCGAGGCATCGCTCCGCCTCGCCGACGGGATCCTGCGCCGGGTCCAACCGACAATAGGGAAAGAGACGGCCCTCGGACTCGCGCGCCCACGCCAGGACGCGGTCGTTCGGTACCCGGTACGCCGGAGCCCGTTCTGGATCATGCAGCGGAAACGTGCACGCGCGCGCGCTCGGCGCAACGTCGTCGAGAAACCGAATCAGCGAGCCCGCATCCAGCGCTTGCCCATCCTCGTCGCGCCCGAGGTGCGTGTGGGCGTCGACCACCACGGCGTCGTCCGGCAGCAGGGCACGCAATTCCGCGACGATCGGCTCGTAGAGGGCGGTCACGTCCACTCCGAGCATCCTCTCATGCCATCCTGCGGCCCAATTTGACTCGCGACCTCTCCACTGGGGCGATCCGGCGGGCAGTGAGGGCTATTGCGTGATCCGGGCCGAGAGTACGATGCGGTGGAGATGACCTGCCGGGGGTTCGGCACGGAGAACCGACCTGGACGGAGGTTCTGCTCCGAGTGCGGAGCTGCGCTCGTCGATGGGGGTGCGGTCACGACACCGTCCGCATCGGTCTCCGAGCGGCGGCTCGTGTCCGTCCTATTCGCCGACCTCGTCGGCTTCACGACGCTGTCCGAACACCGCGACCCCGAGGAGGTCCGAGAACTCCTCAGCCGGTACTTCGACCGCGGCCGCAACCTGATCGAGCGCTACGGCGGCACCGTCGAGAAGTTCATCGGCGATGCGGTCATGGCGGTGTGGGGGACGCCGGTCGCGCGCGAGGACGATCCGGAGCGGGCCGAGGCGTCGCAGTTCCTCGTCGAGGACAGACCCGGCGAGGTCGCGGCCGAACTGCTCGAGTTCTTTAGCGTCCGGCCGCCAGCCTGATCGCGCTCAGACCGCACGGCGCGAGGCGGCCGTGGTCGGCATCCGGAGGAGCTGTGGGCGGCTGGCTAAGCTCGTCGGGAGCCCATGTTCAACCGGCGAACGAAGATCATCGCAACGCTTGGCCCTGCCACGGACGCGCCGGGGGTGATCGACGCACTGATCGCCGCGGGCGTGGACTGTGCCCGGCTCAACTGCTCACACGGCACCCACGACGAGTTACGTCGCCGCGTGGCCGAGGTGCGGGCCGCGGCCGAGCGCGCGGGCCGGCCGGTCGGGGTGCTGTTCGACCTGCAGGGGCCAAAGCTCCGGCTCTCGGCCGCGATCGCGCCACGGCTCGTGCAGGCCGGCGAGATCGTGACCTTCACCGGTGCCGATGATACGGTCGGCGACGGTCGAGTGGCGGTCGAGTTCCCGGACTTTCCGCGGCTCGTGACCGAGCGCTCGGAGATCGTGATCGGCGACGGCGTGCCGCGTTTTGTGGTCGAGTCCTCGGGACCCGGCGAGGTCGTGGCTCGGGCGCTGTCCGCAGGCGAGCTGACGCCGCGCAAGGGCATCAACGTCACCTACGCCCGGCCCGAGCTGCCGGCGATCACCGACAAGGACCTCGCCGATCTCGCGATCGCCGCGGAACTCAGCGCCGATTACGTCGCGCTGTCATTCGTCCGCTCCGCGGGCGACCTGGAGCAACTCCGAGCGCGACTTGACGGCCATCACTCCCGGGCGCGGACGATCGCGAAGATCGAGAAGATCGAGGCGTACGACCACCTCGATGAGATCATTGCGGTCGCCGACGGCGTCATGGTCGCGCGTGGGGATTACGGGGTCGAGGCAGGTGTCGCGCGCGTGCCGCTGATGCAGAAGGACACGATCTTTCGTGCCACGCAGGCCGGCAAACTCGTGATCACTGCGACTCAGATGCTCGAGTCGATGATCCACGCGCCGGAGCCGACCCGCGCCGAGGCGACGGACGTGGCGAACGCCGTGCTCGACGGGACCTCGGCGGTGATGCTCTCCGCCGAAACGAGCATCGGTGACTATCCGGTGGAGGCGGTGCGCGCGATGTCGCAGCTCGCCGAGGCCGCCGAGGAGGCGCCCGAGATCCACGGCCGTGCGCGCAGCCCCACGACTGATTCAGCGGCGGGTGCCGTCATGCACGCGGCGGTGGCGCTGGCGCACGAGCTGAACGCGGCTGCACTGATCGTGCCGACCTCACGCGGAGGCAGCCCGCGCGCGTGCGCAAAGTATCGCCCGAGGCAGCCCATCATCGCGCTCCCCGACGACGAGTCCGTGACGAGTCAGCTCACGCTCGAATGGGGCGTCTACCCGCGAACGATGATCGTCAGCGGCTCCGTCGACGATCTGGTCGACCGCGCACTCCTGACCGCAAAGCAGTTCTCCGGGCTTCCGAGCGGCGCGCGCGTCGTGATCACCGCCGGGCAGCGGACCGGGACGACCGGAGCCACGAACCTGATCATGGTGCGCGAGATTCCCTGACGCCGCTGTGTTCACGTTCTACCCGGGCTGGGCCGGGTGGTGGCTCACCCTCCAGATCGGTCGGGCTAGCCGAACGTGAACACGTAGGCGCGCACGCCAGGGTCGAGGAACGTGATCTCGAACGTGCGATCGGCGACCGGGGGGCGCTGTCGGATCAGCTGATACAGCCGAGGTTCGGTCACCGTGCCCTCGCCACCTTCGTCGGTGTCGATCCCGCGGTCTGGGCGAGGCGGCGCGCCGTCGAGGAGCACGCGAAAGCGCACCGGCTGCTCGCCCGGCGCCGGCGCCAGGACCAGGTGAAGGTCGCGGGCGTGGAAGCGATGCGCGATCCGGCCACCCGAGGCGTTCAGCACCGCTGCCTCGGGACCAATCGTCCAGTCGCCGATGAGCGCCCAGTCGTTCAGCTGCAGTGAGTCCGGCAGCGCGTAGTCCCGAGGCAGGTCCGGCGACGCGCGGCCGGGCGACGCGAAGTTCTCGGCGCGCTCATAGCCGATGTAGGTCTCTCCGGACCGCAGGCTCCCCCAGTCTGCCTGGGCCTCGACCCCTGCGGCCTCCACCGAGACCAGCTCGCGGCTGACCTCCCGGCCTGCGGCGTTGAGCAGGCTCTGGATGATGATCTCCGAGCGCTCGTACTCGCCCTCGCCGAACCGGTGGTGGCGAATGTGCCCGTCCGCGTCGGCGAAGTACAGAGCCGGCCAGTATCTGTTACGGAACGCGCGCCAGATCGTGTAGTCGCTGTCGATCGCGATCGGATAGTCGATCCCCATCTGCTTCGCTGCTCGGCGGACGTACTCGATCTCGCGTTCGACTTCGAACTCCGGCGTGTGGACGCCGACCACCGCGAGCCCATCAGCTCGGTAGGTCTCGAACCAGCTGCGGACATACGGGAGGGTCCGTATCCAGTTGATGCACGTGAACGTCCAGAACTCGACAAGCACCGGCCTTCCGCGAAGGTCTGTTGCCGTCAGCGGCTCCGAGCCCAGCCATCCCGTCGCTCCTGCAAACGACGGGAGTTCATCCTCAATCGGTAACTGGAGTGTCGTTGCCATGTGTGTCCTCGATCCGTGCGAGCCGCCCGCATGGAAGGCGGCCCGCGCTGTGTCGTGGCCGCGCACGATCCTCCGTCCGGCCGCGTTGTCGCGCCCGTGAGACCCCTGGTCGTGCTCCCTGGTCGTGCGGGTACAACGGCGCACACGACGCTCCGGGGCGCCTCGGCGTTCAGCGTTGCGCGACCGGTTCGCTCCCGTAGTTGAGCGTCGGCAGCAGCTGCGCGAAATCGTCGAGCACGCTGCTGTCTTCGATCGTCGGCGGAACGCTCCAGTCTTCTCCATCGGCAATCTGCCGAATCGTCGCGCGCAACGTCTTCCCCGATCGGGTCTTCGGCAGCGCGTCAACGATCGCAACCGTTTTGAAGGACGCCACCGGCCCGAGCCGCTCACGGACCAGTCCGACGAGCTCCGCCGCAACCTCGTCGTGACTGCGCAGCACACCCGCCTTGAGCACCGCGAAGCCGATCGGGATCTGGCCCTTGTACTCGTCGGCGACGCCGACGACGGCGCATTCCGCGACGTCTTGGTGGCTCGAGAGGATCTCCTCCATCTGACCTGTCGAGAGCCGGTGGCCGGCCGTATTGATCACGTCATCGGTCCGGCTCATGACGTACAGATATCCGTCCTCATCGAAGTAGCCCGCGTCGCCGGTCAGATAGTGACCGTCGTAACGGGAGAGATACGCCTGGGCGAAGCGCTCCTCGCCGCGCCACAGCGTCGGCGCAAACCCCGGTGGGAGCGGCAACCGGACGCAGATCGCCCCGCTCGCGCCCGCTTCGACGGGTGAGCCGGTCTCGTCGAGCACACGCACGTCGTAGCCGGGAACGGGCTTCGTCGGTGACCCTGGCTTGACCGCGAGCGCGCCGAGCCCGAGACAGTTTGCCGCCATCGGCCAACCGCTCTCGGTCTGCCACCAATGGTCGATGACCGGTCGCTCGAGATGCTGGCTCGCCCACGCGAGCGTGTCCGGGTCGCACCGCTCGCCCGCGAGGAAGAGCGTGCGCAGGCTGGAGAGGTCATAGCCCCGGATCAACTCGCCCGTCGGGTCCTGGCGCTTGATCGCACGGATCGCCGTCGGCGCCGTGAACATCACGCTGATCCGATGGTCTGAGATGACGCGCCAGAACGCGCCCGCGTCCGGGGTCCCGATCGGCTTGCCCTCGTACAGGATCGTCGTGCATCCATGGAGCAGCGGCGCATAGACGATGTACGAGTGGCCGACGACCCAGCCGATGTCGGACGCCGCCCAGTAGGCCTCTCCGGGACGGATGTCGTAAATGGCGTCCATCGACCACTTCAGCGCCACGGCGTGGCCGCCGTTGTCGCGGACAATGCCTTTCGGAAGGCCGGTCGTCCCCGACGTGTACAGGATGTAAAGGGGATCGGTCGCCTGCAGGGGCACGCACTCGGCCGGTTCTGCGCCGGCGAGGAACTCACTCCACTCGATGTCGAGCCCGGGGCGCAGCGAGGCCGGCGCCTCGGGCCGTTGCAGCACGACGCAGCGGCGGGGTTCGCCCTCACACAGCTCGAGTGCCTTGTCGACAAGCGGCTTGTATTCCACGACGCGCGGCGGGCCGATGCCGCACGACGCGCAGATCACGATCCGCGCGTCGCAATCCTCGATCCGAGCGGCGAGCTCATCCGCGCCGAACCCGCCGAACACGACCGAATGGATCGCACCGATCCGAGCACATGCGAGCATTGCGATCACGGCCTCGGGGACCATCGGCATATAGATGACGACACGGTCCCCGGGCTGAATGCCCTCGCGTGTGAGGGCACCCGCAAACCGAGCGACCGCGTCGAGGAGCTCCCTGTAGCTGTACCGCGTGATCGTCCCGGTGACGGGGCTGTCGTAGATCAACGCCGGTTGCGCACCGCGTCCGTCGCGCACGTGACGGTCGAGCGCGTTGAAACACGTGTTGAGCTCCCCGTCCGGGAACCATCGTGCGCTGGGGACACTCGTGCGATCGAGGATCGCTGCCGGCGGGCGGGTCCACTCGATTGCGTCGCTCGCCGCGAGCCAGAAGCCCTCGGGGTCATCTCGCCATTGCGCGTAGATCTCGTCGTAACCGCCCATCGGTGTCTCCTTCGCTTCGTGGTATCTCGACCGTGCTGTGCGTCCAGCCACTGGTGCGCCGGCCACCAGCCGGCGCACCGCGGGATGTCAAGCGGACTACGAGTGCTTCGCGAGTGGCCAGACCGTCAACACCGTCTTGCCGTAGGAGAACTCACACAGCTCTGCCAATGCGAGGTAGAACGCGCACGCGGCCGCAGCGAGGCCGGTGTAGCCACCCCAGTGGATCAGCGTCGTGTGCCCTCCGTAGTTCCCGGCTCCCAGGAAGAAGAACGCGAACACGAGAATCGTGAGGGCAAGCACGACCACGACGTTCGTGCGGAAGGACGCCGCGAGCATCACCACGACGAAGATCCCGAACGCGTACAGGAACAGGCCGAGCGCATGCCCGACCTGCGCCACCGGGACGTCTTTGAGGAACCACTGAACAATCGCGAACAGCGACATCCAGAATGCGCCGAAGCCGGCGAACAGCACGCCGGCAAATGTGTTGCCCGTGCGGAGCTGGATGACCCCGGCAATCAGCTGAGTCAGCCCGCCGAACATCAGCGCGACGCCGAACACCACCGGCTCGACACCCTTGGAGATCGCATTCGCATTGACCATGCTCAGCATGAACGTGGTCACGCCGAACGCGAGTAGCGCAAGCGGGGCCGAGTTCCCCCAGTTCAGTGCCGTCATCGGCGGTGGGCCCGGTTCGACGCCTGCCTGTCCGTGCGCACCGTTGTGGAGTGTGTCCGATCGCTCGGATGCTGCAGGGACGGTTGCCATGGTGCATCCCTCCTCCGAGTGCGTCTGTGCGCACTCTCTCGTGCGAGTATCGTCCGCGCGACCATCCGTGCCACCACGTCACATCGTGCAGACGGTTCAGGCCGCCCGGTGATGCTCGGCACCCTTTATGTAGTCCTCCCCCCGGTGGGTCCGGGAGGCCACTACCTTCCTGCCCTCGCCCGGCGCGCGCATCGGTACAACGCACGGTTTTGCCGTGGCGGAAACTCCACATCCATTTTCAGGCGCGTCACTCGGTCGTCGACCCGGAGCGCGTTGCGCACTGATCGGGCTCCATTGACGCGGTCAATGGTTTATTTCATCAACCTTTTGCGTGTCCAACCTTTTGCTACAGTGTCTGCCGTGAGCGCACGACGTCTGACGACGAGAGGGCCGCGATGACGCACCAGCCTGCGACGGGCGAGCGAGCCGCGATCGAGGTCGAGAACCTCGTCCGCGAGTTTCGCAAGGGCCCGCGAGCCGTCGACGGGATCGACCTGACGGTGTCGACCGGCGAGATCTACGGCTTTCTCGGTCCCAACGGAGCCGGCAAGTCGACCACCGTCCTGATGCTGACCACGCTCCTCCCCCCGACGAGCGGCCGCGCCTGGGTGGGTGGCCACGACGTCGTGCGCCAGGGCTCGCATGTGAGGGCGGTGATCGGGGCTGCGCTCCAAGAGGCCGCGCTCGACGCGATTCTCACCGGTCGTGAGCACCTGCTTCTTCAGGGCACCCTGCAGGGCCTGTCCGGCGAGCTGCGCCGGCGCCGCGCTCAGGAGCTGCTCGAGCGAGTCGGGCTGACCGAAGCGGCCGATCGCCGGGTCGGTGGCTACTCGGGCGGAATGAAGCGGCGACTGGATCTCGCCCTCGCTCTGGTCCACTCGCCGCGGATCCTGTTCCTCGACGAGCCGACCACAGGCCTTGATCCGCAGAGTCGCGCGGCACTGTGGGAGGAGGTGGCGCGGCTGGCCCACGACGAGGGCATGACCGTCTTTCTCACCACGCAATATCTGGAGGAAGCGGACGCACTTGCGGATCGGATCGGCATCATCGATCACGGCCGGATCGTGGCCGAGGGTACGCCTGCCGCGCTCAAGGCCGAGATCGGAAGCCCAAGCCTCGAGGTAAAGCCGGATGATCCGCAGGACAGCGAGCTGCTGGTGGAACTCCTGTCAGGTATCGGCGAGATGCGCCGTAACGGCCGTGGGAGCGTGACCGTGCAGCTGCCCGGCGGGGAGGCTCAGTTGGCCGACATCGTCCGCATCCTCGACCAGGCAAGTCTCAAGGTGGACGCATTGCAGCTCCACCAGCCCTCACTCGACGACGTCTTCTTGGCCAAGACCGGACGCAAGCTCGAGGGCTCAGGTGATGGCCCCGTCGATGAGCCGGCGACCGAGCCGCGGGGCAGCGGGCGGAGGCGACGTGGCGGTTGAGGCAGCGCTCAGTCCGCCGAGCGCAGGGCAGCTGTCACACGGGACGGGTCTCGTCGAGCAGACGCTCGCAGTGGGGCGGCGGGCCGTCGTCCGAACGATGCGCCAGCGCGCGCTCCTGATCTTCCCGATGATCTTCCCGTTGATTCTGTTCGCGATCAACGGTTCGGCCCTCGGGCCGGCCACGCGGATCCCCCATTTCCCGACGCGGCACTACCGGGACTTCCTGATCGCCATGACGTTCGTGCAGGGCGCGATGTTCGTCTCGATCACCGCCGGCGTTGACCTCGCCCGCGACATCGAGAGCGGCTTCCTGAACCGCCTGGCGCTCACCCCACTCCGGAGTTCCGCACTGTTGATGGGTCAGCTGGGCGGTGCGCTCGTTCTCGGGGTTGTCCAGGCGGTCGCCTACCTCCTGGTCGGGCTCGCGACCGGCGTCACGCTGGTCAGCGGCGTCGGCGGCGCGCTCGTGCTGCTCGGCCTGTCGATCCTGATCGCGTTCGCGTTCGCCAGCCTCGGCGGGCTCCTCGCGCTGCGCTTCGGGACAGGGGAAGCGGTCCAGGGCATTTTCCCGCTGCTGTTCGTGACCCTGTTCCTGAGCTCCTCGAGCCTGCCCCGCAACCTGATCAAGACGACCTGGTTTCGGGACGTCGCCACGTACAACCCGGTCTCCTACCTGATCGAGTCGATGCGCAGTCTGGTCATCACAGGCTGGGATCTCCAAGCGCTGTCGCTGGGCTTCGGCTTCTCGCTCGCCCTGCTGGTGATCACGCTCGGTCTGTCCGACGCCGCGATGAGGACGCGGCTGGCCCGGCGATGAGAGGCATGCGGCCCCGACCATGAGGCGTTTCTTGAACGTGGCACGGGGTGTCGCCTGGCGCTCAATCCACAATACGGTCGTCAATCCGGCGATTCTCGTACCGTCGATCATCTTCCCGCTGTTCTTCCTGATCGCCTTCGCGGGCGGCCTGTCGCGGATCGCCGACATCCCGAACTTCGAGTATCGCCCGGGCTACACGGCGTTTCAGTTTGTCTTCGTGTTCCTGCAGTCGGCTGCGTTTGGTGGCGTGTTCACCGGCTTTGCCATCGCTCGCGACTTCGACTCGGGGTTTGCCCGGCGGCTGCTCCTGAGCGCCCCGCGACGCAGCGGCATCATCGCCGGCTACGCAGTCGGCGCGTTGCTGCGCTGGGCGTTGACCGGGAGCGTGGTCACAGTCGCGGCGCTGATCGCGGGTATGAACGTCTACGGCAGCGGGATCGACCTGATCGGACTGCTTGGTCTGGGCGTGATCGTGAATCTCGTCTCAGCGCTATGGGCCTGCGGGGTCGCAATGTTCTTGCGCACCGAGCAGGCAGGGGCCCTCATTCAGATGCCCGTGTTCGTGCTGCTCTTCCTCGCCCCTGTGTACGTGCCCCTGCCCCTGTTGACGGGGTGGATCCACACGATCGCCAGCGTCAATCCGGCCACCGCGGTGCTCGAGGCCGGTCGTGGCTTCCTGGCGGGCTCGCCGGTCAAGGTCGCGCTGGCCTTCCTCGGGCTGGTCGGTGCGGGGTTCGTGCTCGCTGCCTTCGCTCGTCGAGGTCTCGCGTCGGCTGAGCGGGCCGGTTAGCGCCCGCGACGCGAGTGGCATTTGGCGGGGCGTAAGCGGGCCTTTGGCGGCGTGGCGCAGGCTGTCGGAGCAGTCGCATCCACACTTGAATCGCCCTTCTGGGCGGAGGTTCGTTCGATGATTGGCTTGGTTAGTGAGGCACTTGTTGTGATCGTGGGGGCATGGGCTCGGGTCCCTGACCGCATCCCTCGTCCTCACCAGCGCGAGCTCGATTCCTCAGGCTGCCTGCGCGGCTGTCTCAACGAGCCCGGCAACCCACTCTCCGCTGCTCTGCCTCGTGGCCGCATTCAGGCGGTTGAACGCGCTGATGGCTGCGATCGCGACCACGAGCGCAGCAAGCTGCGCCTCGCTGTCGTGGCGCGAGGCCCCATCCCAGACCTCGTCCGGCACGGGGTCGGGCCGGTCGGCGAGACGGGTGGCGGCCTCGGTGAGCGCTAGGGCGGCGCGCTCGGCGTCGCTGAAATACGGCGTCTCGCGCCACGCCGCGACGGTCAGTATGCGCTCGCTGCGCTCGCCCACGAGCGCGAGTTCGCGGGAGTGGATGTCGACGCACACGCTGCAGCCGTTGATCTGGCTCGCGCGCAGATGCACCATGTAGAGCGTGGTCTCGGGGATTCCGGCGCTGGTCGCCGCCGTTCCGAGCTGCGCAAGCGCGCCGAGTGCCCCCGGAACGCTCAGAGCCGGGCTCTTGATTCTTGCCTGCATGTCGTACCCGTTCTTTGTTGTCGTGTGTCATGACGAGGCGGCGCGAACCGCAGCGTCAGCCGTTCAGTACCGTCAGGTCGAGCCGCGCGAGCCGGTCAGGATCGGACAGGAAGTCCAGCTCCACGATCTTGCCGTCGCGCACCGTGATGGCGCCGACCGAGAACGGGCGACCGTCGCGCATCGTGACCGCGCCGACGGCACCGTTGATCAGCGCCGGGTGGATGACGAGGCCCAGCCGCGAGTAACCCTGAGCCTGGCTCGCGACCGCCGCGGCTCCGCGCAGTTCGTGGGTCACGCCCCCACCGAGGTCGGCGCGCAGGACGACGTCGGGGTCGAGCACCGCGATGAGCGCATCGAAGTCGCCCTCGCGGGCCGCGGCGCGAAACGCGTCGACCACCTCGCGCTGGCGCTGCAGGTCGGGGTCGGGCGCGGTGCGCTCGCCCTGCACCCGCCGCCGAGCGCGGCTCGCGAGCTGACGTGTCGCCTCCGGCGAGCGCTCGACGATCCGCGCGATCTCGTCGAACGGGACGCCGAACATGTCGTGCAGAACGAAGGCGAGACGCTCAGCGGGCGACAGCATCTCGAGCACGATCAGCAGCGCGAGGCCGGCGGAGTCCGCCAGAAGCGCCTCGTGCTCGGGATCGGGGCCGTCGGCGGGATCGATGATCGGATCGGGAATGCGCACGCCGAACGGCTGCTCGCGGCGCGTGGCGCGCGACCGCAGCATGTTCAGCGATACGCGCGCGACGACCGTTGTCAGCCAGCCGCCGAGGTTGTCGATCTCGCCCGCATCCGCGCGGCTGAGCCTCAACCAGGCTTCCTGGACCGCGTCGTCGGCCTCACTCAGCGAGCCGAGCATCCGGTAGGCCACCGCGCGCAGACGCGCTCGGTGCTGCTCAAAGCGCTCCGCCAGCCACTCCCGCTCGTCCATCTCTCACATCCCTCGAATGCGTCGGGTCATACCACTGACGAGGACCCCTGAAACAGATGAGATGTGACAAGCAGCACTTGGATGTGCGTCACCGCAGCCGGCGTCAGCCACACCC
Source organism: Solirubrobacteraceae bacterium (assembly GCA_035524415.1). GTDB lineage: Bacteria > Actinomycetota > Thermoleophilia > Solirubrobacterales > Solirubrobacteraceae > Palsa-465. The sequence goes on along the minus strand of DATKOY010000109.1, from coordinate 10,902 downwards.
ACGGCCCCGACGCGCGTCGGCGCGCGCTCGGCCTGTTTCTCGGGCCGGCCGCGCGCACGCAATCTGCCGCACCTGTGCCGAGTCGGCGGCTCGTGGGCGATCCGTCACCGCCGCCGGGCGCGCTCGCCCACACTCCTCCCACGATCGCGAGGCGAGGGAGATCGCTTCCGCGGCAGCGAGCCACTCTCGTGCGGGCGCCGGACAAGGCAGAACATGAGTGTTGCGGTTCGTCGCAGCCCGAGCGCCGCGCCGCTGAGCGTGCGGACTGCTAGGCGGTGTCGAGCGCGGCCGGCGAGGGTTGCGGTTCAGTGCTGTCCGCGGCGGGCTCACCGCGGGTGTTCGTGGCACCCAGTGCGATCGCCGCTGCGGCGACGAGGAACAGGCTGCAGGCGAGCAACGCCCGGCTGAAGCCCGCGGTCAGTGCGTGGTCAAGCGGTACGTCGGCTTTGAGGAGGTTGCTGGTGTGCGAGGTGGCGATTGCCGAGAAGATCGCGAGTCCCAGCGCTCCGCCCACCCAGGTTGACGTGTTGATCAGCGCCGCGGCGAGCCCGGCTTTGTCCGCTGGGACGCCGGCCTGGGCAGCCGTCGTGACCGCGACGAACACGGCGCCGAAGCCGAAGGCCATGATCACCAGGCCCGGCAGGAGGTCGCTGAGATATGAGCCGTGAACCGGGATGCGGGACAGCAGATAGATGCCTGCGGCATCGACCAGCGCACCGACCACGATGATCGGGCGCGTGCCGCTCCGGGGCATCAACCGCGTACAGATGCCGGCCGCGATCGCCACTCCCAGCGCGGTGGGTACGTACGCGGCGCCGGCCTCGATCCGCGAGAACCCGAGCACTGTCTGCATGTACAGCGTCACGAAGAAGAACATGGCGTAGGAGCCCGCGACCGCCACGACTTGGGTGGCGTCTGCCGCCGCCAGGCCGTTGATGCGCAGGATCGAGAACGGGAACAGCGGATTGGGGTGCCGGATCTCGTTGATCGCGACCGCCGCCAGCAGGAGCGCCGCCCCGGCGAGTCCACCGATCGTGCGCGCGCTGCCCCAGCCGACGCCGGGTGCCTTCACGAGCGCGTAGATCAGCAGGAGCATTCCGGACGTGACGAGAACAGCGCCGAGCACGTCGAAGTTCGCGGTCCGGGGGCGCCGCCGGTCGCCCGGGATCAGGCGAAACGCCGCAATCAGATCGAGGGCGCAGACCGGAAGGTTCACAAAGAACACCCACCGCCATCCCGGCCCTCCGGCGAGGACGCCGCCGAGGAACACGCCCAGCGCGGACGCCAGACCGCCGGTGGCTCCCCAGGCGCCGAGGGCCCGATAGCGGTCGCGCGCCTGGGTAAACGAGGTGGTCAGGATCGACAGCGCGGCAGGCATCATCATCGCCGCGCCAACTCCCTGGGCCAGGCGCGCCCCGATCAGCATGCCCTCGCTCTCCGCCAGGCCGGCGGTCAGGGACGAGACCGCGAACAACGCCGTACCCGCGACCAGGACCGGCCGGCGCCCGACGAGGTCCGCCGCACGGCCTCCCAACAGCATGAAGCCGCCGTAGGTCAGCAGGTAGCCGCTCAGGACCCACTGAAGGCTCTGCACCGAGAAGTGCAGGCTGTCTCGGATCGACGGCAGCGCGACGTTGACGATCGATGCGTCGACGAAATCCAGGAAGGCGACACCGCACAGGAACGCCAGCGTCAGCTTTCCCCGCCGGGTGGCGAGGAATGACGTTTCAGGGGATACCGGCATTGAGAAGACCTCCATCTTCCTGCGAGATTTAGTGAGTTGACTAACTTATCAAATGAGAGTGGCCCGCCCCGCTATCATCAGTGAGATGACTGACTCAGTCGTCGACGAGCCCAGCGGCGCCGGAGCCGTCGTCGCGCGTGGCAAGCGAGCGCGGTTGATCGAAGGCGCGCGCCAGGCCCTGCACGTGCAGGGCGTCGAGAACACGACGCTTGCCGACATCGCGAAGGCAGCCGATGTCCCGGTCGGCAACGTCTACTACTACTTCAAGACCAAAGACGAGCTGGTGGAGGCCGCGATCGCCGCCCACGCCCAGGACATCACCCAGACGCTCGCAACACTCGAGCACCACCGCACGCCGAGGGCGCGCCTGAAGGCATTCGTGCGCATGCTCGCTGACCGGCGCCAGCTCACCGCTCGCTACGGCTGCCCGCAGGGAAGCCTCTGCTCAGAGCTCGACAAGCGAGACGACCAAACCAGTCGCTCCTGCGCGCAGCTGATGAAGCTCCCGATCGAATGGGCCGAACGCCAATTCCGCCAGATGGGAAGACGAGACGCCGGCGAGCTCGCGGTCGCGCTGATCGCGTCCTACCAGGGGATAGCGCTCCTTACAAACACATTCCGCGACCCGGATCTGATGGCCCGTGAGGGTCGCCGCCTCGAGCGCTGGATCGACTCGCTCCACAGAGGCGACGATTCGTAGCCAGCCGGCGCATGCCGAGGGCGACGCGCCAGGTTCGGTCAGGCACTCACCATGGCGCAGTTGTGTCCTGCCGTCTTCGCGGCGTACAGCGCGTCGTCCGCGGCGCCGATCAGCGCGTCGGCGGTTGGGCCGTGGTACGGAAAGCTTGCGACGCCGAAGGAGGCCGTGACGGTGATCAGCGAGCGCTCGCACGCGATTGGACTGGCGGATGTCTTCCGGCGTAGCTGCTCGGCTCGCTCGGCGGCCTTCTCGCGTGGCATACCTGGGAAGACGAGCAGGAATTCCTCTCCACCGTAGCGGCAGCAGATGTCGCCACCGCGAGCGTGGTGCCGAATCAGCATCGCAAATGCGCGTATCACCTCATCGCCGGCGAGGTGTCCGTGGCGGTCGTTGACCGCTTTGAAGTGGTCGAGGTCGCCCATGATTGCGCTGACCGGGTACCCCTCGCGACCAGCGCGGATAAGCTCTCGGCCCAGCGCTTCATCGAGGTAGCGCCGATTGTGCAGGCCGTTGAGCGAGTCACGTGTGGCCTGATCGCGGAGCAGATCTCGGAGCTGCGTTGAGCTCTCGTTCAGCGCGGATGCGATCGGTGACATCTTGCACCACACTGATGAGCAGGCGCCTGCCGCCGAGATTCATGGCGCTGCCGTGGACTTCAATGTCGATGACCCGGCCGTCCTTGCGGCGTGCTCGGTGGTAGTAATGGACAGCGTCGGTCTCTCCGTCGACGCGGACGCGGACCGTCTCCCCGACCATGGCCTGATCGTCTTCTGCAGCCAGGTCGGAAGGCCCCAGCCGTCGTATCTCGTCGCTGTCGTATCCGAAGATGTCGTCGAGCTTCGCGTTCGTGTAGCTCAACTTCTCGCGCTCGATCGTTGCGATTCCAACCATCGACTGGCTGACGACGCCGTGGAACTTGGCCTCCGACTCGCGCAGATGACGTGTGATCCGGTCGTTCTCTCGCAGTGCAGCTTTGAGCTCGGCGGTCCTGCGCCGCACGTGCTCCTCCAACATGATCGTGCTCTGGAACCTGGTGAAGTCCGAACCCTGCACGACGGTGCTGCGTTCGGCCCGGTCCACGAGCACGCGGACGATCTTGTTGAGCCGATTGATTTCCGCCCGAAGCTCTTTCGGACCGGCATCGGATGGGAGCGAGCCCTCAAGCATTCCTGGGTCTGCCGATCGCAATCCCCGTGACGGTCTGATTGACGTGGATGCCTCGATACTGCTCGCCGTAGGTATTGAACCCGACGACGGTGTTGGCACCCATCAGCGCCTGCACTTGGTCGACGAGACCCTGCTGCACGATCTCGAGCTTGCGCAGAATGCAGTCGAAGCCGATCACCACCAGCGGCTCGCCGATCTCCCCCCGGATGCCCGCGAATGCCTGCTCGAGATTCCCAACGAGATCTCCGCACTGCGCGGTGCGGAGCACGAGCCCTTCGTCGATCGCGCAGAAGAACGTCATGCTCCCGTCGGCATTGACCTTCTGGATCGAGCGCGCGTAGTCCATGCCGTTGATCACCACCACCACCGGCTGCGCGGCGAAGCGCACGGGATCGAGACTCTGCGCGTCGGCCCCGACAACCTGGGCATATTCTTCGGCTGCCGGGAGCCCGTCGATCTCCGTGACGATGCGCTGGTCGGGGTCGGCGCTCGTGACAACGACCCGCTGATCGGAATTGACAAAGTGCTGCGTTTTGAAGGTCGTGAACGGTAGAGGAGTGCTGATCAGCACCAGCGCCGCGCTCGAGGCCGTTCCGACGAAGCTCGTCAACGCCTGGAGCTCGGTCGAGCTGATCGACGCAAGGAGGCAGTCCTGACCCCGTTTCGCGCTCGGATTCGTAGGCTTCACCCGGACAGCGCCGGACGGCGCGGAGACCTTTGAGATGCCCGATGTGACCATGCCGCCGGAGGCGGCCACGATGCCGGACCCGGGCGACGAGCTCGTATCCCGTGTGGTCGGTGGTGCAGACCGCACCTGGTTCTATTGGACGGGGCGTCAATCTCTCCGCGACCTCGAGCGGACCGTGGGCATCGCGGGGCGCACCCTGGACTCGTTTGACTCGATCCTCGACTTCGGTTGCGGGTGCGGTCGAGTGCTCTTGTGGATGGAGGAACTGGGTCGCACGCGCGCGCTACACGGCACCGACATCGACGCCGAGGCGATCGCTTGGTGCCGCGAGCACGTGCCCTACGCCGACGTGACAGTCAACGACCCCGACCCGCCGCTCCCACACAGCGATGGCGCATTCGACCTTGTGTTCGGCCACAGCGTCTTCACTCACGTCGACGAGCGCCGCCAGGACGCGTGGCTCGGCGAGCTGCAGCGGGTGACGAGGCCGGGCGGCTTCCTGGTTCTGAGCACCCACGGAGACCTCGCCCTCGGCGATGACGTCTGGGGGATTCGCGAGCGGCTCGAAGACGACGGCATCGTCTTCATCGACAACGTTTTCGGAGCCGAGTATCCCCTGCCTCATTGGTACCAGCGCACCCACCACGCCCGCTGGTACGTGTTCGAGCACTGGGCTCGGTGGTTTGAGATCCGCGCATACGTACCCGGTGGTGCGGTCGGGCTCCAGGACCAGATCCTGCTCCAGCGTCCAGCGCCCGACCGACAACGCCGGCGGAGCCGGCCGGCGCGGTGAAGGGGCGCATCGAGGCAAATCCGCAAAAGAGCTTTTGAGATGAGCTCTCAGTACTCGTCGGCGGCGAGCCACCGCCACGGATCGACGGCTGGGGTGCGCTGGCGTGGCGGGCGCAGGACTGCGGGGAGCGGCTGGCCGTGGGTCAGGGCCAGCGCCCGTAGCCGGCGGTGGGCTACGGCTGGGAGCCCGAGCTGCGCGGCCACGTCGGCGACCGCACGGCGTTTTGGACTCGGAGTCGCCGGAAGCTGCAGGGCGACGATGCGGGCGTGCTCAGCGCGCACCCCGACGGCGTGCGCCTCCAGGCGCCCCCAGACCACGACCGCTCCCCCGACGAGATCGCGGGTCATCGCCGAGGCCGAGCGCGGGCAGGGGTCGTAGTACGCGTAGATGCCGCACCTGCATCCCGACGACGGTGTCTGAGCCGGATCGTGGCGGCCGGCCGCACAGCGGGCCGTCATCTGCGCCGCGTCCCACGTCGTGAGGCTGAACATCGACCGCAGCGCCCCGTCGACCAGCCGCCAGTGCCGAAAGCCGATGACCGGCTCGCACAGGTCGGGGGCGAACTCCATCCCGGAGATCTGGCCCATCGGCCGGGGGCCGACCGGGATCCGCGGCCGGCGCGTGCCCGACCGCAGTTCCCGCACCATCGCCGCGGTGTGCCCCCGCGGGAGCACGCGCTCGAACCGCGCCAGCGCTCCGAACACACCCGCCCCTCGCGCTCCCGCGGCGCTTGTGTCGATCTCGTCCTGCAGGCTGCACACCCCGATCCCCCGCTCCTCCAACCCAGCCAGCGTGGCGATCAGGTCGGGAAGCGAGCGGCCCACGCGATCAAGACGGCACACCACCAAGCAGTCACGCCCATCAACGAGCGCTGCGAGCGCACGCTCGAGCTCAGGCCGCTGCACCCACGCCCCGCCATCGGCAAAACATTGACGGCATCCCGCCGCACGCAACGCGGCCAGCTGCAGCTCGAGCGACTCCCGATCCTCACCGCCCGCGTACGCATAGCCAATTCGCACCAGCGCATCGTCCCACACTCCGCGCCGACCTCCCGGCACACCCGACGGGATCGCAGAAGGCCTCGGTCGGCGTGGTTCGGCCGGACTCCAACAGGGCGAGCGCGTCGACACCAACCTCGGGTTCGAGGGTCTGAAGCGCTGCCACCAGGTCGGTCAGAAACAGTCTGGCGTCAGCGTCGCCTGGGTCGAGAGCCAGCCACGCCACCCTGCACTGCGACGTGCCGGCCGCCGCCGCCAGCCACTGCGCCAGAAGTGTGGTCTTGCCGAACCCAGCGGGCGCCGCGACCAGCACCAGCCGCGGCCCTTCGCCTCCGCCCTCACGCAATCGATCGGTGATGCGAGCGCGCCGCACCAGCCGGCGACGAGGCGAAGGCAGGTGCAGCTTGGTGCCAAGCACAGACATCCAGTCAGCGTAGGCCCACGGTGCGCGCAGCGGACGAACGGCCGCCGATGACGCGCCGCATGACCGCTACGTCATCAACCGCTGAGCCTGTGGCGGGTCAGGCCGGGGCGTCGGCGTCCTGCATGGAGGCCGCGAACGCCTCGGGGCCCTGCTCCGCCGCCGCCGGGTCCATCCACATGACCTGCCAGCCGTGGCCGTCGAGGTCGAAGAAGCTGCGTGAGTACATGAAGCCGTAGTCCTCGGCGTCATCCGCCTCGCAGCCGCCCGCCGCGAGCGCAGCGGCGCTGACCGTATCGACCTCATCGCGGGATGACACGCTGAAGCAGTACAGCGCCAGCGTGTGCGTGGTGGGATCGCCGATCGGCAGCTTCGCGAACTCCGCGAACCTCGCGCGGCTGAGCAGCATCACGAAGGCGTGCTCGCCGACCAGCATGCAGGCGGCGGTCTCGCCAGTGAACATCGGGTCGTAGCTGAACCCCAGCTTCGCGAAGAACGCCTTGCTGCGCTCGAGGTTTGCCACGGGGATGTTCACGAACAGCATGCGGCCGGCGTGTGCGGGAGTGGTCATGATGGGTCTCCAGTCGGTGGCTCGATGGCGTACGTCCTGTAGACCGGCCCAGCCGGCGAAACTCATCGGAGGATCCCGGAACGATAGGGTTGATCTGATGACACCTCACGAGACGGTGCCGCTTACGCGTCCGCGTGGGTAGAGCCGCATCACGCTAGGCGTCTTGCCATTCTTGAGGGGTGCTGGGCGTCGGACGGTGTCTACCTTGATCCGTCGAGTCGCGCGAACGGGCGTGAGGCGCTCTGCGAGCACATCGCGGGCTTCCAGCAGGGGCTCGTCGGCCACCGCATCGACGTGGCCAGCGGGATTGACGAGCACGACGGCTACGTGCGCTTTGCGTGGACGATGTCCTCTCCGGATGGCAGCCAAGTGATGGAGGGTGTCGACTTCGGCCAGCTCGACGCGGACGGCCGCTTGAAGCTCATCTGCGGGTTCTTCGGCCCCTGGCCGGAGCTCGGACGGTCGTGAGCGACCTCATCGTCTGTGGGGGCGGAATTTGTGGGCTGGGCGCAGCGTTGCTGTTGGCGCGCGACGGCCATGACGTGACGGTGCTCGAGCGCGACCCGGAGCCGCTGCCCGAGTCGGCAGGGCAGGCCTGGGAGGCGTGGGAGCGAAAGGGTGTTGTCCAGTTTCGCCAGCCGCACAACTTCATGCCGGGGCTGCGCCAGATCCTTGAGGCCGAGCTGCCCGAAGTCCACGAGGCCCTGCCCAAGGCCGGGGCCTATCGGTGGGACCTCTTAGCCGGCGTACTGCCGGTTCTCGCGGATCAGTCGCCGCGCCCGATCGACGAGAAGCTGTCCTTCTGGACGGCAAGGCGCCCGGCCGGCGAGTGGGTCTTCGCGCAGGCCGCCGAGAACCATCCCCGCATCGACCTGCGCCGAGGCGTCCACGTGACCGGGCTTCTGAACGGATCTCCGGTGCGTCCCGGCACCCCTCACATCACCGGCGTACGCACCGCAGACGGCAACGAGATCAGAGCCGACATCGTGATCGACGCGATGGGCCGGCGCTCCAAAATCGCCGAGTGGCTGGACGAAGTTGGCGCCCGCGCTCCCCAGCAGCTGGCCGAGGACTGCGGCTTCAGCTACTACACCCGCTATTTCAGCGGAACCCCTCCCGCGATGATCGGCCCTGCGCTGGCACCGATTGGCTCGATCTCAGTCCTCCGGCTCCCGGGCGACAACGACACCTGGTCGGTGACGATCTTCACGGCAACCGGCGATCAGCCCCTCAAGCGCCTGCGCGAGGCCGCCACGTGGACCCGGGTGCTCAAGGCATGTCCGCTCCACACACCCTGGCTTGAGGGTCAGCCGATTACCGAGATCCTGCCGATGAGCGGCACCCTGGACCGCTACCGGCGCTTTGTCGTCGAGCGCCGCCCGGTCGCCACTGGCTTGTTCGCCGTCGCCGACGCCTGGTCCTGCACCAACCCTTCGGCGGGACGAGGCCTCACCGTCGGCTTCAAACACGCAGTCCGGTTACGGGACGTCCTTCACCCGGGCGACAGCGATCCGTACGCCCTTGCCGAGGAGTTCCACGAGATCACCGAGACCGAAATCGCACCCTGGTACTGGTCGCAGATCGCCGCCGATCGGACCCGCATCGCCGAGATCAAGGCGCTGCGCGAGGGACGCCAGCCGCCTCCGCCAGCCGATGAGCTCGCCCGGTTGATCGTCGACCTGCGTCGCTTCACACCAGTTGACCCCGACATTGCGCGGGCGAATCTTGAGTACATCGGCACACTCACGCCAATCCAGGAGATCGCCGACCGGCCGGACCTACGGGACAAGCTCACCGCAGTCAACCAGTCGATCAACGACGCGCCACCCCCTGCGATACCCGGCCCCGACCGTGCGCAACTACTCGAGCTCGTGAGCTAATCCCGCGCCAACTCGCAGTGGCTCAACGAGGGCCACGCGAGCTGGTATGAGGTGCTCTACGGGGAGCACGAGGGCGAGCTGATGAAGGCCGTCTACGCGAACCGCGCCGTTCGCGCTCGAGGACCGGGGGCGCGGTAGTCAGCCGGCGTCGGCTTGTCCGCCGCGGCCGCTGAACTCATCGGCTCCTCGGGTGGCGACCTCGGCCGTCGCCCGCGCTACTGCTGCCTCGGCAGCGAAACTGTCAACCAGATCGCGGTCGAGCGACTCGCGGATCGCCTGGCGATCGGCCCGCAGAGTTTCCTGCGGAAAGCCGGCGAGCAACTCCGCCAGTTCGAGCGCGCGCTCGACGTGGCGACCGCTCGCCACGATCTCGTTGACCAACCCCATCCGGTGTGCTTCGGCCGCGTCAATCTCCCGTCCGGTCATCGAGAGCTCGAGCGCATGAGAAAGGCCGACGGTGGCGGCGAGGCGCTTGGTGCCGCCGTCCAAGATCGGCACACCCCACTTGCGGTCCGGAAACCCAAACCGGGCGTCCTCAGTCGCGACCCGCAGATCACACCACAAGGCCAGGACCAGCCCGCCGGCTACGCACCAACCGCAGATCGCAGCAATCGTGGGCTTGGGTGAGACCAGCCGGGTGAAGCCCAGGACCCCCTCGGGGGAGTCCACCCGCGGGGCGAGCGTCTCGATCGCCTTCAAGTCAGCTCCCGCGCTGAACGCCTTCTCGCCGCTACCGGTGACGACCAGCACCTTCGCATCCTGATCGGACTCAAAACGCCGATACCCCTCGAGCAGATCCTCGGCGGTCTGCCCATCGATCGCGTTCCGTCGCTCAGGCCGATCAATCGTCAAAAGCGAAGCCGCCCCCACCCGTTCGTACAACACATTCGCCATACCGGGGCGATCTTAACCTCCGCAGGGAGTTCTGCTATCGCTTTCGCCACCGTCATGTGCCTGGGGTGAGTGGTCGATGCGTGATGCGCCGACCACCCGCCCAGCCTCCGGAGTCAGTCCTCGACCAGAACCCGCTACGGCAGGTTCTTCAGCGCCGTGTTCAGCGCCTCAAACTTTCCGGTGAGATCTTGGATCCGCGTCAGCAGCCCCTGATAATGGGTCTGCGCGTCGGCACAATCGGCGTTTCGCTCCGCCGAGGCCTCCGATTCCATCTCGGCGTAATAGCCGGAGATATCGAGCCCGGCCTTTCCGATCGCATCGACGACGGCATCGACTCGTCGTACGTTCTCCTCGCGTGTCGACTTCGGCCCATTGGTCGCGTACCAGTCAGATTCTCGCTTGAAATAGCCGGCCTTCGCCTTCTTCGTCGCGTCCAGCTGCCGCTGCCACCCCTTCGCAACCGAGGACAGCACGTCTGCCGCTGCGTCGCGGTCAGCTTCCTTGGCCTGTCGACAGGTCTGAGCAATCACCCCAGCTGGGACACTCGTCGCGTCGAGCCCATCCTGAAGCTCCTTGAAGCACGCCCGCGTCGCAGTCACCTCGGCAGACTCGATCGGTCCGTTCTTCTCGGTCACTGCTTGCTCGCACTTCTCATGCCCAACGGCTGGGGGCTTCGGCTTGGGCGGTTTCTTCTTCGCGTCAGCCACGACAGGCCCCACGATGCATGCGGCCACGGCAACAACAAGCACAGTCATCCTGCGCATCAACCCGATCCTCCTTGTCGAACCCTCCGGCCGGCCACGCAACATATTATCGATCCTGGCTGCTCCGACAGCGGATTCTGGACCTGCCTTCGGTTTGCGTGACCCGGGGCAGGTCCAGCGTATCTAATGCATCGCCCGACCGCGCTCGCGAACAGCGCCGAGCGTTGCCGCATTGCGCGTCTGGCTGTAAGCGAGCATCCTCGTCGCGTAGGCCGCCCTGGCCCTGCCGACCTGCGTGCAATACACGAACGCGTGGATCTTGATCGAGGTGGTCGCGCTCGG
>DATKOY010000108.1:0-4152 GCA_035524415.1 Solirubrobacteraceae bacterium | reverse complement strand
TCGCCTCCTGGTGAGAAAGCGATCTAACGAACACTTCCGGGGGACGCATCATCACCTCCAGAATCGGGATGCGTCCCCATTCGCCACGCACGGCGAGTTTCCGGTCAAACAATCAGGTTGGACCCACTAGTCCCGGGGGTTTCGCCGTTCTCGGTCGGGCGCGCCCGGCCGCCGACCTTGTCGGGTGTCAGCGAAGTGCCAGCGCCCGTTTTCAAAAACGGCCACGGCCCCTGAAATTCATCGACCACACAACGGCCGGCGCAAACGGGGCGCGCGATCGCAAGTCCGAACGCCGTCACGTGTCATCGGGAGCGTCGCAGTGCCGACTGGCGCGCACCGCACATGTCCGCGTCCGCCGCGTCCGACAGCGCTCGTCGGCACCGCGACTGGGTCTCAGACGCGCGTCCGTAAGCCGATCGCTGAGCAAGACGAACGCCTCGATGCCCAGGTGTTCACCAGGTTGTCACCATATGTTCAGCGCAACCGAGCAACCACGGCGAGGAGGAGCAGAGAGATGGCGGCAACCGAGAAGGCGATTCTGGCGGGCGGGTGCTTCTGGGGCGTCCAGGATTTGATCCGCAAGCTCGATGGCGTCAGCGGCACGCGCGTTGGCTACACCGGCGGCGACACGCCCAAAGCGACCTACCGCAACCACGGCTCGCATGCGGAGGCGATCGAGATCCTGTTCGACCCGGAGCGCATCTCCTATCGGGACCTGCTGGAGTTCTTCTTTCAGATTCACGACCCGACGACGAAGAACCGCCAGGGCAACGACGTCGGGGCGAGCTATCGCTCGGCGATCTACTACGTCGACGACGAGCAGCGCCGCATCGCAGAGGACACGATCGCCGATGTCGACGCCTCTGGCCTGTGGCCGGGCAAGGTCGTCACCGAGGTGGCGCCCGCCGGACCGTTCTGGGAGGCAGAGCCCGAGCACCAGGACTACCTCGAGCGCTACCCAAACGGCTACACCTGCCACTTCGTCCGTCCGGGTTGGAAACTACCCCGACGCGCGCAGGAAGCCGCGCACTGAGTTGACGCGCTGCACGCGAGCGCTGTGACGCGCTCCCGCGCGGCGCCCGGACACCAAGGGTTGGCGCACGCTCGTCGAGGGCATGGGCCGCGCTGCTCTACGCTGGCTGGGAACAGCGATGCGGTCGGTTCGCGCGCGAGCGTTTTGTAGCTTGGTCCCGGCGAAGCCGCGCGAGGGCGAGGTCGCACGAGTCATCCGGTCGTTGGACTGGTGGAGCATCCGCCTAGCTCACGCCTAGCTCGGCCGTCGATTCCGTTGCCGTGCCGCTCGCTTGGCCCGACGGGCCTGCTTGCGGGCGTCGTCGTGGCGCCGTGCCGCCGTCCTGGCCGTCCGCTCCCGCTCCCAGGCGCCCGGGAGCGCCTGTAGCGCGGCCACGTGACGATCGTGATCGTAAGGGTGCTCCTCGTGAAGCGCTCCCCAGATCTGTTCGCTGACGGGGCGCGCGAGCATGTGCAGGATCTCGTGACGGTCGTAGCCGGCGTCGCGCAGCCGTACTGCCGTGTCCCATACCTCCGGCGGCGAGTCGTCCCATAGCTGGGTGGCGACGACCTCGTGCATCGCGAGGTGCAGACGCGGGTTCATCGGCCCATCGCTGCCCTCGATCTCGCGGCGGCCTTCTTTCAGCGCTTTTTCGAACTCCGGATGCTCATGGCGGATCACGACCGAGCGCACGTCGGGATCGGACAGCTGCTCGAGCGTCAAATCCAGTGCTGCGAGCGCATCCGGACCAGCGACGAAGCGCCGTCGTTCGCCCTCATCACGAGCATGAGATCGCTGCGACATGGCGGGAATTGTGTCGAACGCCGCCGTCAGAATTGCCGCGAGCGGCGACGTCGCCCGCGATCGCGTCACGCAGATGCCTCGCGCTCGTCGACGCGAGCGGTCAGCCAGACGCCATCGGTCAGCTCGAGGTCTCGCACTTGAGCGCGCCCTAGCGGCCGGGTCGATCGCGCTTCGCCGAGCGGCGTGGGACGTCCAAACCGGAACGCTCAGCGAACCGTGCGTGCCGTGCGGTCGAGGATCATCTCAGTGCGTCGACCGGCCGAAGAACAGTGCGGCAGCGGGGAGGTTCGCGGCGCGCAGCTGCTCGACGGCCTCCCGCTGGCCCGAAGTGCAGCCGCCGAGGTCGTTGAGTGCTCCGTGGTAGGGGCGTAGAGCTCGCGGTGCAGCTCCATCCAGCCATCTCTCGAGCGGCGTCTCGAAGGGTCGAGGAGTTGATGGCCAAGGCCCAGCGTGCACGAAACGAGCGTCGGGTTGGCCGGTCCGGCCTGGTCGGCGAGATGCCGACAGAGATAGACGGCTATCCCCGACTCTGGCTCGACCAGGCTGTGTCTCGATCGAGGCAGGACGATCGAGCGCGCAACAGTCAGGGCCGGACTACAGGTTGGCGATGCCGGCCAGGATCTGTACGACCTCCTGGTTGGCTGCCCGCACCGGATCGACGCTCTCGCCGCCGGTCATGACCATCTCGAAATACTGGTTGCCTCCAAGGTCAAGATGGGCGATCGACGTGAAGGTGTCGCCCTTGGCGGCCGAGACGTCCTGCGAGCCGGCATTGATTGACGTAAACCCGTGCTGGCCGAGGAGATTGGCGATGAAGCCCCTGAACGATTGGAGCGGCTGCCCCGGATCGAGCGCCCGCCGATGGTTGTGCCACAGGATCGCTGCCATAAGACGTGCCTCCTTGATGATCGCTCGCGACTCTGGGCCGATGCTCTCAACCGGGTCATTCCACGTCAACCCCCGGCCGCGCCGACCGGTGTGCGCCTTGAAGTCAGCGGCAGTTGCCGTGCAATCGTCCGTACATCCATCACGGTGTCCGCCGCATCCCGGAGACCAGTCGGCTCATCCAGAAGGTCAGTGACGTCGCGGCCGCACTCACGTCCTGACCCGCCGACGGCTCCCCGAAGGCTCCCGAACTCGCGACAACCCGCCGACTTCAGCGCACCTCAGCGATCCGGAAGTCCAGATCGCGGTGCGGATACCGACCGACATGACCCGCCAGGAACCGCTCGCCGGCTGACACGACAGCCCAACGCCGGCTCATGCCCGGTGCGGATTCCAGCACCGGATCGGTGGTGAGCTCTTCGAGGTCGGCTCATCGCGTCGCATTCCCCATCGCGGGTCCGGCGCTGCGTCGCGAGAGCGGCTATGTCACGGAAGCGATCTCCCACGCCTCGCGATGATGGTGAGGGTGTGGGCGTCTGTGTCCGGCGGTGATGAGGGATCGCCGACGATCCGCTGACTCGGCAGGAGTGCGGCAGATTGTGTGCGCGCAGACGGCCCGCAGCAGCCGGACGCGCGCCACCGTGTGTCCGGGCCTTGGGGCAGGCGATCGATCGTCGTCGCGCTGGGCGTGTACGACCGATCGTGGTCGCCCCGGGGCGACCAACCGGGGCGACGCCGGCGCAATCGCCGTGGTGTCCTCAAATGACCCGCAGTTGCAGATCGGACAGAATGACGATCGGCGAGTCCTTTCAGTGGACGGGGTGGTTGGAGCGGATCAGGTTGTCCGGGTCGATGGTCGCCTTGATGCGGCGGAGCCGGTCGTGGGCTGTCTCGGTCCAGAGGGTGTGCGGGTCTCGCCTGGTCTCGGCGAAGGTGAGGTAGGTCCGCCCGGCGTCCCACGGGCGCGCGAGCGCCTCCGTTACGGAGTCGAGATCGCGCACCGGCTCGGCGCGCTCGCGCTCGTTGCGCACGCGAACGACGAGCTCGCCGCAAGCGAGCGGCGGGTCGCGCAACTCGCAGCCGACGACATGAGCAACAAGGACATCGCCCAGGCGCTGTTCGTCACCGTCAAGGCCGTCGAGGTGCACCTCAGCAGCGTCTACCGCAAGCTCGAGATCAGCTCGCGACGGCAGCTCGCCTCCACGCTCGCGGACGAGCTCTGACCGCAGTTCATCGCGCCGGCGAGCGATACTGCCACCGTGGCTGTCGGCTCTCAGCGGCTGCGCAGCCAGCCGGTCTTGCTACAGGTCCGTAGAAACCAAAGAAACCAACGAGCGGGTCGTGGGCAAGCCCCCGATGCCGGTCCGCCTGTCCAATGAGACGCTCGCTGCATGGCCAGCGGCACCCGCCGTCATACCCGCAGTGGTGCCACGGATCCGATCCACCGTTGC
>DATKOY010000107.1:0-4626 GCA_035524415.1 Solirubrobacteraceae bacterium | reverse complement strand
CAGGCGCACCGTGGTCTCTTGCCCGGCGGCGAAGAGGATGGTTGTGAGGCGGACGACATCCATCACCTCGGGGAGCTCGCCATCGCGGAATCGAACGTTGGCCAGCCGGCTCATGACGTCGTCGCCCGGCGCCGCGCGGCGCTCCTCGATGTAGCGGGTGAAGTAGGGATGCAGGTTCGCAAACACCTGATCGCCCACGTGCCGGCCTTCGGGGTCTCCGACCGTGCCGCGTTCTCCCCCCAGCCAGCCGCGGAACGTTTTGTGGTCTTCGCGCGGGACCCCGAGCAGGTCGGCGATCACGAGCAGGGTGAAGGGCTTCGCGTAGGCGCGGCAGAACTCCAGCTCGCCGCGATCGGCCAGCTCGTCGATCAGCCCGTCGGCGAGGGTCCACATGAACTCCTCGTTCTCCTTCAGCCGGTTGGGTGTGAAGAGCTTGCCGATCAGGGCACGATGCCGGGTGTGCTTGGGAGGATCGAGGGAGGTGAGCTGGTCGCCCATCGGGATCTCGTGGCGGCGGCGCTCGATGGCCTCGCCCCAGCTCTCTCCCGCAGCAGGCTCCGGGAGCTGCACCAGCGGACCGAGCGGTCCGACGATCGCCGAGAAGCGTTCGTGATTTGTGTAGACCTCGAGGATCTCGTCGATACGGGAGAGCATGAACACGCCTTTGTGCGGCTCGCGCCAGACCGGACCGCGCTCGTGCAGCGCGCGGTAGTAGGGAAGCGGATCCTGGAGGATTTCGGGGTCGGTGAAGAAGTCGCGTTCGAGCACGTTCATCGGGTGCCTCCTGCCCAACAGCCTGTCAGGCTCGCATCCGGGGAGAAAACCGAAAACCGGAAACAGCAAAGCGGAGATTCAAAACTGGTCAATCCGCAGCCCCGTTTGCCTGTTTTCCGTTTCCTGTTTCCGGTTTCCTGTTTTTCCATTTCCTCACTTCCTAGCAGCGTGTCGGACTTGGCAGCCTGCAGCGACCAACGGGACGGGGCCATAGGAATGACGCCGGCCGCAGGCCCTAGCTGTCGAACGGAGTCGAGAGCGCGTGGGCCAGCTGCTGCATGATGTCGCCGATCGTGGCGTAGCCCTTGGCGTAGTCGGAGGGCTGCTTGCCGCCGCTGCCGACGCGCGGCGTCAGGTCGACGGCCGTCGCCTGGGCGCGCAGGGCACCGACGGTGCACTGCTCCTTGGGGATGTGCTTGAAGGGGGCGTACTGGAAGTGCTGGGTGGTGTTCAGCCAGGTGATCTTGTGGATGTCGTCGTCGGGCACGCCCTCAAGGGAGGCCCACAGGGTCTCGGGTGCCCTCGGCCAGGTCGAATCCGAGTGCGGGTAGTCGCACTCCCAGGTGATGTTGTCGATGCCGATCAGGTCGCGGTTGCGCACGCCGGCCGCGTCGTCGATGAAGCAGGTGATGACATGCTCGCGAAAGACATCGCTGGGCTGCTTGCCGTTCGGAAAGCCGTGCAGCGTCCACCGGTGATGGTGGCGGTGCACGTAGTCGATGCGCTCGAGGAAGTACGGTATCCAGCCGATCCCGCCCTCGGACAGGGCCACCTTGACCCCCGGGAACTTCGTGAAGATCTCCGAGAAGACGAGCTCGGTAGCGCAGTTGAACAGCGTGATCGGCGTGCCGGCGATCATGATCTCGACCGGCGCGTTCATGTCTTGCATGTTCAGGCGCGTGCCGGAGCCGATGTGGATGCAGACGATCGTGCCCTCATCGGAGCAGGCCTTCCAGAAGGGATCCCAGTGGGCGTCGTGCAAGCTCGGGTAGCCGAGGGCGCCGGGGTTGTCGGCGAAGGTGATGGCGTGGCAACCCTTGCCGGCGACGCGTCGCACCTCGCGCGCCATTTCCTCGGGGTCCCAGATGGGCGGGATCGCCAAGGGGATGAAGCGGCCGGGGTGTCGGCCGCACCAGTCGTCGATGTGCCAGTCGTTGTAGGCGCGCAGCATGGCGATGGCGAGCTCGGCCTCGCCGGCCGCGGCCTGGCGGCCGAAGAGTTCGCCGACGAAGCCCGGTACCGTGGGGAAGCAGAGCGATCCCAGTACGCCGTTGACGTTCATGTCGCCGATCCGCGCTTGGACGTCGTAGCAGCCGGGCCGCAGCTGCGAGAGCGCGGTCGGCTCCACGCCGTACTCCTCGGGCGGGCGGCCCGCCACGGCGTTCAGCCCCACGTTGGGGATCTGCTGACCCTCGAACACCCAGAGGTTGGTGCCGTCCTCCTTCGTGACCAACCGCGGGGCGCGATCCTTCCACTTCGGTGAGAGATGGCGCTCCCACATGTCCGGAGGCTCACAGACGTGGTCGTCGACGCTCACCAGGATCATGTCGTTCATTTGCATGATAGTTCTCCGCAGACGGTAGTTGCGTTATACTGGTGCGCAAGTAAGCTTTGCAAGGGTTTCGGAGGCATGAGGCGGCGAGTGGCTCTTGGACGGTGAAGCGTGCAGCCGGATGATCCGAGCCCTCATGAAGGATAAGGAGAAACGCCATGTCCCTTCCCAGTGAGCAAGTCCTGATCTCGGCCGACGACCACCTCGACATCCACGCGATGCCGCCCGACGTGTGGTCGTCCCGCCTGCCCAGGGAGTGGCGCGAACGCGGCCCGCGTGTCGACGAAACGCCCGAAGGGCCGTATTGGTTCTGCAACGGTCGGCGCGTGTCGCCGAGCGGCCGCAAGGACACGGGCTACATCGCAGCTCACGACCACGGCTTCCGACCCGGCCAACCCAAGACACGACTCGAGGACATGGACCGCGACGGCGTGTACGCGCAGGTGGTCTACGGTCCGACCTGCACCCAGCTCCACATCACCGACGCGGCGCTGCACGAGCAGGTCGCGCGGGTTTACAACGACTGGGCGGCCGAGTTCCAGCGCCAGGCACCCGACCGCCTGGTGCTGCTGCCGGACATCCCCTCGTACGATCCGCAGGTCGCCAGGCGGGAGCTCGCACGCTGCGCCAAGCTGGGCCACAAGGGTGCGATCGTCAGCAGCACCGTGGGCCGCGGCAAGCCGCTTTTCGATGACGACTGGACGGATTTCTGGGATGCCGCGCAGGAAATCGGTGTTCCGATTCACGCACACCTCTCGGGAGGTCTGCACAGCCTGACGATGAAGCTCGGTTCCTGGGAGATGCCCGCCGCGGTCGCCGTGGTCCCGATGCAGCTCGACGAGACGCTCTCGGGACTGATCTTCTCCGGCATTCTCGAGAAGCGCCCCCGCGTCAAGTTCGTGATGGGCGAGGCCGGCCTGGGCTGGATCCCGTACGTGATCGAGCGGCTCGACCACGAGCTGCACAAGTACGGCGCGAAGATCCAAAACCACAAGATCCAGATGCGGCCCAGCGAGATCTTCGCGCGGCAGGTGTTCACCACCTACGAGGACGAGAAGCTCGGCGTCGAGCTGATCCCGCGCATCGGTGTCGGCAACGTGATGTGGGCCTCGGACTACCCGCACGGTGACAGCACGTGGCCCCACTCGCGCAAGGCATTGGCCGAGTCGCCGCTCGCGCAGCATGGCATCGAAGTCTTGCGCAAGGTCACCTGCGAGAACGCCGCGCGTGTCTACGGCTTCCAGGTGTGAGGCGACGCGGCGAGAAGGCCAGAGCGGCGACCCGGTGCGTCCTACGAGCACAGCACATCGACCCGGCGCCCTCGCTGGGACGATCCCGTCGGCGGTGACCGCGAGCATCGCGGCGCGACGCGACGCCGAGGCCGTCGTCGAGCCTGAACGGCGCGTGACGTATCGGCAGCTCGGCGAGCTCGTGCACACCGCGACCCGGGCCATGATGGCGGCCGGCGTGGAGTCGGGTGATCGCGTCGCAATCTGGGCGCCCAATGGGCTGGGATGGATCGTCGCCGCCCTGGGCGCGCAATTCGCCGGGGCGGCCATCGTGCCCATCAACACACGATTCAAGGGCGAGGAAGCGGCGCACGTCCTCTCGGCCTCGAAGGCGGTCATGCTCGTCACGACGGTGGGCTTCCTCGGTACCGACACGGTCGGCATGCTCGGCGCCGCCGAGATGCCGCTCCCCCACCTGCGCCGCATCGTGCTTCTGGAGGGCTCGGCCGGCGTCCGAGAATCTCCGAAGGACACCGACGTGGAGCCCTGGCAGGTGTTCGCGGGACGTGCCGAAGGAGTTTCCGTCGCCGCGGCGGTGGAGCGCCAACAGAGCGTGCGGCCGACGGACACCAGCGATGTCCTGTTCACGTCCGGAACCACGGGGCGCCCCAAGGGCGTGGTCATGACCCACGGCCAGACGGTCCGGCAGTTCCGCGAGTGGTGCGAGTTCGCCGGGCTCCGGCCTGACGACCGCTACCTGATCGTCAACCCGTTCTTCCACATGTTCGGGTACAAGGCGGGATGGCTGGCGAGCCTGCTCCAGGGCGCCGCCATCGTCCCGGTCCCGGTCTTCGACGTCCGCAAAGTGCTGTCGCTCGTGCAGACGGAGCGGATCACGGTGTTTCCCGGCGCCCCCACGATCTACCGGTCGATCCTTGACCACCCCGAGCGCGATGCGTTTGATCTGCACACCCTGCGGGTGGCCGTCACCGGGGCGGCGGACATCCCTGTCGCGCTGATCGAGGAGATGCGCGCCGAGCTTCCGTTCCGCTCGATCCTCACCGGCTACGG
>DATKOY010000106.1:0-13462 GCA_035524415.1 Solirubrobacteraceae bacterium | reverse complement strand
CAAGCTCACCGCCCGTCGCGGGCCCGCCAACCGACTCTACATCCCGTTCCCGCCGGAGGCCGAGCAACACTGCCGAGCACTGATCGCCAGCTCCATTCACCTACCACCGCAAACCAAAATCACGGCTGCAGGAGGTGCAGTTTGATGCCACCGTCCCATGACGTCGGCGTGAAGCGCAGCGTGATCCTTGGGTTCTTCGAGAGCCAGTGGTTGATGTCCTCGTGCACGGGCGAGATCGCCGAGCCCTGAGGACTCCCGCGATCCCGCCGCTTGAGGGTGCCGTCCTCGAGTTGCAGCGGCGCTGATAGCCACCGCTCCACGTAAGGCTCGTGGCTGAACCTCGTCGAGGTGTTCTTCTCGATCATCACCCGCCAAGCGATCCGCAGCGGCCCGTTCGACAGCGTCAAGGACCTCATCGCTGCGATTCGCGCCTTCATCGACGGTTACAACGACCGCTGCCAACCGTTCATCTGGACGAAGACCGCGGAAGACATCCTCCCGCGCGCTACTCGTCAACGAACTTCAGACGCGCGACACTAGGACCCCGCTGTCAGGCGTCCGCATGTAAGGCAGGCTTCAGCACTCAGTACCACCGACCGATTTCCAGGTCCTGCGGTTGATTGTCGAGCCGGTCGAGCGCCATCGCGAGGGCGATGATCGCGTCGGCGTTCTCGCCGGCTGCGCGCGATGGCCGGTCGAGCCGACAGCCGCGGCGGGATTGGCAGGACGAGTGCGCGGCTGGCGTGGGGGCCGAGCAAGGGATGACGACCGCCGTCAGCGGATACGCCCGCGAAGTGCCGCGTCCGCTGAGGTTCGGCAACGGATGTCGAGCCACACCGCCCATGGCCGACGTGAGGCTCTGGTCCCGCTTTCGCTCAGCGACGAGCATCTCTGCGCCGTCAGGCGCTGTCATGCTTTGCGCGGCCAGCAGGGCCGGTCAGCGCGCTCGTCCGGCTGCACCGGCGTCAGCGACGCGCTCGTGGCGAGGAGCAGGGAAACTCGCCTCCGGGGGTCGACACCTGCAATGCCACTAGCGAGCGCGGTAATCAATGAAGCGGCCGGGAGCGTGCTCGTGCTCCAACTGAACGACTCGCTCCGGAGCGCTGATCGTCTGGATCGGCGGGCCCAAGAAGCAGTCTCATGCCGTCGAGGAGGCGCGCGCTGCTCGTCCCTTGCGATCACGGCGTTCCCGCCGCGGCTCGCTCCTGCTCATAGGAGATGTAGAACGCTCGCCGACGGGCGCCGGCGATCCAGGCTCTCAGCCGAGTCCAACCAGCGGGGTGTCGGGCTGGCTGGTGAATACGTATGCGGCGCCGGGACCCGGCGTCAACGGGTTGACCGGCACGTGGTCGGGGGCGCCGATCACGGTCGTGCGGCGGTCGACCGCGACCGCCTCGCCGAACCAGTCGCCGGCGTGAGCGTTCTTCGCGGTCAGCTTGGCCGTCTCGGTGTGGCTGCCGCCCCACCCCGCCTTCGGTTGCACGAACACGTACGCCTCACCCTGGGCAAATGCCTTGCCGACGGTGTGCGAGGCGGAGCTTGAGACGATCGTGTTGCCCGAGATCGCCAGCACGCCGCCCAGCTCGTCGCCGAACACGTCGCCGTTCTCGACTTTGCCGAAGCCGTCGGAGGCGGTCAGCGTGCCGGTCTGGGTCCGTGTCCCGGTCCACCCGGAGCGAGGCTTCGTGAACACGTACAGAACCCCCTGGAAGGGGTGGCTGCCGACCTTGCGGTCAGGCGCGCCGGCGACGACTGTTCCGCCAGAGACCGCGACCGAGCTGCCGAAGAGGTCGTGCGGCCTGCCGCCCGAGGCGATCAGCGTTGCTGTCTCGGTATGCGTTCCGGTCCACCCCGAGCGGGGCTTGGCGAACACGTAGGCCTCGCCTTGGTGCTGGTGGCTGCCGACGGTGTGCAGGGGTGCCCCGGCGACGACGGTCGCACCCGAGATACCGACGTACCATCCGAACCAGTCGCCGGCGACCCCGTTTGAGGGGATCAGGGCGCCGGTCTGCCTTAGCGCCCCGCCCCAGCCCGAGCGGGGCTTGACGAACACGTACACCTTGCCCTGCTCCGCATGGTTGCCGACGCGGTGCGGGTACGCGCCGGCGACGATCGTATTTCCGGAGATCGCGAGCGCCCCGCCCACGTAGTCGTTAGCGGCGCCGTCGCTGGAGGTCAGGCGAGCGCTCTCGGTCAGCGTCCCGGACCACCCCTTCGCCGGCTTCGTGAACACGTAGATCTCGCCCTGCCGTCCGTGCGCTCCGACCTTGTGAAACGGCGCGGCGACCACGATCGTGTTGCCGCTGATCGCGACCGTCTCGCCGAACAGGTCGCCCGGGCGGCCGTCGGACGCGACCAGCTTCGCCGTCTCGGTCGCGTTAGCCCAGCCTGACCGCCGCTGCACGTACACGTACGCCTCGCCCTGGCTCGCGTGCCTCCCGACCTTGTGGAACTCTGCGCCGACCACGACCGTGCCGCCCGCGACCGCGACCGAGCGGCCGAACGCGTCCTTGATCGCGCCGTTCGACGCTTGGAGCATCGCTTGCTGCTCGAACACGGTCGTGCGCGCGGCAGCGAGCCCAGCCGCGGACAGCGCCACGAGCACGGCGATGACAGCAGCGAGTCCGGGCCTTCTCTTCACATCTCAAACTGTGACTCCGAAGGCGTCGTTTTACGTCCGTAATCGCCCACTCATCGAGCACGGGGTGACCACGAAACATGCAATCGGGGCAATCCGGGGATATCTGGAGGTACCGAGGCCAGGGCGTCCTGCGCCGATCACCGCGATCTGCTGCGTCCCGCATCGGGCCGCGCCTGCGGTGAGGGGGTCGAGTCCCGCTCCTGCTTTCGTCGCGCAACGCGCGTCTTGCGCCCGATGGTCCCTGACCAGCTTCGCGCGGGTAAGGCGTCTCAGCCGTCGCCCTCGGCGCCGATGACGCCACCAAGCCAGTCCGAGCCCCGAGTTCCGCGCGGAGCAGGGACGCAACCGGCGACGGCGAGATGCGCGTCGAAACATGAATGCAGGAGCTGGACGATGCGCGAGGCCCGCTGTCCATCGCGTTGAGCAGTTGGATCTGATCGGCGTGCCCCGGCGGCGCATGCCGAGCGAATGTTCCGCTCGACCTATCGTTGCCGTGGTGGGAGCCCTGTTCGGATCTCGATCTCGACGTGCGTCGGCTGTGGGTCGATGCGCGAGTTCGCCGCCCGCGACGGAATCTGCCGGGAGCGCAGGCTGGAGCTCGTGACCGGCGGGGATTACGACGAGCTCGTGACGGCCGCGACCCTGTCCCGTTCCCGGATTCAAGCGTTTCTCCCGATCGTGGTGGAGCTCGCCGACGCCGCGCCGCGCCGCCCTGATTGGGGTGTGCTGTACGAGTCGCTGCGGGGGCGGGCGGGCGCGGTCGTGAGGGCGGCCGGACCGCCTCGTCGCGACACGGTTGGTGCGGCGCCGCCGGTTGAAACGACGGTCGTTTGGCGCTGCCCAGATTGCGGCAAACTGGAAGAGACCAATCCTTGCATCGGCGTGTGCGTCTGGCGTCCAGTCGATTGGGTGGAGCTGAGCGCGTTCGAGAGCGAGCGCGCGCAGGCGCTGAAAGAGATCGAGGTCGAGCGAAAGCTGTTCGCTCTGCTCACGAGATTCGCGGGGGTGAAGCCACACGAGGGCGAGTGGGAGCGGAACTGGCTTGCGTTCCAGGCGCAGGCGCGGCTGGTCCTCGGACAGTGACGTCAGGTAGCAGCGTCCTGCGCAATTCGCTCTCGGCTGGGTCGCATCGATGGAGAACGTCGCTTTCTTCCTCCACATCCTCGGGCTGACGCGGGCCGGCGTCGTACTCGTGGCGATCGGAACAGTCCTCGCGGGCGTATTCGGGCTCTGGCTTGTTCACGTTGGGAAGTGGGGATACGGCACAGGCTGGGTTGACGCGTCAATCGTCCTGCTTGTCGCCGTGATCGGGCTCGGTGGTGTCGGTGGCCGGCGGCCGAAGGAAGCGCGCCTTCTTGCCTCGCGCCTTGCCGAGCAGGACGTCTCATCGGACAGCGAGTTGCGCGCGTTGCTCGATGACCGAGTGTCCTGCGCGGAGAACGACGGCTCGATGCTGCTGGTTCTGGTGATCATCGCCTTGATGGTGCTCAAGCCCTGAGGCCGCGCGAGGATGCAGCACCAGCGGTCGGCTGAACCGGTTCCGTCTCGCCGACCTCCGCGAACAGGGCCTGCATGGTGGCGGCCAGCCGAGGCACTTCGTCTATGTGCAGCTCGGAGAGCGCTTCGAGGCGGCGGGCGCCGTCGTTGGTGAGTTTGAGTCGGACCGTGCTTCGATGGTCGGGGTCGCGTGTGCGTGCGACGAGGCCTTTGGCTTCGGCGCGGTCGACGAGGCCGACGGCGCTGTTGTGGCGCAGCAGCAGGTAGCCGGCGATATCTCCGATCGACGGGTCCGTTCGGCCTGGATGGCCCTTGATCGCGAGCAGCAGCTGGTGCTGGGCGGCCGTCAGGCCCTGGGCGCGTGCCTGTTCCTCGCTCCAGTGCAGGAACCGTCGAAGGCTGGTCCTGAACTCGAGCAAGCGCTGATAGTCGGCATCTGTCGGTTGCCGGAACATGTCGTGGCGCGATAGTGTCGCGCAGTCAGCGGGGCCGCGATCCAGTAGGAGACTCCGAGCGATGAGTGGCGGCGATAGTACGTCGAAAGTCCGGCCGGAGCGGCCGGGTTCGCGATCGGCGAGCGCGTTGCTCGAGACGCATCGATTCCTTCGCCGCGGGCCGGTCAGCGCGGAAGGGTGGAGCCAGCTGGTTGCGAAGGACCGGGCCTGGGAGCGCTCCTATCGCGGCCGCTGGGCGCACGACAAGGTGGTGCGCTCGACGCACGGGGTCAACTGCACGGGCTCCTGCTCGTGGCAGGTGTTCGTGAAGGACGGGTTGATCACGTGGGAGTCGCAGGCGACCGACTACCCGTCGATCGGGGCGAACACGCCTGAGTACGAGCCGCGCGGTTGCCCTCGGGGTGCGTCGTTCTCGTGGTACACGTACTCGCCGCTGCGGCTGCGCTACCCGTACGTTCGCGGGAGTCTGATCGAGATGTTCCGCGAGGCGAGGGCGCGGCTCGGCGATCCGGTGGACGCGTGGGCGGAGATCGTCGATGACCCCGAGCGTGCGCGCCGATACAAGCGCGAGCGCGGGAAGGGCGGGTTCGTACGAGCTTCGTGGGATGAGGTGACGGAGTTGATCGCAGCGGCGCACGTGCACACGATCAAGCGCTACGGGCCAGATCGAGTGGTCGGGTTCTCGCCGATTCCCGCGATGTCGATGGCCTCCTACGCCGCGGGCGCGCGGTTCTTCTCGCTGATCGGTGGGGTGATCCTCTCGTTCTACGACTGGTACGCGGATCTTCCGCCGGCGTCGCCGCAGGCGTTCGGGGATCAGACGGACGTGCCTGAGTCCGGCGACTGGTGGAACTCGAGCTATCTCGTGATCTGGGGGACGAACCTGCCGACCACCCGCACGCCCGATGCGCATTTCATGGTCGAGTCGCGCTACCGCGGTCAGAAGGTCGTCGTCGTCTCGCCCGACTACGCCGAGCACACGAAGTTCGCCGACGACTGGCTCGCGGCCGAGCCTGGGTCGGATGGTGCGCTGGCGATGGCGATGGGCCACGTGATCCTGAGGGAGTTCTACGTCGACCGCGAGACGCCGTACTTCCGTGACTATGCGCGGCGGTTCACGGATCTGCCGCTGCTGGTGACGCTGCGCGAGCGTGACGACGGGTATGTCGCCGACCGGCTGCTGCGCGCCTCAGACCTCGAGGGGCCGGCAGCGGAGCTCGAGCATGCAGAGTGGAAGACGGTCGTGCTCGACGAGCGGACCGGCCGGCCGGCGGTGCCGAACGGGTCGGTCGGTCACCGCTACGCCGTGGCCGACGAGGGCAGCTGGAACCTGAAGCTCGACGGCATCGAGCCGGTGCTCACGTTGATCGACCGTGCCGAGGAGCGGCTCCCGGTCGATCTCCCGCGGTTCGACGTCGGGGAGGGCGAGGGAGGCGGGATCGTCCGTCGCGGTGTGCCGGCGATCCGCGTCGGCGGGAAGCTCGTGACCACGGTGCTCGATCTCGTGCTCGCCCAATACGGCGTCGGGCGGCCGGACCTGCCCGGCGAGTGGCCGTCTGGGTACGACGACGCGGGAACGCCGGGCACGCCCGCGTGGCAGGAGCCGATCACCGGCGTCGACCGGCGACTGGCGGCAAAGGTTGCGCGCGAGTTTGCCCGAAACGCGGAGGTGACCCAGGGCCGTTCGATGATCTGCATGGGCGCGGGCACGAACCACTGGTTTCACTCCGATCAGGTCTACCGGACGTTCCTGGCGCTGGTGATGCTGTGCGGATGCGAGGGTCGCAACGGCGGCGGTTGGGCGCATTACGTCGGTCAGGAGAAGGTGAGGCCGCTGACCGGGTTGCAGACGGTCGCGTTCGCGCTGGACTGGACCCGGCCACCGCGCCATCAGTCGAGCACGCCGTTCTTCTATCTCGCGACCGACCAGTGGCGCTATGAGCGGATCCAGCCGGAGCATCTCGCGTCACCGCTCGGGCAGGGCCTCCTCAAGGGTCGGCATATCGCGGATGTGAACGCTCTGGGGGCGAGGCTGGGGTGGTTGCCGTCGTATCCGAGCTTCGACCGCAGCACGCACGAGATCGTGGCCGGCGCCGAGGCCGACGGGATCGCCCCGGCCGAGTACGTGGTGCGGGAGTTGCGGGAAGGGCGGCTGCGGTTTGCGTGCGAGGACCCCGATGCGCCGCAGAATCATCCGAAGGTGCTGACGGTGTGGCGCGCGAACCTGCTCGGCTCCTCGGGCAAGGGTCACGAGTACTTCCTCAAGCACCTGATCGGCACGACCGAGAGCGCCGCGCGGGCCGAGGAGTCCCCGCCGGACCTGCGGCCCAAGGACCTCGTCTGGCACGAGCACGCGCCGGAGGGAAAGCTCGATCTGATGACCACGATCGACTTCCGGATGACCTCGAACGCTCTGTTCTCGGACGTCGTGCTGCCGGCGGCGACGTGGTATGAGAAGTACGACCTGTCCTCGACGGATCTGCATCCGTTCGTGCACGCATTCAACGAGGCGATCCCGCCGCCGTGGGAGGCGAAGTCCGACTGGGAGGCGTTTCATCGGATCGCCAAGGCGTTCTCGCGCCTAGCCGAGCGGCACCTCGGTGTGAAGAAGGATCTCATCGCGGCACCATTGCAGCACGACACCCCCGATGAGATCGCGCAGCCGCTCGGGGAGGTCCGAGATTGGCGGGCCGGCGAATGTGAGCCGGTCCCTGGGCGGACGATGCCGAAGCTGATCGTCGTCGAGCGCGACTACCCGCATGTCGCGGAGCGGTGGGCGGCGCTCGGCCCGCTGCTTGGGACGCTCGGAACCCAGGTCAAGGGTGCGTCGTGGAAGCCGTTGCGCGAGATCGACGAGCTGCGCGCGAGGAATAGCGCGGTCCGTGGTGGGATCGCGGACAGGCGGCCGTCGCTTGAGCGGGTGGAGCACGCGTGCGAGGCGATCCTCGCGCTGTCAGGCACGACGAACGGCAGACTCGCGGTCGAGGGGTTTCGTTCGCTCGAAGCGCGTACGGGAGTGAAGCTGACCGATCTCGCGTCGTCGCGGGAGGGGGATCGGATCGAGTTCGAGGACGCGCAGACGCAGCCGAGGGTGGTGATCACCTCGCCCGAGTGGTCGGGGATCGAGTCGCACGGCCGGCGCTACTCGCCGTTCACGATCAACACCGAACGCGAGAAGCCGTGGCACACCCTCTCGGGCCGGCAACATTTCTACCTCGACCACCAGTGGATGCTCGAGCTCGGCGAAGGACTACCCGTGTTCCGCCCGCCACTGCATCATCGCGCGATCTTCGGCGATCAGAGCAACGCCGACGGGTCGGGCCGCGCCGAGCTGACGCTCAAGTACCTGACGCCGCATTCGAAGTGGTCGATCCACTCCGAGTATCAGGACAACCTGCACATGCTGACGCTGTTCCGTGGCGGCGGGATGCTGTGGATCAGCCGCGAGGACGCCGAGGCTCTGGAGATCCGGGACAACGACTGGGTCGAGGCGTACAACCGCAATGGCGTGGTCGCCTGCCGCGCCGCGGTGTCGCACCGGGTCCCGAAGGGGACCTGCCTGATGTACCACGCCAAGGACCGGCACCTGAACGTGCCGCTGACCGAGCTTCAGGGTAAGCGCGGCGGGACGGATAACTCGCTGACGCGGATCGTGATGAAGCCGACGCATTTCATCGGCGGCTACGCGCAGCTGAGCTTCGCGTTCAACTACTACGGCCCGACCGGCTCCCAGCGCGATGAGGTCACCGTGCTGCGCAAGCGGGCCACGAAACCGGAGTTCTGATGAAGGTCCGCGCGCAGGTCGGGATGGTGATGGCGCTCGACAAATGCATCGGCTGCCACACCTGCTCTGTGACCTGCAAGCAGGTCTGGACCAACCGTCCCGGCGCAGAGTACATGTGGTTCAACGACGTCGAAACCAAACCTGGGCTCGGCTACCCGAAGCGGTGGGAGGACCAGGAGAAGTGGCAGGGAGGGTGGGAGCTAGACCGCAAGGGGCGGCTGCGGCTGAAGGCCGGTGGGCGGCTGAAGAAGCTCGCGCAGATCTTCTACAACCCTGAGCTGCCGGAGCTCGACGACTACTACGAGCCGTGGACGTATGACTACGAGAAGCTGATTACGGCGCCGCTGTCCGAGCATGACCCGGTGGCGAGGGCCCGCTCGCAGATCACTGGGCGGCAGCTCCAAGACGGGATCCAGTGGGGCCCGAACTGGGACGACAACCTCGCCGGCACGTACGAGCGGATCGAGCAGGACCCGCTGATGGCAGGGCTCCAGGAGACGGTCAAAGCGACCTATGAGGAGGCGTTCCTGTTCTACCTGCCGCGGATCTGCGAGCACTGCCTGAACCCGTCGTGCGTCGCGTCGTGCCCGTCGGGAGCGATGTACAAGCGCGAGGAGGACGGGATCGTGCTCGTGGACCAGGAGAAGTGCCGGGGCTGGCGGTTCTGCGTGTCCGGCTGCCCGTACAAGAAGGTGTACTTCAACCACCGCTCCGGCAAGGCGGAGAAGTGCACGCTCTGCTACCCCCGGATCGAGGCGGGGCTGCCGACGATCTGCTCGGAGACCTGCGTGGGCCGGATCCGGTACGTCGGGATCGTCCTCTACGACGCCGACCGCGTCCACGCCGCCGCCTCGACCCCAGACCCCCAGCAGTTGCTCGCGGCGCAGCGCGACGTGTTCCTCGACCCTCATGACGATGCCGTGTGCGCTCAGGCGCACCGTGACGGGATCCCCGACGACTGGCTGCTCGCGGCGCGGCGCTCACCGGTCTGGGCGCTCGCACACCGCTATCAGGTGGCGCTGCCGCTGCATCCCGAGTACCGGACGCTGCCGATGGTGTGGTACGTCCCGCCGCTGTCCCCGATCGTCAACACGCTCGAGACCGACGGGTACGAGGCGAACCCCGACGACGTGTTCGGCGCGATCGAGAAGATGCGAATCCCGGTCGAATACCTCGCGAACCTCCTGTCCGCCGGCGACGCCGACGTCGTCCGCGGGGTGCTCCGGCGGCTGGCCGCGATGCGCGGCCACATGCGAAAGCGGGAGGTGCTCGGCGAGCGCGACGAGCAGATCGCCGCCGAGGCAGGCATGACCGTTGACGAGATCGAGGACATGTACCGGCTGCTTGCGATCGGGAAGCACGAGGATCGCTACGTGATCCCCAAAGCCCACACCGAGCTCGCGGGGCGACTGATGGAGCAACAAGGCACCTGCGGCCTCGACTTCGAGGGCGGACCCGGGAACTGCGGGATGATCGCCGAACCGACCCCGGACTACAGCCCGTTCATGCTGACCGAGGAACCGGTCGAGCTGGACATCGTCAAGATCGCGCAGGAGCGCGACGAGGAGCGCGGATGAGCAGGCGCGCCGACCGCCGGCAGTCCGAGCGCGCCCACGCGTACAAGCTCTGCTCGCTCGCGCTCCAATACCCCGACGACGAGATCATCGCCGGCCGCTCGAAGCTCGCGACGGCCGCCGCAGAGCTGCCGCGCGGTCCGATCCGCGAGTCCCTGGATCAGTTCTTCGCCTGGTTCGAGCACGCCCGCGGGCTCGAGCTCGCACAGCACTACGTGCAGACGTTCGATCTACACAAGCGGACCGGGCTCTACGTGACTTTCTACTCGCACGGTGACCGCCGCGAGCGGGGACTCGTCCTGCTGCGCCTGAGGCAGCTGTACCGCGCCGCCGGACTACCGACGGACGAAGGCGAGCTACCCGACTATCTACCACTGATGCTCGAGTTCGCCGCCGCTGCGGATCCCGAGCGCGGCGGCCTCGTGTTGCGCGAGCACCGGCCCGCGCTCGAGGTCATCCGCCTCTCGCTGCACGAGCAGGAGAGCCCGTACCGGCACGTCCTCGACGCCGTCTGCGAGCTCGTCGGCGGGCTCACGGCCTTAGAGCGGCTGAGCCTCGATCGGCTGCTCGCCCAAGGCCCGCCGCAGGAGCTCGTCGGGCTCGAGCCGCTCGCGCCACCCGAGGTCATGCCAAGCGTCGAGGCACGCCGGTGAGCGGCGGCGAGATCTTCCTCTGGGTCGTGATCCCGTATGTCGCGATCACGATCTTCATCCTCGGCCACATCTGGCGTTACCGCCACGACCAGTTCGGGTGGACGACCCGCTCGACCCAACTGCTGGAGCGGCGAATGCTGAAGTGGGGCAGTCCGCTGTTCCACTACGGCGCGCTCGCCGCGATCGGCGGGCACGTGCTCGGCATCCTGATCCCGCAGTCGGCCACGAAAGCGATCGGAATCGACGAGCACGCCTACCACCTGATCTCCGCCGTCGCCGGAACGCTCGCCGGGGGGGCCGCGCTGCTCGGCCTGCTGATCCTGATCTACCGGCGCGCGACCGTCCGCCGCGTCGCGGTCACGACCTCCTACGTCGACCTTGTCGTGTACGCGCTGCTGCTGTTCGTGATCGCGCTCGGGATGGTCGACACGCTCTCGCACAACGTGTTCGCCTCGGGCAACGGCTACAACTACCGCCACACCGTCGCGATCTGGTTCCGCGGTGTGTTCGAGCTCCACGACCACGCGCAGCTGATGGCCGGCGTCCCGCTGGTGTACAAGATCCACACGCTCTCCGCGTGGGCGATCCTCGCGCTATGGCCGTTCAGCCGGCTGGTCCACGCCTGGAGCATCCCCTACCAGTACATCGGCCGGCCCTACATCCTCTACCGCCGCCGCTACCAGGCCGCCCGCTGATGCACCGCAAACGGGCGACGCGCGCGCTCGAGCAGATCCTGAGCGCGATCCCGCCCGCCTCCGGCGCGGTCGTGATGGGCACCGGGATCGTCTCAATCGCGCTGTCGCTGGACCACCACGAGACGCTCTCGCGGATCCTTCTCGCCATCGCCGCCGTTACATGGATCGCGCTCGGTCTGCTGCTCACCGGCCGCGCGCTGCGCGACCGCGAGCGGGTGCACAAGGAGGCCCGCTCGCCAGCCGCGCTGACCGGCGTCGCCGGCACCGCCGTGCTCGGCACCCGCCTCACCCTCCTGGGCTGGGGCTGGGCCGGGATCGCGCTGCTCGTGATCGCCACAGCCTTCTGGCTCGCCCTGCTCACGCCCGTGCTCGCCCACTGGGTGACGCCCACCGTTGGCGTGTCGCTCGTGATGACGGTGTCCACCGAATCGCTCGCGGTGTTGTCCGCGGCACTCGCCGCCAGCGAGCACGCGGCCTGGCTGCTCGATGCGGCGCTCGCACCGTTCCTGCTCGGCCTCGCGTTCTACGTGTTCGTGATCTCCCGCTTCGACTTCCGCCAGCTCGCGGTCGGCCGCGGCGACCACTGGATCACCGGCGGCGCGCTCGCGATCTCGACGCTCGCCGCCGGTCGCATCACACTCGCCGCCAAAGCCCTTCACCAGCTGAACGGCATCTCGGGAACGCTGAAGGACGTCTCGCTCGTCCTCTGGGCGCTCACGATCGCCTGGCTTCCCGTCCTGCTCGCCGCCGAGGCGCTGCGACCACGGCTGCGCTACGACGTCAGGCGCTGGTCGACCGTGTTCCCCGTCGGCATGTACGCCGCCTGCAGTTTCGTCGTCGGTGCCGCCGCCACCGCCCCGGCGATCACCGACTTCGCGCGCGTGTGGGTGTGGGTCGGCGTCGCCGTGTGGCTGATCACATTCGCGGCAATGACCCGCCGAGGCCTCCAGTTCACGCGCGGCGAGCACTCGCCGCTCAGCGCCGCGCCCCTCGACGAGCTCGCGCCGGGCCAGCGACGGACCCCATAGCCGCGAGTGCCTCAACGGGGACTTTGATCATTACGCTTGGCCGTGCCAAGTACCTCGCGCCCCACAGCTTCCGGGTGAAGCGGGCACGTCGGAACGCAGCCGAAGCGGACGCAGGGAGCTCGATCATCGCGAGTACGATCAAACCGTGCAGCGATCAAGCGAACTCGCCGTGTTCTCGCGCGAGCACCATGTCGCACTAGAGCTGGCTCTGCTGTTGCAACGCGCCACTGCTGCCGATGCCGAGACCGTCACCGAGGCGACACTCGACTTCTGGCGCGCGGAGGGTCGCGAGCACTTCCGCCTCGAAGAGGAGCTACTCCTGCCTGCCTTCGCCCGTCACGCCGGCGCCGACGACGCCGACATCGTGCGCGTCCTCGTCGAGCATGTGGATATCCGACGCCGGATCGCAGACCTCGAGACCAGCGAGCGCGTAGATGTTGCGGCGCTCAACGATCTTGGCAAGGCGTTGAGAGACCACGTGCGCCACGAGGAACGAACGCTGTTTGGACGCATCGAAGAGGCGCTCGAACCGGAGGAGCTCGCCGCCCTCGGCACAACACTGCACGCGATCGGCGCGAGACACCTGCCGCCCCGCACCTGAGTCGACCAGACGACGATCCGGACCCCAAGTGGAACCCGCACGACGTCCCGTCGGACGCACGGCCGCTTCGCCAAAGTTGCGAATGTGGCGGCCACAGCCCATCAGGTGCCGACGACACTTGAAGAGTCTCAACCAGCCCGTCGGCTGTCCCCGTTTGGCTGCTGCTCAGCCATGCTCGGAGCCGTCAGACACGCGTGAACAGGAAAGCGGGGCCAGAGTCCGAGTCGGGCGTTAGGCGCGCATCTCGCCAAAGGCGCGCATCCCCACGCCCTCGACGGTTCGGCGGTGAGATCGGCCACGCCGGCGGGCCCTCCTTTGCCGCGATTCCAGCAGTGGGCGTCGGATTGCGATGACCCTCGCCCGGAGGCTATCGCGCGCGGCGTGTCGGTCGGCGTCTATTTGCTCACGCCCGGGGACTCGAGCCCGAGCAAGCACGAGGTGGCCTCGGTTATCCACTGCTCCTTCGCCTCGGGGAGCGCCAGCCCGCTCGCCGTCAGGGCGTCCGATTACCAAGCAGTGAGTCGTTTCGACGGC
>DATKOY010000105.1:0-47160 GCA_035524415.1 Solirubrobacteraceae bacterium | reverse complement strand
AGGTGCTGTTGCTCGAGGAGCTCGCCCGCGTCGGCGTGGAGGTCGTATTCGCCAAGGAGCCGGAGCGGGGCGGCACGCCGGAGGATGAGCTGTTGCGCCAGTTCCAGGGGATGATCGCTGAGTACGAGCGCGCTCAGATCGCCGAGCGCACCCGCCGCGGGAAGCTGCACCGCGCTCGCGGCGGCTCCCAAGCGGTGATGTCGGGCGCGCCGTACGACTACCGGTACATCAAGAAATCCGAGCATATGGAGGGGTTCTGGGAGATCGACGAGACCGAGGCGCAGGTCGTGCGCGAGGTGTTCGACCGGTACGCGAACGAGGGCGTCTCGATCGGCGAGCTCGCGCGCTGGCTGACCGACCGCGGGATCCCGACCAGGACCGGCAAGACGCGCTGGGACCGCTCGACGATCTGGGCGATGCTGCGCAAGCACCCGATCCGGAACCAGGACTGGCGGACATGGCCTTCGCCGTGACATGAGCGGCTCGGCTCCCCGATTGTTTCTCTGACGAGGCTGCAATCCCAGCCCACGCGCTCGCTCCCTCCAAAGAGGCTCTCGACACCCCGCTCAGCCCTCGGAGTCTCCCCCTCAAGCCGGGGCCTGCTACCGGACGCCCCGGCGCTCACCCGGACCGGACTCTCACCGGCTGGCCTGACGCAGCTTCCAAGGCGCAACATGGCCGCAGCATATGCGGGAGAACGTTTCCCACCGGCAGGCCCCGCGAGGTTACGATCGCCCGCAGAAGTGTGGGCAACGCGCGACCGCGCTCGTCATACGCAAGGGGAAGACGATGACTTTGCATCTAGCCGTGTACAACAACGGTGACCACGCGGCGCTCGCATGGTTGCCAGACGGTCCCAAGATTCCTGACTGCCGTGGCTTCGCGCTCAAGCGCTCACGAGGCGGCCAGGCGGACTACCTACACAACTTCCTCGGGTTCAGCCCGACCGACGTGTTCCCGGCCGACGCGCCGTGGAAATGGCCGATCCAGCGGTACCTGTGGTGGGATTACGGGGTGGCACCCGGTGACGTGGTGAAGTACCAGGTCATCCCGGTGACGGGGGCCGCCAACGCGTTGGCGCAGCGCCCCGACCTGGCCAGCGATTGGTCACCGGAGCTGACGATCAGCTCCCAATTCACCCCCCACATCTCGGCGTACTTCAACAAGGGAGTCGTGGCGGCGCAGTGGGTGGCGCGGGCGCTCCAACAGGAGGACCCCCAAGAGACACAGCGAAAGGCGCTGCTCGAGATCATCGCGAAGCCTGGCGATCCGCTCCGCGACGCGCTCGGGGCGCTGCTCAAGGGCGAGGTTCTCTCGCTGCTGAAGAACGCGCCGGGAGACGTCTTCGCCGCGCTGTATGAGCTCAATGATCCCGAGCTGATCTCGGCGCTCAAGACGCTCGGCGAGCGAGCAAACCTCGTCCTCGCGAACGGTGCGTTCTCCTCTCAGAAGCCCGACGAGAACGCCGCCGTCCGGGCGGACCTCGACGCCACCAAGACTGTTTCCGTGTCCGATCGCATGGTGTCGGAGGGACACTTTGCGCACAACAAGTTCGCGGTCTTCTGCGACGAGGCGAAAGCCGCGCAGACGGTGCTCACGGGGAGCACGAACTGGACGATGTCGGGCCTGTGTACTCAGGCCAACAACGGCCTGCTGATCGATGATCATGCCGTGGCCGATCGGTTCCTCACGCAATGGCATGCTCTTCAGCAGGCCGAGAACGCGTTCCCGGCGAGTCTCATTGCCGCCAACTCGCAACAGCAGCAATTCGTCGTCGACGATGTGACCGTCACTCCGTGGTTCGCACCCACCTCCGCGCAGCAGGACCTGCAGTACGCTCGCAATCTCATCGCCAACGCCCAGCATGCGGCGCTGTTCCTGTTCTTCAACCCCGGGACGTATTCCGATGACCCGATGAAGGAGACGCTCCTGCAGGACATTCTCGAGCGTCGCGACAGCGGTCTCTACATCCGGGGCGTGGTCAACCAGGAGATCGCACAGGTGACGGACGACCCACCGCCGAGCGGAGCACCGGTCACGCTGATCGGAACTCAGGACGAGACGCCGCTCAGCACGGATGTGTTGGTGCCGGCGAACATCAAGAGCAAGATCGGCAACTTCGACCCCGAGCCTCTCGGCGCCAGTCCGGTCATGGTGCACAGCAAGGTCGTCGTCCTCGACCCTTGGGGTGATCACCCCGTCCTGATGACGGGCTCTCACAACCTCGGGGTCAAGGCGAGCAAGGCAAACGACGACAACCTCGTGATCCTCGAGGGCCAGGCGGCGACGGCGCTCGCCAGCGCGTATGCCGTGAACATCATTGCGATCTTCCAGGCATACCGGTGGAACCACTACGCCACCACCCAGCCGGGCGGCTGGCACGGACCCGAGGACAACGACACCTGGCAGGATGGACATCTCACCGGCGAGAGCCTGACCGAGCTTCGCTTCTGGACCCAGCAGCCGGCGCCAGCTGCGGCACCGGCCGGATGACCGATCGATCGCCCGGTCGTCAGCGGGCCTTATCCCCCAGCGCCCGGATGCGCGAGGAAGCTGTGCGGCGCTGTGACGACAACGGTGCGGTGATGCGGGAAGTCGTTCACGACGACGCTGCCCTGCGCGACCTTCACGAGCGTCCCCGCGCACGTGTCCTCGGTCAGCCATTTGGTCCCCCGCTCCGTGGCCGCCGCGTAACCGCCGACGGTCTGGTAACCCCCCGACGCGTGGGCCCACAGGCTGCGGCGTGGACGCCGCTTCGCGAGGACCGCGTGAAACGGCTTGCAGCCGGTCGGCTTCGGACCGGCCAGGGTCAACGACGTGAGCTCCCCGCTCGGCGTCTTCTTCTGCCCGAGGCGAAACGCGCCCGCGTAGAACTGGCCGGTGACGGTGTGCCCGTTGCGGTCGGTGGCGGCCTTCAGCGACACGACACCGTTCGTCGCGTCGAGGGTGCTGCCGAGCGGGATCCGCTCGCCGGCGCGGAGCCGGGTGAAGGTGGTCTGGCCGGGCAACTTGACGAGCACCACGCCCGAGACCGGAGCAGCATCAGCGCTTTTCCCGAGGACCGGCGGCGGCGGTCCCGTCCCTGCGACCGTGCGCTTGATCAGCCAGGAGCCGACGTGCCCGTTGGTGTCGTTGCACGACCCGGTGATCGTGTTGCCGTCGCTCGAGAGCGTTCCGTCGCACGTCGCGGTGTAGCTCTTGAGCTGGTCGTAGGGCCCGAATATCCAGTGCACCTTGTTGCCGGTGACAGTGCCGGTGTTGGGCCATGTGTAACCGGTGCCGTTCGTCGCGACCCCGCGCCCCGAGAACTGTCCGGTGGCCAAGTTCATCGATGTGATCGAGTTCGTGGTCGAGTACGCCCCGGTGATCACCCACGTGCCGCGCATGTCGTACGTGGTCGACGCAACAACCGCGGGTGCCGGCGCCAATCCGAGCAGCGCGGCGACGGCGATCGACGCGGCTAACGTGCGACGTGCGACCGATGTGCCGACGCGCCCCACTGAGCCGCGAATCCTATGACTCGCCCTCTGCATGACCGTCAGTCGGCGACTCCCAGCCCCCACCCGCCGTCGATCACGATCTCCTGGCCGGTGATGTACTCCGACGCCGGCGACGCGAGGAACAGGGCGAGCGCCTTGATGTCGTCGGGCTGGCCGACGCGATGCATCGGGATCTCTTTGCCGAGGGCCGCCTGCATGTCCGGGTTGTGGGCATGGCCGCCGCCGATGTTCGTGACGAAGAAGCCCGGCGCGATCGCGTTCGCGGTGATGCCGTCCGCGGCAAGCTCGAGCGCGATCGTGTGCATGAGGTGCCGTGCGCCGGCCTTCGCGGCCATGTAGGCGGAACCAATCGCCGGCTCGACCCGCGTGGCCGCCAGCGAGGTCGTCACGATGATCCTGCCGAACCGACGTGGGCGCATGTGACGGGCGGCGGCACGCGCCGTCGCGAAGATCCCGCCCAGGTTGATGTCAATCACCCGGTTCCAGCGCTCGTCCGCGTAGCGCTCGAGCGCGCCCTCCTCCACCCGCGGGCGAGCCCCCCCGGCCCACGCGCCGACGAAGCCGACACCCGGATCGATGCCCGCGTTGGCGAACGCGACGTCGAGCCGCCCGTACAACCCGGCGGCGTCGTCGATCACACGATCGAGTGCGCCATGATCGGTCACGTCGGCAACCGCTCCACGCACGTCGAGGCCATCCCCCTGCAGCCTCGTGGCCTGCGCCGCGACACCGTCGCCGTCGACATCGATCAGCGTCACCCGCGCGCCGTGGGCTGCCAGCACCTCTCCGTACGCGAGCCCCAGTCCGCTGGCACCGCCGGTGACAATCACGCCGAATCCGGTCACGTCGAATCTGGACGACACGTTCACGCTCGCTGCTCCTGTGGTCTCGTTGGGCGGCCGAGCCTATCGCGCCATGACCCGGGATCTTGGTGCACGGTGGCGTCGTGCACGGCGGCGCGTCTGCATTTCTCGCGGAGCCGCCGTCGAGCGGCGTATGCTGCCGACGTGGGCACACGTTGTCGGATGCTGATCGTGGGGATCGCGCTCGTGCTCACATCCCTGCCCGGCGTCGCGCTGGCAGTGCGACCGTCCGTCTCGCCGAGCGAGAACGTCCCGTACGTGGGGTCCGACCCCGAGGGCCCCGTGACGTTCCTGATGATGATCCTGACCAACAAGTCACCGGCGGTCACCTACATCATGAACGGGATGAAGTTCGCGACCGAGTGCGCTCCGTCCGGGAGTTCCGCGCCCGGGGTGATCGTGATCACCCGGCACAGGACACGCGTGAGCCAGCAGCCACGGTTCAGCTACCACCGGGCTGGGTTCGTGATCCGCGGCCATGTCTATGGGAGTCTCGGGGCGCCGAGGGTGGTCGGAACCGTCCAGCTCGATGAACCCGGCTGCGACGGCGACGTGCTGCCGTTCACGGCCAGGCTTGCGCCCTGAACGGCCACGGACCGGCGCCCGCCACGATATTGGCCCGCGCGTGCGCGACGCTCGAGGTTCGCCGGGATCGCGACGTGGACACGCTCGTCGGCGAGCGTCCACTTCAACAGCTCGCTCGCATCCGATTGCTTGAGAAGCGAGCCGCCCCCCAGCGGCCGCATCGCGATCGCGCCCGAACCGACGAGTCTCCATCCCGCACAACCTACCGACCGCTCTCACGCTCAGACGGCGGCGTGAGGTTCCGAGCAGGGCGGTACCCTCCGGCTTCGTGGCCGAGGTCGTGTGTCGGTTCGGGGTTCTGGGACCGCTTGTGCTGGAGCGCAACGGTCAGCCTGTGCCGCTCCCGAGTGGGCGGCAGCGCTCGCTGCTGGCGTTGCTGCTGATGGCGGGCGGCGTTCCGCTCTCGCGCGATCGTCTGATCGACGAGCTGTGGGGCGAGCGCCCACCGGCAAGCGCGGTGTCGGCGCTGCACGTGCATCTGTCGAAGCTTCGGGATCTGCTCGGCGACCTGATGGTGCGGGAGGCGGCGGGCTACTCGCTGCGCATCGGCGAGTTCGCGCTCGACTGCTGGGAGTTCGATGCGCTGATCGAGCAGGCACGTCAGGATCCTGACGAGGCTCGGGTGAGGCTCAGGGAGGCACTCGGACTGGTCCGTGGTGAGCCGCTGTGCGACGTTGCGGCTGAGGGGAGCATCGCGCAGTGGCGCCGTGCGCTCGAGGAGCGCCAGCTGCAAGCGCTTCTGCTGCGGATCGATGCTGACCTCGCTGCGGGCGCCGCGGGCGAGCTCGTCCCCGAGCTCGAGTCGCTCGTGTCGGTTCATCGGTTCGAGGAGCGACTGTGGGGACAGCTGATGCTCGCGTTGTATCGAGCCGGCCGCCAGGCGGACGCGCTCGACGCGTTCACGCGCGCGCGGCGCGCGTTCGCCACCGAACTCGGACTCGAGCCCGGGGAGCAGCTCGTCCGCCTGCACGCGCGGATGCTCGAGCAGGACCCGTCACTGCTGCTCGCTGCCGTCGCTGCCACGGTCGAGGACGACGCGCGGAGCGCGCCGGCGCCCCCCGCGCCGCAGCGTCCCGCATCGCATCTTCCCGGCGTGGTGACGAAACTGATCGGGCGCGAGCCCGAGCTCGCCGTGCTGCAGGCGTTGCTCGCTGACAGGGAGGTCCGGGTGGTCACGCTGATCGGCGCCGGCGGCGTCGGCAAGACGCGGCTGGCGATCGAGCTCGCACGCCGCGTCGAAGCCACGTACCGCGACGGTGCGGTCTTGGTGCGCCTCGAGCGGCTGACCGACCCGGCGCTCGTGGCCGCCGAGATCGCGAGCGCGCTCGGCCATCGGTCGGGCGGCGACGGACCGGGAGCCGACGGGCTCGGCCGTTACCTGCGCGACATGGAGATGCTGCTCGTCGTCGACAACTTCGAGCATCTGCTGTCGGCCGCGGTCGTGGTGTCGGAGCTGCTCGAGATGGCGCCCGGCATCCAGGTTCTCGTCTCGAGCCGGACGGCGCTGCGCATCCGGGGTGAGCGCCTGTTCACGGTTGAGCCACTGGGGCTGCCCGCGGGAGCATCCGACGACGAGATCGCCGAGAGCCCGGCGGTTCAGCTGTTCGCGGACCGCGCGCTCGCCGCCGACCCGGGCCTCCGGCTCGATCTCGACGGCCGCAGGACCGTGGCGGCGATCAGCAGGGCCCTCGACGGCCTGCCGCTGGCGATCGAGCTTGCCGCCTCCCGCTGTCACTTGCTCAGCCCGGCCCAGATTCACGAACAGCTCTCGAGACCGCTCTCGATCGGGGCCCGCGCATTGCGCGACCTCCCGGATCGTCAGCAGACGCTGAGCGCGACGATCGACTGGAGCTACGAGTTGCTCACCGCGCCGGCCCAAGAGGTGCTGCGCGGCGCCGGTGCGTTTCTCGGGGGGTTCACGCCGGCGGCGCTCGAGGCGGTGCTCGGGCGGATGCCGGACGCCGAGCTCGCGGAGCTCCGCGAGGCGAGCCTCGTCCGCCGTCAGAGCGACCCGGGACGCTTTGAGCTGCTCGAGCTCGTGCGCGCATTCGCGGTGGAGAAGCTCCACGATGCCGGCGAGGCCGCGACCATCCACGCGCGCCACCGGGAGTACTTCGCCGCGCTCGTCGCGCCCGTCGGAGCTGCGTTCGACGCCGGCGCCGCGGCGGGCGAGCTCTCCGTCCCGTTGCGGGCCGACCATGCGAACCTGCGCCAGGCGTTCGAGGACGCGGTCGGCGACGGCGATCAGGAGTCGTCCATCGCGTTGGCCCTCGGCCTGCGCCCCCTGTGGATCGCCGGCAACCTCCGGCAGGAGAGCGGTGAGTTCGCCGAGCGTCTCCTCGGTCGCTTCTCGATTCCCCCCGAGCAGGAGATGGCGCTGCTGCGAATCCTCGCCGCGCTCGAGCATCCCGCGGCAGAGTGGCAGCATCGCTTTGCGCAGCGCGCGGCCGAGCTCGGTGACCAGGAGGCGCTGGGGGTCGCGACGACGCAGCTGTTCGCCGAGGCGATCAGCGCCCGCGACCGCGACGAGATGGACCGGCTGCACCCCGTGCTGCTGTCGTTGATCACGCCCGAGACCAGCCCCCGCGTTCTCGGCTGGGTGTATTACTCGTTGTGGGGCGAGGCGTACTTCGACGGCCGCTTCGAGCAGGCGTACGAGTACGGCTGCTTGAGCGTGGACCGAGCGGCCGAGATCGGGCACACCTACATGCTGATCTGCGCGCTCGAGGCGCGTCTGCTTGCGCGCTCGGCGGTCGAAGGGCAAATCACCCAGCCGGAGCTCGCAGAGGTCGTCGAGCGCGCGCGCCGCCACGGCGTCCACTCGGTCGCCGTGGCCGCGCTGTGGTTCGTCGCCCGCTATGCCGCCGGCGTCGACCCGGAGAGCGCGCGCCGCTGGCTCGCGCTCGCGGAGCGGATCAACACGGAGTTCGATGCCGGCCCGTCGCTGGAGGAGGTGCTCCGGGAGGAGACGATCGCGGTCCTCGGGATCACCGATATGGGGCCGCTGCTCGCGGCCGCTCCGCCGTTCGATCCCACCACCGCGCTCGACGAGGCGGCCGCATGGGTGGCGTCGCGCACGCCGAGCGAGAGCGCTCCGCGCGAGCAGGTGGGCAAGCCGGCGTCGCCCACGACCTGACGGTCGACGTTCGTGCCGGCAAATCAGTGACGCACGTGCGTGCGCCGGGGACGCTCACCCGGGCGGCGCGCGGGCCGCGAGCGCGCGTCAGCGAGCCGGCCGTGCTCGCGCAGCCGCGCTCTGGACGAGTCCGCATCGGGCAGCGGGATGCCGCCGCCCGGGATCGGGGCGCGCGGCACGGGCGAGCCGCCCCCGCCGCCTCCGCCATCCGGCTCGTCATCGGAGTCATCTCGCGTGGCGAAGCGGCCGAGCAGGATCGGCGACAGCACGACGGCGAGCACCAGCAGCAGGGCGAGGAGCCCGGGAACGTTCAGGCCCGCCATGTCCGAACTGTCTGGCACGGGCGGACCGTAGCGCGCCCGTCCGGACCCCGCAAGCCGATCACTTGCGCGTGGCTTTACAGTGATGCGCCGTGTCTGCTGAACTGATGCGCAACGACCTCACCGAGCAGGCGGCGCTCGTTCGCAGCCGCGCGGTGTCGCCGCTCGAGCTCGTCGACGCGGCGATTGCGCGCCTGGAGGGAGCGCGCGAGCTGAACGTGCTCGTCCACGAGCAGTTCGAGGCCGCGCGCGCAGCCGCGATCCGCCCGCTCGGCGACGGCCCGCTCGCCGGCGTCCCGTTCCTGCTCAAGGATCTCGCCGAACCGCAGGCCGGCTTGCCCGAACGGATGGGCTCGCGCGCGCTGCGCGACCACGTCGCCGGCGAGACCGCCTGGAGCGTCGAGCGGTATCTCGGCGCGGGCCTGATCATCTGCGGGCGCACGAACACGCCCGAGTTCGGCAATCACTGCGCCACCGAGCCGTCGCTGCTCGGGCCGACGCTGAACCCGTGGAACGCCGATGTCTCGCCGGGCGGATCGAGCGGTGGTTCCGCTGCCGCGGTCGCCGCCCGGCTGATCGGCGCGGCGTCGGGCGGCGACGGCACCGGCTCGATCCGGATGCCGTCGTCGTGCTGCGGCCTGGTCGGGCTCAAGCCGCGCCGCGGGCGCAGCTCGTTCGCGCCGGCGGCCGGACAGGTGCTCGATGGGCTGGTCAACAAGCACGCTCTCACCCGGACCGTGCGGGACAGCGCCCTGCTGCTCGACGTCGTCACCGGAGCCGCGCCCGGTGATCCCTATACGGCGCCCCCACCCGCGCGGCCGTTCGTCGAGGAGGTCGGTGCCGACCCCGGCCGCGTGCGAATCCTCCACGCAACCCGGCCGCCGTTCCCCGGCGAGCTCGACCCACGCGTCCAGGCTGTCGCCGATCGTGCTGCGCAGACGCTCGAGGGGCTCGGCCATCACATCGAGCCGGGAGTCGCCGAGCTCGACCCCGAGGTCGTGCGCCACGCGATCTCGGTGATCCACGCCGTCGACAACGCCGCAACGTACGACTGGCTGTGCGAGGAGCTCGGCCGCCCGCCCGAACAGGACGAGCTCGACCCGGTCACCTGGGACATGCTGCGGGAGGGCCAGGCCCTCACCGCCGTCGAGCACGCGTCGGCGATCGACGCTCTCCACGCTCAGACGCGCCGCTTCGCGAACGCGTTCGAAACGGCGGACATCCTCCTCTGCCCGACCCTCAGCATCCTCCCGCCGAAGCCCGGGTCGCTGTCGGCGTCACGCGGAACGGTCGATGCGTTCTTCGACGTCGAGTTCGCGACGACGGGCTGGACCTCGGTCGCGAACGCGACCGGGTTCGCCGCGGTCTCGCTGCCGCTGGGCGAGGTCGACGGCCTGCCGGTCGGGGTGCAGCTGCTGGCGCCCGACGAAGCGGTCCTGTTCCGGGTCGCGGCCCAGCTCGAGGTGGCGCTGCCGTGGGCGGACCGGCATCCTCCGGCATACACGTAGATGACTCGGGCACTGCTGATCGTCGATATCCAGCGCGACTACTTTCCCGGCGGCGCGCACCCGCTCGTGGGCAGCGACGCCGCGGCCGACGCGGCCGCCTCGGTGCTCGCGCGGTTTCGCGCGGCCGGCGCGCCCGTGATCCACGTGCAGCATGTGTGGGATGCGCCCGAGGCCGAGTACCTCCGGCCCGGCACTCCGGGCGTCGAGCCCGATGCCCGCGTCGCGCCGACCGCGGACGAGCCGGTCGTCGTCAAGGAGAACCCGAACGCGTTCCTCGGCACCGATCTCGGGACACAGCTCACCAAGCGGTCGGTCGACCACCTCGTCCTCGCCGGGATGATGACCTCGATGTGCGTCGACGCCACCGTCCGGGCCGCGGTCGACCTCGGCTTCGAGGTCACGGTCGTCGGCGACGGGTGCGCGGCGCCGAACCTCACGCACGACGGCGTCACGGTCCCGGGCGAGCAGGTCCACGCCGCGTTCCTCGCGGCGCTGGCCGACGGCTACGCGGACGTCGTCAAGGCAGACTCGCTGCTCTGAGAGCCCGCGTCAGGAGCGAAGCTCGCCCGCATCGAGGTCGGCGGGCAGCGGCAGCTCCTGCGGGCTCACGCCGGTCGTGTCCTCCCACGCCGCGAACGCTTCGCCGTCGCGGCCCTCGTGCGGAGCCGCCCCGCCGAGCGCGATCAGCACGACGCGCTCGGGGCCGCGGTTGACCAGCTGGCGCCGCAGGCCGGGCGCGACTCTGATCAGCTCGCCCTCCGAGAGCAGCGCCTCGTCGCCCTCGACGATCAGGTCAAGCCGGCCTTCGAGGACGAGGTACACCTCCTCCTGTCGCCCGTGTCGATGGATCCGTCCGCGCTGCCCGGGTTGCAAGACGATCTGGTTGATCCCGAACGAGCTGACACCGAGCTGACGGCGCAGTGGTACGAACCGTTCTGCGGTCTCGGGATCGAGGCGTGTACGGGTGGTCCCGTCCTCCACGCCGGGCATGTTCTCACGCGCGTCGAGCGCGTGCTCTTGCGGGGTTTGGGTTCGGGCGTTGTCGGCTGGCGCCGAGTAGGGGCCTTCGGCCCGGCCTGGGTGGGAGGGATGCCCGGAATGAGGCATTGAAGGGCGGGGCGGTTGGCCCGGGCGGCATAACGTGAAAAAGCTCGCGCCGGGTTCGACGGTTTTCACGAAAGGCACCGCCACGGTGCTTATCCGGCAAAGCGTTTAACGCGGCGCGGACCTTTTCACGTTGTGCAGGCCCGTCGCGGCTCCGCACCCACCCCTTCCCCAGCCCATCACCGAGCGGTTCTCCCACCCAGGCCGGGCCGAAGGCCCCTACTCGGCGCCCGCCGACAGCAGCCCGAATGGCACCCCCCTGAGCTAGGCATCCGTCACTTGTTCGGATACTGCGCTGAGAGGATGTGCGGGATCTGGCCGGGCTTGGCGCCCGGCAGCGTCGGCGCGACCCAGCACGCCTGGATCGTCGCGGTCGCGCCCCGCGAGCCGTTGCCGGGGGCGCCCGTCGGGCGGCAGTCCCACGAGGGCAGTGCGAAGCTGCCGGGGAACGTCCCGCCGGCGGTGAAGCTCAACGGGTCCGCGAGCCACAGCGACGGCGGGTAGGTGTTGCCGCGGCTGTTGATGTCGCGGGCGCTGGCAAGTCCGGTCGTCTGCGGCCCGATCGGC
The DNA here is from genome assembly GCA_035524415.1 of Solirubrobacteraceae bacterium. Classification (GTDB taxonomy): domain Bacteria; phylum Actinomycetota; class Thermoleophilia; order Solirubrobacterales; family Solirubrobacteraceae; genus Palsa-465. The sequence goes on along the minus strand of DATKOY010000105.1, from coordinate 35,577 downwards.
GAGAACTGGCGCAGATAGTGACCGCACGGAGCGGACCCGCACTTCAGGCCGTCGCCACCGTACGCGGTGGTCTTCGCGGCGACCCCGACGGCACCGACCGAGATGAAGTCCGAGATCAGCTGCTGGTGCAGCGACAGCCAGCCGAGGATCGGATTGAGCTGCTCGAGGAACGGCTGGAGCGAGGCGAGCAGCGGTTCGGCGCCGCGCAACACGCCGGCAAGCGCCGGGAAGCCGGTCTCCGATGCCGTGATCAGCGGGCGCAAATCGACGAACAACCGCTCCAGATCGGGCGACAGCGTGCCCACCGCGCTCAGCGTCGGCGTCAGCTGCTGGGCGACCGGCACGAGCTCGCGCACGAGCGGGTCCGCATCCACGGCGAACGCCTGGACGCGCGCCAGCGTCAGCCGCGTCTCCCGCAGGAACGTCGGCAGCACATGGAACGTGTCCGCCAGCGCGTTGTCGTTCGCGGCCGTCGTGGCGAACGTCGCTTCCGCACTCGTGATCAGGTTGCGCAACGCGACAGGATTTTGGCTCAGCGAGCCAAACACGATGCCCCCGTTCTGGACCAGGCGCACCGTGGCCATGTGCTCGACGTCGAGCACCCGCAGGACATCGGTCGCGTCGGCCGCAAACGAGGGCAGGTTGCCGAGCGCGCTGTTGAGGTTCTGGCCGTTGCCGCGCACGGCGATCGCGAGCTGCTGCTGCCAGACCTGGAACGCTCGGCGGGTGACCGGGTCAAGCGCGTCGAAGATCTCGTCGAGTTGGACGGCGGGCTCGACCCTGGTGCGCGCGAGCAGCGCTCCGTCGGGCAGCAGTGGCGCGCCCGCGGACCCCGGCGTCAGCTCGACGTAGGTCTCGCCGATGATCGTCTTCTGGCGCAGGATCGCGCGCGCATCGACATGAATCGGCGCGTACTGCCTGTCGAGCTCGATCGTCGCGATCGTGCGGTTGCCCTGCGGGTCGAGCGATTTGGCGACCACCTTCCCGACCGACACCCCCGCGATCCGCACGTCGGCCTGCGTCGCAAGCTGTTGCGCATTCGGGAACGAGGCGCGGAAGCGGTACCCCTGCGGGTTGAACGGGATCGCACCGCCGAACGACAGCCACAGGAACAGCAGCAGCCCGACGCACGACAGCGTGAACAGCACCATCGTGGCGATCTTCGTGCGCGAGGGAGGGCTCGTCAGCATCAGTTCGAGGTTGGGGTCGAGGGCCGCAGCCTCGCGGACACCGGCTGCAGCGCGTGCACGTCGCGCGCGGGCGGCAGCCCCGGACAGAAGGCTCTGAGCGGTGCGAGATTCAGCAATCCGCCGACGAGCGCGAACGGCGAGCTCGCGCCGGTCAGCGTCCCGATCTGCTGGCAGCTGAACTCGATGAACAGCGGGCGGTACGGCCCGTTCGCGTCCTGAAGCGAGAACACCGTGCGCGTGTTGTGGTCGAGCCATGCCAGCCACCACAGATAACCGTGCTGGTCGCCTCCGGGCGCGTAGCCGAGCATGTTGACGAGGTGGTTGACGACCGCGAAGCTCTTCTGGAGATTCGGTGCTGCGATCGCGAGGTTGACGGCGGCCGGGCTGAGGTTGTGGACGACCGGGCGCGCCGCGATCACGAACGGGCGAATCTCGTTCTGGACGATCGGGGTCGACGGCTTCGCGAGCGCGGTCAGCGCCGCGTTGGCGGCCGGGAGCGCGGCCGCGGCTGGGAGCAGGTTGCGGGCCGCGGGACCGAGTTGATCCGCAAATGCCTGTACCTGCGCGAGTGTCGAGGTCGTCTGGCTGAGCGTCCCCGGCAGCTCGGCAAGGGCCGCGCTCACGTTGCCCTGCTCGGCGGCGGACGCCCGGAACACCGTCGCGCTCGCGTCGACGAGCTCGACGATCTGCTGCTGCTGGGCCGCGAGGGCGGTGTTGAGGCGCTGCAGCGAGTTGACGAGCCGGCGCAGGTTGGCGCCGCGCTGCGCGATCGCCTGGCTCACGCGAGCCAGATCACGATGGGTCGGCTCGAACCGCTCGAGGACCTGCGCGAGCTCGCTGCCACCGCCATCGCTGAGCCCATGGCCCGCGCCGTTGATCAGCAGTGTCAGGTAGGCGCGCGTGTCGGCGTCAAGGGAGGACAGGATCTCGTCGACGTTGACGTCCGGCAGCGTGTTCGCGACCGGAATCGTGTATCCCGGCTGCGCGGTGGGTGCCTGGTCCGAGCCAGGGTTGAGCTCGACGAACATGTCCTTCAGGCCGGTGCGCGGACGCAGCAGCGCGGTCGCGTCGGTGTGGATCACATGCCGGTAGCGCTGATCGATGTCCATCCGCACGACCGCGAGCCCGTCGCGCAGCGTGACCGCGCCGATCTGGCCGATCTGAACGCCGGACACGCGAACGGACTGCCCCTGGCCGGGCGCGACCGCCTGAGCGGTCGAAAACTCGGCGTTGATCGCGAACGGCGATGACTCGATGAACGGGAAGCGGAGCCGCTGGTGGCTGAGGATGTAGCCGCCGACGACCGCCGACAGCACGACGAGCGCAATGATCGCGACGAAGTCGCCGAGGTGCTTCTCGATCGCCCGCTTCACGGCGCCCTCAGCTGCACGAGTGGGGGGCCGGTCGGGGCCGACAGGTCGCGGATCGGGGGCTGGGTCTCGCACGGCACGCCGGGCGCGAGCGGCGGCCGCTTGCCTACGGGCGGGAGCGTCGGCTGCGTCGCGATGAGTGGTGCGACCGCCTGGCCGAAGACACCCGGCTGGAGCGAATACGTGAGCGACCCGGCCGTCAGCAGCACGCGGATGTACGCCCCGTTCGCGTCGAACGTGCGGGACTCGCCCGCGAGTCCGGGCAGGTAGTCGACCGCCTCGACGTACACCTTGCGCGGCGGGAAGCCGTTCGAGGCGTTGAAATGCGGGTCCGTGAGCGTCAGCTGCGACCACGGGTAGACGACCGTCGCCAGGCAGCTCGACGCCGGACGCACGCCGTCCTGCATCAACGGGATCGTCTCGCTGCTCAGCTTCGCGAGCGCCGGTACGGCGACTGCCAGATCCGCCGACAATCCGCCGAGCTCCGACGGCGCGACCAGCAGTCGCAGCTGCGTGACGAACGGCAGGGTCACGTCGATCGCCGGGCCGGCGGACTGCACGCCCGGGATCAGCGCGCGCGACAGGGCGCGCAGCGGCGGGAACGCCGCATTGAGGGAGTTCAGCGCGGGGATCGCCGCGGCGAGCGTCTGCGGCAGCTCGGCCACCGCGCTCGAGAGCGCGCGATTCTCGCGTGCGAACGCGGCAGCGGTCGTGTTGAAGTCGGTGATCAGGCTCTGCAGGTTCTGCGGGTGCGCGTCGAGCGCGCGCGCCACGCTCGCCTGCGACGCGATCCAGTTCGACAGGTCGTGGGGCTCGATCCCGAGCGCGTCGTGCGCGACGATCGCGGAGTACATGTACGCCGGCAGCCAGTACTGGATCGAGGCGTTGTACGCGGGCCCGCCCCGCTTGACCGCGATCCCGTACTGCCGCAGGAGGATCTGAAGGTTGCGGCGCGTGTCGGCCTGGAGCGATGTGAGCACCTGGTCGAGTTGGACGGGCTCGATTCCCTGCTGGATCGGGAACGTGTAGCCGTCCGGCGCCTGCGGAGCCTCGGGCGTCCCCGGACTGACGTCGACGAAGAAGTTCCCCTCGAGGAAGATGCGCGGCCGGATCCGGAACGTCGCGTCCGTGTGCAGCGGCAGGCCGTGCTCGTCGACCGTCATCGTCACGTCCGCGGCGGTGCAGCGGGAGCGATTCTGCGTGATGTCCCTACACCCGGGGACGGCGCTGATGCCCTCCACCTTGCCGACGTTGACGCCGGCGATCCGGACAAGCGAATCCGGCCGCAGGCCGTTCGCGCTCGAGAAGATCGCGTGGACCGTGAACGGGCGCGCAAACGGATTCGCAAACTTCGTGAACGCCAGGTACGTGAGCAGGACGATCACGACGATCCCGATCACGCCCGCTGTGAACGAGCTCATGCCGCCGCGCCGGCGCCGGCTCCTCATGGCTTCCCCACCGACGGAAGTTGGGGACCGGTCGGAGGGTTGCGGCTGAACGTCTCGCCCGCAGGCACGCGGGCGCGGCCGTGGAACGTCGGTCCCTGATTGCCGGGCGTGTGGGCATCGACGGCGAGCGTGCGCCCCTGAGGATCGAATGCGTTCAGCTTCCGTGGCCAGCCGCGCTGGCCGGTCTCGCAGTCGGCGTTGCCGTGATCGTCGACCGCCGCGCCGTAGGACTGCGCGTGGAGGTACTCGCGCCCGCCGAAGACCGTCAGTGGCGGGCTGTCGCTGCCGGCGGTGCCGTTGACGGGCGTCGTCGCGCCCTGCTCGCCGACGCTGCCTCCGGACGGCGGCGCGAGGTTGATCATCGCCCGCTGGGCAAAGCCGAACTCCGTGCGCGCGGAGAGGTGCTCCGCGAGGTATGTCCACCAGTAGTTCCACGTGTCGCAGACCGTCTGGTAGGGCCCGAGGTAGCGCAGCATCGGATTGAGCGTCGTGACCGTCGAGGTCAGCCCGATCAGCGAGGCGTTCGTCCCCGGCGCGAGCGCGAGATCCTGCACGGCCCGGAGCAACTGCTGCAGGTTCGCGTTGAGCACGGGAGTGCGCGCGAGCGTTTGCGTGCCGGCCGCGATCGCCGGGTTGAGGACCGGCAGCGTCGCCTCGAGCGCAGCGGTGGCGGGCGTCAGTTGCTGCCCGAGCGTCGCCAGGTCGGCGAGGAACGGTGTCGTGATGCGCAGCGCCTCGGTCCCGACCGCGAGCGTCGCGGGCGACTCGGCGATCGAGGCCTCGAGCGCGGCCGGATCCCGTGAGATCGCGGCGAACGTCGTCGCCATGTCGGTGAACAGCTGCGAGGCGACGCTCGCAACGGGAGCGACCGTTCCCGTGAACGCGTTCAGCGAGCGCAGGAAGCGAGTGAGCTGGGTGCTCGGAGCGGCGAGGTAGCCGGCGACCGGGGCGAGATGTCCGAGCAGTTGCGGGAGGCTGGCGATCGTGTCGTTGAGCGCCGAGCCGCGGCCCGCGAGCGTGTTGCCGATACCGACGAGGTTGGCCTGGATCGCGCGACGCGTCGGCGGGTTGAACGTCTGGAAGATGTCCTCGAACTGCACCGGCACGCTCGTCTGGGAGATCGGCAGCGTGCCGCCGTCCGGGATGACGGCGGGGGCGTGTCCCTTGTGCAGGTCGACGTACTTCGAGCCGAGCACCGACAGCGGCCGGATCGACACGGTCGAATCGACCGGCACGCTGCCGTACGCCTTGCCGAGCTGCAGCGTCAGCTCCGCCCCGACGCGGCCGTCCGGCAGCTGCACCGGCGCGAGGCCGGACACGAGCCCGATCCGGTAGCCGCCCTCGCGTACGTCGCTGCCGATCGTCAGGTTTGCCCCGTTGGCGATCTCGACGCGCAGTTCCCGCGTCGGTACGAACGGCAGGCCGGTGTTCGCGCTGTACGCGAGGAACACCGCGAGCATCACGATCAAAACGGTGACCGCCCCGATCAGAACGGGGTTTGTGTAGACCGGTGGCGGCTTGCGTCTCATCGCGTCACGGACCCAACAGGTAATCGAGGAGCTGCTGGATCGCGCTGGTGGTGTGCGTCGCGGTACTCGTCGCAGCTGCGCTCCGGGGCGGGCTGGGCGGGCCGGGCGCCGGCTGCGCCGTTGCCCGTACGGGCGCAGCGCCGGGAGACAGCGTGGCCGGGTTCAGCTTGCACGCGTTCGTTTTCGGGCCGCGTTCGCCGGGCGGGGCGCCGCCCGGATCGGGCACGCAGGCGCGAGGGTTCGACGGATCGGTCTCGTTGACGCCGGGCTGGTTGGGGCCGAGCCAGGCGTAACAATTGCGGTAGCTCGGGCCGAACTGCTTGAGGCTCAGGGCGATCGTCGCCGGGGTGGCGTACGGTGAGCACTTGGTGTCGACGAACGAGTCGACGGCCAACACGTGCCCGAACGGGCCGAACGTGTTGATCGCAAGCGCCTGGTTGAAGACGTACTGCAGGAGCGCCTCGAGTCCGGTGTAGCCCTTGCCGCCGGGGCTGCGCGAGTCGGGCTCGACAGCGCGGCTGCGGTCGTCGAGATCGCGCAGCACGATCGCGAGGTTCTGCGAGAGCTCCGGCGTCGGCTGTGCGAACGCCTTCAGATGCGCGACCGTCGGCGCGGCAGCCTCGACGGCGGCCGTCCCCGTCACCGACGTTTGACCAAGTGACCGGATCGCCGGCACCGCCGAGCGCGAGAACGCCGGCAGCGCACGCAGGAACGTCGTCAATTGAGCGGCTGACGCGTTCAGATTCTGGAGCGCGGGCTCGTTGGCGGCGGCGGCCGCGCCAAGCTCGGCCATCGCGGGGCGCAGCTGGGCGAGGAAGCCCGGCAGCAGCCGGAGCGTGCCCCGCAGGTTCGCGGCCTGCGCGGCGGTGGCGGTGGCGGTGTTGTTGGCCTCGACGATGAACCGCTGCACCTGCGCGCTGTTGTCAGCGAGCGCGGTGATCGCCGTGTCCGCGCTGACCGTCAGCTGCGCGAGCGTGTTCGAGTCATCCGCGAGGAGCTTGAGCAGGTTGTCGGTTTCCGTCAGGGCGGGCACGGCCCGCCTGAGCGCCGCCTGGAGATCGTCGGAGCGCCCGGCGACGCCCGCGCCGAGTTCGTTGATGATCAGCGTCGCGCGCTGGCGGTACGGTAAGCGCAGCACGTTCTGCAAGAGGTCGGCGGGGATCGTCGACTGCGTGTGCGTGATCGGGATCGTGCTGCCCGGCGGCAACACCCTCCCGTGCGCGCCGGGCTGGCAATCGACGAAGTACTCGCCGATCAGCGACTGTGGCCTGGACTGGCAGAACGCGTCCGACCGAAACGTGCCAAAGCCGCTCTCGGTCACATGGACGGTGACGACCGCGTGGCAGGCCTCCGAGTGGCCGGCTGTGCAGGCCCTCGGCAGCGTGATCGAGCTGATCGTGCCGGCGCGCACGCCGGCCACCTTGAAGTCCGCGCCGCTGACGAGGCCGAACGCGTTGTCGAACTCGATCCGGTAGGTCCCGGCGGCGCTCGAACCGCTCGTGGCGGTGAGCACGATCACCGCCACGACGAGGACCGCGGCGAGGACCGCGGCGATGGCGAGCAGCCTCCTCATGGTCCCGTCGGCACCTGGGCTGGGTTACAGGGGAACCCGCTCTCCGGGTAGAACAGCGCCCCGCGTTCGATCGAACCGGGGCAGCGATCACCCTGGAACGCGGTCAGGCCACCGCCCGGGCCGGTGAGGAGCGGCACGATCTTCGCCAGCTGCTCGGAGAGCGGCAGCGCGCTCAGCGCCGCCGCGTCCGCGGGCGAGAGCACACCGAGTGTCGCGGCCACGCGGCTCGCCCCGCCGTTGGCGTCGATCGTCCCCGGATGCGAGAACCCCTCGAACCAGCCCGTGAGATCGACCGCGTAGGGGCGCACGACCGCGAGCTCTGGCGTGAAGTCGTTCAGCGCGGTGGCGGACACCGCGAACGCGGCGGGCCGCAGCGCTCCGTTCGCGTGAACGGGCCGAATCGTGGCATTGGCCAGCGGCACGCCGAGGTTCGCCAGGTCGGTGAGGTCGTTGTTCGGGCCGGGCAGGCTGACGATGCGCGACAGGTTGTGGACTGTCGGCACCGCGTCCTGAGCCAGCGGCTCGAGTTGCGCGAGCAGCGTCTGGAGCTTCGGGGCAACGGGCTTCGCGACGTTGACGAGCGGGGTCACGTCGTCAAGCGCCCGCCGGAGGTTGACGAACGTCGTGTTGGCGAGGCGCATGAAGCCGGGCAGGCGCTGAATCGACTGCCCGAGCGCGGTTCGCTGCGACGCGAGCGCCTCCGTCGTCGTGGCGAGATTCTGGACGAGCGCGCTCAGGTCGGCGCTGCGGCCGGCGATGTCGGTGAGCAGGTTGCTCGAGCTGACGATGAAGCCCGTGAACTTCGTCGTATCGCGGTTGATCTCGCGGAACAGCATGCTGCTCGACGCGAGCGCCGGGTTCAGGTACGCCCAGCCCAGCGCGGCCTGACGGCCTCGCCCGGCGTACTGCGACGCCGACCCCTGAATCACCGCCTGAAGGCCCCGACGGGTCGGCGCGTCGAGCGTGTTGAACAACTGGTCGAGGTCGACCGCGCTCGTGGTGTTCGCGGTCCCGATGGTGCCGTTGTCCGGGATCGCCGAAGCCGTCGCCGGCGCGAGCCGAAGGTCGATGTAGCGGTTCGCGATCCCGGACAGCGATGTCTGGCGCACGGTCGCCTCGGTGCCCTCGCGCAACGGCGTGTAGCGACTGTCGTCGATCGTCAGTGTGAGCTGCGCCTGGCCGTTTGGCGTCAGCGCGATGCCCGAGACCGAGCCGATCGGATTGCCTGCCACCTGCACCTGATCGCCCGTGACGATCTGGCTGGCATTGATGAAGATCGCCCTGACGTGATAGCTGCCGGCGCCCGAGAAGATGATCACCACGACCGCGACGAGTACGACACCGACTGCGGCGACGGCGGCAATCCGTCCAATGACCGTTGTGTTGCGCACCGCTCCTCCTTGGAGGGTCGTGGTTCACGCACACCCGGTGTTGCATCTCCCGAGTACGACGTCGGGCACGTTTATCAGGGGTGCCTCGCGTCGCATCACCCGCATCGGGTGAAACGAGCCGTTTACGCAGGCTGTATGTGCGCGTCGATCTCGGCCAGGTGGCGGGCCTTGGCGGCCTCGTCGAGGAACGACGCCGTGAAGCTGTTGCGGGCGAGGCGCACGAGCTCGGCGTCGCCGAGCGCCAGGGCGCGCCGCACGGCCGCGAAGTTCTCGCCGACGTACCCACCGAAGTACGCAGGATCGTCGGAGTTGACGGTGACACACAGGCCGCTGTCCAGCATCTGCGCCAGCGGATGGTGCTCGAGTCTGTCGACGACGCGCAGCTTCACGTTCGAGAGCGGGCACACCGTCAACGGAATCTGCTCAGTTGCGAGACGCTCCACGAGTTGCGGATCCTCGAGGCAGCGCACGCCGTGGTCGATCCGCTCGGCGCCGAGCACGTCGAGCGCCTGCCGGATGTAGTCCGGCGGCCCCTCCTCCCCCGCGTGCGCGACGACGTGGAAGCCGTGCTCGACCGCGCGGGCGAACACCTGCTCGAACTTCGCCGGCGGGTTGCCGAGCTCGGCGGAGTCAAGGCCGACGCCGGTGATCAGCTCGCGGTGTGGCAGTGCCTGCTCGAGCGCTGCCATCGCTTCCACTGCCGGAAGGTCGCGCAGAAAGCACATGATCAGGCGCGAGCTGATCCCGAGCTCGCGACCGTCGGCGAGCGCACGGCTGATCCCCGTGACGACGGTCGCGAAATCGATCCCGCGCGCGGTGTGCGTCTGCGGATCGAAGAAGATCTCGGCGTGCCGGACCCCGTCGAGCAGCGCGCGCCGCAGGTATGCCAGCGTCAACTCGTAGAAGTCGCGCTCCTGAACGAGCACGGCGCAGGCGGCGTAGTAGATGTCCAGGAAGGACTGCAAATCGCCGAACACGTAGGCCCGCCTGACCGACTCGACGTCGGGATACGGGAGCCGCACGCCGTTGCGCCGCGCGAGCTCGAACATCGACTCGGGCTCGAGCGTCCCCTCGATGTGCAGGTGCAGCTCGGCTTTGGGAAGCGTGATCCAGTCGATCGGGATGACCCTCGGGTCGGGGGCGTGGGTCGGGGGCGTGGGCTCAGCGGCGCTGCTCGCCAAGATAGCTTGCCGTGAGCAGCGCGCCGTCGCCGCGCTGCCGCTGCGCGCTGTCGCTCGCGACAAGCCGGCCGTGCGAGAGCACGTAGCCGCGATCCGCGATCTCGAGCGCGAGGTGGACATGCTGCTCGGCGAGCAGCACGGCGGTGCCGTGCTTACGTGGGAAAAGTCTGCGAAGCGCGCGGGCTTCTTCACGTTATGCCCCGGCCGGTGGGCCGGTGCTCACCCACCCCGCCCCCGACCAGCCAGGCGGCGCCAACGGACGGCACGGTGCGTCACGCGGCGCCGGTGAGGAGGTCGCCGCGATCCAGCGGGAGGCGGTGCGGCGCGCCGCCTCGCGCGGCGAGGACTTGGTAGACGCTGATCTCGCCGGATTCGAACCCGAGCGCGGCGCCGAGCATGTACAGCCGCCACACACGCTCGCGCTGAGGACCCACTTCGGAGATCGCCTCGTCGTGGTTGGCCGCGAGGTTGCCAACCCAGCGGCGCAGCGTCAGCGGATAGTGCTCACGCAGCGACTCGGCGTCGCGGACCTCGAGGCCGGCCTGCTGGACCGCGCTGATGATGTCGGTGACCGGGTGCAGCTCGCCGTCCGGAAACACGTAGCGCGAGATGAACGGATCAGGTTCGGGCGCATGCGGCGCCAGCCGCGTGATGCCATGATTGAGGAACAGGCCGCCCGGCCGCAGCAGCGTCGTCACCGCACGTGCGTAGCGGCTGAGCTCGCCGCGGCCGACGTGCTCGTACATGCCGACGCTGGCGATCTTGTCGAACGGTCTGTCGTGCACTTCGCGGTAGTCCTGCACCCGGATCTCGACACGATCAGCCACACCGGCATCAGCGACGCGCTGGCGGGCCAGGTGCGCCTGCGCCTCCGAGAGAGTCACCCCGACGGCGCGGACGCCGTGGTGCGCCGCCGCGTGGATCACCAGCGATCCCCACCCACACCCGATGTCGAGCAGCCGCTCGCCCTCGGCGAGCTGTAGCTTGCGGCAGATCAACTCGAGCTTGCGCACCTGCGCTGCCTCGAGCGTGTCCTGCGCGCTCGCGAAGTAGGCACACGAGTAGACGAGCGTCGGGCCGAGGACGAGCCCGTAGAACCTGTTCGAGACGTCGTAGTGATGGCGCACCGCCTCCCGGTCGCGAGCAAGCGATCGGCGCCGGCCTCGCGGACGGGCCTCGATCGCGGGAACCGCATCCGGCCGCAGCAGCCGAGCCCCAAGGATCCGCAGCGCCCCGACCCCGAGGCGCGCGCGGTCGGCCGCCGAGAACTGGACGTCACGGAAGGCGGCCCGGGTTCGCAGCACGTCCTCGAGGTCGCCGTCGACATCGAGCGATCCGTCGACCCATGCGCGCGCGAGACCGAGCTGCCCGGGCGCATGGAGCAGGTGCACGAGCGCCGCCGGATCCCGGACGACGACGGACGCCGGACCGTCCGCGGACAGCTCCGACCCGTCCCAGAAGCGCACGGTCACCGGAGGCGCAGCGAGCCGCCCGTCCGCCACCTCTCCCAGGAGCCGGCGCACTGCGAGCGCGACGCCCCGCTCAGGGGGTTGCGGGTGAGACCGAGACGCGCCGTCGCCTCGGCCGGCTCCGCGCCGGTCGGCCGACGGCCTCGTCGCGAGGCCCTGTGACCGCGTTCTGGCTCGCTCGCGTTCCATGCCTGCCGGTTCGTTCCCGAGGACGCGCTGCATGATGACCAAGATCAGCCGTCAGCGCCAGTGTGTGGGTTTGGTCCGGGGATCCGCAGGCGCGAGCGCGTGTACCTATGCGGCCACGAGCCGGTCCCGCTTGGAGGCGACGCCGTCGAGCAGCTTCTTGAACGAATCGGCGAACTTCTCCACGCCTTCGCGCTCGAGCACGGCGACGACATCGTCGTAGTCGATCCCCGCCTCGGCGAACCGGTCGAGCGCCCGCCGTGCCTCGTCGACGTCGCGCTCGAGTGTCTGCGCGACCCGGCCGTGGTCCGCGAACGCCTCGATCGTCTCGCGCGGCATCGTGTTGACGGTGCGCGGACCGATCAGCTCCTCGACGTACAGCACGTCGCTGTACGCGGGGTTCTTGGTCGACGTAGACGCCCACAGGCACCGCTGCGGCGATGCCCCGGCGGCGGCGAGCTCGTCCCAGTCCACGCCCGCGAACAGCTGCTTGTAGGTCTGGTAGGCGAGCTTTGCGTTCGCGATCGCGAGCGTGCCCTTGAGTTCGTCGGGGCCGCCGATCTCCGCGAGCCGGCGATCCGCCTCCGTGTCGACACGGGAGACGAAGAACGACGCGACGGATGCCACCGTGCTGAGATCACCACCGTTTTCGCGCAGCCGTCGCAGCCCGCGCATGTACGCCTCGGCCGCCGCGTGATGACGCTCGAGCGAAAACAGCAGCGTCACGTTCACCGGGATCCCGGCGGCGATCGTGTCCTCGATCGCCTGCAGGCCGGCCACGGTTCCCGGGATCTTCACGAACAGGTTCGGCCGGTCGATCATCGCGTGCAGCCGGCGCGCCTCCTCGGTCGTCCCCGGCGCGTCATGTGCGAGATTGGGATCGACCTCGAGCGAGACCCACCCGTCGCGCGTCGGCCCGCCGCGGTCTCCGTCGAACACGTCGCGCAGTTGATCGCACGCCTCTCGGATGTCCTCGCGAGCGAGCGCAAAGAACACCTCTTTCGGGTCGCTCTCCGAGCGGAGGACTTCGCGCAACTGCGCGTCGTAGGCGTCGCTGTCGGCGATTGCGCCCTGGAAGATCGTGGGGTTCGACGTGACCCCGGCGATCCCGTCCTGCACGAAGCGCTCGAACTCGCCGTCCCGCAGGAACGGTCGAGAGACGTAGTCGATCCACGGGCTCTGACCGTGCTCGGCGAGGGTCCGCAACCGGTTACTCATGTCAACCTCCTGGTCGTCATCTCATCCCATATCCAGGGTAACGTGCGCGGAACAGGCGATGTTGACGCGGTGTGCTCATCGCGCGCCACCGATGAGAGGAGAGCGACGATGGAACCGATCACGCAGAGCGCGCGCACGGTGGTGAACATCCACACGGCCACCTACCAGCGCTGGACCAACGAGGACGGCACCGAGCTGCTCGACCAGGGTTACCTGCAGCTCGACGATTCGTTTGCTCCCGGGAGCGGCTTCTACATCTACAAGATGGAGCCCGGCGCGGTCACGACGCCACACGAGCACACCTGTCGCGAGAACTTCCTGATCCTCGAGGGTGAGCTGATCGACAACGACGGCTATGTCTACCGTCCGGGTGATTTCGTGATGCTGGCGGAGGGCAGCCGGCACAGCTCCACGGCGCCGGACGGCTGCCTGATCGCGGTGTTCGTGCGCACGATCGAGCGTGACCTCGAGACGTAGGCGCCGGGTGCGATCGGGCGATCGGGCGCCGGGTGTGATCAGGCGTCGCCGGAGCGCTGCAGTCTCAGCCAGTCGTCGTCGAGCCCGATCGTGAGCCAGCCATCGGCGATCGAGGTCCGAGCTGGCGCGAGACTCGCACATCGGGTCAGCGTGTAGCAGGCCGTCGCTGCCGACCGACGAGTGACCCTGCTGATCATCGCCGGCGGCGATGCGCGCAGTGAGCGTCCGGCCCAGTCGGAACGTCACCGTCGCGACGGGCTGCTCCACGTGCCGACGATCGCGTCGGCGAGCGGCTCCTGCTCGGACGCCGGCGCCAGGGGCGGCGGCCCTTCGCCGCGGAACGCCTCGGCGGTGTGCGCCATCGCTGCGAGCTCGGCGGACGCCTCGGCCGCCGCGCCGCTGTCGTGGTCGGCGCCACGCCGAGCTGAGGCTCTTCAGCACGTCGTGCAGACCGGCCGGCGAGAGCTCCTCGGTCAGCGCCCGATCGATCAGCTCGACGTTGACGGCCATCCGGCTGAGGGGGAGATGGAACAGGCGCACGGTGACCGCTCGGGAGCGGCGTCGTACAGCCCGTGTGAGGCCCGGAACTCCCGATTGCCGTCCTGCTGATTGGCCACCCAGATCCGGTAGGACGGCGCGATCGCACCGCCGGGCACCGGTCGAACGGGTCGGCGTGCGACGAGTGCCGCTTCGACATCACCCCCTCGGTCGCTTCGACTCGAGCGGCCTCGACGTCCTTCGGCACCGCATCATGACGGTGCAGCAGCTGGCCACACACCTTGCTGCCGTAGCGCACGGCGCCCTGCCATTCGCTCAGCTGCTGCGCGCCGAGCCGGCCCGCCGGTTGGCCTCGAGCGCGTCGTCGCGGTCGCTCACATCGGTCACGTCCTCGTCAGAGTCCTTCTCTCGCCGCAGATCTTTCGGACCGTCCGTTGACCGGAACTTTGGCGTTCTGCATCGGGGGGGTGCGAGGCGAAACGCCAAAGTTCGTCTCGCAGACGAGACCGTGCCGGCGCGACCGCCTGGCTGCTTGATTCCGCGGCATGTCGGCGGACGGGTTGCGGTTGGCGGGCGGGCCGGGGGGTTGGCGGGCGGGCGGGCGGTTGGTCGGGGGGTTGGCGGGCGGGCGGCCGGGTGGGCGGGCGCCCCCCGGCCGACATGACGTGAAAAAGTCCGCGCCGCGCTCGATGATTTGCCCCATAAGCACCGCCACGGTGCTTACGTGCAGAATCGTTGCGGCGGAGGCGTCTCTTTTCACGTTGTGCAGGCCCGGGTGGCGCCTCGATCCGATCGGGACAACCTCCGGTCGGGCCTGGCGGGCAGCGGCGCGGCACCTCGGGCTGGTTCAGAGCGGCTCGGAAGCCGGCGCGGGCTCGGGTGGGCGGTGAGCTGTCGCGGGCGGTGCCGGCGCCGGTGGCGAGGGCCGAGGAGAGCGGCAACGAGGAGAGCGGCAACGACGCGGGCGGCGGCGAGGCGGCCGGCGGCCGCAACGGCGAGCATCCCCGACCGTGGAATCGGACCTAGCCGAGCACGCCGTGGATGAGCATGATCACGACGACCACCGCGGGGACCCCAGCGAGCCCTGGTGAATGAAGATCGCGTGCGCGAGCGCGCCGCGCCACGTCGTGAATCGCACCCTGTGCCCAGCGGGATCCGTCACCTTGACGGTGAGGAAACCTGCCTGGAGCGTGTTGATCGCGGGCCGTCCGACGACCTGAAAGCGGTATCCGTCGACCATGCGAACAGGCGCGAAGCTGCCGATCGGCTGTGGCCGGTCGGACCCGCGCACCGTGACCGTCGTGAACAGCTGGAAGTTGACGGGGGCATCGGGCGCCGGATGCCGCGGATACGCGTCGACCACGATGCGGTAGCGCCCCGGGGCCGGGAACACGATCGGCTGATCGATCCGTCCCGCAGCCGTGATGTCGGAGTCGTCGTACTGAACATGGCTGTCGTCGGTGCGAACGATGATCAGATCGACGCCGGCATGCGGATCGCAGCACTGCTTGTACGCAGTCAGCGGCGTTCCCTCCGGAGTTCGGATCGTGAACGAGATCGTGGTGCGCCGCCTCGGCGCCACGGCGCCTGACGGCTCGAACCCCGACAATGCGTACGTCCGCGCGGCGCCGACCTGCGGCGCCGTCACACTCGTTCCCGAGCTCGAGCCGCAGCCCGCAACCGTCAGGACGGCGGCGGCGACTGCGGCGATTGCAATGGATCCGCGTCGGGCGCTCATCGAGCGCCTCGCGCGAGATCGTCAGGCACTGTGATCTCCTCGTTGGCGAAGTTGCGTGACCGGTCGAGCGCCCCGCATCAGTGACCGCTGTGCTGCCCGCCGCGCATCGGCGCGCGGACGGCCGGGTCATTTCGGAGGGCGTCGCGCGCGGTCAGCGCGGGGGTCCGCGCCCCGACCAGCCCTCGGCGAACGGCGCGAGGCGCGGCAGTGTCGCGTCGCGCCAGCGCGGCGGAGGCGGCCGGCGAGGCACTCGCTGGGCCGGCGCCGAACGGTGGCGCTGCGCGACCTCGTCGAGCACCCAGCGGGCCCCGTGGAAGATCGTCGCGAGCACGAGCCCTACGCACGCCGCGGCCGGGATCGCCCACCAGCCGCCGTACCCGAAGGTCCCGGCCAGACCAAGCGGGTGACCGGTGGCCAGCAGGCCTTCCAGCAACTCCTGCACGACGTAGATCCCGAGCAGGCAGCCGGAGCACACGACCCACAGGCCGGCGAGCGACAGCGTGTAGCGCGGCAACGTCCGCTGTCCGGCGAGGGCCCGCCCGAGTGCCCACAGGAACGCCCCGACCGCGACTCCGATCAGGACCACGATCCACGGGACGACCGAGTGCAGGTAGGCGTGACCCTGCCGGGCAAGCTCGAGCTGGGCGTGCGCGCCGAACGCGAGCGTGTAGCGCAACTGGTGCACGATCAGCGCGGCACCAGGCATCAGGGCGACCCGCCCGAGCCGGCGGATCAGCGCCCGAGGATCACCACGCACGATCATTGGCACGGGACGATACCTCTCGTGCAGACCGCGCCCGCGTGGGCTGCGCTTGCGCAGCCCACGGCGCGTCTGAATATGACGCGCCGCCGAGAATCGCCGCCGCGAGCCCGCCGTTGATGGCGAGGATCACGGCCGGCCGCGTGACGAAGCCCGGCAGCACCGCGAGCACGATCGGATGAAGGAAGATCGCGCCATTGCTGATGCCGACGGCAAGGGCGAGCAGCCGACCCCGATCGCGACGACGCTGTGCCAGCGCTCGGGCCCCCACACCAGGGCCCAGACGCCGATCGCCATGATGAAGAGCTCGTCGACGCTCTCGATCCAGGTGCCGGGCGATGCGGACGCATCGAGCGAAAACACGACCCCGACGATCAACGTCGCTGCGGCCGCGGCGAGGGCCACCCACACCGCAGCCCGGCGCGCGGCACCGACACGGACGCTGCGAGGCACAGGGCGAGCCGCACGGCTCTGCGGCTCACGTCAGACCCCGGGCGGGAACGTGTATGACCGGTGAGGAGGAACATGCGGCCCCACCTCGAGAACGATCTCAGAATGCGACACGAGCGGAACGTCTTGTGGCGCCCCGCGCCACGGTTGGCCGTTCACGAAGACCTGTACGCGCATGCCCGCGTCCGCCGTGAAGGGACCAAGTCGCGTCCCCGAGAGCGGCTGACCCCACGAGCGAAACAGCTCCGCGAGCCGCAGCGCTGACCCTGTCCGCACCTGCACGACTCCCGTCGGCTCGAGCGTGACGAGGTCGCCGTAGCAGCGGGCCCTCGCGATGCGGCCCGCGGACATCGCGAGCGGTGGCCGCGTCCCAATCCCCGCGGCCACGAGGACCACGCGATTGGCGGCGAACAACTCGACGTGCACACCGGTCCGGGGTCCCAGGTCGGGCGTGCAGCGGCCGATCACCGGTCCTCGAGCGGGCGGATGGAAGTTCGCTCCGCGTCCGATCGGGCGGGCCTGGGCAACGAGCTCCGCGGGCGGCCCTGAGTCGGCGGGCGTGCGCTGAGCCGATCCGCACCCGCCGAGCCCCAGCGCCGCGATCGTGAGCGCCGACGCGAGGCGCACTGCGAACGAACGACCTCCGCGCCGGCGCGCGGTCAGGTCTCCACTCCCCACGCCGGCTCGCCTTCGACGTCGAAGTCATCCTCGCGATCGAGATCGCCAATCTCATCTCGCTGCCGATCGGCCAGACGGAACGCCACCAGCAGCAGGCCGACACCGGATCCAAGGCAGACAACGGTCGCCGTCCGCGCGAGGAACGCCGGGACCGCCGTCAGCACGAAGCCGTGAAGCAGGGTCGGAAGCATCACCACCCCCTCCCACAGCGCGACGACCGCCACGATGAAAAAGAAGAAGTAACCGTGGCGCCGCACGAGCAGCCGGCGAGCTGCCCACGCGACGAACCCCGCGAATGCCGCCAGCAGAAGCAGCTGCCAGACCGACACCGTCGGCCGGCCGTGGAGCTCTCGACCGATCGCGGCCACCGCGACGCCGACCAGCGCGCCGGCGGCCAGGATCCGCGCGACGTGCAGATCGAGCGCCGCGATGCGCAGCCGCCACGCGGCCAGTACGCATGCGATCAGCACGGCGATCGGCCAGAACCACACGATCGAGGGGCTGTCCGCGTGCCACAGGCCGCCGCGGATCGCGGTCAGCCGCGCGTCGACCAGGACCGGCACGCTCCACGTACCGACAAACGTCGCTCCGGGAAGCCGCGCCACGCTCGCCAGCGCGTGCAGCCTGCCGTCGTGCCAGCCGTACTCGTGCCCGCCCGTCAGCTGGTGCCAATCCGTGCGCGTCGTGCGCACGAGGTTCGCCGGTGGCACCTCGGCCGGGGTCTGGTTCAAGTAGTACATCGCGGAGTTTTGGTTGACGGCGACTCCGGCCGGCGAGAACCGCAGGTACGGGGCACCTCGGTAGTCGAGCACGACGACGGTGACGGCCGGCGCGACGCGCAGCCACATCCGCTGGTCGGCGTCGACGACGTTCGCCTCAACGCCTCCAGGAACGCTGGCGATGCGCGCCAGGTAGCTCGATGCGATCGGCGCGACCGGGCCGTGCGCCTCAGCGGCCGGCGGCGCGGCCGCGATCGCGACCGCAAGCGCCAGCACGCCCGCGCCACACCGGCGCCCCCAGCTCCGGCTCATACACTCCGACGCGGCCGCTCGTTCTGATCGCTTTGTCGCGAGACGCATCTCTCTTGCCGCACTGTACGCACACGCATCATCATCGTCCTCGCGTGTACTGGCTCGTGAAGGCGGCCGCATGCGTGAGCCCCGTTGCATGATCGTCGCATGGCTCGCGCCGGATGTGCGAGCCGACGGCGATCCCGCCAGCGACATCCTGACGACCCAGGCGCTGTTCCTCCCACAGGACGCGGGCGTTCCCGCCGCCCAGCAAGCTCAGCTCGTGGAGCTGCTGCAGGCCGCCCGGCGGTCCGGCTACCCGATCCGGGTCGCGCTCGTCGCCTCCCGCGGCGACCTCGGCTCGATCACCGAGCTGTGGCAGAAACCGCAAAGCTATGCCCAGTTTCTCGGGCAGGAGCTCGCGCTCGTCGATCGCGGTCCGCTGCTCGTGATCATGCCGGTCGGCTTCGGCGTCTACCAGGTGAACCGGACGCCGGCGCGTCCGCGCGCCGTGCTGGACGCGCTCGCGCCGCCGCGGACCGCAACGGCTCTGGAGCCGCAGCGCTCCAGGCCGTCACCCGGCTCGCGGCCGACGCCGGCCACCCGCTGCCGACACCGTCCGCGACGGCCACAGCCCGCTCGCGCAGTTCGACGGACCTCGTCGCATGGATCGTGTTCGTGCTCGGCGGCGTGCTGATCGTGCTCGCCTGGGGCGCGAGCCTTCGCATCAGCCCGCTGGGTCCGTAGTTCCACCGACCGCCGTTCCGATGAGGTTACGGACGATGGCTCGGGCGGTGAGTCGATCACCAGGTCAACTGAGGACCATTTTTGTGATCGAGGAGGAGTTGGGATGCGAGTTCTGCGCGATATGTCGTTGCGGTCAAAGCTGTTGGGGATGGCCGGGATCCTGATCGCGCTGTGCGCCGTGGGCGGTGTGCTGGCGATCGCGAACCTGTCCTCGTCATCGAATCTCGGGACTGATCTCTACCAAAACGCAACCGTTCCGATCATCCATCTGCAGTCGGTGGAGACAAACCTCGGGAACATCGACACCGACCTGCTGAAGAGCTTCTCCGCGCGCGCCGGTGCAGCGCAGTACGCGCAAGCGTTCCAGACGGACTCGGCCGCGCTCCAGCGCGACCTCGCGGCGTATCACAGCACGTCGCTCTCGGCCGGCGAGCAAGCCGCGTACAACCAGTTTGTCTCCGATTTGTCGCAGTACATGGCAACGGGGAACCAGGTCCTGACGTTGGCGCAGAAGGGCACGCCGGCCGCGGTCCAAGCGGCGAACGCGCTGTATTTCGCCAAGGCGTCCTCGCAGAACGGCGCGCTGGACCAGGCGCTCGGGCAGCTCGTCAAGATCAACGACACCCAGGCGGCGACCAACGCGCAGAGCATCAAGTCCAACGAGTCGTCGAGCGCGATGACGACGATCCTGATCCTGGTGTTCTCAGTGCTCGCCGGCGGACTGATCGCCTGGTTCGTGTCCGCGGCGATCAGGCGTAGCGTCGTCACGATCAAGGAGCGGCTCGAGCTCGTCAAGACGAAGGGCGTCGAGCGGCTGACGGGTGGCCTCCAGGCGTTTGCGGCAGGCGATCTCACGCAGGAGTTCGAGATCACGAGCACCGAGGTCACCGACTTCGCCGCCGACGAGCTCGGCCAGATCCAGCGCGACGTCGAAGGCGTCCGGGACGCCATCGTCGAGGGTCTCGAGGCCTACAACGCGACCCGCGCGAAACTTGCAGCGCTTCTCGGCGAGGTCTCCGGCTCGGCCGGGCAGGTCTCCGCGGCCTCCCAAGAGATGGCAGCGACCTCGCAGCAATCCGGAGAGGCAACCGGCGAGATCGCAAGCGCCGTCACCGGCATCGCCGAGGGCGCAGAGCGTCAGGTCCAGGTCGTCGAGCGGGCACGGGCGGCGGCCGAGGAGGTCGGGCGTGCCGTCACCGAGGCCGCCGACAACGCGCAGCACACGGCCGAGATGGCGCACGACGCGAGCACCGTCGCCCAGCAGGGCGTCGACGCCGCCGAGCAGGCGACCGAGGCGATGCGCTCGGTCCGCGACTCCTCATCCGCGGTGAGCGAAGCGATCCGCGAGCTCGCGTCGAAGTCCGACCAGATCGGTCAGATCGTGCAGACGATCACCGGCATCGCGGAGCAGACGAACCTGCTGGCGCTGAACGCGGCAATCGAGGCCGCCCGCGCGGGCGAGCAGGGGCGCGGGTTCGCGGTCGTCGCCGAGGAGGTCCGCAAGCTCGCGGAAGAGTCGCAGCACGCCGCACACGAGATCTCGGGGCTGATCGCCGCGATCCAATCGGACACGAGTCATGCCGTTGAGGTCGTGGAGGATGGCGCCAACCGCACCACGCAAGGTGCGAGCGTCGTCGAGCAGACGCGCGAAGCGTTCCTTCAGATCGGCTCGGCGGTCGAGGAAATGACGGGCCGGATCGAGCAGATCGCCGCCGCCTCACAACAGATCGCAGCGAGCGCGCAGAGCATGCAGGACAGCATCCAGGAAGTCGCTGCCGTCGCCCAGGAATCGTCCGCCTCCACCGAAGAGGTCTCCGCTTCGACCGAGGAGACCTCCGCATCCGCGGAGCAGATCGCGGCATCCGCGCAGGAGCTGTCCGGCAACGCCGAGGCGCTCAACCGCCTCGTCGCCCAGTTCAAGGTCACCGGCTGACGCCACCGCCGGCTCGAGGGGCGCTCCCGACCGGAGCGCCCCCGGGCCGCACGACGAACACAACTCCGACGAACGCCGGGTCCGGGCGTTACGGTTGCGCCGTGCCACGCGCGATCGACGAACTCTCCGCCGGCGAATGGGCGGTGCTCGGATTGCTGGCCGAGGATCCGACGCACGGCTTCGCGCTCGCGCGCGCGATGCAAGCCGACGGAGAGATCGGCAGGGTCTGGTCGCTGCCGCGGCCGCGGGTCTATCACGCGATCGACAACCTCATCGAGAAGGGCTTGATCGAACCGGTCGGCACCGTCGCGAGCCGATCGGGCCCACGGCGAACCGTGCTCCAGGTCACCCCGGCAGGCCGTCGGGGGTTGGCCGCGTGGTTGAAGACACCGGTCGAGCACGTCCGCGATGCCCGCTCGCTGCTGCTGCTGAAGCTCGTGTTCCTCGACCGCAGCACTCGCGATCCGCAACCGCTGCTGCGCGCGCAGCGCCGTCGCTTCGAAGTCCTGGCGGAGCGGCTGGCGACGGCGGTCGCGGGGGCAGCCGGGTTTGATCAGACGCTGCTGCGCTGGCGACTGGAGTCGACGACTGCGGCGGTCCGCTTCATCGACGCGCTCTCAGGCGAGTCGTGAGCTCAGCGTCTCGGCCGCCCGCACTCAGGGAGTCCCGATCATCACGTCCGAGGCCTTGATCACAGCCACGATCTCGGCTCCGGGCTCGAGCCCGAGCTCGTTCACCGCCTCAACGGTGATCGAGGACACGAGGCGCTGGCCGGCGACGTCGAGCTCGACGTTGGCGATCGCCTCGCCTCTCGTGATCGCGACGACGGTGCCGGCGAGTTTGTTCCTGGCGCTGAGCTTCATTCGTCAACTCCTGTCTGCAGAGTGCAGATGGGTGTTCAGTCTCGGTCAATCATGACCGAAGTTGCCTTGACGACCGCCGTGACGGGGACGCCCGGCGCCAACCCGAGTTCCTCCACGGAATCGCGCGTGATCGCCGCCTCGACCATGAACGGTCCAGCTTCCACCTGGACGAGCGCCATCACGCCGTCAGATTCAACCCAGCGAACGACGCCGGAGAAACGGTTCCTCGGCGATCGCGGTGTGCCGGTGCGCTGCCGCGGTGGCCGGCCGCTCAGGCGCTCGACCTCGGATGCCGGGACGAGGCGGTGATTGCGCGCGTCC
Organism: Solirubrobacteraceae bacterium; assembly: GCA_035524415.1. Taxonomy (GTDB): domain Bacteria; phylum Actinomycetota; class Thermoleophilia; order Solirubrobacterales; family Solirubrobacteraceae; genus Palsa-465. The sequence continues at coordinate 13,547 of DATKOY010000105.1, read as the reverse complement.
CGGCTCGTCCTGATCCGGCCGGCGCGATCCCACCTCCGGAGCGTGTCCACGCTGACGCCGAGCGCGGCGGCAGCCTCTCCGAGTGACAGATCTCGTGCCATCGGCACAAACCTACCGCGCCGGTCCGGCGCGGTCGCCTTTTCAGACCGCGGTCCCGCCCGGAGCTCCGCATGACCCCAGTCCGTAGCGCGCAGCCAGCGCGACGAGCGGGCTTGCGCGCAGGCGCGCAACCGCGGCTGCGACGCCCTGGGCGTCCCCGCGCTGCGCGGCTGTCACGAGCGCTCGATAGTCGCCGACCGTTTGTCGCAGCGTCGCCAGAAAGCGCTGCAGGACAGCGCGATCGGTGGCATCTGCCGACGGGCGCTTCAGCGCCTGGAGCTGCGCAAGCTCGGACTGCGCGATCGGCAGGACGCGAGCGAAGTACTGAGCCAGGGCGTCGAGCCGCTGGGCCTGAGAGCCGGCGAGGGTCGGCGGCGGGATGACGCGGGTCTGCCGCACCGCACTCGCGCAGATCGCGTCGGCGCGCGCGACGTAGTCGCGCTTAGTGATCGTGTCGCCGCAGCCGCCGAGCGGCGCGGCCACGACCAGCACGGCAAGGATGCAGCGGGTCCGGCCCACGCACCGATCATATGCGGCCTAGACTTCGCACAACCCTGTGCACTTATGCAGCGCATATATAGTAGTCAAATGGAGACTACCCCTTGCCCCTTCGCCCCGCGTGCGCGGTCGGGTGACGGCTCGACGTGGTCCGTGACCGGGCACCGGTCACGTCTCACGCTGCAGAGGCCGCGTGCGATCGCGCTCGTCGTGTCCCTGGCTGCCTGGGCGCTGCTGCTGTTTGCGGCGTCACCGGCGGGAGCGGATAGCGGCTCGTCGCTCACCGTCGTCGGCACGAGCGACGTCAGCGACAGCGGACTGGTTCAGAACCTGATCCAGCCTCAGTTCCATGCAGCATTTCCACAGTTCACGTTCAAATACATAGGCACCGCGACGGGGACGGCGATCACGAGCGCCGAAACCGGATCGCAGAACGCGAGCGTCTTGATCGTGCACGCGGCCTCGCTCGAGAACCAGTTCGTGGCGGGCGGCTTCTCGCAGGAGCAGTACGGCCGCGCGATCTTCACCAACGACTTCGTGTTCGGCGGGCCGACTGTTGATCCGGCGGGGGTTGGGGCCAACGCTGCGCACGACATCGCTCAGGCGTTCGCCGACGTTGCGGCCGCTGGGTTCAACGGGGGCGGGACGCCGAAGGCGACGTTCGTCTCGCGCGGCGGCACGCCGGGCACGACGGTCGAGGAGCACCAGATCTGGCAACTGGTCGATACATCTGGGCTGGCGCCAACCGGCCTGCTGCTGTGTGCTGTGAGCTCCCAGAACGGAGGTGGAGAGACGCCGATCGCGACCGGCAACGGCGTCACCGCAAACGGGCAGCAGTGCCCGAACAGCGGCGCGCTTCCGACCGGGGCGGCACTTCCGAGCTGGTACACGACGACGGGCCTCACACAGGGTCCCAACGTCGTTTTGGCGAACGCCTGCAACGGCTTCCCGAGCGGTCCCAACTCGTGCTACGTCCTCAGCGACCGCGGCACGTACGACTATCTCGCCTCGGGGCAGTCTCCCGCGGGGGGGACGACCGGGATCCCGAACCTGACGATCCTCACACGCGGTCCGCAGGACGCCGCGGCGCCGGGTGGCGAGAACCTGCTCGTCAACTACTTCCACGCGTACATCATCAACCCGTCGAAGCCGGGCGAGACGGTCAACCTGACCGCCGCTCAGGACTTCGTGAACCTGCTCACTTCACCCGCGATCCAGGGACAGCTGAAGTTCTATCTGAACTCCACCAGCGACCCGGCGGGGCCGCCGTTCGTCGCGGACGCATCACCGACGATCAGCGCGAGCGGATTCCCTGCGACAGCTGCAGCCGGGACGCCGGTCACGGTGACGGGCACTGTCACGAATGCCGAGCCAGGCTTCCCGCCGATCGACGGCAAGCCGGTTGCGATCGACGAGTTGGAGGGCGGCCTCCCGGTGCCCGTCGGTAGCGGCACGACCGACGCGAGCGGTCATTTCAGCATCGCGTTCACGCCCACCACGAGCGGTTCCTACCAGGTGTCCACCGGTCAGATCGCTCAAATCGAGAACCCCTCGCTCAACCCCGTGTTCGGCGACATCCTGTCACCGGCCGCGAGCGCGCCCGTCTCGATGAACGTGCAGGGGGCGATCTCGATCGCGTCGGCAAAGGCGTCCACCGGTGGCGCGACCGTGTCCGGCTCGGTGACGCCGGGCGCGCCCGACGCGAACGCGCGGGTGTCGATTCTCGCGCGGCCCCAAGGTTCGAGCGCTGCGTTCACGCAGGTCGGCGGCGCGTCTCTGGCGGCCGGCCAGAGCACGTTCGCGATCAGCGGCGCCCTCGGTGCGGGCAAATGGCAGCTCGAGGCGGGCTTCCAGGATCCCGGCCAGCTGCTGGCCGCGACGAGCGGCACCGTCAACGTCACGGTCCCCGCCGCGACCACGGCCGCCAGCTTCAAGCGACTGACGGTCAAGAACGGGGCGCTGACGGTGAGCGGGACGCTGAGCCAGGCGCCGACAACGACCGGAACGCGGGTGAAGCTGTTCGCGCTGCGGACGGTGAGCGTCAAGCTCACCAAGACCAAGTCCACCAAGCACGGCGTACGGGCATCAGCAGCCGCCGCTGCGTTCCGCCAGGTCGGGCAGACGTCGGTGAAGGCCGGCAAGACGACGTTCACAATCAGGGCGAAGCTCAAGCGCGGATTCGAGTACGTGCTCCAGCTTGAGTTCGTGCACAAGGGCCACCCCTCGACGTTCTCCAAGGTGAGGACGGTCGACGTCCATTAGTCGCGGCGGTGTGCGAGCAGACTCGTGTGCGTCAATTGAGCCGCCGCCCCAGGTGCAGCCCGGGGCGGCGGTTCGCGTTCGTGCTCGCTCTCGGGCTGATCGCATCGCCCGCGCAACCCGCGCTCGCGGACGTGAACTCCGGACAGCTCATCACCGCGACCGTCTACAGCCCGGGCCACTCGCCGTCGCAGGAGTCGGTGTCGGTCGGCGGGCTGCAGTCGAACTCCACATGCCCGACGTACTCCGAGCCGGGCCCGGTGCAGCAGGGACCCGGAACATATCCGGCGTTCACGTTTCCACGCGCCACCTGGGCGGTGTCGACCGTACTCGAGTGCCTGTCGACCCCCGTCCACGTCAGCGACGTCCACCAGGTGATCGTGCACCAGACGGTCGGATTCGGCGAGGTGTCTGCCACGTCCCAGCTCAGCCACGACGATCTCGTCGTCCCGAGCGATTTCCAGGACTCCACCGCCGTGCCGGTGATCTCGAGCGACGGGTCCAATCTGTTGTATTACCGGCCGCCGCGCGACGGCACCGATGCCAACGCGCTGGACGAAGTGCAGCAGGGCAATCCCTCGCCGCTACTCATCGACGTATTCGAAGGACCGCCGCTCACCGTGACCGCGTCGGCGTCCCAGACGACCGTGCAAGCCGGATCGAGTATCTCGTTCTCGGCAACGGTCGTGCCGGCGAGCGCGTCGGGCCTGTCGTACAGCTGGGATTTCGGCGGCGGGGCGACGAACTCGACACAGTCGAGTCCGTCCGTTCCGTTCGACAGCGCCGGCAAATACAACGTGACGCTCGAGGTCAGTGACGCCGCCGGCGGGGGCGGTGGCGACACCATCCAGGTCACCATCACGGCGACGGCGAACACCCCGCCGCCACCGCCGACGACGACGCAGAACCCCCCGCCGACCGGGCCGACCTCGAGCTCGGGCACCAACGTCGGCGGACCACCGGGAAAACAGTCCGGGGCGCCTCGCGGCATTCCGGGCAGCACCTTCAACAGCCGTCCCACGCGCAGGAGCGACACACACACGAAGAAGCCGTCACATGGAAGTCGTCGCACGCCGGCCGCCCATCGCACGCCGAGGCACTCCGTAGTCTCGGCGAGTGCGAGCTCAGGCGGTCAATCAGCACGCTCCGGATCGACCCCCGCGGGCGCCCGCACCGGCTCGAGTCACACCCCCGCAGCCGCGCGCTCGGCTGCTCCCCGCAGGCCACACCCGACCGCGGCGGCGCATGCCGGTGCTGACGGCACGCTCGTCACCGGAGAGCTGATCAGCGACGTGACGCCGCTCCCGGCCGACGCGAGCCCGCTCGTGAGCGCTCTGCCCGCGCCGGTCGCGGCCGCTCCGTCGCGCGGCGATTCCGGCACATCGGCACTCGCGGTCGTCGGATTAGGGCTGGCCGTCGTCCTGCTGCTGTGCCTCGGAGCCGGGCGGGAGCTGCGCGGCCGGCGGAGCTGGTTCACGCCGCATTTCGGCCAGTAGCCGGGCCTCGATGCACTATCTGTGGGAGCAGTTGCGCCAGGCGATCCCGCTGATCACGCACGGGAATCAGTACGTCCTCGCCGTCACGTGGGTCACGATCAAGGTCGCGGTCGTCTCCACCGTCGCAGCGACGCTCATCGGCCTGCCGATCGGCCTGGCACTCGCGCTCGGACGGTTCCGCGGCCGGCGGACGTTGCAGATTCTCGCCAATGCGAGTCTCGCCCTCCCGCCGGTGATCGTCGGCGTCGGCCTGCTGTTGCTGCTCGTCCCGCGAGGCGTGCTCGGCTCCCTGCACAGCGCCTTCACGCTGCGGGCGGTGTATATCGCCCAGACGATTCTCGCCCTGCCGTACATCGTCGCGCTGACGCCGGCCGCGATCCAGGGACTTCCGCCGGGATTGATCGCGCAGGCGCGTGCGCTCGGCGCCGGTCGGATCCAGCTGTCGATACTGTCGCTGCGCGAGGCGAAGATCGGCGTCATCGCGGCGATCATCGCCGCGCTCGGATCCGCGCTTGCCGAGGTCGGCGCGGTCATCATCGTCGGCGGCAACATCCAAAACCACGACCAGACGCTCGCGAGCGCCGCACTCGCGCAGGTCAACGACTACGCCAACTACCCGTACGCGCTCGCGCTCGGGATCGTGCTGCTCGGGCTCATCCTCCTGCTGACGGGCCTCCTCACGCTGCTGCAGCAGCGCACCAGCGGCATCCATCTCCGATTTCGGATGGGTACCTAGCCGATGCACCTGCTCTGGCAATCGCTGCGTCAGTCGATCCCGCTGATCCTTCACGGCAACCCGACGCTCCTGTCGGTGATCTGGTTCACGGTCCAGGTCGCGGCGATCGCGACCGCATGTGCCGCCGTGATCGGCCTGCCGATCGCGCTCGCGATCGGCCTCGGGCGCTTTCACGGCCGGCGCACGCTGCAGATGTTCGCCAACGCCAGCATGGGTCTGCCCCCGGTGATCGTTGGACTCGTGCTGTTCCTGATGTTCGTCCCGCAAGGCCCGCTCGGAGCGATGCATCTCAACGTGACGCGGCGGGGAGTGTTCCTCGCCCAGACGGTCCTCGCCCTCCCGTATGTGGTCGCGCTGACGGCTGCCGCGATTCAGGGGCTCCCTCCCGGGCTCATCTCCCAAGCGCGTCTGCTCGGCGCCGGACGTGTGCAGCTCAGCACGCTTGCGCTGCGAGAGGCGAGAATTGGGGTGATGGCCGCGATCATCGCTGCGCTCGGCACGACCCTGTCCGAAGTCGGAGCGATCATCATCGTCGGCGGCAACGTCTATGGCTATGACCAAACGCTCGCCAGCGCGGCGCTGTTCGAGGCAAACGCCGCCCACTACGCCAATGCCGTCGCGATCGGGATCGTGCTCAGCGGTCTGATCCTCATCCTGATGGGCGGCGTCGGCCTGCTCCAACATCAAGGCGACGGCCTGCGCCTGCGCTTTCGACCGGCCGAGTGACCGCCGTCGATCCCGACCCCGAGACCCTCGTCGGCTGCGATCAGCTCACCGTGCGACGCGGTGATCGCGAGGTCGTGCGCGACGTGACGTTCGAGCTCCGGGCCGGCGAGATTCTCGCGGTGCTTGGCCCCAACGGCGCGGGCAAGAGCACGTTGCTCGACGCGGTCGCAGGCGCGCTCCCCGTTGCGGCGGGACGCGTCAGCCGCAGGGGCCGCGTCGCGGTCGCTCTGCAATCGCCCGACCTTGCCCGCCGCAGCGTCCTTGCGAACGTCGTGCTCGCGCTCAGCTGGTGGGGCGTCCCGCGATCTGAACGCCGGAATCGAGCGCTCGAGGCGCTGCGCCTGATCAGCGCCGAGCACCTGGCGACCCGGGCCGCCGGAACGTTGTCCGGCGGCGAGCGCCGGCGCGTTCACCTCGCCCGGACGATCGCGCTGCGGCCCGACGTCCTGATGCTCGACGAACCGTTCGCCGGTCTCGACGCGGAGGTCCGCGCGACGCTCCTGGAAGATGCCGTCTCCGCGATCCGCTCCGCCGCCAGAGCGACGCTCATCGTCGTCCACGACCGCGCCGAGGCGTGGGCCCTCGCCGACCGCTTGCTGATCCTGATCGACGGAGAACTCGTCGCCGCCGGCGCTCCTCGCGAGTTGCTCGAGCAGCCACCGAGCCCCACGGTCGCGCGATTCCTGGGCTACGACGGTGCGCTCGACGACCCCGGCGAGACGTTGCTCACGCGCCCCGCACACGTGGCGCTCGATCGTGCCGGCCCACTCACCGCCCGCGTCACGCGAGCCGTCCCGCTCGAGGACGGGATGCGCCTCGAGTTGCAGCTCGAACGCGGCAAGCTCTATACCGTCGCGCCGATCCCAAGCCCCGTGGTCGGCGATCAGGTGCGCGTGCGGCTGCTGGGGGGCGTGCGCTTCCCTCATCCGACGCCCGAGGCTGAGCACGACCAGAGCGGATGGACAGCGACGACGCCATGACCGACAGGGTCGATCCCGCCCGCGTGATCGCCGATCTGCGCGAGCTTGCCGCGCTGAGCACCGATCGTCGCGGCGCACAGCGCGTCGCCTTCACGGAGGTCTGGGAGAAGGCACGCGCGTGGCTGCGGGCGAAGCTGGCGGAGCTGCCGGTCGAGGTCGCCGAGGATGGAGCTCGCAACCTGTGGGTGACGCTTGCGGGCGGCGCCGAACCTGCCGTGGCGATCGGCTCGCACCTCGATTCGGTCCCCGACGGAGGCTGGCTCGACGGCGCGCTCGGCGTCCTCGCCGGGCTCGAGATCCTCCGTGCGGCCGGCCCGCGCCCGGCCCGCTCACTCGTCTTGGTGGACTGGGCCGACGAAGAAGGGCGGTTCGGTCATTCGCTGCTCGGATCCTCGGCAAGCACCGGCACGCTCGATGTCGAGGCGCTCGATGTCAAGGTTGGCGCGGTCCTCGACCTCGATGGGCTGCGACGCGCCGGTCAGCAACGGCCGCGCCTGCACGCGTATCTGGAGCTGCACATCGAACAGGGGCCGATCCTCGAGTCCGAGGGCACGGCGCTCGCCGTCGTCGCCGGAACGTACGGCGTGCGGCGAGCCAGGTTGCGCTTCGGCGGTCAGGCGGCCCACGCCGGCGCGACGCCGCTGGCGGCGCGCCGGGACCCGGTGCTCGCGGCCGCACGGTTCATCGTCGACGCCCGTCGGCTCGCCGGCGAACGCGGCGGGCTGGCGACCGTCGGGGTGATCGAGGCCGAGCCGGCCACGCCGACCGCGGTCGCCCGCGAGTGCGGGCTCGTCGTCGACACCCGGCACGCGCGGCGCGACGCGCTCGTGTCGCTGCACTCCGACCTGCTTGACGCCGCCGCAGCGATCGCGCACGAGGAGCGGGTGACGGTCGAGCACGAGGTGGTGTGGAGCATCGATCCGATCGCGTTCGACCGCGAGCTCGTGGCGCTGGCGGGGGCGCTCCTCGCGCCGGCGGCTCGGCGCGATCCGCTGACGAGCGGTCCGCTCCACGACGCCGCGGCGATGGCGCGTGCCGGCGTTCCGAGTGTGATGCTGTTCGTGCGCAGCCTCGGCGGGATCTCGCACAGCCCGGCCGAGGATTCCGATCCGGAGGATCTCGCGGCGGCCGTGCGAGCCCTCGCCGAGCTGACAGCCGCAGCGTCCACGCGATTCACCCCGCGTTCAGCGCCAACGTGAGCCTACGGCGCGAGCCACTCGAGCCACGCCGCACCCGGATGCGCGATCCCGAGCAGCGCCTCGCTGCGCACGCCGCCGCGGTAGCTCAGCCGGCCGATCACGCCGACCACGCCGCCGCGATCATTGCGGCCTGCTGCGAGACGAGCTCCTGGTCCGCCACGGTGGAGCTCGAGCCTACCCGACCCGCGATGCCTCGCTCGTCTCGAGCCGGCGCGCGACGAGCTCCGGAGCGGCTCGGTGGACGCTGCGCGAGCCGGTCACCGCCTCCAGCGACGGGTCGCGATCCAGGGCGGACAGCGTCCGCATCGCCGCGAGCGCCACGAGCACAAGCAGCAGGCCGATGCCGACCCATGCCGCCTCGGCGCCCGCGAGCGCCACGAGCGCCGGAACCGACAGCGATCCAATCGCAAGACCGAGCATCGTGAGGCTCTCGAGCACGCCGAATACCCGTCCGTGCAGCGGGGCCGGCACGACGCGATGGAGCATCGTCCGGGCCGCGACATCGAGCACCGCCCGGCTCATGCCGCACGCGCCGAGCAACGCGAACGCGGCAGCGGCGGCCGGCCACGCGCCGATCGCGACAAACGCCGCCCCCCACGCGAGCGCGGCGCCGAGCAGCGCCCCCGATACACGTTGGCGTCCCACGAGGGCGAGCGCGAGCATGGCTCCGAGCACCCCTCCCGCTCCGAACGCCGCGCCCAGATATCCGGCGGCGCCGGCACCGAGCCCGAGCACGTTGATCGCGAGCACCACCGCGAGAACGTCGAGCGCGCCGATCGCCACGAACTCGACGATCACGATTGCGAGCGCGCTCGTGATCCGCGGATCGCGGGCGATGATGCGCATCACCGCGAGCGGTGTCGCGGGGCGCTCGATCCCCGCGGCGGATCGCACGGCGGCAGGTGACCGCGCGAGCGGCGTGACGAGCACGGCGCCGAGCGCCGTCACGCCGGCGTACAGCGCCAGTGCCGCTCCCGGACCGGCGAGCGCCATCATCAGACCCGCGGCCGCCGGACCGACAAGCATGCTGACTGATTCGACCCAGCCGCTGACGACGTTCGCCGCGGTGAGCTCGACAGGCGTATCGACGAGCGCCGGCAGCAACGCCAGCTGCGCCGGCCGCGTCAGCGTGACCGCGCTCGCGGCGACGATCGCGCCGGCGCACACCGCCGCCGGCGGCGCCGCGAGCAGCATCGCCACGGCACTCCCGCCGATCGAGAGCGCCTGTGCGAGATAGCCGATCCGCAGCGCGACGGCGCCGCCTCGGCGGTCGGCGATCACCGCGGCGAATGGCGCGACGAGCGCCGCGGGCAGAAGCTGGAGCGCGGCCATGACGGCCGACGCCGTCGTCCCGCCGCGCTCGTACGCGTACACCAGGACCGCCACCCACACGCCGTACTCGGCGGCGCCGAAGCCGAAGAACGCGAGCTCGACTCTGCGCAGTCGCGCGTCTGCGAGCACTCGCCGCAGCACCCCCATGCGTTCGGCCATTGCGTCATGATCGTGCGGCCGGTTGCACGCGACGTGTCAGATACGTCACGGGTTTCGCGGTCTGTGACGAGTGTCTCGGTCGGGGTGCAGTCCGACAGAGTCCGACACCGGCCCGAGACGACGGCTCGTTCTTTCTGGCCGGGCCCCGCGCTAAGCGGCGCTCGCTGAACCACCGTTCACCCATCAGTCCTCCATTCTCGCCAGTGACGCTGATCCTAAGGAGTAATCGCCCATGAGCTACGAGACGCTGCTGTACGCCACCGACGGTCCGGTGGCGACGATCACGCTCAACCGCCCGGAACGGCTCAACACGATCGTGCCGCCGATGCCCGACGAGTTCGAAGCGGCGGTGCGGCGGGCGACCGCGGATGCTCAGGTCAAGGTCATCGTGCTCCGCGGCGCCGGCCGGTCATTCTGCGCCGGCTACGACTTCGGCGGTGGCTTTCACCACTGGGACGAGATGCTCACCACCGACGGGAGCTGGGATCCCGGCAAGGACTTCATCGGCGCCGGCGCGTTCGGCCCGACGCAGAAGTTCATGAGCATCTGGCGCACGCCGAAGCCCGTGATCGCCCAGGTGCACGGCTGGTGCGTCGGCGGTGGCAGCGACCTGGCGCTGTGCGCTGACCTGATCATCGCCTCCGAGGACGCTCAGATCGGGACGCCGTACTCGCGGATCTGGGGCTGCTACCTGTCGGGGATGTGGCTGTACCGGCTCGGGCTCACGAAGGCCAAGGAGCATGCGCTCACCGGTCGCCCGCTGTCCGGCGTCCAGGCCGCCGAGATCGAGCTGATCAACCGCGCGGTCCCGTTCGAGCGGCTCGAGGACGAGGTCGCGGCGCAGGCACGCGAACTCGCGGGCCTGCCGACCTCCCAGCTCGCGGCGATGAAGCTGATCGTCAATCAGGCGTACGAGAACATGGGCCTGCACTCAACCCAGCTGCTCGGGCCGATCCTCGATGGGTTGATGCGCAATACGCCGGACGCTCACGCTTTCATCACGCGCGCACACGAACAGGGCGTGAGGACGGCGACGAACGCGCGCGACGCTCCGTTCGGCGACTACAGCACCGCCACGGCCGAGCGGCGCCCCGACCCCCGGCACGAGGTCGTGCCGTAACGTGACATCGATCAAGCGGACAACACGCCATGCCGATTCCCATCCCCAGCGACGTTCGTGAGCTGCTCGACGCTCCGAACTATGTCCACCTCTCCACGCTTCGCGCCGACGGCTCGCCCCGCAACTGGGTCGTGTGGGTCGGGCTCGAAGGCGATCACATCCTCGTCTGCACATCCGACGCGATCTGGAAGGGCAAGGACATGCGCCGCGACCCGCGCGTCGCCCTGTCAGTCACCGATCTCGCCAACCCCTACCGGATGGCGGCGATCCAGGGGCGCGTCGTCGAGGTCCGTCCTGACCCCGACTGTCGCTACATGGATCAGCTCTCGCACAAGTACACGGGCGCGCCGTTCCCGCATCGAGGGCCAGACCGTGTGTGCTTCGTGATCGCGGTCGAGAAGGCGGCGCAGCGAACGCTCAGCTTCGTGCACAACCCGCAGTGACCTCGCGCCGGCGGCGGCGAGCCGGGTCACCGATCGATGCGCCAGCCGAGCGCACGGCGCTGCGCCCGCGACAACGCGCTGACGACGAGATCGTATGAGTCCTCGAGCATGTCGCCGATCATCGCGTCCGGCAGCGAGCCGTCGATCGTCACCGTGTTCCAGTGGCGCTTGTTGAGGTGGTAGCCGGGCATCACGGCGGCATGCGCCTCGCGCAACTGCTCGGCGAGCCCCGGCTCGCACTTGACACTTACCCGGAGTGGACGTTGCCCCAGCCGCGACAGCGCGAAGATCTTCCCCGCGACCTTGTAGACGGACGTCTCCGGACCGAACGGAAACGTCTCCTGGGCTCCGCGGAACGAGAGGCAGTGGTCGCGAAGCTCGTCAGGCCCCATCGCCTGAGTGCGCTGGCGAGCCGCCGACCCGGAGCTCGTGCACGACGTACGGACTGTGGACGAGGAACGCGTCGGGGTCTTCGTTGGCCTCGCGCAGCACGCCGACCATCGCCGCCCGCGCTTCCTCGGCCGCCTCGGCTTGTTCCAGGACACGCCGGTTCGTGAGCGACATCGGGTGCTCCTGCCCGGCCGCGACGTACGCCTCGGGCGAGCTGTCGGTGATCGCCAGTTCCGCTTCGGTCGTGCGCTCGAGCGAGAGCCCTGCCCGCTCTGCCACCGGGCCGAGAGCGGCCGGGTCAAACCAGGCGAAGCGGGCCGGCGCCGACGCGTTCGTCACGCGCGCGAGCACTGTGCCCATCGCCGTCAGCATCGCGTCGATGGGGCCTGCGGGAACCCACGCGCTCAACAGCACACGCCCGCCCGGACGCACGACGCGCGCAATCTCGCCGAGCGCGCCGCCGGGGTCCGGAGCGAAGATCACCCCGAACACGGACAGCAGCAGATCGGCCGCATCATCGGCGACCGGGAGGTCGAGCAGGTCGCCTTCGCGAAAGTGAACCGAGAGGCCGCGTGCCCGGGCGCGATCGCGCGCGACCTCGAGCAGCCTCGGCGCGGAGTCGATCCCGATCACCCAGGCCCCCGCCGCCGCCGCATGCAGCGCGGCGTTCCCGGTGCCGCAGGCGAGGTCGATCACGCGCACGCCGGGCTCCAGCCCGGCGAGCGCGACCATCGCCCGCGCGACGGGGTCGAGCTCAGTCGCGGTCCGCTCGTAGTGTCCGGCTCCCCAATCGACCATTTGCGGCGACCATCATGCCGCACTGGCGCAGTCGCGGCTCAGCGCGTGAGCGTGAACCACGCCACGAGGCGGTTCAGCCCCTCGGTGCCGCTCGTGAGCTCCTGCGCGAGTGCTGGGTCCGGTCGACGACGTAGAGCGTCTCGGAGAAGTGCATGCCGGCCGCTGCGCCCGGGTCTCGGGTCAGTAGTAGTCCTCAAGATCGTCCGTTGTTGCTACGGCTTTGGCCGCAACCTTTCGCCCCGCGAACCCGTGTGCGTATATGTTGCGTCAGAGCTGATCATCCGCCACACAAAGGAGGCCGCCATGGCAGACAGCGTGTACCGCGTAACGGAAGTGATTGGTGTCAGCAGCGACTCATGGGAGGCAGCTGCGCGCAACGCGGTGGAGACGGCGGCGAAGACCGTGCGCGACCTCAGAGTGGCCGAGGTGCTTCGCCAGGATGTGACGATCGAGAACGGCGGGCTCGTCAACTACCGCGTGCGCCTGGGCATCTCGTTCAAGTACGACAGCGGCGACTGACGCCGCACGAGGCGCAAGCCGGCGTGCCGGCGACGGACGGCCTTCCGCCGTCCGCCGCCGGCGCCACGGCCGCGTCATGCGCGGACGGCGCATGCGATCCTTGGCGCATGACAAGTTCGATCGTTGACGTACAAACCCCCGAGGGGACCGCCGACGCCTACCTCACCCGCCCCGACGACGATGATGCGCATCCCGGCGTGCTGTTCATCATGGACGCCTTCGGACTGCGCCGACGGATCGAGGAGATGGCCGACCAGATCGCTGCACACGGCTACGTCGTGCTGGCGCCGAACGTCTTCTACCGGGCGGGCCGAGCCCCGGTCCTGCCGCTGCCGGACTTCACCGATCCCGACAACCGGGCGGGCTTCATGCAGAAGGTCCGGCCGCTGATGGCGGAGCTGACGCCCGAGCGAACCGTCGCCGATGGCCACGCGTATCTCGCCTACCTGAACGAGCTGGCACCGGGGCCGGTCGGCATCACCGGGTACTGCATGGGGGCGCGACTCGGTTGGCGGATCGCGGCGGCCGAAGGCGGCCGCGTCGCGGCGCTCGCGGGCTTTCACGGAGGCGGTCTCGTCACGGATGCTCCGGACAGCCCGCACCTGTCGGCCGATGAGCTGAAAGCGGAGCTGTACTTCGGCCACGCTGACCAGGATCAGAGCATGACGCCCGAGCAGGTCGCGACGCTCGACCGCGCCCTCGAGCGGGCAGGCGTCACGCACCGCACGGAGGTGTATGAGGGCGCCCTGCACGGCTACACGATGTCCGACACCGCGGTGTGGAACGAGGCCGC
>DATKOY010000104.1:0-2158 GCA_035524415.1 Solirubrobacteraceae bacterium | reverse complement strand
CGACTCCAAGGACGACCTGTTCCACGCGTTGATGGCCGCCGAGGAGGGCGCGCTGCGGGGCCACATCGCCGCGGCGCTCGATGTTCCGGCGGAGAGCTTCGGGCAGGAGGAGTCGCTTCGCGTCGCCGTTCGCGCGACGCTCGAGTTCTTCGAGGCCGACAAGGCCACCGTCAAGCTGCTGCTGCGCGACCCGTATGCGATGGGCGAGCGATTCGAGAAGCACCTCGGCGGGATCTACGAGCGGTTCGTCGACGACATCGAGACCTTCGTCGTCGCCGCCCAGGAGCGCGGCGAGGTGGTGGCAGCCCCGCCGCGGATGGTGGCGTACACGCTGGCGGCGCTCGTCGGGCAGCTGGCGCACCGGCGGCTGAGCACCGACGACGACGTCACCGCCGCTCAGGTGGCTGATTTCGTCGTGGCGCTGGCGCTGGACGGGCTGCGCCCACGCACGGGTCCCGACGCTGGCTGAACCCTGTGGACGTGCGTAATGAACGCATAAAGATTGGGTGACGGGGCACAGATCACATTGACCGCGTCATAGCCGTCGTGCATGATCGGTCGCGTATGCACCTCGTTAGGTGAGGCGTCTACACGAATACAGGCCACTGACCCCGAACGTCCAAAGACGCCCCGGGTCAGGACAGCTTCTCCCGGCTTAAGGGTTGAGCCCAGGTGGCTTCCGGATTATCGGACACGTCGTGTAGTGCCAAAGCTCTGACGAGAGGGGTGCGGATCTCCGGTGATCGCCGGTTTCTGGACTCCTAGTGGTGCGCGTGGATCGTGCGGACAACCGCACGCGTCGTGACGTCGAGGAGGTGAGGGACGTATGAGTTCCAGCGACAGTCCGGATCGAAGTCCGGGCTGTGTTCCGTCCCGATCCGGCCTCCGGCGCGACGTTCGCGGCTAGCTGATTGCCTTCGCGGCCAAGCGCTCTCGGATCGGAACCACAACGGGATGGGACACGTCAGTCCAATCAACGCTCGTTTTGATTCCACCTCGGCGCCGAGGCGCCGGGCAAAGTCCAGGAGACGATCATGACCACAGCTCTGTACGACGAAGTGGTGACCACGGCACCCGCCCGCAAGCTGACGGTGGTGCGCGACGCAGCCCCGGCCCCCGCCCCCAAGAAGGCCGCACGCCGGGCCGAGAGCCCGACCATCGTCATCAGCGACCCGCTGGTGGACGGCGCCGCTCACTTCTTGACCCTCGGCGTGCGTCATGTGTACGCGGCCCTGTGGCGGGTCGGTGTGCTCGAGGTCCGGGCGTAGTGGCGATCGATGCTCCAAGGGTCTACCCGGCCGCAGGTTTTCCCTGAGGCCAGGTAGCCCCTTGGAGTGCGGCATCCGTAGAATCGACGCAGTGGCATCGATCCGGCGATCACCGGGGAGCCTTCGGAAGAACGGCCGGCACGGCTCAGTAGAACCGAACGGGTAGGCCCGTCACAGCCTGCATCGAGCGGTCGCGCGGCAGCGCGGCAAGCGGGGTGGTACCGCGGCGCTCGCGCACCGTGCGCGTCGTCGTCCCCGGCCTGAGCATGACGGCCACAGGAGACGACACACATCGTGACCGAGAACGCTGACGTCAAGGCCTACCCGAAGCCGGCCGGCGGGGCGCCGGACTTTCCGGCGCTCGAGCTCGAGGTCCTCGACTATTGGGCCCGCGACGACACCTTCCGGGCCAGCATCGCCCGCCGCGAGGGCGCCCCCGAATACGTCTTCTACGACGGGCCGCCCTTCGCCAACGGGTTGCCCCACTATGGGCACCTGCTCACCGGGTACGTGAAGGACATCGTCCCGCGTTACCGGACCATGCGCGGCTACAAGGTGGAGCGCCGCTTCGGCTGGGACACGCACGGGCTGCCCGCCGAGCTCGAGGTCGAGCGCCAGCTGGGCATCAACGACAAATCGCAGATCGACGACATGGGCATCGCCGCGTTCAACGAGGCCTGCCGCGAATCGGTGTTGCGCTACACCGACGAGTGGCGGGCGTACGTCACGCGCCAGGCGCGCTGGGTCGATTTCGACAACGACTACAAGACCCTCGATCCGTCCTACATGGAGTCGGTGATCTGGGCGTTCAAACAGCTGTGGGACAAGGGCCTGGCCTACGAGGGCTACCGGGTGCTGCCGTACTGCTGGCGCGACGAAACCCCGCTGTC
>DATKOY010000103.1:0-34457 GCA_035524415.1 Solirubrobacteraceae bacterium | reverse complement strand
CGTCTCACACGCCACCCGCCCAAACGGATCATCCCCCAACACCGCATCCAACACCCCATCCGAAATCTGATCAGCAACCTTATCCGGATGCCCCTCAGTCACAGACTCCGACGTAAACAAAAACTCATTATCAGCATTCATGGTCATGGGAATTGGAGAGTGGGCTCCGCGGTCGAATCGTTCTCCCCGGCTGAGGAGCTGGCCTAAGTTGAGAAAGACTATCGAGGATGGGCTCAATCACGCAGCGACGCCGCGGGCGCCGGTCGCGCGCCGCTCCCGGCGCTCGACGAAGTCGATCACGAGCGGGATCCCTTCGAGATGAAAGCGCTCCCGCAACCTGTTCTCGACGTAGTACGCGTAGTCGCGCGTCACGAGCGCATGCGAGTTGACCTGAATCGAGAAGCGCGGCGGCCGCTCGGCGGTCTGCGTCATGAACAGCAGCTTCAGCCGCTGCCCGCGGTGCTTGCCCGACGGCGGCTGGCGCGTGGCCACTGCCTCTGACAGGAATCGGTTGAGCTGCGGCGTGGGGATCCGCGTCCGGGTCCGTTCGGCGAGCGCGACCGCCTCCGCCAGCAGCCGCTCGATGCCCCGCCCGGTCTTGGCGCTGCCCGTGAGCAGCCGCGGGCGCAGGCGGAGCTTCTGGTGTGCGCGCGCACGTTCGTGGTCGAGATCGAGTTCCTCGACGATGTCCCACTTGTTCAGAACGAGCGCGGTCGCACACCCGCTCTTCATCGCAAGCTCAGCCACGCGGAGATCCTGCGTGGTGACCCCGTCCGTCGCGTCGCATACGACCAGCGCGACCTCGGCCCGTTCCGCGGCGCGCTGCGAGCGCAGCGCCGTGTAGTACTCGATCGACTCCCCGACCTTCGCCTGGCGGCGCAGGCCGGCCGTGTCCACGAGGATCAGCTCACGTCCCTCGAAGCTCATCGGCAGGTCGATCGCATCCCGGGTCGTGCCCGCCGTCGGCGAGACGATCACCCGCTCGTCGCCGAGAAAGCGGTTGACAAGCGAGGACTTCCCGACGTTCGGCCGGCCGATGATCGCAAGCCGGATCGGGTCCTCCGCCGTGGGCTCCTCGTCCCGGTCCGGTCCGAGCTCGACGATCCGGTCGAGCAGGTCACCGGTGCCGAGCCCCTGCGCCGCCGACACCGCGATCGGCTCGCCAAGGCCGAGCGCGTGGAACTCGGCGGTGAGCGACAGATCCCTGGCGCTATCGATCTTGTTCGCGGCGACGATCACCGGCAGCCGTCCGCGTCGCAGCAGATCCGCCATCTCCGCGTCTCCGGGCCGGAGCCCGGCACGCGCATCGACGACAAGGACCGCGACATCCGCGTCGGCGAGGGCGGCCCGGGCCTGCTCCTGGATCTGCTGGGCGAGATGATCGCGATCCTCGAGATCGACGCCGCCGGTGTCGATCAGCGTGAGCGAGCGCCCGTTCCACTCGGTCGCGAGCTCCTTGCGATCGCGCGTGATGCCCGGGCGCTCGTGGACGACCGCCTCCCGGGACTCCGTGAGGCGGTTCACGAGCGACGACTTGCCGACGTTCGGGTATCCGACGATTGCGACCTTCATGGCTGGTCCGAGGCTAGCGTCCCCGGCCCCGCGGGGAGCGTGCGCTCACCGCGCGCGAGTGCCGCGACCCACTCGACGACCTGCTCGAGCGTCATGCCGGTCGTGTCGAGCTCGACCGCGCCCGGCGCAGGCTCGAGCGGAGAGTGCGCGCGCGTGCGGTCGCGCTCGTCGCGGATCGCCTGCTCGGCGAGGACGGTGTCGAGGTCGGCACCGAGCTCGGCCGCGCGCCGGCGCGCCCGCTCGGCCGGATCCGCGGTCAGGAACACCTTCACCTCGGCATCGGGGGCGACGACCGTGCCGATGTCCCGGCCCTCCGCGACCCAGTCTCCAGACCTCATCAGGCGGCGCTGCTCGGCGACCATCGCCGCGCGCACGGCCGGGTCCGCCGCCGCCCGCGACGCCGCCTCCGAGACCTCCGGCACTCGGATCGCCTCGGTGACGTCGTCGCCGTCGAGCAGCACCCTGTCCCCCAACTCGATCCGAACCGCACCGGCGACCGAGGCCGGCTGCGCCCCGCGCTGCAGCGCCGCGAGCGCGACCGCGCGGTACATCGCGCCCGAGTCCAGGTAGGTGAAGCCGAGCCGCCGTGCGACCGCCCTCGCGACGCTCGACTTGCCGGCACCGGCGGGACCGTCGATCGCGACGACCATCAGCCCACGAGCATCGCGATGTCGTCCGCGAAGCCGGGATATGAGACCGCGGCTGCCTCCATCCCGACGACCTCGACCCCGTCGCGCGAGGCAAGCCCCGCGACCGCGCCGAGCAGCGCGAGCCGGTGATCGCCGTGGGCGTCGATCCGGCCACCTCGCAGTCCGCCGGTGCCGCGCACGACAAACCCGTCTGCGGCCGCCTCGATGTCGGCGCCGAGCCCCCGCAGTCCGTCGACGACGGTCGCGATCCGGTCAGATTCCTTGACCCTCAGCTCCTGCGCGCCGTGCACGACCGTCTCGCCTTCGGCAAAGCATCCGAGCAGCGCCACGAGCGGCAACTCGTCGATCGCGAGCGGCACCTCGTGCGGTTCCACCGCCGTCCCCTCGATCGGCCCGTTCGTGACGTCGAGATCGGCGATCGGCTCGCCCGCGGTGAACCCGCCGACGGGTTCCAGGTCCCCCAGGACGATCGCGCCCATCCGCTCGAGTATCCGCAGGAAGCCGGTCCTCGTCCAGTTCACCCCGATCCGCTCGAGCACGAGCCGGGAGCCGGGCACGAGCACGCCGGCGGCAACGAGGAACGCGGCCGAGGACATGTCGCCGGGAACCTCGACCGCGTCGAGCTCGAGCTCGTCGACGTTGCCGACGGTCGTCCGGTAGCCGCTGCGGGCGTCTCCCGTCCGGCTCAGGGCGGCACCCGCGCTCAGCAGCAGCCGTTCGGTGTGATCGCGGGTCGGGACGGGCTCGATCACGGTCGTGGCGTCGGTCATCAGACCGGCGAGCAGCACGCACGACTTGACCTGGGCGCTGGCGACCGGCGGCGCATAGTCGATCCCTCGCAGCGGCCCGCCGTGCACCGTGAACGGCGGAAAGCGGTCCTCGCGCGCATCGATCCGTGCGCCCATCAGCCGCAGGGGCTCGGCGATCCGGTCGACCGGGCGCCGTCGGATCGACGCGTCGCCGTCGAGCGTGAACGAGTGCTCGGCCTGGAACGCGAGCCATCCGGGAAGCAGCCGCATCAGCGTGCCCGCGTTGCCGACATCGATCGCGCCGTCCGGCGCCTTCGCCTCGCGCAGTCCGCAGCCCCTGATCACCACCTCATCGCCGCGCGGCTCGACGATCGCGCCGAGCCGACGCACCGCTGCGAGCGTCGAGTTCGTGTCCGCGGCGTCAAGGTAGCCGCTGATCCGCACCGGCTCCGATGCCATCGCACCGAAGATCGCGGCGCGGTGCGAGACCGACTTGTCGCCCGCGACCCGCAGGCTCCCGCGCAGCGGCCCCGACGGGTCGAAGCGGACGTTCACGCGCGCGCCACCGGGAATCCGAGCCCGCTGACGAGCTTCTCGGTGCGCAGCGCGGCGTCCTCGCCCGCGATCCACAGCGCGACGACGCCCTCGGTCATGTCCGCCGCCGGGTACAGCGCCATGTCGGTGATGTTGACGCCACTGCGTCCCAGCTCGAGCGCGAGCTCCGCGATCACGCCCGGGCGGTTCGGGACTGAGGCGCGCAGTTCGAACAGCGGCCCGCCGGCGAGCTGGGCCTCGAGCAGCCGGCGACGGTCCGCGGCGGCGGCGTCGTTCCACCGCGTGATCGCGCTCCGGTCGCCGGCGCGCAGCGCCTCGCGCACCCGCGTCAGGCGCTCGATCGTGCCGTCGATCTCGGCGGCGAGCGCGTCGCTGTTGGAGACGTAGATGTCCGTCCAGATCGCGCTGGGCGCGCCGGCGACGCGCGTCGCGTCGCGGAAGCTCGGCCCGGTCGCCGGGAGCCGCTCGTCCCCCTCGGCGAGCGCGCGTGCGGCCTGCGAGACGAGCACGTTCGCGAGCACGTGCGGCAGATGCGAGACGGTCGCGAGGATCGTGTCGTGGGTCTCGGCATCGATCGCGCCGGGCCGCGCCCCGAGGCTGCGCAGCAGCCGATAGAGACGGTCGTACAGCAGCCCCGAGGTGTGGGAGGTCGGCGTCAGGTACCAGGTCGCGCCCTCGAACAGATCGGCCCGGGCATGCTCGACACCGGCATTCTCCGCGCCCGCGAGCGGATGCCCCCCGACGAATCGCGGATCGTCGTGCGCCGCCACCACGGCCCGTTTCGTCGACCCGACGTCGCTGACGACGCAGTCGGGGCCGGCCACGGCGAGCACGTCGGCGACGGCGGCCGGCAGCGCGCCGACCGGGACCGCGACGAACACCGCCTCGGCCTCGGCGACGGCGTCGCTCAGCGTCGTGCATGAGCGGTCGAGCGCACCGCGGTCACGCGCGGTCGCGAGCGCCTCGTCCGAGCGGTCATAGCCCGCGACCGAGGCCCCGAGCCGCTCGCGGGCCGCGAGCGCGATCGAGCCCCCGATCAAGCCGACGCCGACGACCGCGATGTTCACGCGGCGCGGCGCGCGCGCACGGCGGCGGCGAGGCCGTCGAGCACCTCGACGGTCGTTTCCCAGTCGATGCACGCGTCCGTGATCGACTGGCCGTAGGTGAGCTCGCCGGGCGCGTCGAGGTCCTGGCGGCCCGCAACGAGGAACGACTCCAGCATCACGCCGACGATCGCGTGGCCCCCGGCCGCGATCTGGGCGCCGACCTCCGCCGCGACCACCGGCTGGCGGTCGGCGTCCTTGCCGCTGTTGTCGTGCGAGACGTCGATCACGACGCGTTCCGGGAGGCCGGCGCTGCGCAGCAGTTCGAGCGCCGCCGCCACGGGCTCAGCGGTGTAGTTGGGGGCCTCGCGGCCCCCTCGCAGGATGATGTGGCAGTCCTCGTTGCCACGGGTGTAGAGGATCGCGGGGGTCCCGTCGGAGTCGATGCCGGCAAACGCGTGCGGGACCGCGGCCGCGCGAACCGCGTCGACGGCGACCTGGACGTTGCCATCGGTCCGGTTCTTGAAGCCGACCGGCATCGACAGCCCCGAGCCGAGCTGGCGGTGGATCTGGCTCTCGGTCGTGCGCGCGCCGATCGCGCCCCACGAGACCGCGTCGGAGATGTACTGCGGGGTGATCGGGTCGAGGAACTCGCAGCCGACCGGCAGGCCGAGCCCGACGACGCCGAGCAGCACGCCGCGCGCCATCCGCAGCCCCGTGTTCACGTCGCCGGAGCCGTCGAGGTGCGGATCGTTGATCAGGCCCTTCCAGCCTGTCGTCGTCCTGGGTTTCTCGAAGTAAACGCGCATCGCGACGCACAGATCGGCCCGCACGCGGGCGGCGAGGTCGCTGAGGCGGCGGGCGTAGTCGAGCGTCGCGTCGACGTCGTGGACGCTGCACGGCCCGACGATCACGAGCAGCCGGTCGTCGACGCCGCCGAGGATCGCGTGGACCTCGGCGCGCCCCTGCCGCACGACCTCAGCGTGCTCGTCACTGAGTGCGAGCTCGTCGAGCAGCGTCACCGGTGCCACGAGCGGCTCGACCCGCTCGATCCGGCGATCGCGCAGCGCCTCGGCCGCCTGCGCGCCCACGAGCGGTGCCTCAGACGAGTGCATCCACCGTTGCCTTGCCGGCGACCGTCGCCGCCGCGTTGACGAGCTCGACATACGTCGCGAACTCATCCGCGCGCAGCGCCTGCGGTCCGTCGCAGATCGCCTCGTCGGGCTCCGGGTGGACCTCGACGATGATCCCGTCGGCGCCGGCCGCGGCCGCCGCGAGCGAGAGTGGCGTGACGAGCTTGCGC
This sequence comes from Solirubrobacteraceae bacterium, assembly GCA_035524415.1. GTDB lineage: Bacteria > Actinomycetota > Thermoleophilia > Solirubrobacterales > Solirubrobacteraceae > Palsa-465. The sequence continues at coordinate 28,585 of DATKOY010000103.1, read as the reverse complement.
CGCCCAGCGGCGTGACTGGGATCGACGATGACCGGAAGGTGGCTGAGCTCCTTGAGCACGGGGACGGCCGTCAGATCGAGGGTGAAACGGTACGCGGGCTCGAACGTACGAATGCCGCGCTCGCACAGCATCACGGCCTCGGTGCCCTCCTTGAGGACGTACTCGGCCGCCATCAGCAGCTCCTCCAGCGTGCTCGACAGGCCTCGTTTGAGCAGCACCGGCGTGCCCGCGCGCCCGACCTCGGTCAGCAGCGTGTAGTTCTGCATGTTGCGCGCGCCGATCTGGATCACGTCGGCGGCCTCGAGCACCGGTTCGAGATCACGGAGGTCCATCAGCTCGGTGACGATCGGTAGCCCGGTCTGCTCCTTGGCCTCCTGGAGCAGGCGCAGGCCCTCCTGGCCGAGGCCCTGGAACGCGTACGGCGAGGTGCGCGGCTTGTACGCGCCCCCGCGGAACATCGCGCCGCCGGCCGCGGCGACCGCGTGGGCAGCGGTGAGCGTCTGCTCGCGCGACTCGACCGTGCAGGGGCCGGCGATGATCGCGAAATGCTCGCCGCCGAGCTTGCGCCCGCCGATCTCGAGCACCGTGCGGGCGCCGTCCTTGAGCTGGGCCGAGGCGAGCTTGTACGGCTTCATGATCGGCATCATCCGGTCCACGCCGGGCGCGCCTTCGAGCTCCAGCCGGCTCGTGTGCTCGAGGTCGCCGATCGCGCCGATCACGGTCAGCTCCTCACCGTAGATCGGATGTGCGCGCGCGCCGGCGCTCTCGACTCGCTCGATGACGCCCTGCACCTCCTCGTCGCTCGCCGTCGCCTTCATCACGATCATCATCTGCTTGGTTCCTTTCTGCGCCTGGAAACTGTACGGAAGGGGTGGTCCCCCGGGTTCGTGCGTGACGGCGCTCGGCCTCCGGGCAGGCCCGCGGGGTTGCGCGGGCGCGAGGGGTGCGTGGCCGAGCGCCTAGCTAAATCGCCAGGCGTAAAAGCGCGCGTAGGAGCACCAGCCGGTCAAGTGAGTGTGGCGTCGGTCGCTCATACGCGTCTGGACGGGGTTTCTAGCAGACGGTGAGCGGGATTCCAAGCTGCCGCTTGCGTTGGAGCTACCGGATCAGCTCGCCCAGCGCCGCCACGAACCGTTCGTTCTCGGGATCGGTGCCGACGGTCACGCGCAGCGCGCCCTCGTGCCCGAGGGAGGTCCCGGCGCGCACGAGCACGCCGCGCTCGCGCAGCCCGCTGACGACGTCGGCCTCGACGGCCCCGTCCGGCAGCAGCAGCCAGATGAAGTTCGCGTCCGCTTCGGCGACCCACAGCCCGAGGGCGCGGACGCCGTCCTCGAGCCCCGACCGCAATGCGAGCGTCCGCTCGACCCGGCGGTCGACGTCGTCCTGCCAGCGCAGCGCCTCGACCGCCGCGGCCTGGGCGCCGGCGTTGAGGTAGAACGGCTGGCGCACCTGGTCGACGGCGGTACGGAACTCGGGTGCGTGGCACAGCGCATACCCCGCGCGCAGCCCCGCCAGCCCGTACACCTTCGAGAACGTCCTCAGCAGGACGAGGTTCGGGTACCGGCGCAACAGCTCGACCGACGCATACGGGTCCCCGAGCGCGAGCGAGAACTCGCAGTAGGCCTCGTCGAGGATCACGCAGACGTGGGGCGGCACCCGCTCGAGGAACGCCTCGACCGCGTCGAGCCCGACCGATGTCGACGTGGGGTTGTTGGGGTTGCAGATGAGCGCCAGTCGGGTCGCGACGGTGACCTCGGCGGCCATCGCCTCGAGGTCGTGGCGGTGGTCGGCGTCGAGCGGGACCTCGATCGCCCTCGCCCCGGAGGCCGCCGCGAGGTGCGGGTAGACGCTGAACGCCGGCCACGCGTAGACGACCTCGGCGCCGGGCTCGAGCAGCGCCTCGCCGGCGGCGAGCAGGATGTCGCACGACCCGTTGCCGAGCGCGATCCGCTCGGCCGGGACGCCGTAGCGATCGGACAGCGCCCGGCGCAGCGTCGCGTACGAGGGATCCGGGTAGCGGTGGGCGCCCGCCAGCGCCGCGCCGGCGGCCTCGAGCACTGCGGGGAACGGCGAGAAGCACGTCTCGTTGGAGGCGAGCATCGCGACCTCGGAGCCGAGGTCGTACCCGGAGGCCACCGGATAGACCGGGATGCGGCGGATGCGCTCAGCGAACTCGAGTGGCATGGCTCGCCTCATTGTGCCGATTCGAGATCAGCCCTCAGGTTGCGCGCCTCTCCCAGGTAGACGTGCTGGGGCTCGTGGTCGTCGTCGGCGTAGTAGTGCAGCAGCGTCCGGATCACCCGCGGCATCGACCCGGGCACCGGGACCTCCCGCGCGCACAGCAGCGGCACCCGATCGAGGCCGAGCCGGCGCGCGGCGACCGCGGGGAACTCGGCGTTCAGATCGTCGGTCAGCGTGAAGATGCAACTGACGATCGCCTCGGGGGCGAGCGCGTTGCGCGCCATCAGCTCCCGCATCAGGCGATCGGTGGCATCGAGAATCGCGTCGGCTTCGTTGCGCTCGACGCTATTGGCGCCTCGCAGCGCGAACAGCCGCATCGGCGCGTGATTCTGCCAAAGGTCCGGTCGCCGGGCCGGGCGCGTCGAGCTCGTAGACCGCCGCGCAGCCGAACCGCCGCTCGCCGACGATCATCGGGCCGAGCAGCCGGCGCAGGTTCGCGGTCGCCTGGCAGTCGGCAAGCACGAACCGAGCCCCCGAGTCGCTCACGAACGCTCGCGCCGCGTGGCGGCCCATCAGCCCGTCGAACAGGCTCTCGGCGCTGTCGGTCCGGTCATAGCATCCCGGCTGGGACCACAGGCAGTCGCCGACGAACACCCGGCGGCCGGTGCGTCCCGGCACGATGGCGCCCAGGTAGCTGCGCGTCAGCACGCCGCCCTTGACCGGGTCGTGCTGGAGAAAGTCGATCGCGCGGCGCTCATCGGGCAGGATGAACGTCGAGTTCGACGGGCCGACCGCGACGGTCTTCTTCGCGAGGTACAGCTCGTACGCGGTGGCGGGAACGGTCGCGAGCGCGACTGCGGCGATCGCGGCAAGCTTCGGCCGGCGCAGCCAGCCCCAGTCAAAGCGTCGGATCCCCTCGATCGACAGCACCGCGAGCGGGACCGTGATGCCCTGGAAGGCGTGCAACGGGGTCGCGCTGAGCGCCGTCGCGGACAGGACGAACACGACCATGCACGCCAGCGGCCAGGCGCGCGTCGTGGCGCCGAGAAATCCCCGTGGCCGCACCCGGTAGGCGAACGCGGCGGGAATCAACAGCGGCACGATCACGAGCAGGATCGACCACAGCGAGAAGGAATGCCGGCTCGCCACGCGCGCGAGCCGCCACGAGAGATCCGCGTGCCCGAGCAGGATGTAGTAGATCAGCGGCACGGCCGCGACGCCGACCGTCAGCACGAGCAGCCGCGCACGCTCGAGCAGCGGCTCGCGCGTGCGTCCCATGAACAGCTCGCCGCCGAGGATCACGAGGATCATCAACTCGCCGTGCCAGGGGTGCATTAAGCCCGCCAGCGCGCCCAGCAACCCCGGCATCCAGCTGACCTTGCCGCGACGGCGGGCGGTGTCATAGGAGAGGAACGCGGCCGTCATCGCCGCCAGCGCCAGCAACCCGAACACGTAGCCCCACGACAGGAAGCCCGGGAACAGGTCGCCGAGCACGCTGACGCTCCCGTAGACGAGCGTGAACGATCCGTAGAACAGCGCCAGCACAAGCCCGGCCCGCCGCGCCCACAGCCCGGGCAGGCTGCGGTTCACATACGCGCGGGCGGCGAAGAAGAACCCGACGACCGCGACCGGCTTCCACAACAGGAACGACAGCCACGGCGCCATCCCGAGGGCCGACAGGCCACCGGAGATCATGATCGCGGGCTGGAAATAGTCCGCCGCCGTCGGGCGCAGCACGAACAGGTTCGACGCGAGCACGTGATGCGAGGCGTCCCTGATCCAGGCGAGGTACTGCATCTGGTCGACGAGGTACAGCCCGTCGGTCCCCGTCCACACGCGGCCGTGGACGACGACCTGCCAGAGGTCGAGCGCGAGCACCCAGACCGAGATCGCCGAGAACACGAGCAGCACACCGCAGTCGAACCGATCCAGGCGCCGTCGCGCGGCCGTCGCTGAGACCGCCGGACTCGCCGGTCCCGAGCCGGCCAGTGCGAACTCGACACGCATTAATCCGACGCTAACACTTGAATGTGTTTCAGGCCGCGCCCACGACGATTGACCTTACGCGGACTTGACCGCGTGGTTACTGGGCAAGCTTCTTCTGAAGGGCCTTCGAGGCCTGTCCGATGGAGCTTCCCATCGGGTTGATCCCGTGCGCCGAGAGGAACATGCTCATCGCCGGCATGAACGCGAGCACGAGGTACACCGTGAACGCGACGGTCGCGCGGCGCAGGCGCACGCTCGTCCCGAGCGCGGCGAGGGGCAGCACCCAGATCACGTACCACGGCACCAACCACGCAAGCGTCACCACGAGCGCGAGCGTCGACCAGCCGGCATCCGCGATCCAGTCGCTGCGCCGGCGACGCAGGAGGTAGATCACGGTGGCGACAAGCGCCACGTTCGCGACGCGCAGCAGCGCCGGCGAGCCGCCGCCGAGGCCGAGCAGGTCGCCGACGATGTTCGGCACGCTGAAGTCCGTCAACAGCGTGCTCTGATCCTGGAGGTTGGGGATCGTGAAGCCGAACAGCGCGAAGCTGAGGGCAGCCATCGGAAGCGCCGCGAGCACGACCCCGCTCAGCACGCGCAGCCGACGCTGCGGCGGCAGCGCGGCAATCAGCAGGAACGGCAGCAGCAGCACCGCCGTGAACTTGACCGCGACCGCCAGCATCAGCGCCGCTCCCGCGGCGCGGTCACGCCGGGCGAGCAGCAGCGCGATCGCCGCGGTCGACGGGACGAGCATGAAGAAGTCGTTGTGGAACCCGGCGACGGCGTACATCAGGTAGACCGGGTTGAACGCGACGAACGCGACGGCGAACCGCGGGTCGCGTCCGAGCAGCCGCGCGCATTTCCACACGAGCGCGACGAACGCGAGGCTGAGCAGCACCGCGAGGCTCTTGAGGACCCAGTACGCGATCGGGATCGGCAGCACCGCGACCGGGTAGCTGATCGCCGTGAACAGGGGTCCGTACGGACTCTTGAGGTTGTGCCACGTCGAGAACCGGTACACGGGGTCGTGCATCTCCCAGTTGATGCCGTGCGTGTACGGGTTCAGGTGGTGAACCGCGCCGAGCCGCGCGTAGCCCAAGTAGTTGAACAGGTCGGTCAGCTGGAACGGCGGCGTCATCAGCAGGATCACGTGCAGGGCCACGACGGCGATCGCGATCGTGCGCATTGACAGCGAGCGGACCGACAGCGCGACGATCCCGTAGGCGATCAGCATCGCGACGAGCACCGCGCTCAGCCCCAGGTTGAGCGTGTTCCAGCTGCCGGGCAGATGGCCGAACAGCCCGTGCAGCGGCCCCGACTCCCAGTGCGGGAAGCCCATGTTGCTGCGCGGGACGAGCGGGGACGAGCGGGACGTCGCGAACACGACGACAGCGAACGCGCCGAGGATCAACACGGACAACGCGGCGCGAGCCGAACGAACGCCAAACGCGGTCCTGACTCGCGGCAGGCTGACGCGCGCCCCAATGGCCGGCAGGCTGGGGACCAGGGCAGGATTGTCGGCGTGGCCCGCGCCGGCGCTGCCGGCCGGACCCGAGGCGAGCACGACAGACCCGTCCGCTTGCGTCGAGTCCTGTCGCATCAGATAAAGACATAGTGCCGCGCGCGCGATGGCTGTGCTGCGCGAGTGGGTTGCGATTTTGTTAAGACGGTGATGTCGGCCGGAACGGCCGACGGGGCCGGCGGGATCTAAGATGCCCGCGCGTGAGCGTCGGCACGCTAACTCGTGGCGCGGGCCGTCGGCGGACGGGCCCCGATGCCGCGCTGGCGCGCGCATTCGGCACGCCGGCCGGACTCGCGGTCACCGGGCTCACGGTGCTCGCCGCACTCCTGCGGTTCACGCGCCTCGGGCACCAGGGCTTCTGGTTCGACGAGGCCAACACGGCGCAGCTCGTGCATTTCTCGCCCGGCAAGATGCTCGGGCAGATCCCGAAGAGCGAATCGACCCCGCCCCTCTACTACTGCGTCGCGTGGGTCTGGGCGCGGATCTTCGGTTATGGCGAGGCGGGTCTGCGCTCGCTGTCCGCGCTGGCCGGCGTGGCGGCAGTGCCGGTCGCGTACGGGTGCGGACGGAAGCTGATCTCCCCGCGCGCCGGCGTCATCGCCGCCGCGCTGACGGCGTGCAGCCCGCTGCTCATCTGGTACTCGCAGGAGGCCCGGTCGTACTCGCTGCTCGTGCTGCTGACGGCGTCGTCGCTGATGGCGTTCGCGTACGTACGCTCCGACCCCACGCCGCGCGCCGTGAGCGCGTGGGTTCTCGCGGCCGGGCTCGCGCTCGCGACGCACTACTACGCCGTGCTCGCCGTGATCCCCGAGGCCGCGTGGCTGCTGGCGGTCCACCGGCGGCGGCGCTCGGTCCAGGCGGGCGTCGCGGTGGTCGGCCTGTGCGGACTGGCGCTGATCCCACTCGCGATCAGCCAGAACGGCACCGGCAATGCGAACTGGATCGCACAGGCGCCGATCGGCCGCCGACTCGGGCCGATGTTCGGCCAGTTCGTCCTCGGGTTCGGGTCGCCCGGTTACGCCGTGCTCGAGCCGCTTGCGCTCGTGCTCGCGGTGCTCGCCCTGATTCTGCTCGCGACGCGTTCGGACCCGCTCGAACGCCGCGGTGGCGTGCTCGCCGCGGGGATCGCGCTCGCCGGGCTCGTGCTCAACCTGCTCATGATCGCCCTCGGGATCGATGACCTGATCGCGCGCAACACGCTCGCGATCTGGATGCCTGCCGCGGTGGCCGTCGCCGGAGGACTGGCGGCACGGCGGGCGCAGCTGCTCGGAGCGCTCGCCGCCGCCGCGCTCTGCGCGATGGGGATCTCAGCCGCCGTCGCGGTCGCCGTCGACCGCAATCTGGAACGCCCGGACTGGCGCGTTGTCGTGCACGCCCTGGGCGCCGGTGTGCAGCCGCTGCCGGCGGGTGCCGAGGGCCGCGCGATCCTCGTCCAGCACTACCGCGACCTGCTGCCGCTGTCGCTGTACCTGCGCAGGCTGACGTTCATGCCGCGACGCGGCGCCGACGTGAGCGAGCTCGATGTCGTCTCGTTCACCTCGCCGCGGAGCGGCGGCTTCTGCTGGTGGGGCTCGGCGTGCAACCTGTGGCCGTCGAAGATCCAGGGCAGCTATCCGGTGCCCGGGTTCCACGAGCTGTGGCGGCGCCATGCGCTCCAGTTCACGATCCTGCGGCTCGTCGCCGCGCACCCGGTGCGGCTGACCCCGCGCGACGTCGCGGCGGTGCTGCGGACGACGCGCTTGCGGAACGACGAGCTGCTGCTCCAGCGGGGGTGAGCTCGCTCAGGCGGGCCACCTCGGCGGCTGTGAGCCGCCTCGACGCGCCCGGCTTCAGCTCCCCGAGCCCGAGCGAGCCGAACCGGACCCGCTCGAGGCGGCGGACCGGATGCCCGACCGCTTCGCACATGCGCTTGACCTGGCGCTTTCGACCCTCGTGGATCGTGAGCTCGAGCGTGTCCGCGGCGATGCGACGTATCTTTGCGGGCGCGGTGCGCCCATCGTCGAGGACGATGCCGTTGCGCAGGGCTCGGATCGCCTGGTCGCGGACGGGCGGGTGCGCGACGAGGACGCGGTAGGTCTTCTCGACCTCGAAGCGCGGATGCGTGAGCCGGTTCGCCAGCTCGCCGTCGTTCGTGAGCAGGATCAGGCCGGTCGTGTCGATGTCGAGGCGCCCGACCGGGTACAGGCGGGTGTCGCTGGGGACGAGCGAGACGACCGTCGGGCGGCCCTGAGGATCGCGGACCGTCGACACGACCCCCGCGGGCTTGTTGACGGCGTACACGACCCGGGCGGGCGCGTGGGTCAGCGGCGCGCCGTCGAGCGCGATCGAGTCCGTCGGGTTGACATCGTGCGCCGGATCGCTGACGACCACGCCGGTGACGGTGACCCTGCCCGCGCGCACGATCTCCTCGGCGGCCCGCCGGGAGGCGACCCCCGCAGAGGCAAGGTACTTGGCCAGACGCATCGCCTGCCACCATAGTCGTGGTGGATCTCACGTTGTTGACAGACACGCTCGAGGAGCTCCGCGAGCCGCGCTACCGGGCGCGCCAGGTGTGGCGCTGGCTCGCGCAGGGCGCGGACGGATTCGACGCGATGACGGACCTCCCGGCGCGATTGCGCGCCGCGCTGGATGACGCGGTGCCGTTCGCGACGCTGGCGGTCGAGCACGAGGCGCACGCGGCCGACCGGACCGTCAAGGCGCTGTTCCGGACCGCCGACGGCCGCCCGGTCGAGGCGGTGCTGATGCGCTACCGGGACGGGAGGCGTTCGCTGTGCCTGTCCTCGCAATCGGGGTGCCCGCTCACGTGCACGTTCTGCGCCACCGGTCACATGCGCTTCGGGCGCAACCTCACCGCCTCGGAGATCCTTGACCAGGCGCTGTACTTCAGGCGCACGATCGGTCCGGTCGACCACGCTGTGTTCATGGGGATGGGCGAGCCGATGATGAACCTCGACAACGTGCTCGGCGCCTGCGAGCGGCTGCCGGACATCGGCATCACTCACCGGCGCACCGCGGTCTCGACGGTCGGATGGATTCCGGGGATCAACCGCCTCGCGGCCGAGCCGATGCCGCTGCGGCTCGCGCTTTCGCTGCATGCCGCGGAGGACGCGCTGCGCTCGGAGCTGATGCCCGTCAACGAGCGCTACCCCGTCGCCGATGTGATCGCCGCCTGCGAGGCGTTCTATGCGGCCAAGCGCCGCATGGTGTTTGTCGAGTACGTGATGCTCGCCGGCGTCAACGACGGGTATCCCCAGGCCGCCGCGCTCGCTGAGCTGCTCGACCCACGGATGTTCAAGGTCAACCTGATCCCGTACAACCCGACCGACTCGCCCTACCACGGCTCGAGCCCGAAGGCGATCGCCGCCTTCAGAGAGGAGCTCGAGCGCCGCGGCCTCGGAGCGACCGTCCGCGTCGCTCGCGGCCGGGACATCGACGCTGCCTGCGGCCAGCTCGCGGCCCGAGCCGCGGGGTAGCCGTGCGCTCAGACCATCCGGGAGCGGCGGGCAAGGACCTCAGCGGCTCGTCTGCGCGCTACGCCGGGGTGCGGGCCTCGCCGGCTCTCAGCAGCCGCTCGCGGAGCTCCTCCTCGAGCTCGGGCGAGGGGTCAAATGCGGCGATGTCCGGCAGCTCGTCGATCGAGGTGAGCCCGAACAGCCGCAGGAACAGGTCAGTCGTGCGGTAGAGCGCCGCGCCGAACTGGGAGCGGCCGCTCTCCTCGATCACGCCGCGCTCGAGCAGGGTCGCCGTTGCCGACTCGGCGTTGACGCCACGAATCCGGGCGATCTCCGGACGGGAGACGGGCTGCAGGTAGGCGATGATCGCGAGCGTCTCGGCCTGCGCGGGCGTGAGCGGCGGCGTGCGCGGCCGGGCGAGCAGCCGCCGCGCGGCGGGCTCGGCGTCCGGGTGACTCGACAGTACCCATCCGCCGGCGAGCTCGCGCAGCACCAGACCACGCTGCTCGAACTCGTAGTGCTCGCGCAGCCGCTCGAGCGCCGTGACGGCCTCGTGGAGCTCGACCTCCGCGGCATCCGCGAGCGCCGTCGCGTCGACGGGCTCGGGCGAGAGGAACAGCAGCGACTCGAGGACGCGCTCGAGCTCGGCGCTCATACCGCCACCCCTGCGGGCTCGGCGGCCGGCGCGGGCGGGAGCGCGTCGACCGTGATCTCGCCGAACGGCTCGTCCTGGATCCAGGTGGCCTCGCCCTGCTTGTAGAGCTCGAGCAGCGCGAACAGCGTGACCGCGATCGTCACGCGGTCGGCGGAGGCGACGGCCTCGTCGAAGCTGAACCGCCCTTGCCTCAGCAATCTGCGCAGGTGCGCGAGCCGCTCGGCGACCGTCACCTTCGGTACGGAGATGTGGCGGATGTCGACCGGCTCGGGCAGGCGGAGCAGCTCGCCGACCGCACCGGCGAGCCGGGCCGGGTCGTAGACCGCGCTCGCGTCGCTCAGCGACGCGCGCCGCAGCGACGGCGGCAGCGGGGCGCTGCGGAACCGAAAGCCCTGCTGGGACTCAAGGCGCTCGCGCAGATGCGCGGCCGCCTGCCCGTAGCGATGAGCGTCGAGCAGGCGCGCGAGCAACTCGTCCGCCGCCTCGCCGGGGTCGAGATCGATCAGCTCCTGCTCGTCACCCGGCAGCATCAGGCGCGATTTCAGCTCGAGCAGCGCGGCGATCAGCACGAGGAACTCGGTCGCCGCCTCGAGCTCGAGCTCGCCCTGGTGCTCGAGATGGTCGATATAGGCGATCACGATCTCGGCGAGGTCCACCTCGAGCAGGTCGACCTCCTCACGGAGGATCAGCGTCAGCAACAGGTCAAACGGCCCCGCGAATACGTCGAGGTCGAGCTCGAGGTCGATCAGCCGCACACCGCAGACGTTAGCGGCGGGGTCGGACCGGCCCGACACCCATCGCTCGGCGGACGTCCTCGAGCGTGCCCGACGCGATCGCGCGGGCGTTCTCCGCGCCGACGGCGAGGGTCTGCTCGAGCCCCCGCTCGTCGGCCCGCAGCTCCTCGTAGCGTTCGCGAACGGGCGCGAGATAGTCGACGACGGCATCCGCGACGGTGTTCTTGAAGGCGCCGTAACCGGAGCCGTCGAACTCACGTTCGACATCATCCGGCGCGACCCCGCGCACCGCCGCCAGGATCTCGATCAGGTTCGAGATCCCGGCCTTGTCCGGCGCCCGGCGGACCTCGCTGCCGGAGTCTGTGACCGCCGAGCGGATCTTCTTGGAGACGACCGCCGGCTGGTCGAGCACGAGCACCGTGCCCTGCTCGCTGCCCCCGGTCGTCGACATCTTGCGGTCGGGGAACTGGAGGTCCATGATCCGCGCGCCGACCTCTGGGATCCGGTGCTCGGGCACGACAAGCGTCTCGCCGAAGCGCGCGTTGAAGCGCCGCGCGACGTCGCGCATCAGCTCGATGTGCTCGCGCTGATCCTCGCCGACCGGCACCTCGTGTGCGCGGTAGGCGAGCACGTCCGCTGCCTGCAGGACCGGATAGACGAGCAGGCCTGCGGATACGAGCTCGCGCTGGCCGAGCGACTTGTCGCGAAACTGGTGCATGCGCTGGAGCCGGCCGAGCTCGGTGACGCTCGAGAGCAACCAGCACAGCTCGGTGTGCTCGTGCACGTCACCCTGACGGAAGAAGATGCAGCGGCTGGGATCGAGGCCCGCCGCGAGCAGCGTGGCGGCGGTGTCATAGACCGACTCGCGCAGTGCATCGGGCTCGTACGGCACGGTGGTCGCGTGCAGGTCGACGACGCAGTAGATCGCCTCGCCGCGGTCCTGGCCCGCCACGTATTGGGTGATCGCGCCGATGTAGTTGCCGAGGTGCTTGCGACCGGTCGGCTGGATGCCGGAGAAGATGCGCATGTGTGCGGGACCGGAGGCTACTTGGAGAGCGCCGGGACGGTCCTGCCGCCCCCTGGCCCCGCCGTGCGCCCGGGCCCAGTCCGCCGGTCGGAGAGCAGCCAGGCCGCGATCACGCCGGCGATCCCTCCGCACAGATGCGCCTGCCAGGAGACGCCGTAGTGCGGGACGAGGCTCGCAAGCAGGGCGCCGCCCCACAGCACGCCGACGACCGCCCCGGTCAGCATCTCGAGCGCACTGTGGTCGAACAGCCCGCGCGTGAGCAGGTATGTCGCATAGCCGAACACGACGCCGCTGGCGCCAACCGTGACCGCGCCGGCAGGGGCGATCAGCCACGTCCCGAGACCGCCGATCACGATTACGATCCCGGTGACGAGCGCCAGCCGGACCGCGCCGCTCAGGGCGATGATCAGACCCATGAACAGGAACGGGATCGTGTTGTCGATCAGATGCTGATAGCTGGCGTGCAGGAACGGCGCCGTGAAGACCCCCCAGATGCGCTCGATGTTGCGGGGATACAGCCCGTCGCTGTCGAGCCTGTACGAATCGAGCGAGTTGATGATCTCGACGAGCCACATCAGCCCGACGATCGCGACGAGCAGGCTGATCCCCTGAATCGCCGCGCTGCTCTGTGCAGAGCCCTGGGGCCTGCGGGACGGGACGGTCGTTGTCATCTCCGCGAAGGATCGCAGGTGCTCAGAAGATTCTCGTAAAAGGGCTGCTGGGCACCGCCCATCGAGAGGGTCGATTCCGCGGCGTTGGGATCGGGATTGCGCCGGAGGTGGGGGTCGATACGGGCGCCCATCGGCCGGCACAACGTGAAAAAGTCCGCGGCGCGCTCGACGATTTGCCACGTAAGCGCCGCCATGGTGCTTATGTGCACAAACGCCGGCCGACGCGGAATCTTTTCACGTTGTGCCGGCGGGGGGACCGGGGTTGCCGACGGGGACCGGGGTTGCCGACGGGGGTCGGGGTCCGCTGGGGGGCCGACCTTGACCCCGACCGTGGAATCAGCCCATCTGGGAGGCCTCGAGGCACCCGAGCGCGAGCGCCAACGCCACCTCCGCGCGCTCGCGGAGCGATGGGCGCAGCACGAACTCCTGAGGGGTGTGCGCGCCGCCGCCGCGGGGTCCGAGGCCGTCGACGGTGAGCGGGATCGCCGACGCGAAGTGGCTCGCGTCGCTGGCGCCGCCGCGGGGCACGCCGGCGATCCGCCGGCCGAGTGCGTCGCTCGCGCGCGCGAGCAGGACCGCGGTCGCCTCGCCCGAATCCATTCCCGGCCAGCGGCGTTCCATCCGCGCACGCAGGGTGACCTCGTCGACGGCGTCGGGGACGGCCTCGAGCACCGTCTCGAACGCGTCGAGCCGGTCCGCACGGATGTCGAAGATCAGCTCGCCGGCGGCGGGCACGACGTTGAACGCCTCGCCTGCGCGCATCACGGTCGGCACGACGCTGCGGTGCAGCGGGCCGCTCGGATCGTGGTGCGCGACGAGCAACGGGGCCACGCGCGCGAGCGCGAGCAGCGCGTTGGCCCCCTTGTCGGGGGCGCTGCCCGAGTGCGAGGCCCTGCCGGCGGCCGCGATGCGCAGGGTGCCGGCTGCCTTCCGACGCACGACGACCCCCTCGTCGCCCGCGGGAGTTCGCTCGCCGCCCTCGAAGCAGAGGCATCCGTCGTAGCCTGCGAACCGCTCGACGTGCTCGAACTCGTGGGTTCGCCACTCCTCGTCGGTGACGAGCAGGACCGCGAGCTCGGCGAACGTGTCCGGCCGGGTGGCGAGGGCTCGGGCGACCCCGAGCGAGAGCACGACGCCACCCTTCATGTCGACGGAGCCCGGCCCGTAGAGACGCTCTCCGTCGCGTCGCATGGCCGCGTGCGCCGCGTGGCTGATCACGGTGTCGAGGTGCCCGAGCAGTAGCAGCCGCCGGGAGCCGGTGCCCGTGATCCGCCCGATGAAGTCCGGGGCGCTGCCCGGCGTCGAGCACGCAACCCGCTCGGTGCGGGCCTCGGGCGGCAGCAGCGCGGCGCACAGCGCGATCGCCTCCTCGGCGCCCTCGAGATCGCCGGAGGGTGATGAGATCGCCACGAGCGCCTCGAGCTCCCGCTCGGCGTGGGCGGCGATCTCGGCCGCCCCGGTCGCGATCAGTTCGTCCATCCGATCCTCACCGCGTGATCGCCGCCTCGCCGGCCAGCTGCGCGAGCACCTCGTCGGCGGTGAGGCCGGCCGGCGGCCAGCGCTCGCGGGCAGCGCGGCTTCCCAGGCGTTGGAGCAACGCGTTGACCGGGACCGGAACTCCGTGCAGGCGTCCGAGCAGGACGATCTCGCCGCTCAGGTAGTCCGTCTCGATCGCCCCCGTGCCCCGCGCGAGGCTCTGCCGCGTCGATGACCCCGTCCGGGCGCGGCCGGCGAGATCGCGCACGCCCCATCGCTCCCAGCGAGCCCTGATGTCGCTGACCTCGTCATCGACGAAGTCGATGCCGGCGGTCGCCAGGACGGTCCGGCCCTCCTCCCGGGCGCGTTCGGCGAGCTCGTCCGCCGCCGGACCCGGCCGGCAGATCGCGTCGACGGCATTGGCGAGGTTGAGCACGAGCTTCGAGTACTTGGCACGCATCACCTCGCCGTGCGGCGCCGACTCGAAGCCCGCCCCCGTGAGCGCCTGCGCGACCTGCTCGCAACGCTCGTCGACGCCGCTCGGGTAACGACCGACGTCGATCGTCCCGGTCAGGAGCGAGCCGTACGCGATCACGGTCCCGGCCTCCAGATGCGCGGCCGGCACCATCACCACGGCTCCATAGACGTGCTCGAAGCGCCGCAGCGCGAGCCGCTCGCTCTCGACCCCATTTTGCAGGCAGAGCACCGGCGTCCCGGGCGGCGCCGCGGCCTCGAGTGCGCTCAGCGCCGAGCCCGCATCCTGGGTCTTGGTGGTCAGCATGACCACCTCCTCGCCGGTCCACGAGAGCGCGCCGGGGTTCTCGGCGACGCGGATCCTGAGCACCGTCGCCCCGTGCGGGTCCTCGATCGTCAACCCGCGCTCGCGGATCGCCTCATAGTGCGCGCCGCGGGCGATCAGCACCACGTCGCGGCCGGCCTGGGCCAGTCGGGCGCCCACGACCCCGCCGATCGCTCCCGCGCCGAAGATCACGAACCGCACGCCCGGCAGCGTACGCGGATCTACGGCCGGACGAGCGTTCCCGGGAGCACCTCCTCGCGAGCGAGCTCGCCTGCGGCGTGCAGCTCGAGCAGCGCCGCCACCGCCCTCGGCATGAACTGCACGCCGTCCAGCTCCAGGCATTCCTTGAGTGCCTCATCGATGCTCTTCGGCGAGCTGTACGGACGGCTGATCGTCATCACGTCCCACGCGTCGGCGACCGCGAGCAGCGCTGCGCCCTCGGAGATCTCCTCGGCGGTGAGGCCGTCGGGATACCCCTCGCCGTCCGGACGCTCGTGGTGGTTGCGGATCCAGTCGACCTGCTCGGGCCGCAGCACCCCCTCGACGATCCGCGCCGACAGCTCGGCGTGGTCGGTGAGTTGTGCCCGCTCCTCGAGCGTCAGCGGCTCGGTCTTGCGCAGCAGCTCGTCCGGGACGCCGATCTTGCCGACGTCGTGGACGAGCGCCGCCTCGCTCGGCAACAGCGCTTGAAATGGTCGATGTCGCGCAGCCCGCGCAGCTCACGCCCGACGACGAGGATCGTCTGATACCCCCCAGGTGCGGCCCGCGACGTGCACCGGGACGACGATGCTCGAGAGCCACCCGAGGGCGACGACCGGGCTCTCGGGAGGGTGGCGATCGATCCGGACCGGAAGGTTCGTTCGCAGCGCCTGATCGACGTCGCCGCCCGAGCTGATCGTGACGACCCGTCCCGGCTCGTGGCGGCCGCCCTCGTGATCGGCCCACGAGCCCATCACGACCGCCTCGCCCTCGTGCTCGAGCCGCAGGATCCCGGCGCCCGCGATCGCGAACTGCGCGATGAACGAGTCGTGCGCCGAGCGCCCGTCGTAGAGGAGTGGCAGCGAATGGACGGCCGCGCAGGCGAGCAGGTAGCCGATCGCCACGGAGTGCCGGTAGAAGTACGCGGCGAACACGGCGACGAAGAACAGATAGATCCAGGCTGGCGACATCGCGCCGCCCGAGGACGCGACCGCGGCCGCAATCGCGACGAGCGCCAGCGCGCTCGAGAGCTGGATCAACCAGCTCGGGGCCCTCCCCCAGTCGATCAGGAACATCGAAGACGCGCCCCACAGACAGCACACGCCCGCGATCGTCAGCAGCGCCCCCGGGTGCTCGGGGGCGACGCCCGGAAGGACCAGGAACAGCGCCAGCGTGATGCCGCCGAGCACGTACAGGATGCCGGACACGAGCCCTGCCAGTTCCCGCTCCTCCGGTTGCACACTGCCAATCGCGGCAAGCCGCTGGACCCGCGCCTTCACCGGCGCGCCCTCCCGGTTTCTGAAAGGTGTCGCGAAGCCCGTGGGCCTGTGGCCATCGATCGATTATCGGCCGGGGACGTGTTGGGCTTTTGGCCCAACACGCCATATTGCAGACCGCCACCACTCAGGGTGCGACGAGCACCTGTCGCACGACCGGCTTGCGCGCGGCTGCAGCCTCGTCGAGGCGGCGCACCGGCGTCGTGTACGGAGCGCTGCGCGCAATCTCGGGATCCTCGCGCGCCTCGCGCAGGATCTCCGCGACGATCTCCGCAAAGCGATCGAGTGTCTCCTTGGTCTCGGTCTCGGTGGGCTCGACCAGGAGCGCCTCGTCGACGATCAGCGGGAAGTAGACGGTCGGCGGGTGGACGCCGTGGTCAAGCAGGCGCTTGGCGAGATCGAGTGTCTTGATCCCCAACTCGTGCTTCATCGGCCCGCCGGAGAGGACGAACTCGTGCATGCACAGGCGCTCGTAGGCCGCCGGGAGGTACTGGAGCACGCCCTCGCGGCGCAACCGGGCGAGCAGGTAGTTGGCGTTGAGCACCGCGACCTCGGAGACCTCGCGCAGGCCGGCCGCGCCGAGCGAGCGGATGTAGGCGTAGGAGCGCACGAACACGCCGTAATTGCCCTGGAAGCCGCGCAGGCGGCCGATCGACTTCGGGCGGTCGTAGTCCAGGTCGTACGTCACGTCTGCGCCGTTGTCGCTCCCGTCCCTGCGGACGACCTGCGGGCGCGGCAGGTACGGCTCGATCCGCTCGGACACGGCGATCGGGCCGGCACCCGGTCCACCGCCTCCGTGTGGCTGCGTGAACGTCTTGTGCAGGTTGAAGTGAACGATGTCGAACCCCATGTCACCGGGGCGCGCGATGCCCATGATCGCGTTCAGGTTGGCGCCGTCGTAGTAGAGCGTCGCGCCGACCCCGTGCACGATCCGTTCAATCTCTTCGATCCCGTGCTCGAACAGTCCGAGGGTCGACGGGTTCGTCAGCATCAGGCAGGCGACGTCGTCGGTGGCCTTCGCGCGCAGGTCGTCGAGATCGACGTTCCCATGGGCATCGGTCGCGACCTTGACGAGTTCGTAGCCCGCCATCGTCACGGTCGCCGGATTGGTCCCGTGCGCGTTCTCCGGGGTGAGCACCTGTGTGCGCCGCTCGCCGTGATCCTCGTGAAACGCGCGCGTGATCAGGACTCCGGCCAGCTCGCCGTGCGACCCGGCCGACGGCTGCAGCGACACGTGCGGCAGGCCAGAGATCTCCGCGAGCGCGTCCTGCAGGCGCCACATCAGCTCGAGCGCACCCTGCGCGTGGCTCGGGTCCTGGAGCGGGTGCAGCCGCGCGTGGCCGGGCAGCGCCGCGACGCGCTCGTGCAGCTTGGGGTTGTGCTTCATCGTGCACGAACCGAGCGGGTAGAAGCCGGTGTCGAGATCGAAGTTGCGCTTCGACAGGCGGTTGTAGTGCCGGACGATCTCCGGCTCGGCGACCTCGGGCAGCCGGGGCGGCTCGGCGCGCCGCAGCCGGGCCGGGAGCAGCTCGTCGAGCGGCTTCTCGGGGACGTCGAGCGCCGGCGCCACGAACGCGCGCCGTCCCGGCTGCGACCGTTCGTAGATCGTCAGCTCGTCGTCGGCGGCCGCGATGAAGTACGGGGCGGTCACGCCTTGACCTCCTCGTAGGCCTCGAGATCACGCGACAGCGCGCCTTCGAGCACGTCCGCCAAGCGGTCGATCTGCGCCTTCGTGCGCTGCTCGGTGATCGCGACGAGCAGCCCGTCGGCGAGCTCGGGGTAATCCCGCCCGAGCGGGTAGCCGGGGTTGACACCCTGCGCGCGGCAGCGAGCGACGACGTGCTCGACCGGCGCGTCGAGCTTCACCGCGAACTCCCGTATGACAAGTTGATCGTGCAGCGGCGCGACGCCGTGGATCGCGTGCAGGCGCTCGCGCGCATACGCGGTCCGCTGCAGCAACAACTCCGCCAGCTCGACGATGCCGTGGCGGCCGAGCCAGCTCAGGTAGATGACGCCGGCGAGCGCGTTGAGCGCCTGGGCGGTGCAGATGTTCGACGTGGCCTTCTCGCGCCGGATGTGCTGCTCGCGCGTCTGCAGCGTGAGCACGAACCCGCGTTTGCCATCCACATCACGCGTCTCGCCGGCGATCCTCCCCGGCATCCGTCGCATCAGCGCCTCGGTCGCGGCGAAGAACCCGAACGATGGGCCGCCGAAGTCGAGCCGGTTGCCAAGCGTCTGCCCTTCGCCGACCGCGATGTCGACGCCGCAGTCCCCAGGCGTCCTCAGCAGCGCGAGCGGCAGCGGATCGCAGCTGCAGATGCAGAGGGCGCCCGCCGCGTGCGCGGCCGCTGCCAGCGCCTCGACGTCCTCGACGGCGCCGAGGAAGTTGGGCTGCTGGATGGCGAGCGCGCTGACGTCCTCGCCGAGCGAAGGGATCTCCGTGACGCCGTCGTGGAGCGGGACCTCGACGACCTCGATCCCCCAACTGTGGGCCATCGTCTTGAGCGTCTCGCGTGCGTGCGGGTGCACGCCGTGGGAGACGACGATCCGGCGCCCGGCCGGCCTGGCGGCCTTCGCGAGATACGCCGCGGCGCCGACGGCGCTCGGACCCTCGTACACCGAGGCGTTGGCGACCGGGAGCCCGGTGAGCTCGCAGATCGCGGTCTGATACTCGAACATCGCCTGCAGACCGCCCTGCGAGATCTCGGGCTGGTAGGGCGTGTACGGGGTGAGGAACTCCGAGCGCTCGATGATCGACTCGACGAGCGCCGGGACGTAGTGGTCGTACATACCGGCGCCGAGGAACGTGAGCTCGTCCTCGGTCGAGGTATTCCTGACCGCCAGCGCCTTGAGCTCCTCGTAGACCTCGAGCTCGGACAGCGGCCCGTCGAGTGCGAGCGGACGACCCAGCCTCAACGACGCGGGGATGTCGTCGAACAGCTCCTCGATCGAGCTGACGCCGATCGTCGCGAGCATCTCGCGCCGGTCGGCGTCGGTCGCGGAGATGTAGCCGCTCACGATGACAGGCACGCCTCGTATGCCGCAGCATCCATGAGCGACTCCGCCTCGGAGGGATCGGACAGCTTGACCTTGACGAGCCATCCCTCTCCGTAGGGATCTTCGTTGATCGTCTCGGGCTTGTCCGCGAGCGCGCTGTTGACCTCGACGATCTCGCCGGATAGCGGCGCGATCACGTCGGAGACCGCCTTCACGGACTCGACCTCGCCGTAGGGGTCGTCCTTGACGAGCGTCGTGCCGACCGCAGGCGGATCGAAGAACACGAGCTCGCCGAGCGAGTCCTGCGCATACCAGGTGATCCCGAACGTGGCTGTCTCGCCATCGACGCGCGCCCAGTCGTGCTCGGCGTGGTACAGAAGGTCTGTCGGATAGCTGGCGTCGGCCATAGTCATGATCCCTTTCGGTACAGGGGCTTGCGCTCGACGACGGCCTGCCGGGCGGTCCCGCGGACGTCGATTTCGATTCGCGTGCCCGGCTCGGCACGCTCGGCTGAAACGTACGCCATTCCGATGCCTCGCTCGAGGCACGGGGAGAACGTTCCGCTCGTCACCTCACCGCCGCCGAGCACGCGGTTCCCCTGCCGTGCGATGCCGCGACCCTCGACGCTGAACGGAACGAGCCTCTGCGCCGGGCCGGTTGCGCGGGCCCGGGCGATTGCGTCGGACCCGATGAATCCGGTGTCCTCTTTGCAGCACCAACCGAGACCGGCCTCGATCGGGTTGCGGTCCTCGCTCAGGTCGTTGCCGTACAGGTGGTAACAGACCTCGAGCCGAAGCGTGTCGCGCGCTCCGAGCCCGGTCGGCGTCACGCCCGCGCGGAGCAGCGCATCCCACACGCTCGGTGCATCGGAGGGATCGAGCAGTAGCTCGACGCCGTCCTCGCCCGTGTAGCCCGTGCCGCAGATCAGCGCCGCCGCGCCGGCGACGCTGCGCTCGGCACAGTGCATCCGCGGCGGCAGCGCACCGTCGGTGATCGTGCGCGTGACGTCGCGGGCGCTGGGACCCTGGACGGCGACCATCGCGAAGTCCGCGGCGCGATCGAGCACGTCGACGTCATAGTCGCCGGCGTGCGATTGCAGCCACGCGAGGTCCTTCTCGTGGTTCGCGGCGTTCGTGATCGTGAGAAACATGCACTCCGACAGCCGATACGTGAAGAGGTCGTCGAGCACGCCGCCGTCCTCGCGGCACAGGACGCTGTACTGGGCGCCACCTTCGGGCAGCCGGCGCAGGTCGTTGGAGAGCATGTGCTGGAGGAATTCCTGTGCGTGGGGCCCGCGGGTCTCGACCTGCCCCATGTGCGAGACATCGAAGATCCCGGCCGCCGTGCGCACGGCAAGATGCTCTTCCTTGATCCCCGCGTAGTGGACCGGCATCTCCCAGCCGGCGTACGGAACGAGTCTCGCGCCCGCGTTGACGTGGCGCGCGTACAGCGGCGTGCGACGCAGCGAGGTCTCGGCCGGTGAGGTCACCGGATCGCAGGCTACAACCCTCTGGCGTGTCGTGGTGGTCGCGATCCGGCGCGCCCGCTATTGAGAGGGGACCGTGCTCTGGCTGGGTGCGATCTGGACCGTCGAGTGGTAGGTCGAGGACAGCGTCCCGAACACCGGCTTCGGGTTGCCCTGGAGGTCGAAAACGCCCTTCTGCACGTACGGGGGATTCGGCCACGGATCGCCACCGGTCCAGCCGGGCCGGCCCGCGAAATCCTGCAGCGCGAAATACATCGCTCCGGACAGCCAGCTCTTGGTCGCGAACACCCCGAGATGGAACGCGACGGCATCCGACTGGAACTCGTAGGTCCCGCGCTCCTCGATCGGACCGTCGCGGTTCGCCTCGAAGCCGAACTCGGTCACGAGCAGGGCCTTGGTCGGGTAGCACGCCCGGAAGCTGTCGAGGAACGGGCTGAGCGCATCGCGGTCGTCGGTGCTGCCACCGCCGGCGTCATACCAGCCGAAGTAGTCGTTG
Organism: Solirubrobacteraceae bacterium; assembly: GCA_035524415.1. GTDB lineage: Bacteria > Actinomycetota > Thermoleophilia > Solirubrobacterales > Solirubrobacteraceae > Palsa-465. The sequence goes on along the minus strand of DATKOY010000103.1, from coordinate 7,628 downwards.
AAGCCGATCGCATCGAGCGGGGCGTAGGCGGTCTGGCATGCGACGCCCGGCCAGCCGCTGACCGCCAGCCCCACCGGCCGGGTCGGATCGAGCTGGTGGGCGAGCGCGGTCGCCGCCGCGATGTAGCGCGTCTCGGGGCCGTCGGCCGGCGTCGCGAGCTCGTTGCCGAGGCTCCACAGCATGATCGACGGGTGGTTCTGGTTGGTGAGGATGTTCTGGCGGAGCATCGACTCCGCTCGCGACAACCACGCCGGATCGGACAGGTAGACGCTTCGTACCTGGTAGACGGGCACCTCGGACCACAGCAGGATCCCGTCGCGATCCGCTGCCTCCTCGATCTCGGGGTTGAGCGGGTAATGCGCCCTGATCGCGGTGGCGCCGAGCTCGCGAACCCAGCCGACGAGGCGCGCGAGGTGGGCAGGGTCGAGCGCCGAGCCCAGGGCGACGTCCTGCTCGTGCAGGTTGACGCCGCGCAGGTTGAGCAGGCGGCCGTTGAGCGTGAGGCGCCCGTCGGCGGTGACGGCGATGCTGCGGATCCCGCTTTCGGTCACATAGCCGCCGAGGCGCTGCCCGAGGGCATCGCTCAGCGTGAGCGTCGCGCGGTACAGGTTCGGGTGATCGAGCGACCACAGCCTCGGGCGGCTGATGGGCGCGGCCGCGACGGCCGTCCACGTCGCGTGCGGCGCGATCGAGGCCTGGCCGAAGTCGAGGCGCACCGATCCGTAGCGCCCCCTGAGCCGGACGCTCTGGCGCGCATTCGAGAGGTTGCGCACGACGACCTGCTCCTGCACGGTCGCGCTACAGCTCGGGCACGGGAGCACCGGCCGCACCTGCACCTGCGAGATGTCGGCGCGCTGCACGGCGCGCAGGTAGACCTCGCGCACGATGCCGCCGAAGTTCCACCACCCGCCGCCGGGCCCAGGTGGCAGGTCGGACGGCGACCGGCGGTCGTCCACGCGGACGATCAGCCGGTTCACGCCCGGGCGAAGATTCGTGAGATCGAGCTCGAACGGCAGGTACGCGCCCGCGTGGGTACCGATCTGGCGGCCGTTGAGCCAGACGGTCGCGCGGTAGTTGACCGACTCGAAGCGGATGATCCAGCGGCGGTCGGCGGTCTTCACGTACCGCCCGAACACTCCCCGGGGCAGGGTGAAGTCGCGCCGGTACCAGCCGACGTAGCCGGCCATGCTCGTGCTCGACAGATCGCCCGCGTTGTAGGCGTTCGGGACCGTCACCGGCGTCCAGCCGTCGGTGGCGGCCTGATCGCGCCAGAAGCCCTGCGCGATCCCGACAACGGCCGGATCGGGCCGGTACAGCCACGCACCTCCGAGCAGGTAGCGGCCGGTCTGGCCGTCGCCGTAGAGGGCGCCGGGGGTCGGCGGCGTCGCGAGGTACGCAGGGCCCTGCGCATCGGCGGTGGCGGCCGCGAGCAGCGCGAGCAGGAGCGCGATCAGTGCAGTGCGGCGGATCACGCTCGCGCTGTCGGCACGCGCGCCGAGGTCGCTGTCTGTCGCCGGATGTGATGCGGCGTGGGCTTGGGCTTGCCCTTGCGTTTGGGCTTCGGCTTCGGCTTCGGCTTCAGGGTGATCCGCAACGACTGCACCAGCCTGGTCGTGTTCCCGGCACGGTCGGTGATCGTGACCGTCACGCGGTACCGGCCGGGCCGCGGATAGGCGTGGTACTTGCCGTGGGTGATCGTGTAGAGGCTGCCGTCGCCCCAGTTGACCGTGACCGTGGCGATCCCCGATGCGCTCGACGGGAGCTCTGGCGGGGGCGCGTCGGTGTACACCACGGTGAGGTGCAGATACGTGCCGACATACCGGGTGCCGGTGATCGTGACGATGCCGGCGGGCGCCACCGTGTCGACCCACACGGCGGCCGCCCGCGCGGTGCTGGTGAGGCCCGCCGGGTTGCTCGCCGTCACCTGCCAGGTGTGCCGTCCGTCCGCGAGCGGCTCGGGAGCGACGAGCGAGGTTCCGGTGGTCGCCGGGAGCTGGGCGCCGTCAAGTGTCACGGTGTACTGGACCGGCCCCCAGAGATCGCGAGCCGAGGACCAGGAAAGCCGCGGTTGCATCGTGCGCGCGTATGTGAACGCGACCGACGGCGACAGTCCACCGGGAGCCTGGTAGAGCTGATCGGTCACGATCGCGAGGCTCCCTGGGGTGCCCTGGAGCCACGCGACAACTGCGTCCCCGGAGGTGTCGCCGGCGGCCGCGAGCCCTCCGTCGGCGTCGGTGGGCCCAAGCGCAGGTGAGGACAGCACGACCTCGGGGCCGAGGGTCGTGCCGTCGGGGGCGTAGCGCATCCGGATCTCGGGCGCGCCCGGCGGGCCGGGATCGTGCTGCCACACGATCAGCGCGGAATACAGCCCCGCCGTCGCCGCGACGCTGTCGGGATCGGTCACGTTCTGGAGGCTGTCGACCTGCGCGAATGGACCGCTCACGCCGTTCGCCGCGAGCGACATCGCGTACAGCGCGTGCGTGTCATCGCGCGCCGAGGTGACGAAGCCCGCGCCGTATTCGCTGATCGTGACCTGCGGCTGCACGGCACCGTCGGCAGCGCGCGTGGCGAGCCCGTCTGCGCTCGCCAGCCCGTCGTACTGGGAGCCGTGCAGCCGGCGCGAGAACACGCGCGTCTGCGTCTGCGTGCCGTTCGAGAGCACCTCGTGAAACGCGACCGTCGCATACGACGAATCGCCGCCGGCTCCGAGCGTCGGCTCGTCGGCTGCGACCTCGTCCCATCCACCGACGGACGACGGGTCGGCCTGCTCGAACACGACGCTCGGCGAGGTGCCCCACACCCTGCGCGTGTAGACGTGGCCGGCTTCGCCCCAGGCCACGATCCCGACCCCGTCGCCGGCGGTCGTCACGTCCGGCCGTCCCGCGCCGTCGCCGGCGTCGTCGCTCGGCGCGGCGTCGAGCGGCGCCGACTCGGCCGCCCAGGCGCCCGCGTCGTAGTAGGCGGCCCGGACGTCGCCGCCCCCGGACCCGGCGACGGTGAAGGCGAGGTACGCCTTGCCGAAGTTGCTGATCGAGATCGAGGGGTTGCTCGCTCCCGCCGCCAGCGCCTGCGGGGCGCTCGCTGGGGAACCCGCGGACACGCGGGTGACGACGTACAGCTGACCGCCGTTGATGAAGCCCACGAGCAGCAACCCGCTGTTGCCCGCCGCGATCACCGGCTGCTCCGAGGCGCCGGGCAGCGAGGCGTCCACCTCCTCGGGTGGACCGAATGTCCCCCCGAGCAGTCGGGAGACGAATACGTGCGCGACCCCGCCCACCTGCTTGAGGTAGACGAGTCCGCCTGTGCCGTCGCGCGCCACGGACATGGCGTTCAGCCCGACGACTGCGGGGCTTGGTCCGTCGATCACGCTGGGCGGCGTCGCGGTGGGCTGCTGCTGGCCGAGCGCGGGCGCGGGCGCGGTCAGCAGCGCGACCGTGAGCAGGCAGCACAACGATGCCGCCCGATACACAGGCAGCCAGTCTCCTGCACCTCGCATTCGCTTGTCGGCCGAATGTCGTACGCCCGGTAGAACAACAGAGATCGCTCGGGGTTGCGCCGTCCCGGCGCGGTGAGCGACTCAGCGGTCCTTCAGGAAGGACGGAATGTCGATCTCGTCGTCGCGGATCTCGAGCGACGAGCGCTGGCTGTCGTCCATCGTCACGTCGCGATCGCGGCGGGCCCGCCGCGTCTCCTGGCGCGCCGTGCTCGGACTCGCGTGCCCGTGGTCGAACCCAGTGGCGATCACCGTCACGCGCACGTCATCGCCCATCGAGTCGTCGATCACCGCGCCGAAGATGATGTTCGAGTTCGCGTCCGCGGCGCTCTGGACGATCTCGGCCGCCTCGTTGACCTCGAACAGTCCGAGGTCGTGGCCGCCGGTGATGTTGAGCAGGATGCCCATCGCTCCCTCGACCGACTCCTCGAGCAGCGGTGAGGAGATCGCGATCTTGGCCGCCTCGGCGGCGCGGTTCTCGCCGCCCGCGCTGCCGATGCCCATCAGCGCGCTGCCGGCGTCGTGCATGATCGTGCGGACGTCCGCGAAGTCGAGGTTGATGAGCCCGGGGATCGTGATCAGGTCGGTGATGCCCTGCACGCCCTGGCGCAGGACGTTGTCGGCCTCGCGGAAGGCGTCGAGGATCGTGGTGCGGCGCTCGACGATCGCGAGCAGCTTCTCGTTCGGGATCACGATCAGCGTGTCGACGTGCTCGCGCAGCTTCTGGATCCCCTCCTGCGCTTGGCGGGCGCGCTGCGTGCCCTCGAACGAGAACGGTCTCGTGACGACGCCCACCGTCAGCGCGCCGATCTCGTTCTTTGCGATCTCCGCGATCACAGGCGCCGCGCCGGTGCCCGTTCCGCCGCCTTCGCCGGCGGTCACGAACACCATGTCGGCGCCCTTGAGGGCCTCCTTGATGTCGTCGCGCGACTCGGCAGCGGCGCCGTGCCCGACTTCGGGATTCGCGCCGGCCCCCAGCCCCTTTGTCAACTCATGGCCGATGTTGAGCTTGATGTCGGCGTCACACATCGCGAGCGCCTGAGCATCGGTGTTGCACGCGATGAACTCGACGCCGCGCAGACCTGCATCAACCATCCGGTTAACCGCGTTCGTGCCGCCGCCGCCGACTCCAACGACCTTGATGACTGCCAGGTAACTGCCGCTTTCCATGGTGACCGTCCGACCCTCGAGATAGCGTTGAGCGTTTTCCACTCTTTCGCCTTGTAGCGGGAGTTTCGCACGTTAGGGCTTGATGATGCGCGAAGTCAACGAACGGACCGTGCTCGCAACGTTCGTTGCAGATCGCGCAAGTCTCGATCGTCGCCCGAGAGTTGCGATTTTGGCAGGGTCAAGCTCTACTTGAGGTTTACCCTCCTGCCGACCCCGGTGTGGTCGTACTCGAGCCGACGCCGGCGGCCGCGCGCTCCGGATCGGTGACGTCGATGTACAGCGCGCCCGCCGAGCCGGGATCCGCGAGGACCGCGGCGGCAGCAAGCCACTTGGCCGCCAGCCGCTCGGCATTGCCGAAGTAGATGCTCGGCCCGTTGCGCAGCTGGGCGACGAGGCCGTGCGGCGCCACGTTCGTCACCTCAGTCACCCGCTCGAGCATCCGGTACGGGGCCTCCGCCAGGACCTGAACCGCCGCGAGCGCATCAGGCTCGGTCAGCCGTGTGCCGCCCGGCGGCACCCGCAGCGGGATCACCGGCAGGGAGCCCGGGGCGGCAACATCGTGCAGCAGCGTGCCGTCGCCGGCGACCGGAATCGTGCGTCCGCCGACCGTGACCGCTCCGACCGCCACGTGCTCGATCACATGGATCCGGATGCCGTGCGGGAACTGCGCCCTGACACGGAGGTCCTTGACGACCGGATACGGCGCCACCGCGCTGCGCAGCTGGCCGATCCGGACGTCGAGCGTCGTCATGTTCTCGGCGGCCGCGCGCAGCGCCGAGCGGATCTCGGCGGCATCCGGACCGCTCACGCCCGTGATCGTGACGCGGTTGATCGCGACCAGGCTCGACTCGCGCAGCCACAGCCAGCCACCCCCCAGCAGGAGCGCGAGCGCAATGACGATGACGACGGTGAGCGCGCGCAGACGTGGGTGCAGGCGCCGCGCCCGCCGCCGCCGGTCGAGGAAGCCGGCAGCGGTCATCCGTGCGTCCAGTCGCGGAGGGACTCGATCGCGCCGAGCGCCTGCACCTCCGGCTCGAGCTCGATGCCAAACTGCTCCTTGACGCGCCGGCGCCCCTCGGCCATCAGCGCGATCACGTCGGCCGTCGTCGCGTCGCCGTGGTTTTCGACGAAGTTGGCGTGCTTGGCAGAGAACCCGGCGCCCCCGATCCGCAGGCCGCGGCAGCCTGCAGCGTGGAGCAGCTGGCCCGCCGTTCGGCCGTCGGCCCGCGGGTCGTCCGGATTCTTGAACGTCGAGCCGAACGTCTTGATCCCCGAGGGTTGGGCGGCCTTGCGGCGCGCCCGCATGTCCGCGAGCGTGGCCTTGACCTCGGCGCTCGGCGCCGGATCGAGGATCAGGCACGCACGGGCGACGATCTCGCCCGGGTGGAGATTTGAGCGCCGGTAGCCGAAGCCGAGCTCGTCCGGCCTGCGCCGGGTCGTGCCGGACGAGCTGACGACGTCGACCCACTCGAGTACGCGCGCGAGCACGCCGCCGTACGCGTTCGCGTTCATCCGGACGGCCCCGCCGACGGATCCGGGAATGTTGACCCCGAACTCGATGCCGGTGAGGCCGGCGCTCGCGGCACGCGCCGAGACGGCCGGCAGGCGCGCGCCGCCGCCGCATTGCATTCGGTTGCCGTCAAGCTCGATCTTGCTCAGGTCCTTGTCCAGTTTCACCACAAGCCCGGGGACGCCGGCGTCCGCAATGAGCAGGTTCGACCCCGAGCCCACGACCCCTACCTGAACTCCCTCCGCGGCGGCCCACGCGACGAGCCGCTCGAGCTGCTCGAGCGTCCCCGCGCGAGCGAACAGCTCTGCCGGACCACCGGTCCGGATCGTCGTGAAGCGCGCCAGCGGGTAGTCGCGGTGGACGCCCGGCGGGAGGTGGGACATGCTCAGCAGGGTAGACAGGGCACCGGCCGCAACGGTTGTCCAGGTGCGGGCCCGACGGTGGCGGAGGACGGGTGCAGGTCCGATTCACGTCCAAGGGGACGGACAACCGCCGTATCGCCATGTGACGGAAGGATCCCGCTTGGCACGTATCGTGATCGTCGACGACAGCCTGCTGATTCGCAGGATGCTCGCCGACATCCTGACCAGCGGCGGCCACCAGGTCGTCGGCGAGGCCGCGGACGGCCTCGAGGCGCCGGTATGCGTGCACGAGCACCACCCCGATCTCGTCACGCTCGATCTGATCATGCCCGGCCGCGCGGGCATGATGACCCTCAAGCACCTGAAGATGGTCGATCCCTCGCTCACGGTCGTCGTCTGCTCCGCATCGCTCGACGAGCGCAAGGTGACCCAGGCGCTCTCGCTCGGAGCTGGGGGCTTCATCGTCAAGCCGTTCACCCGTGAGCTCGTGCTCGACAGCATCCGCGATGCGCTCGCGGACGCGGGGGACGCGGGGGGCGCGGCGCTCACGGACGCGGCGCTGCCGGTGTCCGTGCGGGCGCCCGGCGAGGTTGCCCCAATCGAGACCGAGACCGTCACCGTCAGCGGTGTCGGGCTCGTGCTCGCCGATGGGCCGCTGACGCTCGGGGCGAAGGTCTCGCTGCAGCTCGAGCTTGCGGACGGTGAGGCTCCCCTGCAGGCGGTCGCCCGGGTGGTCCGGGTGTTGGGCGCCGGCCAGCCGGCGCTCGCGTTTGAGCAGGTCTCGCTGAGCGATCTCGAACGCCTGACCGCGTTCCTCGACGATCGAGACGATCGCCACTAGTCAGAGATGGTTGATTCCACGGCGGTGGCCGTGTTTATGGGTGTGACGATGATCTGCTGCCGATTGACAGCACCCCTCATCGAGTGCGCCCGCTCGCGGGAGACCGTCAAGCGTGCCGGTGCATCGAGCCTGGCGGCGGCGCTCGCCGCCACCGCAGGCAGGGTGGTGAGGCCCTGCTCGGCGACACGGGCCACACCGGCCGCGAGTCCGCCGCCCCAGTCGCACAGCACGACGCGACGATCGTGCGTCCAC